>CAYFXE010000012.1:29525-67913 GCA_964347035.1 uncultured Eubacteriales bacterium | reverse complement strand
GAATGCCCGGATCATGGATTTTGGGATAGCCCGATCTTTAGAAACAAAAGGTATAACAGGTGCAGGCATAATTATTGGAACCCCTGAGTATATGTCCCCAGAACAAGCTGAGGCGAAGGAAGTGGACCATCGCTCAGATATCTATTCCCTTGGTGTGATTCTGTATGAGATGGTGACAGGGCAGCTGCCGTTTGAAGGAGATACTCCTTTAAGCATAGCCATGAAGCATAAAGGGGAGAAACCAAAAGATCCCAAAGCGTTGAATCCTCAGGTTCAAGCGGATTTTAATGCCCTAATCCTGAATTGCTTGGAAAAGGACAAGGAAAAAAGGTATCAGCGTGCGGATGAAGTGAGATCTAAGCTAACGAATATTGAGAAAGGCATCCCGACCACAGAGAGAATTGCTCCTGAAAGAAAGCCTCCTACATCGAGGGAGATAACATTACAGTTCAGCCTAAAAAAGCTTCTCATCCCAGCATTAGTTTTCATGGCTCTTGTTATAGTAGTTGTGATGGTGATCTGGCAGCCCTGGTTGCAAAAGACATTTGTGGTTGCCCCCAAGATCGAGAACTCCATAGCTGTCATAAGTTTTGAGAATCAGACTGGGGATGAAGCCTTTGACTATTTACAGAAGGCAATTCCTGACCTTCTCATCACGAGCCTTGAGCGGAATAGCGAACTCTATGTGGCCACATGGGAGCGGATGTTAGACCTCGTCGAGCAATTGGGAAAAAAGGATGTCAATATCATCGACAAGCAGCTCGGATTCGAATTGTGCCAACTTGAAGGCATCCAAAGCATCGTTACGGGAAGCTATATCAAAGCGGGTGACACATTCGCCACGAATGTGAACGTGTTGGATGTGGATACTAAAAAGGCCCTCAAACGCTTCAGTTCAAAGTGAGAGGGAGTTTCAAGCATTATAAATAAACAGATTGATGAGCTAACCAAGGAAATCTCTGAGGGTCTAGGCCTTGTGGGAAAAGGCGTTGAATCTGAAGACATGTCTATAGCTGATGTCACGACCAGTTCGATGGAAGCTTACAAATACTACATGGAAGGGAGGGAGAATTGGAGAAAGTACTATAACGATGAGGCACGGATCGCTTTCGAAAAAGCCGTGGAGCTTGACCCTGATTTTGCCATTGCATATTACTACCTCGCTCTGGTATATAGAGACCTACAGAATTTTGAGGCGAGAGACACTGCCATTAAAAGGGCTAAAACGTTGTCGCACGAAGCGACTGAAAAGGAGAGGATTTCTATCGATTTGGTCTATGCATATTATATAGAGAAGGATTCAGAAAAATATCTCGATATCTTTAGAAAGAGAGCCGAAAAATTTCCTAAGGAAAAAGAAAATTTTTATAATCTGGGTTTGTATTACTCGGATAGAGGAGATTTTGACAACGCAATAAAGGAGTTTGATAAAGCCCTGGAGCTGGATCCCAGCTATGGGGAAGTTCACAATATTCTAGGTAGCATATATGAGCGTATGGGGGATTTTTCAAAGGCAATTGAGCATAGAGAAAAATATGTGGAATTGAATCCGGGCGAGGCCAATCCGATCGATTCTCTGGCTGCTTCATATTTTTGGATGGGCAAGCTGGATGAGGCCATCGCGACGTACAAAGACGCATTAGAGATTAAACCGGATTTTCACTCGTCAATTTTTTGTATTGCATATATCTCTGCGTTGAAGGGAGATTATGAAGAGGCTATGAGGTGGTTTGATAAGTTCATTGCAGTGGCTTCTCCAGGGAACCAAAAGGAGGTGTATCTTTGGAAAGGATTTTGCCGATACTTGTTGGGGAGTCTGGACGACTGCAATTTTTACTTTCATGAAGCTGAAAAATTATCAGAACCAGAGTATGCTTGGGGGTTGCCATTTATTAATTGGCTGAAGGCATTCATTTATTATGACCAGGGAGAGCTTGATCAAAGCCGTAGGTATAATGAAGCCTGGCTAGACGACTTTGTACAAAACTCTCCCTCTAACAAATTTTACTATCAAGGAGCCTATCACTTACTGTCGGGGCTATTGGAAATAAAGGCCGGGCATTTTGATTCAGCCAAGAATATATTAGCAGAGATGAAATCACTCTATAAGATGATGCCGCCATACCGGAAAGAATGGGTGGCATTTTATATTAAAGTCTTAAATGGCGAGTTGGCACTCAAAGCTGGATTCCCCGAAGAAGCTATTGCTGTTTTCGAGGAACAAACACTCTTTCGCCCAGAAGATTTTAGCTATATGTCTTCAATGATTTTGTATAATCTCCCCATAATGAAGGACGTTTTACCCCGGGCTAATGAGCAGATGGGTGATATAGACGGAGCCATTGCTGAATATGAAAAGCTCATTACTTTTGATCCTGAGATTAGAAGCAGACAACTCATCCACCCCAGGTATCATTACAAGTTAGCCAAATTGTATGAACAGAAAGGCTGGGAAGGGAAGGCCATAGATCATTACGAGAAATTCCTCGACCTCTGGAAGGATGCTGATCCGGGGATTGCTGAGGTCGAGGATGCAAAGAAGAGGCTGGCTGGGTTACGGGATTAGGCTTTAATCGCCGATTTTAATATAAAAAGGAGGGACAAATGAAAAAACTCGCAATTATTCCTTTGATCATTCTGCTTTGTTTTAGTTTTAGCTGCGAGAGGGGTGAAGAGGGAATCACCGAGGAAGAAGCGAAGGCCCTTTTGGATACTGCGTTGAAAGTTTGGAATGAAGGAAACTTGGATTCAATTGAGGATATCTTTGCTCCCGAGATTGTGGCTCAAACCAGCACTTTTCCTGAAGATATTGTCGGTCATGAGGGCATTAAAAATTGGGTCAAATTTGCTCGCACAGCGTTTCCCGATATGAATATGACATTCGATGAGATCATTACAAAGGGCAATAAAATCGCAGCCACCTTTACGGTTACGGGAACCAACACGGGACCTTTGGTTCTGCCCGAAGGTGAATTGCCTCCGACAGGTAAACAGGTTCGGTTTCACGGAATCGGAATCGACTACGTCGAAAACGGAAAGATCGTAAAGGAACTCGTTGTTTACAATGTCCTGGAGATGATGATGCAGTTAGGTTTCACTCTCACTCCCCCACAGCCTCCAGAACCACCAGAAGAGAAAAAATAACTAATCAGGAACCAGATTTCAGATGGGAGAATAATATGAAAAAACTACTATTGATTATTCCTTTGGCCATTCTGCTTTGTTTTGCTTTTGGCTGCCAGAAGGGTGAAGAGGTGGCTGAGGAAATCGGAGTTGAAGTGGTAGGCTTATCTGATGAATATGTGGCTTCTATCAGAACAGCACACGATGATTATGTGCAAGCTGTAATGACAGGTGGTTATGTAGCAACCATAGAATACTATACTGAGGATGCAATCATGATGCCTCCAAATGCGCCCATGGTTCAGGGAAGAGAAGCATTAAAGGCATTCAGTGAAGCGTTCCCGCCCGCTACTGCATTCAACATGACACTTGAGGACATTGACGGACGAGATGACCTCGCCTTTGTCCGAGGAACGTATTCTATGACATTTACACTTGAAGGAGCACCTGAACCAATCCAAGACATCGGGAAGTTCATTGAGATACTGAAAAAACAGCAGGACGGCTCATGGCTCATCGCCATTGACATTTTTAATTCAGACCTGCCAATACCTGAGTGATTGATTAAAACATCAAAGCTACTCAACTAGTTCGGAGAAAAGGATGAAAAAACTTAGTATGATTCTACCCTTGGCTCTGATTTTATGCTTTATGGTCGGCTGTCAGGACAAGGAAGCGATGGCAGAGCTTGAAGAGTTCAGAGCCCAGGCAGAGATTGAGGAGCAGAATAAGGCTATTGTAGAGCGTTATCTTGTGGAATTTGATAAGGGTGATGTTGATTCTATATTTGCTTTGGTGGATGAAATTTATGCTCCTGATTGTATAGCCCACTCAGCAACTTCTAAGGTGCATGGCATTGAAGCAGCGAAAGGACACATCACATGGGCCTTTGATACATTTGGAGGTATGCAACACAATATAGAAGAGATGATTGCTGAAGGGAATATGGTAAGTGTGCGATGCACATGGCAGGCATTTCGCCTGGTGATTATACTCTAAATGTTAGTATGTCTATATCGGAGGAAGCACCTATTCTGAGCAAAGATGTGACATTGATAATACTCAATAATTAGCTTAGTTTTATTTTTATCTCTTTTTTTGACCCTAATTTTCCATTATGGTATAAAAAAATGTAAGTAACAGGGCAAAAATTAAGCATAAAAGATGGAATCAAATACTATGTTTGTTTTTTTTGAGCCAGAAATGAAACTCTTTTCTATGATATTATGTTTCTAGATTTGGGGAAGTAACCATGAAGAAGAAACTCATCCTTGGAATACCGATTCTTATTCTTATTATCGCCTTAGTTTTTATTTCGGTTCAAAGAGGCTCAAAATCTGCGGTTGCTTCCTCTGAAGTCGATTATGGAGAATTTGTTATCAGATTAATTGAATCCGGAGAAGTGGCTGCAATTCATTCGGTGAGTGTATCTGCACCCCGGGTTAGAGGAAGACTTCAGATAAACAAGCTTATAAAAGACGGTAGCAACGTTAAAAAAGGCGATATCGTCGTCCAGTTCGATAAGGTAGAAAAGCAGCAGGAAATGCTGAAAAGCCTATCTGATCTGAAAATTGCTAAAAATGAAATTGAAAAGAAGTTATCCGACATAGAAAGCCAGAATAGAAACAACCAAATGGAATTGGATAATACTCAGCTCCAGTATGAAGAGGCAAAGCTGGAGTTGAAAAAAACAATTTTACTTTCTGAAGTTGAGCAGGAGAAAATTAAACTTCGCTATGAACAGGCAGAAAAGAAATACCAAGAAACTCTGAAGAAAATGGAATCCCAAAGCAAGTCTAACAAAGCAGAGTTAAATGTCCTGTATGAGAAGAAGATCAAGGCGGAGGCAGACTATAAAATGGCCGAAAAGAGCTTAGAAGACATGACCCTTATAGCTCCGAAAGACGGTTTGGTGGTGTTAAAGGAAATATGGAAAGGAATGGGGATGAGCAAAGTTCAGGAAGGAGATCAAGTTTGGCCTGGATATCCGATTCTCGAAATTCCAGATCTTTCCGCCATGGAGATTAAAATGTACCTGAATGAAGTGGATGTATCCAATGTCAAGGCTGGACAGGAAGCCTTAATCAGGATAGATGCCTTTCCAGAAAAGGAATTCACTGGGAAAGTGGATAGAGTCTCTTCCATGGCTACAAAAAAAGATTGGGATGCGAAAATCAAGACATTTGATACCGTGGTCTCCCTAAATGAAATGGACCCTCGAATGAGGCCAGGTATGACATGTATGGTGGACATTATCATCAAGAAAATTCCTGATGTTGTTTCGGTACCGATCGAGTCAGTTTTTGAAAGAGAGGGGAAGACGGTTGTCTATTTGATGGGAAGTCGATCTCCCAAGAAGAGAGAAGTAGTCTTGGGGGAAAGGAACACCACTCATATAATTGTTGCTCAGGGGCTCTCTCCTGGAGATAAGATTGCATTGAGAGATCCCTTTGCAGGACCAGAAGCGGAGGAAATCTCTGCACCTAAGAAAGCCGCGACAAAAGAGACCTCCTCTAAATGATGGGATTTCTGTTAACTCGGGTAAAATAAACTCTATGAATATTTCTGAAATTATTAATATCGGATTTGCAGGATTGGCATCCCACAGACTCCGCACTTTTTTGACCATGCTTGGAATTATCTTTGGCGTTGGTGCAGTGATTTCTATGCTTTCAATTGGCGAAGGAGCTAAAAAGGAAGCACTTGAAATTATTAATCTCATGGGAGCCAAGAACATCATCATTCAAAATATTGAATATGAGGAAGACAGGTTGAAAACAATTAGAGAAAAATCCCCCGGTCTTTCTTTAAAAGATTTCATCTCCCTGCAAGAAGGAGTTCCTTATATAAAATATCTTTCTCCTCAAAAGTTGATCAAGCCTCATTTTATACGCTCTAGTGATGGAAAGAGTGACGCCCGTGTTATAGGGACCGATCCACGGTACCCTTTGACTCTCAACTTATTAGTTGATAAGGGGCGTTTTTTTGACGAATATGATAATGCTCAGCATGCGAATGTTTGTGTAATCGGCCATAAAGCAAAGAGAGACCTTTTTGCATTTCGAAATCCCATCGGTAATAGGATAAAAATCAATAATCTGTGGTTTGAAGTTATCGGTACTATCCTTAAGAAAGGAAAAGCCAAGGGGGAGATAGAGGGAATTGAGATAGAGAGTATCTCAAATGATATTTACATTCCTATCAATACAGCCCTGAAGAAATTCGAACTCGAGAAATACAAATCCCAGCTTAGTGAAATCGCTGTGACAATGGAAGATCCGGGATATATCAGAGATGCGGCTGTTTATATAGATCGACTTCTTTATCGTCTTCACCGAAATACAAAAGATTATAAAATCATAGTTCCTGAGGAACTCCTTCACCAAACTCAGGAAACCCAACGGATCTTCAACATTGCAATGGGTTGTATCGCTGGCATTTCGCTGCTAGTGGGTGGTATAGGCATCATGAATATTATGCTGGCTTCTGTTCTGGAGAGGACAAGGGAGATAGGTATAAGAAGAGCAGTTGGAGCTAGGCAAAAAGATATTATGTTCCAATTTGTGGCTGAAGCTGTCTTTATCAGCCTTGTTGGAGGCGGCATAGGAATAGGAGCAGGATATGGTATTTCTAAAGTAGTGAGCCTCTATGCCCATTGGAGGACCTTAATCTCTGGAGTTTCCATCATTATTTCTTTTGGCATTGCAGTATCAGTGGGGCTAATATTTGGGATTTACCCAGCTTATACGGCATCAAAGCTGGACCCAATCGAGGCTCTGAGATATGAATGAGATTTATTCCTGTAGTGGTTGTTATTAACTTGTATTTCCCAGAAAAACTTGTTGGATGGTACACATTCAAGCATTTCATCGAGGGCTCTAACAGCAGCTTCTCGCGAAATCTGCAGCAGCCACACAAGATCCACGAACAGCAGGGCAAAAAAGCCAAAGCCATAGAGCACTACGAGAAATTCCACGTCCTCTGGAAGGATGCTGACCCTGGCCGGCCCGAGGTCGATGATGCCAGAAAGAGGCTGGCTGATTTATAGCTTTCTCAAAAATAGAAAATTCGAATTAGGAAAGGTGGTGTAATGTTTCATCCAAAAGGTCATATAAGATATGTTTTTATTTCTATTTTAATCACAATTTTCATCTGCTCTGTAAGTAATTGTAAAGAGACTAGCACAACAACTTATGATCGGCTCAAGGCATATATTGACACCATTAAAGTGATTAACACGCATGAGCACCAGCGCGAGCCAGCTGATTATGTGGGACAAAATTACACCTTTTATACGATTCTTGCTAACTCTTATCTTCAAGCAGATCTTGTCTCTGCTGGAGCTCCAGAATTCAAACCAGATGTCCTGAATCAGAGCAGCCTCGATGAGTTGTGGGATATGTATGGTCGGTATCTTGACTTTTCCCGCACCACCAGTTATTACAGCCATTTTCTGACCGGCTTCCGTATTCTGTACGGTTTAGATGAGTCCTACTTCACGAAACAGAGGATTGCCTCTCTTTCTGAGGAAATCGCAGAAAATTACAACGATCGTGAAGACTGGTATAAAAAAGCTGTCGAGAGAACCGGGTTCGACATAATGTTTTTAGACCAGTACTGGGATAATTTTAATGTTGATATCGACACCCGTTATTTTGCCCTCGTCTTCAATATAAACTCCATCGTCTTTTTGATCTCGGAACGCTCAGAGATGGACCTCTACAAAGATTCTGTTCTCAAAGACCCATTTGAGCTGGCTAAAAAGGAGGGCTTCGCTATAAAAAGCTTAGATGACTACCTTGCTTTTGCCGACCATATCATGAAGAAATTTCTTAAATACAAAGCAGTGAGCTTAAAAAATACGCTTGCCTATTCACGGACCATTGATTTCCAGGATGTTCCTTATGAAAAGGCGAAAGAACTTTTCAAACGATCGTCGAAAACGTTATCTAATGCAGAGAAAAAAGCCCTCCAGAATTTTATGTTCCATTGGTTCATAAAAAAATCCATCGAGGTTGATCTTCCCATTCAGGTTCATACAGGATATCTTGCGGGGAACGCCAATACTCTCGAAAACAGCAGACCGACCAAGTTGAACAATCTCTTCCTCAGTTATCCTAAGGCTAGGTTTGTACTGTTTCATGGCGCGTATCCATGGACAGGTGAATTCATTGCTCTAGGCAAAATGTTTCCGAATGTCTATCTCGATCTTGTGTGGCTGCCGCAGATTTCGCGAGAAGCGGCTGTAAGAGCCCTCGATGAAATGCTTGACTGTGTACCATACAACAAGTTTTTCTGGGGTGGTGACTGCGGTTTTATAGAGGAATCAATGGGCTCGCTTGAATTTGGCAAAGATATTGTTGCTCAGGTTCTTGCTGCTAGAGTGGAAAGAGGGTCGATGACCGAAGATGTTGCCCGAGATGTTGCGCTGAAGCTTTTCCGTGAGAATGCCATCCACTTTTTCAAACTCGAAGAGAAATTGGATAAAGAGTTCTAAGTCTATAGAGCACTACCAGAGATTCCTCGACCTGTGGAAGGATGCTGATCCAGGTTTTGATGAAGTTGATGCCAGAAAGAGGAGGCTGGGTAGAAGAAATAGAATTAAGTTTGTTATGGGGACGTATTTCTACAAAAAGGAGGGAAAAGATGAGGACTGTTTTCAAGTTTATCTTTGCTTTTTATTTGGTTTTATTGGTTAGCTTTGCTTCAGCGAAGGCTTTTTTTTCTCAGTCAACAGAATACAGCGCTTTAATTGGAACATGGGATATTAACACCGACGTGGGGATCCAAATGGAATTTGTTTTTACAATGGATGCTGATGAAATAACAGGAGAGCTGATTTTTGAGATGGGCAGTGGCACTATGGAAAATATTGACTTAGATCATAATGAATTAACATTTTTTGTAAGTTTAGATGCCGGAGGCCAGATAATCGATGTCAGTGCGTATGCCACCGTTGAAGGTGATGAGATGACAGGCAAATTGTCATCTGAGATGGGTGATGCTAATTTTTGGGGGACAAAAAGAATAGATAATTAAGCCGAATGTTTTGCTAGGCTAATCCGCCTCATAAGATAGATAGATGGTTTAGATTGATAAAGTTATACAGAGAGGAGGGGAAAATTCCGCAGAATAACACAATGTGGGGGCACTCCTCAGGGAGGGAGTACGATTTACCTGTACCCTGATGCTTTCTTGAAGACCTGTGGTTCGGTTGCCTCAATTTTATTCCATGAGCTCTTGCATGTGATCAGGTTGAAAGATGATCTCATTTATCCTTATACAAAAAAATGCTATGGGGCTGAAGCTTTAGATCCACCCCAAAAAATAATAAATTGAAATTCCCTCAAATGGGATCCATGAGGTTGAGGGGGCAGGAAAGAAGATGAATGGATTAATGGGAGAAAAACTGTGAGTAAAACTATAATGATGATCCATGGGATGTGGTGTGGTGAATGGTGTTGGGAGCATTATAAGAATTTTTTCGAGGAAAAGGGATATCATTGTGTTATCCCCGACTTACGATATCACGATGTCGATCCTGATGACTCCCCTCATCCGCAGTTGGGAAAAACGAGCTTGTTGGATTATGCTGAAGACCTCGAGAAGGAAATTCGTAAACTCGAAGCGTCACCGATTATCATGGGACATTCCATGGGCGGTCTTCTGGCCCAAATACTCGGCAGTCGGAGATTAGCCGAAGCTCTTGTACTGTTAACACCTGCCTCGCCCTCTGGCATCATGGCTCTAAAATCCTCGGTCATTAAAAGTTTCTGGAGTGTGTTGAAAAAATGGGGATTTTGGAAAAAACCGATGCTTATCACTTTTGATGAGGCCGTCTATTCCATATTCAATTTGCTTCCGGCAGAACAAAGAAAAGAAATTTATGATAAATTTGTTTATGAGTCTGGCCGGGCAGCTAGTGAAATCGGGTTCTGGTTGTTTGATACCAAAGAAGCGGCAAAAGTGGATGAATCGAAGGTGACGTGTCCAGTTCTCGTTGTTGCCGGAGCCGAAGATAGGATAACTCCTGCATCTGTCGTCCGGAAAGTTGCCAGGAAATATGACGCCGTTTCTACCTACAAGGAGTTCGAAAATCATGCTCACTGGGTCATCGGAGAGCCTTGTTGGCAGGACATTGCCGGGTATGTCTCGAAGTGGTTAAATCATGTGTTAACTGGATGTGATTTAGATAATCCGAGTATCTAGACTGTCTTATTCACCATCTCCTTGTTGGCTCATATTCCTCGGGCTTGACTCAACTCAGATAAGTTCCTGTAAAAAATCGGATGAGTAATCCCCATCCTTAGCGATAATAAAATCGGTGAAAATTTCACCTCTGCAATCATCTTTGACGGTGATTGATTCGTCATAATAATATAATTAAAATTATTTCGAACATTGATATTAATGCGAGTTTTGGCGGGAAAATTCCAAAATGATGCATAAAGAAAAAGGTTTCACACTCATAGAGCTGCTAATGGTGATTGGCGTCCTCGCAATTCTCACTGTTCTTCTTATTCCCAATCTCCATACGGCCATCCAGAAGGCCAAACAGAAAGAGACGATGGCATCTATCGCCTCCATCGCGACAGCGTGCGCCCATTATTTGACAGATACCGGTTATGCCCCTTCGGCTGGCACTCAATCAGGTGAATTAGAAGAAAACGGAGAATTCGTCAAAGTCATTGCCCCCGCATATATCAAATCCTGTCCCATAGGTGATGAGTGGGGAAATCCTTTCCTGGTTTATACAGGTTCAGCCGTTTCCTCTGTCTATGATATTCCGGAAGACGAAATCGGCGACGATGACTTTTTGGTTGTTTCATTAGGACGCGACGGGATAGACGGTGGAACTGTGATTTTCACTTATAATCCCGAAAATCTCTCTGCTGGGCTGTACTCCATGGATACGATAGATGATTTTACGAATGATTTGATCAATATGAACGGATCATGGATTCATGGCCCTGTTTCGTATATAAAAGAGTAATCCTCTTCCTCCAAACATTCCTTGATTTTCCTGACTGAAATTATGGACATATGAGTCCTCTGGCACTTTTCTTAGTGTTATAAAAGACTCAAGACAAACCCGAATTTAAAAAGGTGTAAATGTCCTTAGTCGGATTTTTGAGATAAGAAATTTAGCTATTCTCTTATACATTTGATAGACTATAGGTTCAATAATAAAGAGGAGGTTTTCTTTGGCGACCTATATCATTTTGAGCCGTATTTCACCCGAGGCATTCAGTGATCCCTTTGAATTCAAGAAAATCGCCGAGAATGTGTCTTCTAAGATTAAGAGCCAATGTCCTGCTGTCATCTGGAAGGAGAGCTATGCCACTTCGGGACGTTTTGATTTCGTGGACATTGTCGAATCTGATGATCCGAAACAAGTAACCAAAGCCGCGATGATCATTCGTTCCTACGGACATTCCACAACCGAGACCTTGATGGCTACGCCCTGGGATGAATTCCTAGAGATGATTTAGCTATTTACCCTTCTTGGCGGGGGCTCATTCGGCGAGCCTGTCATTGAAATCCGAAAGGGGCATCTCAGCAATTTTTGCCATAGCCGGCAATCTTTTTCACCATTTCTGTGGATAATCTTGTTGAAAAAAATGAATATTTCTTTTTAAAAAATTCATTTAATTCATTTTGCGGGATATTGCACAATTTTTGGGCGTAGTTCAAGTGTCCTTTTACGAGTATGAATGGTAATACGATTTGAAATATATGTTTGACACATCTTTTTTTTATGATTATTTTATAGCTGTTAGCATAATGGATACTCATAACCAGGAGTTCTTTAACTCATTGTCGATGTCTTTTGACACTCAGCGTTCGAACATAGGAGCCAAGATGCTCAATGAGGAATACCTTGCTAACAGAAGAGAAATTGTCATTTCTAAAAAAGGGATGATTTCAAGATAGATCGAGAAGGAGGGACTGGCCATGTATGCTCGTCTAACCACAATGCAAATCCGAACCAATAAAATAGATGAAGCCGTAAATATTTACAAGAAGAGCATTGTTCCTGCAGCCAAGGCTCAGAAAGGGTTTTGCCGGCTTAATCTTCTAATAGACCGTGAGTCTGGTAAGGCCATTTCTGTGGCCATCTGGGAATGTGAAGATGATGCGCGGGCCAACGAGCAAAGTCGCTACTACCAGGAACAGTTGATTAAACTCATGCACCTCTTCTCAGTGCCGCCGATTCGTGAAGGATTCGAGCTCGTTAACGAGGAATAGCTAAGGGAGTCTACTCAGCCAAAATCTCGGCAGAATCCTCTTTATTTTTTCCTGTCTTCTCCTTTTTCGAGGAACTCCTTGTACTTCTCCTTGTATTTCTCCTTGTATTCTTGAACAAAAAAATCATAGCCAATAGCGCCGATGTGCTTCATCTCCCATTTTATGACAACCTGCTGTGTGTCAGGAGTGAATCGAAGGAAATCTCCATCAATCTTGATCCTTTTGCTGTCGATGGATGCTTCACTGACTTCGACAAACCAGGGGAGATGAAGGATGATTTCTTTCGGCTTTTCCCTAAATCTTGGCTTTAGATTTAAACGGGCCGCATCTTTTTCTACCGTGAGGGAAAAGTCTAAGCTGCCAAAGTTTGTAGGGGCGTTCGAAACTTCTATACTCTGGCCTTCGCCTAACCAGGAAGGGGAGAGGACAGAAAAGAGATGAAGGGTGTGACCATCTTCCCTGACTAACATATTTCTCAGTAGAGTCCTGAATTTGGCGGCAAACCACCCATGAGGGGAGAGGTTGTTACGGAAGTCTCTGTCTCCCCATGGAGGAATCGTGAATTCAAACCCGGCATGAGTGGAACTTGTATGGAGAAGGATGGAGTAAAACTCCTGTAAGGCCTTTTTCTGTTCACCGCGGATGACTTGGGTTTCGGTGTTTTTCATCGTGAGGTAGAGATGAAGCCATCGTCCGTCGCCATAGGTCATGATGCCCTCTTTGTACTTTGCTCGGGAAACTTCCAAAGTCTTTGTCACGAGAGGATTGAAGGATTCGAGAATTTGTACTGGATAGACGGCCATCAGGTTTCCCCAATCCTGGCCACCCAATTCATCCAAACCAGGCGGGATGTAGCCGCCAGATTTTCCGGCAGCAGAGTCTAAGGCTTCTTTGAAATGTTTCAGATAGTCATCGTATTCTTGCCTGAACTTCTGGGCTTTTTCCGTCTTTCCCAAGCCTTTCGCCATCTCGATAGTCCTTTTCAGACCCCCGAGGGCCCAGAAATTGTGGCCAGTGACATGTCCAGTGATCAGCTCATTGTCTCCGGGTGTTGTGACCGGCATGATGTGGAGAGGATCTTCCGCTCTTGCCTCGGAAAGCCATTGAACGGCCCTCACAACAGCAGGAAAGAATCTCTCGGCGAAATCCTGATCGCGAGTGATATGGAAGTGTTGGGCGATGGCCCAGAGTGTCTGGCCCCAGCCATCATACTGCCCTTGCTGGGAGACAAAATTCCCGTCTTCTCTCTGCCAATTAAGAAAAAAATCTAGGCATTGTTCGGCGATTTTGTGGTAGCCGGTCACATCATAAGCCCTGACGATATAGGCACTGTCCCTTAACCAGAACGCATCGTACTGGAATTCATTGACCTTCTGAACATATTCGTCACCGATCTTATCACGAGCAATCAAATCGTAGACGAGGCTGGCATTAAAGGTGTTGACCACCTTGTCCTCAGAGAGACTGATGCTCATCCCTTGGGAAAATATATACTCCCAAAATTCAATCGTCTCTTGAAAATATTCATCGAAATTAGCTAGTTTTATTACCTCATAGGCGTCGTCTTCAGGTGATACGGGCTTGTAGGGCATCTTGAGATCGAGTGTTTTTCTCTCTTCAGGTTTTAGGGGGATTTCATATTTGACGAGACCCACAGGAGTTGTAGGCAAGATGCGGGGCTTTTTACGATTTTTGTCGAAGGATGATTTGAGTGTTATCCACAGAGTATGAGCCGTGTCCGTGGGAAAAAAATAGAATACCTTTCCATTGCGGAACATCATTCCTTCCCCAAAATCATATTCCCAATCTTCAGAGAATTCCTCCCCTTCCTGTTCGTAGAATCCAGGTTGAGGCGCTGTGGCTGGCCTTCTAAAGCGATGATTAGGGATACCACGAGCATTGCTGCTCTGAGCAGTGTACCTCGTTCCGACCCACCAATAGGCGGTCCGTGGTGTTTGACTGAGATTTTCGAATTGAATCCTGATGAAGTTGATGAGCGCGCTTTCGGGATTCCCGTCTACTGTGTAGGCAAAAAGAGTCAGGGAATACAGCACCTGTTCAACTTCGAAGCTGTACTGGATAATCGGAAAGTGGCCCCGATAAAGGGTTTTGACCCTCTGGTTGACAGGACGGGGAGGGCTGTCATAAAAGAAAAGGAGTTCTCCATACCCTGTGAACAGGTATCCCTCCGGAGTGATCTCGGTGCCTTCGCGGCCGTCGACTATCCCGATCACATCAACGGGATAAGCAAAATAAGAAAAGGGTTCATCGGGTTTGTCTATGTCGGGATCAACCATCTGCGCTTTTCCTGGGCAAGTAAGCAGGAAGAAAATAAAAAATATAAAAAAGATATTGCCCCATTGCCTATCTGAGACGTTCATTTCTGACTCCCTTTTAATCGGATCAGTTCCTTGCCTGAGAGCATTGTATAAAATTCGTCTCTTTTAGGCAAAGAGATCAGTATTTTGCATTTCAAACGAGACAGGGAAGCTGGCGGATAGGTTGATTTGGATCTTAGTGAGATTTTATTGACCCGGGAACTGCTCCAACAGGAAATCTACAGCCTGTTTCAGAGTCGTATGTTTATGGTTAACATCTCGGTCATAATTGATGACAAAGCTTATAGCATCTCCCTTTAATCCCTCGCAGAAACAAAAATATTCTTTTTTGGTGGCGTCAATCAGGAAGGATGACTCCTGGCTGTGAAAAGGGCATTTAGCTAGATATTCATTATCCACTCCGAATTTTTCCAAGGAGAGACCATAGTCTTCCATCAGCTTTTTCATGTTGACAGACTGGAGGACAGCCTGGATTTTTTTGCCGAGTTCTGTGTCGGCATCATGAATCATTTTTAGATGGACAAGAACAGAAGGGAGTCCTTCTCCTCCACAGTCTTCACAGATGGCGGCTCCTTCCTGGGATTCCAGGACTTTTTTTTCGTCGTTTTCGGCGGCTTCTTTATTGAAATAGAGAATATAGTGAGGAAGATTAAAATCGATGTCTTTATTGCATATCTTGCAATTATTCATATTATCTCCTTTCGTGAGAACGACATTAGGAGATTATAAGTTTATTCTTTTAATATAAAAAATCAATACGGAAGAAGGATGAGATTATTCATCTTAAATAGGCAAGCGTTTTTGGCTCTCGTTCAAGATGGAAGACGATGAGCTGGACCAGAATTTTTCTGATTTGTGTTATCTCTTCTCTTGAGAATGGGGTGGATCTATCTTTGGGCGGAGGGTTTTTTTTGACCCAGCGAAGGAATTCCTCCACGAGAACTCCGATTTTTTCTTTCTTGATCGAGGCACATTGAGGACACAAGACTCCATCCTTTTTTGGGGAGAGCCAGCCGAAATCAGTGATGCTTGTCCCACAATTTTGACATTTCTTCAGATCTGGCAGGAATCCTGTCATTTTAAGAAGCCAGGCTTCGAAATAAGAGGTTAGAAAATTTGTTTCACCGCCTTCCTTGATTGCCTGGAGAAGGGATATCAATAACCGGAAAAGAATATTCTCTTTCATCCTTTGGGGGAAGAACTCTTCAATGAGTTCGGCGAAGTAACTCAGAGTGAAGTTTATCTTAAGGTCTTTCTGGATTTCGAAGAAAGATTCTAGGATGTCGCAATGGCTGATGGTGACCAATTCCTTTCTTTCCTTTTCATAGTAGAAGATGTTGATCCAGGACATGGGCTCCAGACTGCTCCCGAAACGATTACCAAATTTTCGTGCTCCTTTAGCAATGCCTTTGAGGATTCCTTTATCACGGGAGAAAAAGACAACAATTTTGTCCTGTTCTCCGACGTTGTAGGTTCGCAGGATGATGGCTTCAGATTGCTGGCGTGGCATGGCAATCTCAGGTTAGATATTGGAGGAAGAGAGTTCCCAAACCGAGAAAGGCCAGAAGGCCTACGGTATCTGTACACATGGTGAGAAGGTTGACAGATCCCAGGGCTGGATCTAGGCGGATGAGCTTCAAAAACAGAGGAATAAGGGTGCCGAGAAGGGCGGCTATGAAAAGATTGATGATGATGGCCAACCCCAGAACTAAGCCCATCATGGGGTTTCCGATGATGAGATATGAGATCGCGGCGAGGAAAGCCCCCAGGATGATTCCGTTACCGATACCGACTAGGAGTTCTTTGAACAGCGTTTTTCTCACAGTCATCCAATCCGCCTGTCCTATGGCAATCTCCCTGACGATGATGGCGATGGTTTGGTTTCCAGCGATTCCTCCTAGGGCAGCAACCAAAGGCATGAACACAGCCAGGGTGACGAACTGTTGAATAGTGCCCTTGAAGTAATTGACAACAAAAGGGGCTAGTGAGGCTGTCAGGACACTGAACATCAGGAAGGGAAGTCTTTTCTTGATGGCTGTGAATGGGCTGTCTTGGATACGGTAGGTAGTATCCAGAGATAGCATCTTATAGATATCTTCGGTGGCTTCCTTGTCGATGACATCGATAACATCATCTACGGTGACCACGCCCAACAATTTATTCTCTGAGTCGATCACAGGAATGGCCACCAGGTTGTAATCGGCCACATTTCGGGCGACTTCTTCCTGATCGGTCTCTGTCTGGACGCTGATGACATCTTTGGTCATAATGTCCTTTAAAGGGGTGTTCGGCCGGGCAAACAAGACTTGCCTGAGGGAGACGACACCGACCAGACGATCCTCATCATCCACGACGTAGAGGTAGAAGGCCGATTCCACGTCTCCTTCAAGCTGCATGGCTGTGATCGCGTCAGATACATTGGTGTTTTGGTTGAGCGCATAGAAGTTAGGGGACATGATTCGGCCGGCTGTCTCTTCTTCATAAAGAAGGAGTTCCTTAACCTCCTCTGAAGGCTTTTCTTCCATAGCGGCCAGGACGGATTCTCGCAAATCTTCAGGCAGAAGATCCAGGATATGAGCCGCGTCATCAGAGGGAATCATCTGGAACATGTCAGATATTTGCTCCAGCGGAAGCTCGACCAAGATGTTGACAGCATCCTCAGGATCGATCTCACTCAGGACCTCTGCCGCCTTTTCCTTTTCTTTTTCGTACAGGGTGTTGAATAGAATTAGGCGTTCTCTCAAGACGAAATGCTCAATAAGAGTAGAAATGTCAGCCGCATGAAAATTTTTGACAAGATTCCATAAGCGGGTTAGAGCACCCATGTTGATGAATTTTCTCGCCGAACTGGTGGCGATCCGGAGCGATTCCCACTTCATGTTAGCCTCTCAATTTTCGTCCTCCACGATAGCACAAAACCACACCGCTGTAAATTAGTAACTCTGTGAGCTGGGGTCAGGCTTTATCGTGAAGAATGTATGAAGGACAAAGCATTTATTTAAGAACCCAACAAGATAACGAAGCCTGACCCCAGCTCACAGTGTCACTGTGTTACTTCTTATAGAAATATTTGTTTGTTTCGGCGACAATGATGGAGCTGAGGCCAACGAGGCCGATCAGATTGGGGAAGGCCATCATCCCATTCATGAGATCGGCTAATGTCCAGACCGTTTCCAATTTGAGAAGAGTGCCCACAGCCACAAAAATCACAAAAACAACTCGATAGATCTTGACTGCCCGTTCAGAAAAGAGATACTCGATTGACTTTTCTCCATAATAACACCAACCGAGGATGGTGGAATAAGCAAAGAAGATCAATCCAAAAGTCACCACGAATTGTCCCCATCCTCCGGGTAGAGAGCGGTCGAAAGCCAAAGCGGTGAGTTCCGCACCCGTCCGTCCAGAATCCCAAAGTCCGCTGATGATGAGGACGAGGCCTGTCATCGTACAGACGATAAGCGTATCGATGAAGGTTTGGGTCATAGAGACCAGAGCCTGTTTGACGGGATTGGGTGTTTTTGCCGCTGCGGCCGCGATCGGAGCTGATCCCAATCCGGATTCGTTGGAGAATACACCCCTGGTTACTCCTTCTCTCATGGTTTGCATCACCGTGGCTCCCAGGAATCCTCCGGCAGCAGCGGTCGGGGAGAAGGCTTTTTGAAATATGAGGGCAAAGATTTGAGGAACGATAGAGATTCTCATCAGGATGATCAAGGCGGCACCACAGAAATAGAAAACAATCATGATGGGCACAAGATACTGGGTCACTCGGGCAATACTTTTGATTCCACCGAGGACGACCATGGCTGTCAGGATGGCCAGAACGATTCCTGTGGCCCAGGCGGGGATACCGAAGGACGTGTTTACCGCATCGGCGACGGAGTTAGATTGGACCATGTTTCCTATACCAAATGCTGCGATGGAAGCAAAGATGGCGAAGAGAACTCCAAGCCATTTCCAGCCCAATCCCTTCGAAATGTAGTACATCGGACCACCACTCATCGTCCCAAACTCATCGACTTCTCTGTATTTAATAGCTAGAACCGCTTCAGAGTATTTGGTGGCCATACCGAAAATGCCTGTGACCCACATCCAGAAGAGAGCGCCAGGTCCTCCGGCAGCCACGGCTGTTGCCACACCCGCGATGTTTCCTGTGCCGACCGTCGCCGCCAGGGCTGTCATCAGGGCCTGGAAATGGGATATATCGCCTGCCTCTTGATCATCCTCCTTTCTCTTGATGAAGGCGAGATAGAGAGAATAGATGAGTCCTCTCAGCTGAAGACCTCTGAGGAGAATCGTCAGCAAGATGCCCGTTCCAACCAACAGAACGATCAACGGAAGGCCCCAGACAAAATCCCTGGCCGCCTTTATGATTTCAGCGATTTGAGCTTCCATTTGTTCCTTCTATCCGAAAAATTTTTCCCATTATAACATGGGAGGGACGTTCCCTAAAGAACCACTTTCATATTTATCATGTGGCTTTGGAGGCTATAACAAGGAGGATGCAATTTTTCTTTTGAGATTGAAAATCAAAGGGATTATGTTTTATATAAGGGAAGGAAAGGAAGTCAAGAGTGGTCTTTTGGGGAGCGCTTACCCTAATTCAGGAATGTGATGCGCAGATTTTTGATTTTTTCGTTCAGGCTTTCTTTTTCGATCTTAAGGTCAGCAGCAGCCCTCTCAATGTCCCATTGATGTTTTAGCAATATCTGGTGAATGTATTCTTTCTCGAAGTGCTCTTTAGCCTGTTTCAGCGTCTTGTCATGATTGCTCGCGGTGGCATACTGAAATTCTCTGGGTTCTACGAGGAGAGAAATATGGGATGCCTTGATTTCTTCCTCCTGAACCATGATCACGAATCTTTCGATAACATTGATCAGCTCGCTGATATTTCCGGGCCAAGAATAGTTGAGGAAAGCCCTGATCGCTTCCTGATTCATGGTTTTTTGTTTCTTGCCGTATTCGTCCGAGAAGTATTTCAAGAAGTACTTAATAAGCAGTGGGATGTCTTGCTTTCTTTCTCTGAGAGGGGGGATGACCATCGGGATGACATTGAGCTTGAAGAAAAGCTCCTCCCTGAAATTTCCTTTGTTGACGAGTTCTCTGAGATTTTGATTTGTGGCTGCGATAAGCCGAGTATCGATAAAAACTGGGTCGGCTGATCCGGCTGGCTCATACTTCTGCTCGTCGATGGCTCTCACCAGCTTGGATTGTGTTCTCAGGCTCATCTCACCGACCTCATCCAGGAAGAGCGTTCCTCCGTCGGCCAGCAAGAGCTTTCCTTTTTTATCGTGTTCGGCGGAAGGAAAACTTCCTTTGGCATATCCGAAGAGCTCATTCTCGACAAGATCATCCGGAATCGCTCCGAGGTTGATTTGGATGAATCGTTGATTTTTTCTCGGACTTCGTTCGTGAATCAAGCGAGCGATGAGTTCTTTCCCAGTCCCGTTCTCGCCATATATAAGAACACGGCCGTTGGTTGAGGCAGCCATATTTATGTTGGATTTTAATTTTTGGACTGCTGTGCTCTTCCCGACCAGAAAATAATTGGTCTTGATCTTCTCCTTGAGCTGGATATTTTCTTCTTCTAATCTTTTTTGTTTGAGCGCGTTCTTTACGGTCAGGACCACTTTTTCCAGGGAGAGCGGTTTTTCTAGAAAGTCATATGCCCCGAGCTTCGTGGCTTTGACAGCAGTTTCGATAGAACCATGGCCGGTGATCATGACCACCTGAGTGTTTTCCTCGCTCGACTTGATTTTCTTCAGGACATCAATACCACTCATGCGAGGAAGCCAGATATCCAGCAGGATCAGATCGAAATTCTCTACTCTTATGAGCTGTAGCCCTCCCTCGCCTGTCTCTGAAGTTTTCACACTGAACCCTTCGTCCTCTAAGATGCCGGTTAGAGAAGAGCATATTCCAGCCTCATCGTCGATGATCAGGATTTTCTCGTTCATCATGATGGAATCTGGATGATAAATTTGGCTCCATGGGGATGGTTATCCTCGACTTCGATGGAGCCGCCGTGTTCGGTGATGACTTGGCTGACAATAGCTAAACCGAGCCCAGTCCCCTTTTTTTTCGTCGAGAAATGTGGAAGGAAGAGCTTTCCTTTTTCTTTTTCCGAAATTCCAGGACCAGAGTCACCAATCTCGATTTTCACCCTTTGGCTGACTCTATCGAAAGACGTTCTTATCTCGATCTTCCCTTTTTTCTCCATGGCTTCGACGGCGTTATCGAGAAGATTAATGAAAACCCTTTTCATCTGTACGGGATCGAGTTGGGGGGGACAAGGAACCTCAGGTGATAGGACGACATCAAATTCGACCTTGGTGAAAACGCTCCTGAAAAGAGCAATTGTCTGATCCAGGATCTCGTGGACATCTTTTGATTGAAGATGGACGCTCGGCATGCGGGCAAAATTTGAGAATTCATCGACGAGGGACTTAATCGTGTTTGCTTCTTCAACGATGGTCTTGGCTCCTTCATTGATGACAATATCTTGTTTTTTTTCTTTTCTCTTGAGGTTTTTGAGGATTCGTTCGGCAGAAAGCTGGATTGGTGTGAGGGGATTCTTGATCTCATGAGCGACGCGCTGGGCCACTTCTTTCCAGGCTGCAATTTTTTGAGCCTGGATAAGCTGCGTCAGGTTGTCGAGGACGACGATCATTCCAGAAAACCTGTTGTCGGTTTGTCTTAGAGGCGATAGGGTGAGTGCCAGTGTCTCTCTTTGGTCGTTCAAGCTTAGGTCTATCTCTTTCTCACTCAGTTTATATTTCTTGACGAGTCCTCGGCTGATGTAGTCCACGATCTCTTTATATGTGTCATGGATGAGAACCTCTCTGTAGTTCTTGCCGATGATGTCCCTCTCCTTCAGCCCCAGCATCTCACGAGCAGAGGGATTAATCGTGGAAACGACACCATTGGCATCCAATGTGATCACTCCCGTGGATATGTTGTTGAGAATCGCCTCTATGTATTTTTTCCGGGCCTCCAGCTCTGAAGTCTTCTGAGCGATGTTATACTGACTTTCCTTTAGGTCAGATATCATCTGGTTGAATGAGTCGATCAGGATTCCCAGTTCATCGGAGGCAGGATCTTCGACTCTAACGTCCAGATTTCCTCTGGAGACCTCCTTTGTGGCGTGAGCCAGTTTTTCTATCGGGACGGTGATGCTCTTAGCAAGATGAAACCCGATCCAGCTGGCTGCGAAGATGATGAGAAGGGTGATGAATATCAGGGTGATCAGGTAAAATGTCTTCACGGGATTCCTTTGTATTTTAAGTTGATGATATCTCTGGACATAGGCGCTAATGTTATTGATTCTCTGTGTGTAGTTTTGGGGGAGGAATTTTCCGGCGACGACAAGGACGTTTCCCATCTCCGGGATCTTAAAAGAAAGCCCTCGTCGGATCATCTCACCGTTACCCATGGGTTCGATGCTGCTGAATTTTTCTCCCAAATGAGCTCTTTTGATGATGTTGATTTCGAGATCCCTGTAGTCTCTCAGGGGGAGACTAGCATTTAGGTAAGCGAATAGCTCCTCATCTTCCAGGTAGACACATATCTCGTCCAGTCGGTATTCTGTGAGCTTTTCTTTGATGAAGTCCATCAACAAGATCCGGCGGTCGGGATCAATAAGGTTTCGACTCTGGATAGCCTTGGTGAGTTGTTGAGCGTAGTGAAAGGTGATCTCCTCGCTGTTCTGGTAGAATCCATCAGCCAGACTCTTCGTGTCATCTAATATTTTGTCGATGGGTGTTTTGAACCAGTTTTCGATGTTCCGGCTGATCAGATCACTGGCGAACAAGAAGAGGAGGAGGGTGGGGAGGAGAGAAAGGGCCGTGAAGAAGAGGAGTAGTTTTGTTTTGAAATGAGCGCCGACGACCTTTCTCTTTCTTTCCAAGTAGAGTTTTATCAGGTTTCGGCTTAGAACGAATAGAAGGATAAGAAACAGGAGGAGGACGATGATCTGGAGGGTGGACAGGAGGATGTTGGTGAATGCAGTCGGAGAGAATTCTTGTGATTCTCTGATGAAGAATTCGATGGCAAAAAAGAGGATGATGAGAAGGACGATGATGGCCCCGACCACCCGGGGTCCCTTTTTTCGCGTTTTTTCCATTTTCATGTCCTAGCCATTTCTTCTAGCTCTTCTTCTTGGGCGTAAAATTCCTGGAGATTCTCAAGGGTGATTTTAATATTCTTGACAACAGCTCCAGATGAACCCAACGGTTTTCCCGCCTTATTATTCAGACTGTAGATGATGCCTCCCGCATTTCCCAAATGGATCAAGAGCTCTTCGGAAGCTCGGAGCTTGATCCTCTCTCCGGGATTTTTTAATCCGTCGAGTTTTAACTCACCATCAGCATAAACTTGAATCCATGTTTTTTCCTTAAAAAATATATCCAGGTGGATTTTAACACCTAAAAAAGCCTCCTGTTGAAAGGCCGGGGGAGAGTGAGGGATCCCAGAGGAGAGAGATGAACTCGGGATGAAGGTTTCCTCGAGAGAAGATGACCTTTTTGGCATCAAGATAAAAACGGAAATCACCACAAAGATGAGAATGATAAGGGCAAGGCCGTAGGGCAGCATTCTTGTGGTCTTCCTAGAGGTTTCTCCTGAATCTCGTTCCTTCCTCTTTTTTTCCTTATCCAGGATCTGTTCTCGGAGGAGGATGTCTTCATAGTATTTGTTCAGGACGGACTCTTCTTCAAGACCAAGGAACTTAGCGTAGGCCCGGATGATGCCTTTGGTGAAGAATTGGCCGGGGAGGATGTCCAATTCATCATCCTCGAGGGCCTGGAGATAACGGATGCTTATTTTTGTTGAATCAGCAATTTCGTTTAGGGATATCCCCCTTAGTTCTCTTTCACGCCTGAGTTCTTGTCCGAGGGACGCCATTATTAAAGAATTTTATGATAAGACTGACACCCATGTCAATCTGTACTGGGGGAGGCCGTTGACCTTTGTTCGGCAACGCACTAAACTTTTCTTTGGGTGTGAGGAAAGGATAATGGATTTGAGAAAAGCCGCCGAGCTTCAGCTCAAGCTTTCGAAGAGGTTGAAATTGACGTGGTGCGAAAGAGAGGTGGGGTTTATTGGAGGAGTGGACTTCAGTTATGATAAGCGCAAGAAAAGAATAGGAGCGTCGATTGTCGTTTTCCATATTCCTGAGTTTAAACTCGTCGAAACAGTTCATGCTATCCGAGAGGTCAAGTTTCCTTACGTTCCTGGATACTTGGCATTTCGAGAAGCGCCTGCGTTTATCGCGGCCTATAGGAAAATCAAGACAATTCCTGAAGTGATTTTGGTTGATGGGAATGGCATCGCCCATCCTCGAAAGATGGGCTTGGCCTCTTACGTCGGAGTCCTCCTGGATATTTGTACGATCGGCTGTGCTAAGACCCCGTTTTTTCCCTTTACTTTACCAAACAAGAATAGAGGGGCATTTACATTTTTCCGGAATGATAAAAAGGATAAAGTAGGAATATGTTTAAGGACGAGGGCGGACGTCAAGCCGATCTTCGTCTCCCCGGGGCATAGAATCGATTTTCTGAATGCGGTGAGAATTGTCCTGGAATGCTCGAAATTTCGAATTCCGGAGCCTTTGAGAAAGGCGCATTCCACAGCCAGCCAAATCTTCATGGAAAATGAAGAGTCTTTCTATTTTAACTCTTGTGTTCCTTCAAAAAACGAGCCAGTGAGCTGAGACTTCCCAGGCAGCCGATAATGGCTCCTCCAGCAATGAGTATCAAGCTTTGTGAAACGGAAAGATACCGGAAATTGATGAGGTCTTGGAGAGCTCCCAAAGAAGATCCAAGATAAAAGGGAAAAATTTTTATTAAGACAAGCAGGAGGAGGAGGGATATGATTCCCCCGAATATACCGAGAATGATTCCCTCGGTTAGGAAAGGAATTCTGATAAACGAGTTGGTCGCTCCGATCAAACGGAGGATTTCAATTTCCTCTTTCCGGGCGAAAACATTGAGTTTAATCACATTAGAAATGATGAAGAATGAGGCGAAGATAAGAATCCCCCCAAAGAAAAATCCGATGGCCTTGATCAACCGACTTACGGATCGGACCTTTTCCACCCATTCCTGGCTGAACTGAACGTCCTCAACATCCTCTGATTTTCTGATGTCTTGGATGAAGGACTGAATCTCGCCTGGAGTAACACTTTGGTCCTCGATCGAGATTTCAAACGAAGGTGGGAAGGGATTCATTCTTAGGTTTTCGATGATGCCTTTAAGTTCAGGGAACTTCTCTCCAAATCTCTCCAAGGCCTTTTCAGAGCTTATGTACTGAATCCGAGAAACTAGAGAAGAGCTTTTTAACGTTTCTTCGATTTCCCGAACCTGTTCATTCTTGGGATTTTTATCCAGGTAAACGAAGACTGCGATATCCTGGGACAACTGTCTAGCGACATATTGAAGGTTGTTCGAGAGAGACAGAAAGATTCCGAGTATCAAGAAGGAAAAACAGATAATCGTTATGGAGAAGATGTTTCGGGTTCTAAACTGCCAGAGATTGTTAACCGTTTCTCTGAAAAAATAGTTTAATTTTTGGGTGATCAGAGCGATTCCTTTCGGATAAGTTTGCCTTTGTACAGAAAAAGAATTTTATTCCCGAAATGGCGGATGAGCTCTCTGTCATGGGTTCCGATGATGACCGTGGCCCCACGTTTGTTGATCTGGCTGAAGAGATCCATGATTTCAAAGGCTAGCTCAGGATCCAGGTTCCCCGTAGGCTCATCAGCCAATATGATTTTCGGATTGTTGACAATAGCTCTGGCGATAGCGACTCTCTGCTGTTCTCCGTACGAGAGATGAGAGGGGTAATCCCACATCCTGTTATGCAGATTAACCATCCTTAAAGCATGGAAGACTCTTCGTCTTATGTCCTTTCGTGGAACTCCCAGGACTTGGAGGACGATTGAAACATTGTCAAAAACTCTTCTATGGAAAAGAAGGCGAAAGTCTTGGAAGACCATGCCCATGCGCCTTCGCAGTTCATAAATTTTATGAGCCGGAATCTTCAGGATGTTTCGGCCGTCGATGATGATCTGGCCTTGGGTCGGGAAGAGCTCTCGGAAGATGATCTTGAGGAGAGTTGTCTTCCCTGAGCCGCTGGGACCGGTGACGAAGAAAAAATCTCCGTCTTCCAAATGGAGGGTGATATCGGACAGGGCCCAATCAGGTTTCTGGTACTGTTTCCAAATATGAAATAGTTCAATCATCTTTCAAAGTCCAGTAGATATAGCCACAGTCACACGAAAGCTTTGTTTTTGAAGAAGGTTGGGTATGGATTTCGAGTCCGATGAAAGGCTCATAATCTTGAGGTATCATCCAGTAAGGAAAGAATTATAGCATATCGATTTGGGGATAGAAAGAAAGAGAGTTAAAGTATAAAGAGATACATCAACCAGCCGAAGAGGAGCGCTCCGACAACCATGAACAAGAAGAGCGAGAGGGCATATTTGACCTGGGCTCGTCTGTTTTCCCTTCGGAGAAGAGCGAGGACAATGCAGACGAGAAGAGAGTAAATCACCATGGAGAGAATGTGACTTTTTAAAATCATTTCTTTTTTCCGGAAGCGATATCAAAAGCATCCAGGGCAACCAGATAATTCAGGAGTCCGGCACCAGCGATGTAAGCTGTTCCGAATTCGAATGTGGTTTTTTTCAGCTCTCCTAGCCCGATGGTTAAGAATCTAGAGGTGATGTAGAGCAAGCCATTGCCGATGTCAGAGAAAAAGGCCAGAATCGTCAGAGGATTTTCTGTCTGGAAGGAATAGATCTTTCCTCCCATGATCAAGCCGAGAGCAGCCATCGAGGATACAGCGAAGAAGAGAATACCCGCTCTCCAGAATCTTTTTAGGGTGAGGTGCCCGAGGCCAGGAATGAACCATCCTAAAAGGAAACATATGATAGATTTTGTTTTCATCTTTATGAATTAAGAATAATAAAAAAATAAACGATACAAATCAAGAAGATTTTAGGTCTGACCTAAATTTTATCGAGATTGATTCCCCTCAATTTTTTCTATAAGATTAGCGGACAACTGCGAGGTTTGAGTCGATGCCAGAACTTCCAGAAATCGAGACGATCGTGAGGGATCTATCCCCCAAAATCAGAGGTTTAACGATCGAGTCATTCAAGCTCCTTTTCCCTCCTCTCCTCAAGAATGAGGATCTATGCCTTCTCCACAAGATCAGAGGGAAAAGAATCATTGACCTGAGTCGGATGGGGAAGATGATTCTCGTCAATTGCCAAGATGACTTGAGTCTCCTTTTTCATCTTAAAATGACGGGGAGGCTCATCCTCTGCTCAAGAACAGCACCCCTGGACAAACATACACATTTCCTCCTTAGGTTCAAAAGCCAGAAGAGTGAGCTAAGGTTTCGGGATATTCGTAAATTTGGCTTTTTGCGTTGCCTTCGCACTTCTGAGGCTTACCTTATCAAAGAGCTCCGCCTTCTTGGTCCTGAGCCTTTGGAAATAGATTCGTCCTCCTTCGACAAACTCTTCAGAGGACGGAAGGCGAGGATAAAAGGCTTACTCCTTGATCAACGCTTCATTGCCGGGATTGGGAATATCTACGCGGATGAAATTCTCTTCCGAGCACTCATCCATCCCTCGACTTCCGTATCTCAGCTCGATAGCAGACAGAGAAAGAGATTATGGAAAGCCACACGAGTCGTTTTAAACAAAGCCATAAAGAGTAGGGGAACGTCTATCCAAAGCTACGCGGATTCCCAAGGCCGCAGAGGAAGCTTCCAGAATTTTCTCCTGGTTTACGGCCGAGAGGGGCTCTCTTGTCGAGTCTGTGGGGAGCGGATCAAGCGATTCCGTCTCAGCGGACGAAGCACTTTTTTCTGTCCCTGCTGTCAGGAATTCAAGAAGCACAAAGATCACGAAGATAAAAGGGGAAGGCAAAATAAAAAATGTCTGTGACGAAAAAGCCGATGTTTAGGGAAAGATGCCTCGATATCGATAGACTTCGGCCATTTTCTCGATGGCGGCAATGTAAGCTGCACACCGAAAGGCCACTTTCCTTTGAGCGGCGATCTCCCAGACTTGCTTAAAAGCCTTGACTAATTTTCTTTTCAATTCGGCATTGACCTGTTCTTCTTCCCAGTAAAGCCCACTCAGAGCCTGAACCCATTCTAAGTGGCTGACCACAACTCCCCCGGAATTGGCGAGAATATCGGGGATGACTGGGATCTTACGCTTCTCCAGAATCTCATCGGCTTCCGGAGTGGTCGGTCCGTTGGCTCCTTCAACGATGATTTTGGCCTTGATCTTCTCTACGTTTTTCCTGTGAATCTGGTTCTCGAGAGCGGCCGGAATGAGAACGTCCACATCTTGATACAACAGGGATTCTCTATCAATTTGTTCACCCGGATGCTTGATCACACAGGCATGCTTTTCCACACACTCGATGAGACCAAGGACATCCAAACCATCTGGATTGATTAAGGCTCCTGAAACATCAGAGACAGCGACAATCTTGGCTCCCATCTGAGAGAGGAATAGGGCAGCGTGGCCTCCCACATTGCCGAATCCTTGGACGGCAATCTTGGCTCCCTTGAGGCTTTTCTTTCGCGCCTTGAAGAATTCCTGGGTGATGATGGCGACACCTCTTCCCGTGGCTTCCTTACGACCTTTGGATCCTCCCAATATCTCCGGTTTTCCAGTCACGATGCTCGGTTCGGTGTACCCCTTGAACTGAGAGAAAGTATCCATGATCCAGGCCATAGTCTTAGAAGTCGTGTACACGTCGGGAGCAGGGATGTCGATATGAGGGCCGAGGATGGGCATAATCTCGGTCGTGTATCTTCGTGTTAATCTCTCCAGCTCATTTTCGGAAAGTTTTTTTGGGTCACAGATGATCCCACCTTTAGCTCCGCCGTAAGGCAAATCCAAGAGGGCACATTTCCAGGTCATCCAAGCGGCTAAGGCGATCACCTCATCCTCAGTCAGATCGGGATGGTAACGCACTCCGCCTTTGGTTGGGCCGCGGGCCTCGCTGTACTGGCATCGGAAACCTGTAAAGACTTTTGTTCTTCCGTTATCTAACTTTATTGGAAGGGATACTTTGAGGACGCGCATGGGTTTCTCGAGAATCTTTAAAATGTTCGAATCCAAATGAATTTCTTTGGCGGCTCTATAGAGCTGTTTTCTTGCTTTTCGCTCCAATGATTCTTGGATCATGCTCTCCTCCTGAGGATTTTTTATGGGATCATTTAGTCTGTCTTTTTTCTCTATATGAACACACTGCTCAGGGGTAAATGTTTTTCGAGATTTGAAAACATTCCTGCTTTAAAGGTCATTGCAACAGTGATAGAGTTCCATTATAATGGGATTTCATTTTTATTTGCAATTTCTTAAGTCATCATTTTTGATGTTTCAGAAGGAGAAAAAACATCATGGCAGAAGAAGGTAAGACATACGTGTGTGCTCTCTGTGGTCAGGAAGTCACAGTACTGAAATCCGGAGTGGGCACTTTGGTGTGTTGTGATCAACCGATGAACCTCAAAGAAGAATAAATATTTCGTCCAGGAAAATCAGGAAAGGAGGGGATATGGAATTCACAAATTTTCAGGACATCCTCGACTTCGCTATAAAAAGAGAAGAAGAGGCGATCGAAGGCTACAGAAAAATGCGGGAAATAGCCAAAACACCCGGGCTCGAAAAATTATTGGCCGAGCTTCAGGAAGAAGAGAGGAACCACAAGAATCTTCTCGAGAATATCAACCTCGATGAGATCGAATCATTAGAGATACACGAGGTGACTGATTTAAAAATCAGCGATTATTTGATTGAGGAGCCCCTTGGAGCCGAGATGACCTTCCAAGACCTTCTGATCTTTGCCGCTAAAAAGGAACAGAAAGCCGTCGAGCTCTACACAGAGATGGGCCAGAGGGCTGGGAGTGAAGAGCTTAAGAAATTGTTCGAGTTCCTGATTGAACAGGAAAGAACACACAAGTTGAAACTGGAAGAGGAGTACGAAAAACACGTAATGGAGTGGGATTGATTTATGCTGCCACGGAAAACATAAAAAGGAGTATGACGATGGAAAAATGGGAATGCACCGCCTGTGGATTTGTCTACGACCCTGATAACGGAGATCCGGATAACGGGATTGCGCCAGGCACGGCATTCGAAGATTTACCCGAAGATTGGGTCTGTCCACAATGCGGAGTCGGGAAAGAGTTTTTTCAAAAGATGAGTTAGATTTTTCAAGAGGCCTTGTCTGTGATGAGAATCGTCATCATCGGGAACGGACTGGCTGGAGTCATCTCTGCAAAAACGCTCCGGGATGTGGACAAGTCTGTCGAGATAGATATCTTCGCTTCAGAAAGGTATAACTATTATCCACGTCCTAACCTCATAGAATTTTTAGCTGGAAATATCCCCCTTGAGCGACTTTTCGCTTTCCCTAAAAAATGGTATGAAGATCAGAAGATCCAGGTCCATTTGGAGAACTCTGTGACCAAAATTTTACCAGAGTCTAGGCAGGTCGAAGTTGAAGAAGGAGAGAGAGAGGAATACGATGTGCTGATCATGGCCACAGGGTCTTTTCCCTCTATTCCCCCTTTCAATGGAGCGGATAAGAGAGGAGTGTTTACCCTCAGAACTCTGGATGATGCCTATGAAATCATTGACTATCTCGAAGATCATGAGAAAGTCGTTCTGATCGGGGGAGGTCTACTAGGATTAGAAATTGCTCGAGCCGTTAAATCAAGAGGAGTAGAGGTCGAAGTCGTGGAGTTTTTTGACCGTCTGCTGCCCCGTCAGCTTGACAGTCAAGGCGCTTCTTTGTTGAAGGCGCAGATTGAAAATATGGGGATTAAAGTTCATTTGGGGATAGCGACAGAGGAGGTCCTGGGCCAGGAGTCCGTCGAGGGTCTAAGATTTAAAGGCGGGAGCGGGATCCAAGCGGACGTGGCTATCGTGGCGGCTGGAATAAGGCCCGAGATTGGTTTGGCCAAAGAAGCGGGATTGGAGACTGATAGGGGAATCGTGGTCAATGATTTCCTCCAAACGAGTGATTCTCACATCTTTGCGGCCGGAGACAACATCCAGCACAACGGTCAGATTTGGGGAATCATTCCTGCCTCCTTCGATCAGGCTCGAGTGGCGGCATCCAATATCATGGGGAAACAGAAAAGATACATCAATACCGTTCCTTCGAATACCTTGAAAGTCGTAGGCTTGTATGTCACCTCCATCGGATTGGTCAATCCTGAACAAGGCACTCTTGAGGAAATTCGTCAAGAAAGAAGAGATGAGGGAGTATACAAGAAATTGGTGTGTCAGGATGGGAAGATCGTTGGTGCCATCTGGATGGGAACCAAGAAAGGCGTGGATGGGATCACTCGCCTCATTTCGCAGGAGATCAACGTGGAGAAATGGAAGAGCGCTCTGCTGGAAGACGATTTTGACTTTTCGGTTTTATGAAATTCACGAGTTACCTTTTTCTTCTTGCTTTAGTTATCTTCGTACCCCAGGTTCACGGTGAAATCAACGGCTACCTTTCCTTCGATTTTTTGAAGGGACAGAAGGACAGTTTCGCCTCCCAGGGAACATTCCAGAACTCTCTTTTGGGGCTCGTCTTTTCTGGAGATATGACCCCTAACGTGGATTATCTGGCTGAAGTCAGATTTCGGGATGAGACTCGACTGGAAATGGAGCAGGCCTATCTAGGAGTCAGGCCCTCCCAAACCTTTTCCCTGAAACTCGGGCTTTATCTTGTTCCCTTCGGACGCTACAACACCTCCAACAGACCATATCAGACTGCACTGGTGAGAGCGCCTCTTCCTGTCGAGAATCTGTATCCCATAAGCTGGCGAGACATTGGTCTCCTCGTCGAAGGGAGATGGCGGGGATTTTTTTACTCAGCCTACCTGGGAAATGGATTGAGTGAAGGGCCAAGATTAAGCGAAGGTCAGCAGTTTAAAGACAACAATAAGGATAAAGGAAAAGGAGGGAGAGTCGGTCTCTCGCTCAGCCAGGCCCTCGAAGCAGCTTTTTCCTATTATACAGGCCGGTATGACGATACAAACGAGAGAAACCTCATCCTCAAGGGCATTGATATCAGCTGGGCTGCTGAGGGCTTTTATATTTTGGCTGAGTATGCTCAAGCTGATATCAACAATAATGCTGACTTTCCCAAGGGAAAGGGCGAGGGGTATTTTATCCAAACTGCATTTGATATGGGGCAGCTGCGTCCTGTCGGTAGCTATCAAAGGCTCATCTACCGAGATGCTTATCATGGACAGGGATTTCGCCCAAATTTTGGGGGAGAAGGGATTAATGAGGATAAGACTCGATGGACATTTGGGGTAGTCTACTTTGCGACTGCCAATATCGTTTTTAAAATAGAATACGAGTGGAATCGAGAGAAGGAGACGGAGATCAAGAACAATCTCTTCCTCTTCCAGTTGGCCTTGAATTTTTAGCCTTGTTTTCGGATAAGGCTTCTGATAAAATTCTGTCTCAAAACGGCGTCTTTCTCCAAATCTGAGATTTATTCTCCTAGAGGATTTTTATGGCCAATTTGCTTGTCATCGGGACACAATGGGGTGATGAAGGAAAAGGTAAGATTATTGATTTAATCACGCCTTCATTCGATATCATCGCGCGATACCAGGGTGGACATAATGCTGGGCACACAGTCATTGTTGAAGGGAGAAAAATCATCCTGCATCTGATCCCTTCAGGAATTCTACGGCCAGGAAAGCTATGTGTCATCGGCAACGGTGTGGTCGTTCATCCCAAAGCCCTGTTGGACGAAATCACCGAATTAGAGAGTTATGGAATCGAGATTGACGACAACATCGCCATAAGTAAAGACGCTCACCTCATCATGCCGTATCACTCTTTGATGGAGAGGATGAGTGAAGAGAGAAGGGGGGCCAAGAGAATTGGGACCACTCTCAGGGGAATCGGGCCCTGCTATGAGGATAAGGCCGCTCGGAGGGGAATTAAAGCCGGAGACCTTTTGGATTTAACTGTCCTCGAGGAGAAGATACAAGATAACGTTGAAGAAAAAAATATTTATCTCAAAGCACAAGGGGTTTCCCAACTCAGCCCCAAAGAAGTCTTTGAACAATACAACCGTTATGCCTCTCGAATCAAGAATTACATAAAAGATGTTTCCCTCCTCCTCGATGAGAAAATGAAGGATGATCAGTCCGTTCTCTTCGAAGGAGCCCAGGGAACGCTTCTTGATGTTGACCATGGTACATACCCTTACGTAACCTCATCCAATTCCACCGTTGGCGGTGTCTCGACGGGATTGGGAGTGAGTCCAGATAAGATCCACTCGGTCTTGGGAGTGACCAAGGCGTACACCACTCGAGTTGGCGAGGGCCCTTTTCCGACCGAGATTTTTGAGGAAGCAGGAAAAATCCTCCTCCAGAGAGGGAATGAATTTGGAGCCACGACGGGTCGTCCGCGCAGATGTGGCTGGTTTGATGCGGTTGCGGTTTCTTATGCCTGCCGGGTCAACGGGATTCAGAAGATCGCCATGACTAAGCCCGATGTCCTTGATGGTTTCGAGGAGATGATGATCTGTGTTGGTTACAGATATAAACAAGACCTCTTGCGCCATTTTCCCACCGAGAGTTGGATTCTGAACGAGGTGGTTCCCGAATACAAGAAAGTCAGAGGATGGGAGGGACCGATAAGCGATTTGAAGGCATTTTCAGACTTTCCTGAAGGCTTTAAAGACTACATCAAAACCATCGAAGATCTTATCGAGGCACGAGTGGTCCTGGTATCTACGGGTATGGAAAGAAAAGACACTGTCTTCAGGAAAGAAGATTTGAGGCCGTGGCTCGACTTAGAAAAGATAGAAGCTGAACTCTAATCCTGAATTTTCTCCGGAATCTGTTTCGGTCGCTGGAACCTAATTCTGACAAAGACATCCAGAGCTCTAGCCTCAATACTTGTGAACAGTTTTGAGTGCTGATGAGGAGATACCATGCAAGATAGACAGCAAAAGAAAGAAACGGAATTCGAAGGCAAAAAGTATCTCCAGTGGGTGGAAATCGACAGTGCGGCCCTTGTGCACAACCTCGGTATGTTCCGAAGATTGATCGGGAAGAAGAAGATGTTGGCTGTCGTTAAGGCGAACGCCTACGGGCATGGAATTCTCGAAATCTCACGGACGGCTCTGAGGGAAGGTATTGACTGGTTGGGAGTAAATTCTCTTGAAGAAGGAATCATCCTGCGCCAAGGCGGAATCGACTGTCCGATCCTTGTGCTCGGCTACATCCCCATCCATGGATTGGAGGAGGCTTTGGTTCACAACCTCCGTTTAACCGTATACAACCTGGAGACAGTCGATCGTTTGGCTCAGGCCTCACGTGTTCTGAAAAAAAAGGCCTATCTTCATCTGAAGATAGAAACAGGCACTTACCGGCAAGGTATCAGGGAGGAGGACCTTTTCTCCTTCATCAACAGAATACAAGAGTTCCCTGAACTGGTTATTGAAGGACTCTCCTCTCACTTTGCCAATATCGAAGATACGACGGATCATACCTATGCCAAAGTCCAATTGGAAAACTTCCAGCGTATTCGCAGAATCCTCGAAAAAAGCAAGATCGGAATTCCTCTCAAACACATGTCGTGTTCAGCCTCGACCATCCTTTTTCCGGAAACCTATTTTGATATGGTGCGAGTAGGAATAGGAATGTATGGCCTTTGGCCTTCGAAGGAGACATATCTGTCCAGTCTGCTCCGTGATCCACAGCCTCTACGTTTGAAACCAGTTCTTTCCTGGAGAACAAAGATTGCTCAGATAAAAAAAGTTCCCAAGGGAGCCTTTATCGGCTATGGTTGCACATACAGAACAAATCGGGAGACCCTTCTCGCTGTCCTCCCTGTGGGTTACTCGGATGGGTACAGACGAGCTCTCTCGAATTCCTCTTATGTTTTGATAAAAGGAACGAGATCTCCTCTCCGCGGCCGAGTAGCCATGAATTTCATCATGGTGGATGTGACGGAGACTCCTGGAATTAGTCTCGAGGATGAGGTCACACTCATCGGCCAAGATGGAGATGAAGTGATATCTGCTGACCATCTAGCTTCCCTTGTTGGCACGATCAATTATGAAATTATATCAGGGGTTGCTCCTCATATTCCAAGGGTTATCGTCTGAAAAAAAGCCTGGGGTCAGGCTTCATTATCTAGGTAGGCCTCGAGCAATGTTTAAGTTCATTACTTTCCTTCACGATGAAGCCTGATCTCGAACATTGACTTAAAATATCTTAAATGATAAATATATATAATCCTACAGGATTCGAATTAATGAATCGGAGGTAACGAATGCCAGTAAAAAAAGCAACGAAGAAGCCCACCAAGACTAAAGTTAAGACGGCAGCCAAAAAAGCCCCCGCTAAGAAAAGAGTCACCAAGCCAAAAAAAGGTCAGAACTATGAATGCGGTATTTGCGGGTATAGGATCATCGTGGATGAAGTGTGTGGATGTGCCTCGGAGCATGTGTTTATCTGCTGTGAAAAGCCGATGAAGAAGAAGAGGACGGTAAAAAAGAAAGCCACAAGAAAGAAAGCTTAATTCAAGATATCCTACTCATCAACCAATACAGAATATTTGATATTCGCATTCTGTTTTTTTTTACAATCGTCTTGTTATGAGGAATAATTCCCTCTAAGGGGACGAGAAACTCCAGAGGCCTTCAAAAAAGACCAAAACAGAAGAATTTTCTTCTTAGGGTAAAAGAGTTGGGGAAAAAATCAGGCTTAGACAACATAGATGACTTGTACTACGATCTCTCTAAAAAATTTGATTTCTTCTCATTGTTGTCTGAAAAGATCACCCAACTGGCTGACCTCAAGACAACCCTTAACGATATCCTCGGTATTCTAAAAAAAGTGAGTGGTTGCGGTCATCTGGCCATCCGACTCATCGACTCTAAAGGGAATATCCCGATTTATGCATCTCTAGGTCTCGAGAAGGAATTCTTAGAGTCTGAGCACTGGATCACCATGAAGGACTGCCTCTGCGGATACGTGGCTAGAAGTGATGTGGACCCATCGCTGCCCTTTATCAGCGAACACGGATCGTTCTTTGCGAATTCGATGGGGGCAGTAACGGATGAGATAAAGAGAAGACATCCACATGTGGCCGAAAGGACACTGCGGGATGTGTGTCACAGGATGGGCTATAATTCTGTGGCGATCATTCCGATCAAGATCAAGAAAAAGGTCATCGCCGAGTTATATCTATCGGATGAGAAGGAGAATCTTTTTCCTCTCAAGAAAGTTCAGTTTTTAGAAAAAGTCGGCTCCCAGATAGGAATTGCGATTCAAAACGCCCAGCTTTACACGGAATTGAATGAGTCGAAACAGCAGCTCCTCGATTTATTCAATTCGACTTCCATTGGAATTTTAGAGCTGGACACCAAAGGTTCTTTTCTCCAGATAAATGATCAGGGAGCCAAGCTGCTTGGATACTCATCCCCGCAAACACTCCTGGATGAGGAAATCATGATAAGTGCCTTAAGCCTTCCGAAGGAGGAATGGGATAAATTCATAGAATCCGTCGATGAGCAGGGAACAGTCAACAATTATACACTCTCTTTCCAGATGGGAAAAGAGAAAAGACACCTAGAATTTTCCCTCACTGCCAAGAAAGGAGACGGCCATATCGTCGGTTACCGAGGGACGTTCCGGGATGTGACTGACAGGTTTCAACTGGAAGAAGAAAGAGTCAGCAAAGCTAAAACTGAATCCTTGAAAAACAGGTATTATCAAGAAGTCTTGATTCTCAAGGATGAGATAAAGTCTGAGTATCCCTTCGAAGAGATGATCGGGATTAGCCCGGCCATCCAGAAAGTGAAAAAAGCCATTCAGCAAGTGGCCCCAACCGACACAACGGTTCTCATCAAGGGGGAAACCGGGACGGGAAAAGAGCTGGTGGCGCGATATATCCACGAGCTCAGTGCGAGGAATGAGAGGATATTGGTCAAAGTTAACTGTGCCGCTTTATCTGAAGGTTTGATCACCTCGGAGCTCTTTGGTCATGAAAAGGGGGCTTTTACCGGAGCTATCCAGAGAAGAATCGGCCGATTCGAGTATGCCGATAATGCGACCATATTTTTAGATGAGATAGGAGACCTTCCACTTGAGACCCAGGCGATGCTGCTGCGTGTCCTCCAGGACGGCGAATTTGAACGGGTGGGGAGTTCGAAAACACTGAAAGTCGACGTTCGGCTTCTGGCTGCCACCAACAGAGATTTAGCTCTCTTAGTAACGGAGAAAAAGTTCAGGCAGGACCTTTTCTTCCGGTTGAATGTTTTTCCGATAGAGATTGACCCTCTCCGCGAGAGAAAGGATGACATCCCGATTCTGACGGCCTATTATCTGGATCTGTATGGGAGAAAGCTGGGAAAAAAGGTTATTAAAATCGAAGAACGAACCATGCAGCTCTTCAGGGAATATACTTGGCCCGGGAATGTCAGAGAGCTGCAGAATATCATCGAACATGGATTGATCCTTACCAAGGGCGAATACTTGGAAATTCCCGAAGCTTATTTTATCAAAGAGCCGCGCGAGAAGGAGAAATCCGAGTTTTTGTCTCTCCAGGATTATGAAAAGCAATATATTCTCGAGGTTCTGAAGGAGACACGCGGAGTAATCTATGGACCCAGAGGGGCCGCTTCGATCCTGAGCTTGAAACCATCCACCCTCCAGAGCCGCATGAAAAAATTGGGGATTAAAAGAGCGGATATCATGTGATTGATGATGCTCAGAACGGATACCGATATTTCGGTACTTAAAAGTTATTTATAACATATTTTATCCATGACTCAGCATTATTTATCTGATTTCTAGGGGTGAAATATAGATTAAGACTTGGCATAAATATTGCTATTTTGTCATTTCATGATAAGAATTTTTATACCTAGTGTAGAATATGTGTAAGACGGATCAAAGAGATGAAGACGATAACTGATATATCTGTGATGATAGCTGGTCAAGCAGGTGATGGGGTGCTGTTTACTGGTAATGTTTTAGCCAAGATTCTCACTAGAGAAGGTTGGGAAATTGTCACTTACAGAGATTTTCCATCCAATATCAGAGGGGAAGCCACAAACTACACAATCAGAGCAAGCCATAAAAGAATCCACGGGAGGAATAATTTTATCGATGTCCTCCTGGCCTTTGATTGCGATTCGATCATCAGGCACTTACCGAGTATGGCTGAGGGAGGAATAATTCTCTGCGAAGGGTTAGACTTGGCGAAAATAGTATCTCCTATGGATAAAGGACTGGTTTACCATCAATTCCCGATTAAACAGTTGGCCAGAGATCGGTTCGGAAACGAAATTTTCAAAAACATGATCGTTTTAGGAGCATTGTGCTACATCCTGGATTTAGAAACAACCATCGTCCATGACATCATCAGAGAAGCGTTCTTGGAGAAAAAGGGCAAGGTCATCGTTCAGAAAAATATTCAGGCTGTTAAACTTGGTTGTGAGCAGGCTGAAAAGATCGTCAAACTTAAAGAGAAGCGTTCTCTCAAGAAAAGGACATACACCCAGAAAATCCTCATCTCCGGCGATGAAGCCATTGCCTTCGGGGCTTTGGCTGCCGGATGTCGCTTTTTTGCTGCCTATCCCATCTGTCCGGCATCTGAAATCTG
>CAYFXE010000012.1:24311-29515 GCA_964347035.1 uncultured Eubacteriales bacterium | reverse complement strand
TGGCAATGGTTGGCCAAGGTCTTTCCTCGGTTCAACGGGCTGGTGGTTCAGACCGAGGATGAGATCGCGGCGATCAACATGGCCCTGGGGGCTTCCTATGCTGGAGCCCGGGCCATGACCTCGACCTCTGGGCCTGGCGCCTCGTTGATGATGGAGGGATTCTCGCTGGCAGGGATAACAGAGATTCCCATAGTTGTCGTCCACGTTCAAAGAGCTGGCCCTAGCACGGGGCTACCCACCAAATCCGAACAGGCAGACCTCAATCAGTGGGTCTACGGGGGTCATGGGGATTTTCCCCGAATCGTGCTTTCACCGGGGACGATAGAGGAGTGCTACTCGTTCACCATCAAAGCCTTCAATCTGGCCGACAGATATCAGATGCCGGTCATTCTTCTCACCGAACAGGATTATGGCCAGAACCTGAGTACAGTCGAGAAATTTGATCTGTCCAAGATAAAAATTGACAGAGGAAAACTCCTTAACCAGGAAGAACTTCTTCAGATGAAAGAATATAAGAGATATAAATTTACCCGAGATGGAGTCTCTCCTCGAGCACTGCCTTCGATGATAAACGGTATCCACATGGTAGAGAGCAACGAACATGACGAGAAAGGATACCGCGAGGAAGGCCCTAAAAACAGAACCCGGATGATGGAAAAGAGGATGAGAAAGCTCAGGACAGCTTTCAAAGATTTAATCCCGCCCCGGCTGTGGGGAGAGAGGAGAGCCGATATCGTTATCGTCGGATTTGGATCCACTCTTGGTCCAATCAGGGAGGCGATGGATCAGCTTCAAGAGCGAGGTATCGAGGCAAAATATCTTCAGATCCGAACCCTGTGGCCTTTTCATTCGGAGGAAGTTGAAGATTTTCTATCCGGATGTCGCCATGTCTTTGTGGTCGAGAACAACTTCTCGGCTCAACTGAGTGCGTTGATCAAAAGCCAGGTGAAGAGAATGCCTGGAATAGATTCAATACTGAATTATTCGAGCCAAACGTTTAGACCCCAAGATATCTCTACAGAGATCGAGAGGATTCTTCGATGAGAACGGAAATAGATTACCACCTTGAAGACCCGACTTGGTGCAGAGGGTGCGGTCTTTTCGCTTTGTTTTCTGCTTTTAAGAAAGCCACCGTATCCCTCAAAATCCCTCCTGAGCAGTTGATGATCGTCACTGGAATTGGCTGCCATGGACGGTTCAATAATTATTTTCGCTGTTACGGATTTCATGCCCTGCATGGACGGACTCTGCCCGTAGCCACGGGAGCAAAGTTAGTCAATCCGAGACTGACTGTTGTGGGGATTAGTGGTGACGGGGATGCTTATTCGATCGGCTTAGGACATCTCCTCCATTCTATAAGACGAAACATCAACATCACCTATGTGGTTGTTGATAATCAGATTTATGCTCTGACGCAAGGACAAACTTCTCCCACCAGCCGGAAGGGATTTGTATCGATTTCTAATCCCTTTGGATCACACGAACACCCTCTTGATGGGCCAAGATTGGCCCTGGCCGCAGGCGCCACTTTCATTGCCCGCGGATTTTCAGGAGAGCCCACCAACCTTGTCTCGCTAATCAAGAAAGGGATTAGACACAAGGGATTTTCGTTCGTCGAAGTGTTGAGTCCTTGTGTCACGCATAATAAAGAAAATACTTATCAATGGTTTAAAAATAACATTCATCTTCTAGAGCAAGATTCAGATTACGACCCGAAGGATATCCGGCTCGCCTGGGATAAAACAAGTCGAGGAGACAAAATCCCTGTCGGTCTAATCTACCAAGATAAAAAACCGTCCTATGAATCCCTTGTTTACAAAGACGAGAATCAGTCCATTTTTCTTGGAGATCTTAAAATAAGGGATTCAGAGCTGGAAAAAATCATGGATGAATTTGAATGATTCCGTTAATATATTATGTTTGATTTATGAGGAGGTTATAGAAATGAAGGAAAAAGTCGAACAGGCTTTGGATAAAATTCGACCCTCTCTTCAGGCAGATGGCGGAGACGTGGAATTGGTGGATGTGGAAGAAGGTGTTGTGAAGGTTCGTTTGACCGGCGCTTGCGGGGGATGCCCGATGTCTCAGATGACGCTGAAAATGGGTATAGAAAGAATTTTGAAGAAGGAAATTCCTGAAGTCAAAGAGGTGGTTGCAGTCTAGGAGTATAGAGACCGAAGGAAGGCCCTTTTTGGCTTTTTAACTAAAGAAAAGGACATGAGAAGAGTTTACTTAGACCACATCGCCTCAACCCCAGTTCATCCCGAAGTCATCGAGGAGATGTACCCTCATCTCAAGGCAAATTATGGCAATCCTCAAAGCCTTCACTCTGTCGGTCAAGAAGCCCTAAAGGCCATCGAGGAGGCCAGAGAGAGAGTGGCCCGTCTGATCAGCGCCCAGCCTGAGGAAATCTATTTTACCTCGAGTGGATCAGAATCCAACAATTTTGCTCTCAAAGGTTTTGCTTTAGCTCTTCAAAGTCGAGGAAAACACATCATCTATTCAGCCGTAGAACACCAGTCCATCCTTCATTCGGCCAGATACTTAGAGAAGATGGGGCACACATTCACCATCATCCCTGTGGATAAGCAGGGATTGATCGATCCCGAGAACATCAAAGAGGCCATCACCCCCGAAACTGTCCTTGTTTCTGTGATGCTGGCCAACGGAGAAGTCGGAACCATAGAGCCTGTTACTGAGATTGCTGCCGTATGTCGTGAGAAAGAAGTTCTTTTTCATACGGATGCCGTTGATGCTGTGGGTAATATCCCTGTTGATGTGAAAAATCTTGGCGTGGATGCTCTCAGCCTCGCGGCCAACCAGTTTTACGGCCCAAGTGGTGCAGCAGCCTTGTACATACGGAAGGGAACCAGAATCATGCCCTTCATCGATGGGGGAATTCAGGAAAAAGGGCGAAGAGCAGGGACAGAGAATGTTGCCGGGATCGTCGGGTTGGGCAAAGCAGCGGAAATAGCTGGAAAAAAGCTAGAGGAGCGAGTCAAAAAGATGAGTTCCTTAAGAGATGTGCTCATCCAGACTCTGCCGAGGAGTGTTGACCACGTGATGCTCACCGGACATCCAGAAAAGCGCTTGCCCCACCATGCGAGCTTTTGTATCGAGTTTATCGAAGGCGAAGCCATGCTTCTGAACTTGGATATGCAGGGAATCGCAGCTGCCAGCGGTTCAGCCTGCACATCGAGGGCTTTGAAAGCCTCTCACGTTTTGTTGGCCATGGGGATTGATCACGCTTTGGCTCAGGGATCGGTTGTGTTCAGCTTGATCGAGGAGAACAGTGAAAAAGACATCCAGTATCTTCTCGAAATCTTCCCCCCTATCATCGAGAGACTGAGGCAGATGTCTCCCCTTTATACTCAATACTTAGAGGAGAAAGATAAATGATATACAGCGAAAAGGTTATGGATCATTTCCAGAACCCCCGCAATGTCGGAGTCCTCAAGGATGCTGACGGTGTGGGACAGGTCGGAAATCCTGTCTGTGGAGACATGATGACTTTTTACATCAAGGTGAAAGACGACCGGATTGATGATGTCAAATTCCAGACCTTCGGCTGCGGAGCCGCCATCGCTGTCTCCAGCATGGTGAGTGAAATGGCCATCGGGAAAACGATCGAAGAAGCGATGAAAATCACCAACAAAAGTGTTGCAGAGCAGTTGGGCGGACTTCCCCAAAATAAGCTCCATTGTTCGAACTTGGGAGCCGATGCTCTTCACAAGGCCATCGAAAATTACAAAGAAAGGGAAAAAGCCGTGGAAGAAAAAAAACAGCCTGAAAAATCAATCGATGCAGAGAAATGCTATTGTCCCTACTGCGAAGGTCCGATTAAAGGCGTGGAGGGTTTCTGTGATAGCTGCCAGATCGAGCTCGAGGATTGTCCAGATTGTGGAAAACCGACCAATAAAAAGACCCAGGAATGTCCACATTGTGGGGCGACCAGAATCAGAGTGTAGTTTTCTGAGAATAGGGAGCACAGGATTGATTCCGTGAGAAAAGAATAGCGATGAAAGCAGATGAAACGCTGGATTGCTTCGGGTTGCTCTGTCCGATGCCCATCATCCAGACCGCCCAGAGGATCAAGAAAATGAAGGTGGGTAAAGTTCTGGAAGTGGTTTCCACGGATAAAGGAATAAAAGAGGATATGCCAGCTTGGTGCCGTCAGACCGGCCAAGAGTATTTGGGATTGGAAGAGGAAGACGAGACTTTTAAAGTCTACGTAAAAAAAGTCAAAGAATAATCAAAAAATGTTAAGAATCACAGCTAAAAAAGAAGGACGAAAACAAAAAGTCTTGTATCTCGAAGGAAAAATTTGTCAAGGATGGATCCAAGAGCTCCATGCAGAAATCAACAAAGGAATGGATGAAGGAGATAAAATCATCCTCGATTTTTCAAAGGTGAGATACCTGGATGAGAAAGCAGCTAGAATGCTCCATGACCTTCCTTCCGAAAAGGTGGAAAAGAGAAATTCGTCCCTGTTCATCCAGGAATTGCTCAAGATGAATCTTCAGGAAGAAAAGTGAGAAAGGACGATATCCAAGACAGGATCCAGAAGCTCAAAAAGGAGAGAGACGCCATCATCCTGGCTCACAATTACCAGATAGGCGAAGTCCAGGATGTGGCCGATTTTATCGGCGATTCCTTGGGCTTGAGCCAGGAGGCCGCTCAAGTTGACCAGGAGGTTATTGTTTTCTGTGGTGTTCATTTCATGGCAGAAACTGCGGCGATTCTTGCTCCCGAAAAGACGGTACTGATGCCTGACATCAAGGCAGGCTGTCCGATGGCGGATATGGTGATAGCTCCTGAGCTACGAGAGTGGAAAACGCACTATCCAGGGGGAAAAGCTGTCTGTTACGTCAACACGAGTGCCGAGGTCAAGGCTGAGTGCGACATCTGTTGTACTTCCTCTAATGCTTTGAAGGTTGTTGATTCTTTGGATGGGGACGAAATTTTGTTTGTGCCGGATAAGAATCTGGCTGCCTTCGTAGCTCGCCACACGAAAAAAAAGATTATTCCTTGGGATGGTTATTGTTACGTGCACAACAATATCCTGGCCAAGGATATCCGGGAGAAGAAGAGTCTTTATCCTGAGGCCGAAATTTGGGTTCATCCAGAATGCCGACCGGAAGTCATCGACTTGGCGGATAAAGTCTTATCCACAGGAGGCATGGTCAAGGAAGCCAAGAAGACCA
>CAYFXE010000012.1:0-24301 GCA_964347035.1 uncultured Eubacteriales bacterium | reverse complement strand
CCTACCAGGAAGGAATGCAGCGCGAATTGGAGGAGGAGGTCATCATCGGTACGGAATCGGGGATCATTCACCGTTTAAAAAAGGAGAACCCGGAGAAAACTTTTTATCCAGCCTTGAACACAGCTCTATGTTATAACATGAAAAAGATCACTCTCTTAAAGGTCTTAAAATCTTTAGAGGATATGGTTCATAGAGTCGAAGTTCCTCCTGAGATCAGCCAACAGGCGAGAGGAGCGATCGAGAAGATGATAAAAATTTAAAAATAAAAGGAGAAATAAGATGAGAAAGATGACAGAAGAAAACCTCAAGAATGCTTTTGCCGGAGAAAGTCAAGCTCACATGAAATATCTGGCATTTGCCGATAAGGCAGAAAAAGAAAATTTTGCCAACGTGGCCAGGCTGTTCAGGGCTAATTCTTACGCTGAACAGGTGCATGCCACCAATCACTTGAGAACGCTCTCGGGAATCGGAAAAACTGAGGAAAACTTGAAGGAAGCCATGGAAGGTGAAAATTTCGAGGTCACAGAGATGTATCCGGCTTACATCAAAGTCGCGGAAGATCAACAGGAGACAGGAGCCCAGACGACTACTAAGTGGGCTATGGCAGCTGAGGAAGTCCATGCCGGATTGTACAAAAGAGCCAAAGAGGCTGTCGAACAAGGCCAGGATCTTGAGTTCTTCCCGATTCATGTCTGTCAAGTCTGTGGATTCACCGTGGAGGGAGAAGCTCCGGAGATGTGTCCTGTGTGCGGTTCTCCAAAGGAAAAGTTCTCAAGATTCTAATCGATATCGACTTAGCGCTCCGAGCGCTGTGGAAAAGAGGAGGATGATAGTGACTTTGCCTAATGAAGCGCTCTCTCATGAAGTGTTGGCCCTGGCCATCAAGTCAGAAATCGAGGCTGTCTCTACCTATACCAAACTCCATGATCGAGTAAAAAACGCATTATTGAAGAAGAAATTAAAATTCCTGATCTATGAAGAGAAAAAACATCGCAAGATCCTGGAGAATTTACATTCACAAAAGTATCCAGCCAAAAAGGTCGAGCTTCCAGAAAGATCATTTCTTCCACCCATCAAAGTTGAGGCTAAAACCGAACCCACCATCCTGGATATATTCAAGGCAGCTCTCAAGGCCGAAAAGTTATCAGAGGAATTTTACAAGGGAAAAAGCCAAGAGGTTGAGAGGGATGAGAGCCGGAAGCTCCTAGAATACTTATCCCGTGTAGAAAGAAGCCACTATTTCATGGTAAAATCAGAGATAGATTTACTCGAGAAATTTCCAGAATATTATGACGTAGAAGACTTCCATTTTTCCCATGAAATGGTTCACTTAGGACCATAGAGAGGAAAGAACCGCAAACAGCCAGACGCAGGTAACCGAACGACTTCAGAGAAATCAGGTCCCTTATACCGGCAGGTATTCACGACATAATGACTATTCTTGATGAGGAATTGCGACATCTGGTCTATTCTCGAGGGAGGCAGTAGTCCATCTCCCATAATTGCGCTCTTCTAAGAAAGGAGTAAGAGGATGAGGCATTCTTGGCGCATCGGTAGAATTTTTGGGATCGACATTAACGTCGATTCCAGTTGGTTTTTAATCTTTGTTCTGTTCAGTTGGGTTTTAGCCGCTAATTATTATCCTCAGGGCTATCCAGGGTGGAGCACAGGGCTGTATTGGCTCATCGGGATTCTGACAAGCCTTTTCATATTCAGCTCGGTCTTAATTCATGAACTCGCTCATTCCATCGCGGCCATAAAACAGGGTGAGAAGGTCCGCAATATCACTCTGTTCATCCTGGGCGGTGTGGCTCAGATAACAGAGGAACCCAAAAGGCCCTTGCAAGAACTGGTGATGTCTCTTGTGGGGCCTTTAACCAGTTTCGGGCTCGGCTTTGTCTTCTTTATCCTCGCTTTAATCTTGAGAGGGATTGGTGACCCTTTGTATGCAATGGCTTCTTATTTGGCGCTCATCAACATTATTTTAGGTATTTTTAATCTCCTCCCTGGTTTTCCGATGGATGGGGGGAGAGTCTTGAGAGCCATTATTTGGCAGGTTACTGGAAACCTGAGGCAGGCAACCCGTATCGCCTCTAAAACAGGACAGGGTTTTGCCTTTCTCCTGATGGTATTGGGCGGCATCCAGGTCCTGAGGGGATATCTTTCGGGTCTTTGGCTGATATTCATCGGCTGGTTTCTCCACAGCGCTGCAGTCAGAGGCTATCGTCGGGTCATGGTCGAAGCTGTGCTCAAAGGAGTGAAGGCTGAAAATCTGATGACCAAGGATTACCAGTCAGTGAGGCATGATCTCTCGGTTCAGAAGCTCGTTGATGATTTCATCCTCAAGAAAAAAGAGAGAGTCTTTCTCGTCCTGGAGGAAGATGAGGTGAGAGGCATCGTGTGTCTCGAAGATGTTAAAGCCACACCTCGAGAGAAGTGGTCTGATGAAACAGTGGAAGATATCATGACTCCTCGGGAGGAACTGATGTTTGTTTCCCCAGAGGCCGATGGAAATACGATTCTCAATAGCCTCACCGCCAAGGATATTCATCAGGTTCCGGTCCTTAAAGATGGAAAAATCACTGGCATCATCTGTCGGAGTGATATTCTCCGCTTCATCCAGCTTCACTCTGAACTCGGAGTCTAAAGGCAGAAATAAGAATGAAGAGATTACCGGATAGAATACGAAAAAGAGATAATTCACTCGTGGATTTTGACGAGCGGAAAATAAAAACCGCGGTCTTTAGGGCCGCCCTGGAAGTGCTCGAAGACGAAAGACAATCCTTAGAAATATCTGAATTAATCGGAAATCGCGTCCTCGACAGAGTGGTGGACCAGTATCAAGATAAAATCCCCTCAGTCGAGGATATTCAGGATCTCGTCGAGCAAGTGTTGATGGAGATGGGGTATCGGGGAGTAGCGCGGAGCTATATCTTGTATCGAGAGGAGCATAAAGACCTGCGGCAAGCCAAAGTTATTTTTGGTGTCAGGGATGACCTTAAGCTTCCTCTCAACACCCTTCTCGTCTTGAAGAGAAGGTACCTGTTAAAAGATGATGAACGCAATGTCGTTGAAACACCCAAAGAGCTCTTCCGCCGCGTGTCGAGGCATATCAGTCAAGCGGAGGCGAATTTTAAATCATCCTCTAGTCCTGAGGACGTAGAGGATGTTTTTTTTCAGATGATGAGTCAGCTTGAATTTTTACCTAACTCTCCGACGATGATGAACTCTGGAACCTCCCTTGGACAGCTCTCCGCCTGTTTTGTTCTGCCAGTGGAGGATTCGATGGAAGGGATATTCAGGGGATTGAAGAACATGGCCCTCATCCATCAAACTGGAGGTGGAACAGGCTTCGATTTCTCCCGACTCAGGCCCAAGGGCGACCTTGTCTCTACCACGAAAGGAGAAGCCTCTGGTCCCGTATCTTTTATGAGTATCTTCAACCACGCCACAGGAATCATCGTCCAAGGAGGAAGGCGGAGAGGGGCCAATATGGGAATCCTGCGCTGTGATCATCCAGATATCGTTGAATTTATCGAAGCCAAACTCGAGGAAGATTCCTTCTCTAACTTTAATCTCTCGGTCGCTGTGACCGATCGATTCATGGAAGCCGTCCAGAAGAAGGAATCCTTCGATCTTGTCAATCCGCGAACGCATAAGAAAGTGAAGTCGATGAAAGCCCCGGCTCTGTTTGATTTGATCGTCTATGCTGCCTGGAAATCAGGTGATCCAGGCGTTGTCTTTCTAGATGAGATCAACCGCCATAACCCGACTCCTGAAATCGGTCAGATCGAAGCCACGAATCCTTGCGGGGAGATCCCCCTCCTTCCTTACGAAAGCTGCAATCTCGGGTCCATAGACATATCAAAATTCGTTAAAGATGGTTCTGTCCAGTGGGAAAGACTGAAAGACAGGATACGGTGGGCTGTCCGCTTATTGGATGATGTCATAGAAGTCAACAGATACCCTCTGCCCCAGATCAAGGATATCACATTCGCCAACCGGAAGATCGGGCTGGGTATTATGGGCTTTGCCGATTTTCTGATCAAACTTGGGATTTCTTACACGAGCAAGAAGGCCGTCCAAATGGCTGAAGAATTGATGAAATTTTTCCATCAGGAATCCTTGGAATCTTCGGCAGCGCTAGCCGAAGAAAGAGGAGTTTTTCCTAACTATGAGAAGTCTATTTATCCTGCCAAGAAGAGTCTCAGGCTGCGCAATGCCACCGTCAACACAGTCGCTCCGACGGGAACAATCAGCATCGTGGCCGGTTGTTCGAGCGGTATAGAGCCGCTTTTTGCATTGAGTTTTGTCCGCAACGTCCTTTCTGGGACGAGGCTTTTTGAAACACATCCTCTCTTCGAAAGAGAACTTCACAGAAGAGGGCTGTATTCACGGGAGCTGATGGCCAGGGTGGGGCAGTACGGTTCAATCCAGCAGATCCACGAGCTGCCCTCCGAATTGAAGAGGATCTTTATCACCTCCTTTGATGTTTCCCCGGAACAGCATCTCAGGATCCAGGCGGCCTTTCAAAAATATACTGATAATTCCGTCTCTAAAACGATTAATCTTCCCTCTGATGCGACCGTCGAGGATGTGAGAAACATCTATCTCATGGCCCACGAATTAAAGTGCAAGGGAATAACGATTTATCGATATGGGACAAAGAAAAATCAGGTGTTATCTTTTGATGCGAGAGTTGGTGAAGAAAGACGGGAGGAGATGGGCTTCATCTATGCGGCAGCTGAATACTCCGGAGGGTGTTCTTCTGGGCTGTGTCCCTTTTAGGAAGAGACTTTCCTTTCTGTGACGAGAGAAGATGGAGGTTGCCTCCTAATGAAAAGAGAGCCTATAAATAGGACAGATTATATTCAGGAGGCAGTCCCCAAAAAATTGGTTAGCTCTTTTTTTCTAGTGGAGGAGGAATAAGGTGGAAAAGGCCAGAGATAGAGTCATAGAAATCATCCAAATATTAAAGAAGGAATACCCGCAGAGCCGCACTGCCCTCAGGTTCGAATCGCCTCTTCAGATTCTCGTAGCCACGATCCTCTCCGCCCAATGCACGGATGAGAAAGTCAACGAGATCACCCCCTTCCTCTTCCAGAAGTATCTGAATGCCCAAGATTTTGCCCAGGCAGACCAAGGAGTCTTAGAAAAGGAAATCCGACCCACGGGCTTCTTCAGGAATAAAGCCAAAAGCATCATTAACGCCAGTAAAAAGATCGTAGAAGATTATAATGGCGAAGTTCCAGACAGGATGGAGGACCTCATTACTCTTCCTGGAGTGGCCCGGAAGACGGCCAATATCGTTCTATCCAGCTCATACAAAAAGGCTGAAGGAATAGCTGTCGATACCCATGTGAAGCGGTTGTCGCAGAGATTGGGTTTGAGCCAGCAGAAAAATCCGGATAAAGTTGAAATAGACCTGATGAATATCGTCCCCAAGAAGGATTGGCTGGATTTCAATTATATGCTGGTCAACCATGGCCGCAGAATCTGTCAAGCCCGGAAGCCCCAATGTCCCCAGTGTTCCCTCTGTCACCTTTGCCCATCAGCCAGAGATTTTTATCCTGATCTAGGGACAGAGTCTCAAACTTGAGATACAGGACTTCAGATATGATTCATTGCCATCGTATCGGGATATTCACCGACAAGCCTCAAGACTTGATCGCTTTCTACACAGAGAAGACGGGTTTTCAAAAAGGAGATTCGAGATGATGAAGGAAGCCATGCTTTTCCGTTCACTCCCTGAGCAGAAGGTCTCCTGCTCTTTGTGCCATCACCGTTGTCAGATAGCCGACTCGAAATTTGGAATCTGTGGAGTACGACAGAACAAGGGAGGTACGCTCTTGACTCTTGTCTACGGAGACGTCATCGCCGCCCATGTGGACCCGATAGAAAAAAAACCGCTCTATCATTTTTTACCAGGGACGACGTCTTTTTCCATAGCCACTATCGGATGTAATTTCCGTTGCCCTTTCTGTCAAAACTGGCAGATTTCTCAGAGCACACGAAGGAATAAAGAAGACGAGTCGGGCTATAGACTGACTCCAGAAGAGGTTGTCCACCAAGCCAAATCCCATGGCTGCCAAAGTGTTTCATACACTTACACAGAGCCGACGATTTTTTTCGAATACGCCTTCGATTCAGCAAAACTGGCTAAAAAGCAAGGCCTGGCCAACGTTTTTGTCACCAACGGCTACATGACGCCCGAGGCCCTTGAGGTCATCCATCCTTATCTGGATGCCTGTAATGTAGATTTGAAGTCTTTCAAAGAGGATTTCTACAAGGAATTCTGTCGGGCCCATCTAGAGCCAGTTCTAAACTCCATTCGCCTGATGAAAAAATTAGGCATCTGGATCGAGGTGACCACACTCGTGATACCTGATCAGAATGATTCGGATGAGGAATTGACCCAGGTCGCTCGGTTCATCCACGATCTGGATCCGAACATTCCCTGGCATATCAGTCGTTTTCATCCAGACTATCAATACACAGATTCTCGACCAACACCCGTCGAGACTCTGCGAAAGGCGTTCGAGATCGGTAAAAAAGAGGGGCTTAATTACGTCTATGTCGGCAATGTGTTGGGTGTGGCCGAGCACACTCTCTGTCCCCACTGCCAAGAAGTACTTATCCCCAGACAGGGCTTTTTTATCGGGAAGATCAAACTCCAGGATGCCTCTTGTCCCTCTTGCGGCGGCCAGATCGCCGGAGTCTTTTAACAGATTGGGGTCAGACCTTCCTAATGTTCATAATTTCCCCTATCGATTATGAGAGGGTAGCATGTACTCATATTTATTATGAAAATTAGAAAGGTCTGACCCCTTCTCACTGGTTTGATTTTATTCCTGATTGTCATTATGATGAGAAAAATGGACGTTGTATATAATCCTTGAGGGTATGTTGATGAATCTGAAAAAAAATCTGGCTTTGTTCACAGACCTCTACGAACTGACAATGGCAGCTTGTTATTTCGAACATGATATGTCTGAGCAAGCCACGTTCAGCCTTTTTATCCGCAACTATCCTCCCGCACGTCGCTATTTCATCTCTGCCGGACTGGATGATGTCCTCCAGTATCTGAAGAGTATCCAATTCAAACAGGAAGATCTTGACTACTTGGAAAAAACAGGTCTCTTTAATCCTGAGTTTCTATCCTATCTCGAAAAATTCCGGTTTAGCGGCGATGTCTATGCCCTTCCTGAGGGAAGAATATTTTTCGCCGATGAACCACTCCTCGAAGTCACGGCCCCTATCGTCGAAGCCCAGATTATCGAGACCTTTATCATCAACGCTATAAACCTGCAAGTGATGATCGCCACTAAAGCTTCTCGCTGTGTGTGGGCTGCTGGGCCGCGGAAGCTTGTCGATTTTTCACTCCGGCGGACTCAAGGAATGGATGCTGGTTTGAAGGTGGCTCGAGCGAGCTTTATCGGAGGATTCGTCGGGACGAGCAACGTGCTCGCAGGGAAGGCATACGATCTTCCGATTTTCGGGACAATGGCTCATTCTTTTGTCACCAGTTTTGAGGAAGAAATCGGGGCCTTCCGGGCCTTTGCTCAGACTTTTCCGGAGAATACGATGTTGCTGGTGGATACCTACGATACGATCGCCGGAACGAAAAAAGCGGTTGAGGTCGGACGAGAAATGGCCAAGAAGGGTAATCGGTTGAAGGGAGTTAGGTTGGATAGCGGGGATATCGCCAGCCTAAGCAGGGAAGTCAGGCACATCCTCCAAGAATCTGGCCTTCAAGATGTCACGATTTTCGCCAGCGGTTCGTTTGATGAATATAAAATCCTAGAGGTTATCGAGCGAGGGGCTGAGATCGACTCTTTCGGTGTGGGCACTAAGATGGGTGTTTCCGCCGATGCTCCTTATTTGGATATGGCTTACAAACTAGCGAGTTACGGGGGACAGCCCGTCTTGAAATTAAGCCCTGAAAAGATATCACTGCCCTCGGAAAAGCAAGTTTTTCGCTTGATTTCAGGACAGAATAAAATAGAGAAGGATATCATCGGTGTGCGTGATGAGCGATTCGAAGGAGGTGAGCCTTTGTTGCGAAAGGTCATGGACAAAGGGCGGATCACAGCCCCTTCGCCTTCACTCCCTGAGATCCAGGACATTTTTCATGATGAATTCTCCAGACTGGATGATAAATACAAAAAGATTCAAGGCGAATGCGAGGTTTTTCCAGTCGAGCTATCGCCACGATTACTAGCTCTTCAGGAAGATCTCATCGAAAAAATTAAAAAGAAAGAGTTAGGAGGGCTCTAAAGTGGAGAGGTATCGGTTCCTTCCCCACACGGCTGATGCCAAATTTCAGGCTTTTGGTAAAACCCTCGAGGAATCCTTTGTCAATGCCGCCTTGGCAACGGCATCCCTGATGTGGGATTGGGAGCTTATCGATAAAACGAAAGAGCATAGAGTCAAAGTAGAAGGAAAGGATCTACAGCAGTTGCTCTTCAGTTTCTTAGAAGAAATTATATACTTGTTGGAATCAAAGATGTTTCTTTTGGGTGCTGTGGATGAAGTCCTCATCGAGAAGAAAGGCAAGGGATACACTCTGGTGGCCCTCTTCAGGGGCGATCAGTATTCCGAAAAACACAATATTTTTGGAGATGTCAAGGCCATAACCTATAATGAAATGGACATCAAAAAGAACGATCGTTTCGTGTTACAGGTTGTGGTCGACTTATGAGGTCTAAAATGGAAATTAAACGTCTGAGCGATTACGCCTGGGAAATTCCCAAACAGGGAGAGATGAAGGTCTCGACTGTGATCTATATTTCTTCCAAGCTCCTAGAGAGCGTTAAACGGGACAAAACTCTCAGCCAAGCGAGGAATGTGGCCTGTCTGAGGGGGATCCAGCGAACCGCTTATGTTATGCCTGATGCCCATCAGGGCTATGGATTTCCGATTGGAGGTGTGGCGGCCTTCGATCTGGATGAAGGTATCATTTCTCCTGGCGGTGTCGGCTACGATATCAACTGCGGTGTCAGGTTGCTGAAAACAGATCTCCACGAGGAGGATATTCAAGCTCATCGGAGGCAACTTTTGACAGAAATTTTTAAAGAAGTTCCTGCCGGAGTGGGGAAAGGCGGAGCAACCCGCCTCTCGCATCATGATTTAGAAGATGTTTGTAGCAAGGGAGCCGAGTGGGCGGTCGAAAAAGGCTACGGCACAGCCGAAGATCTGCTGAGAACTGAAGAAAACGGGAGAATGAGGGCGGCTGATCCCAGCCATCTCTCTCATCGAGCCGTAGAGCGGGGTATCCCACAGCTGGGCACTCTCGGAGCTGGGAATCATTTTCTGGAGATACAAAAGGTGGCTGAGATCTATGATCAGGATGTAGCTGATGTTTTCGGCATCCATACCATCGGTCAGATTATGGTCATGATTCATTGCGGCAGCCGTGGGCTGGGCCATCAAGTGGCTTCTGATTATATCCGGTTGATGGAGAATAAGTTCGGGATTAAGGGGCTTCCGGATAGAGAATTGATCAACGCTCCGATTCGCTCTCCTCTGGGGCAGCAGTATTACAAGGCCATGAGTGCAGCGGTGAATTTCGCTTTTGCCAACAGACAGATGATTGCCCATTGGGTACGCAAGGTGTTTGCGAAGATTATGGGGAGTTCCAGGGGTATGGATCAGGTCTATGATGTTTGTCACAATGTGGCCAAGTTTGAAAAACACCAAGTTCGAGAAGGGGAGATGAAAGAAGTATGCATCCATCGGAAAGGAGCGACCAGAAGTTTCGGACCTGGCCGGGAAGAGATTCCTGAAGTCTACCGGTCCGTCGGGCAGCCGGTCATCATTCCCGGGAGCATGGGAACAGCCTCTTACATTCTCGTCGGGACGAAAGACGCTGAAAGACTGAGCTTTGGCTCAACGGCTCATGGAGCCGGAAGAGTCATGTCCCGTCATGAGGCCCTCCGACGATTCAGAGGAGAAAAAATCAAGCAGGATCTCGAGAGGAAAGGCGTTGAGTTGAAATTTACAGGATGGAAGGGGGTTGCCGAAGAGGCTTCTGAGGCCTACAAAGACGTCGATGAGGTGGTTAAAGTGTCCCATCAGGTGGGCATAGGAAGACTCGTAGCCCGTGTGATCCCTGTTGGTGTGATGAAAGGATAATCGTCACATCACGATCGTTCATGAAACGAGAACGAGTCTTTCATGACTAGAGACTTGCCTAGACCCTTCTGTCCAGCAGCTGCTTATAGCTTCGGGAATTGAGGACATCTTTTTTCTCCAACCAGGCTCGGCGGGCAATGCCCACCCCGAAGCGCATCATTTGGAATCCACCGGGGGAGTGGCTATCGGTCCCTATACTAATTTTTACCCCTTTCTCTTTAGCTTTTTTCAGGTAGAATTCATTGAGGTCGAGGCGGTCATAATAGGCATTCAATTCCAGGACCTTTCTCTTGGTCTGAGCTGCAGCGATAACTTGATCCAAGTCAACCTCATAGCCCTCGCGCTTAGATATGAGACGCCCGGAGGGATGGGCGATGATGGTCACCCAAGGATTGTCCATAGCTCGTAAGATCCGTTCGGTTACATTTCTCCTGAATCCCGTATGGATCGCTGCCACCACGATATCCAATTCTTTGAGTAAGCTGTCAGGAAAATCAAGGCTCCCATCCTGAAGAATGTCCACTTCGACTCCCTTCAGAATTTTTATTCTTTTGAGCTTTCGGTTGAGTTCGTCGATTTCTCGGATCTGTTTTGTCAACCGCTCAGGGGAAAGACCATGGGCATACTTTACTGATTGGGAATGGTCACAGATGGCGGCATAGATATAGCCCATTTCTTTGGCCAAGTCGGCGATATCTCTCAAGGAAAGACTGCCGTCACTGTATTCAGAATGGATGTGAAGGTCGCCCTGGATATCAGAATAATCAACGACAGTCGGGAGTTTATTTATCGAAGCCAGTTCGACCTCCCCTCTGTCCTCCCGCAGCTCAGGGGCGATGAGCGGTAAATCCAATGTTTGGTAAACTTCCTCTTCATCGTAGCCAGCGATTTTCTTGTTCCCTCTGAAGACACCGTATTCAGAGATCTTCAATCCCTTTTCCCTGGCCATAGACCTCAGTTTGATGTTGTGAGCTTTTGAGCCTGTGAAGTACTGGAGGGCGGCACCGTACGCAGAATCATCGACTATCCTCAGGTCCACCTGGCGCTCTCCTCCTGGGGTAGAGATCATCACAGATCCTTTTGTCTCCCCCGCGGCCAAAACGCGTGTAACACCAGGGTATTGTGTGAAGTAGGTGATGATTTCTGCCCCGTTTTTCCCTGTAGCGAGGACATCAATATCCCCGACTGTCTCGCTCATGCGGCGGAGAGAACCCGCTGGGGACAGACGACCGACAAGTAGAGATTTTTTAAGGTATTCGATGACCTCTTCCACAAGACTGACTGCTTCAAAAATCGGTATGCGCTCTTGCGCCTGCTCGAAGATTTCTACCCCTTTTCTGATGCTCTCCACTTTTTTTTCACCGAGACCGAATAATCCAGCTAACGAACCATCCTCGATCACTTTTTTCAGGTCTCTCAGATTCTTCACTCCAAGTTCTTTATGAGCGAGATGGATCGTTCTTGCCCCTAAATTTTGTATTTCTAATAGTTCGAGTAGACTTTCCGGGACTGACGAGAACGCTTCCTTGTATTTTGTCATCTCTCCTGTTTCGATGTATTCTTGAATTTTCTTGGTCATACCTGGGCCGATTCCAGGGATCTTTTGGAGTCGACCTTGTTCGGTGATCTCTTCGATATCCTCGGTCAGATCCTCAAGAACTCGAGCGGCTTTTTTGTAGGCAATTACCTTAAATCCCATCTCTCCCTGGATCTCAAGAGCATCCCCGATGCGAGCCAAAAGGGAGGCGATTTCCTTGTTTTTCATGCTTTTCCTCATGATACTCTAACTCTTATCCCGATTCAACGTGCCCTGAAAAAGAGCTGGAGTTCAGGCTTCTGCGAGTTGACTTTTTTTTCGGCGCTTCTTATTGTAGTAAAAAGCCATGAAGGTTATTCTTGCCGGTTATAACATCGACAGCCAAGTTATCGAAGAACTTAAGAAGCATAGTCCTCCGCGTGATGACATCACACCCGAGACGCTGTCCGCCTCTTATGCCCGGATTTCCCGCGATCCGCGACCAGCGTATGAGTTGAGAGCTGTCGCCAGAGCAGAGGTCGAGAAGGCGAGACGCTCCAACAGGAACATTATTTTCAAGATGGGCCATCACTCTGTGGCTGAACATGCTGTCTTCAATTTTGACATCATCGGGTTGAGTCGCTTGGCCACAGAAGAGTTGGAGAGGTTTCGACTCTCATCCTACACAGAAAAGTCACAGCGCTATATCACATTGGGAGATGATTTTGTGATACCCGAGGAAGTGAAGCGGGCGGGGAAGACTGAGATGTTTTGCGGTTTGATCAGGGCCCAGAACGCCCTGTATCATCGACTTTACGATAAACTTCGACCCTACCTTTTCGAAAAATATAAGGATCTGGCTGAGGACCAGAAAAAACATAGCCTCCTTGATGGCTGGGCCAAAGAAGATGCCCGTTATATCGTCAGTCTGGCCACAGAGGGCCAGTTGGGGATGACGATCAATGCCAGGAATTTGGAGTTGCTCATCCGACGCTTCGCCTCGAAAAGGCTGGCCGAGCTGAAAAATCTGAACACAAAACTCTACTCTCTAGCCAAAGAAGTGGGCCCGTCTATCATTCTTTTTACCGAACCCAACGAATTCGATTCCAAGACCTATGAAGAATTGGAAATTGCTGCAAGGCCGTTTCTCGAATCCTCATCAGGGAATCAAGATGACGTGTGTTTGGTCGATCATTCTGAAGAGGCGGATACAAAGTTAATCGCTTCGCTCCTCTATGCTTCTTCCTCCCATTCTTTCGAGGAATGTCTCTTACGAGCAAAAAAGCTCAGACTGCAACAAAAGAAAGAGTTTATGAAAAAGGCCTTTCAACACATGGAATTCTACGATTCCACTCTCCGTGAATTCGAGTATGTGAACTTAACCTTTGACCTGATCGTCTCAGCATCGTGCTTCGCCCAGCTCAAACGCCATCGCATGACGACCCAGACTGTCCAAAAATATAATCCCGACTTCGGAGTGACCCTTCCCCCCTCCGTGAAGGCCATCGGAGCCAAACAGGAGTTCTTGGAGATGATCGAACAGACAAACCAGATATACAAACAAATGAAACAGGATATGGATGTCGGGGCGGAGTATGTCCTGACCAACGCGCATAGACGGAGGGTTTTACTCCAGGTCAACGCCAGAGAGCTTTATCACATCTCGAGGCTGAGAGAAGACACCACAGCCCAGTGGGATATTAAGGCGGTGGTCGGCAAGATGGTCCGGCTGGCCAAAAAAGCCATGCCGTTGACGTTTTTACTCATCGGCGGGAAAGATAGCTACCCCGATATTTTTGAGAAGGTCTTCGCGAAACCACCCAAGTTCTTGCCTCCGAAGATTTAGCAGGAGGAGACTCTAAGCCGTTTGTTTGGTCGCATCGAAGAAAGGTGAGGGATTTAAAAAAAACAGCCAGCATCGTCATTATCGGTGGGGGCATCATGGGGGTGAGTACCGCGTATTATCTGGCTATGCGGGGATGCCGAGATGTTGTTATTCTTGAGAGAGACCTGCTCGCTCAGGCTTCCACAGGGCTCTCTCTGGGAGGGATCCGGCAGCAATTCTCTGTGCCGGCAAATATCCGCCTTTCCCAGGAATCCATCCGGGTTTTTGAGAATTTCCAGGAAGAATTCGAAACCGACATCAAATTTCGCCAGGTTGGATATCTCTTCCTGGCTCAAAAGGAGAATACTTGGCGGGATTTTTTATCTGGAGTGAGGAGGCAAAGGCAATACGGAGTCCCTGTGGAGGTCTATTCTCCGCAAGATATCAAGGAAAGATGGCCTTATCTGGATGTTAGGGATTTAAAAGGCGGGACTTTCGGCCCGGATGATGGTTATGCTGACCCTTATTTGACAGCCATGGGATTTGCCCGGGCGGCCCGAAACCTCGGGGTAAGGATAGAAGAGAAAACAGAGGTTGTCGGTCTCAGAGTTAAAGGAGCCAAGATTATAGGCGTTGAGACCACAAAAGGTTCTCTTTCGACTTCCATCGTGGTCAACGTGGCTGGGGCTTGGGGTAGACAGGTCGCCAGGATGGGTGGTGTTGATCTGCCTGTCAAACCATACCGACGTCAGGTCTTTATGACAAAGGCTTTCGAAGCCGTCGCCAAGCCAATCCCGATGATCATCGACATGGATATCTCCTTCTATTTAAGAGGGGAGGAACCAGGAATACTCATCGGGATGAGCGACCCGGATGAAACACCTAGCTTCAATATCCATGTCGATTGGAACTTTATGGAGAAGGTCATCGAGGCAGCTATTCATCGCGTTCCTATAATCGAGAGAGCCGAAATCCTTCGAGGTTGGGCTGGACTTTATGCCATAACGCCGGATCAAAACCCGATCATCGGCCCTGCTCCGAACATCGAGGGATTTTATTGTGCAGTTGGCTTTTCAGGCCATGGTTTTCAACAGGGACCGGCCGTCGGCCGCCTTCTCAGCCAGCTTATTCTCGATGGCCGAACCGATTTTGATTTGAGTCCGTTTGCTTATGACCGGTTTAAAAAACGGAAACCAACTGGGGAAAGGAGAGTGGTGTAGTCCGATGAAGCTACGAATTATATCTCAAAGGGAAGTGGCCCAGGCTATTTCCATGGCCGAGGCCATCGAAGCCGTCAGAAAGGCTTTCATCCAGCTTTCAGAGGGTCGGGCATACGTTCCCCTGCGTACCAAAATTCCCGTACCAAGCCGGGAAGGTTCTGTGCTATTCATGCCCGCTTATTTATGGGAGAGTGAGGCCCTGGGATCAAAGATTGTGACCGTTTTCCCCCAGAACCGAGAAAAGAATCTTCCGACGATTCATGCTGTGGTGATGGTTATAGATGCAGAGACTGGACGACCTCAGGCATTGATGGAGGGAGCGTATCTAACAGCCTTGCGCACAGGCGCGGCATCTGGGGTGGCCACCGACCTCCTCTCTAGAGAAGATGTTCGTGTGGTGGCCATCTTCGGAGCTGGAGGGCAGTCACGAACGCAACTGGAAGCTGTTTGTGCCGTCCGATCCATCACCAAGGTATGGATCTATGATATCGAAGTGAAAAAAGCTAGCGCCTTTTTCGAAGAAATAAAAGACGGTTTTGAACACGTTCCGATTGAATTCAAAGTCGCAAATTCTCCCTCTGAGGCGGTTCATGAAGCAGACATCATCTGTGCTGCGACGACATCTTCTAGGCCTGTTTTCGATGATGAGGATCTTAAGGTCGGAGTTCACATTAACGGAATTGGTTCCTATACACCAGAGATGCAAGAAATTCCCGGGCAGACAGTCCAAAGAGCTAAAGTTGTGGTTGATTCCCTCCAAGCCTCTCTTGAAGAAGCAGGAGATTTGATCATTCCCCTAAATGAGGGACGCATTTCAAAATCACACATCCATGGTGAGATAGGGGAGGTGGCCGCAGGGAAGATATCCGGCCGGTTATCGGACGAGGAATTGACCTTCTTCAAGTCCGTGGGGGTTGCTGTTCAGGACGTTGTTGTGGCTTCCGTTGTTTTCAACCGTTGTCAAGAGTTAGGTTTGGGTTCTGAGGTAGAAGTTTAGAATTTCAATCGATAAAATTTTCTTTTTCCTACCTTGAGGATTCGTTCCTTGTTTTTTTTGGCCTCGACTGTGAAGCCGATATCTTCGATTCTCTCGCCGTCAAGATAGACACCGCCCTGGCGAATCATCCTTTTGGCCTCGCCGCGAGTGGGGAGGATGCTTCGGCCCACCAGAAGATCGACAAGCGATATAGACTCGGTTGTGATTTCTATTTCTTCCATCTCTGTGGGAATATCTTTGTGTTTAAAGACTCTTTCGAATTCCTCCGCCGCTCTCTCTGCCTCTGGCTCTCCCCAAAAATCGGCGATAATCGAGGCAGCCAGTCTGGTTTTTAAGTCCTTCGGATTAATCTTGTTTTCCTCGATCTCGGCTTTCCATATCTCTAGCTGGGAGAGAGGGTGGTCGGTCAGAAGCTCGTAGTAGCGAAACATCAGCTCATCCGAGATGGACATGATTTTACCAAAGATTTCTGTTGGATCCTCAGTGATCCCGACGTAATTATTCAAGGATTTACTCATCTTCTCGACACCGTCCAATCCTTCCAGAAGCGGCATGGTCAGGATGACCTGGGGTTCCTGGCCGAATTCTCGCTGGATTTCGCGTCCCACGAGAAGGTTGAATTTCTGATCCGTCCCGCCCAGCTCCACGTCCGCCTTCAAGGCTACAGAGTCATAGCCCTGCATCAAAGGGTAGAGGATCTCGTGGACAGATATCGGGAGGCCCTGTTTCAAACGGTTCGAAAAATCATCCCTTTCCAGTATTCGGGCGATCGTGTATTTGGCCGTGAGGTTGATGATTTCGAAGCTTGAGAGTTTCTCCAGCCAGCGAGAGTTGAAATCTATGATTGTTTTCTCTGGATCGAGGATTTTGAATATCTGGCTTTTGTAGGTTTCTGCATTTTCCATGATCTCTTCTTGAGTCATCGGTGGGCGGGTGACTGATCTTCCCGAAGGATCGCCGATAAGGCCCGTGAAATCTCCTATCAGGAAGATTACATCGTGACCAAGATCTTGGAAGTGCTTCATTTTCCGGAGAAGGACTGTGTGTCCGAGATGGATGTCCGGAGCTGTGGGATCAAAACCTGTTTTCACCGTCAGGGGTTTATTCTCTTTGAGAGAGCGCTCAAGCTTTACCTTGAGCTCTTTTTCTTGGATGATTTCGACGCTGCCTTTTTTCAGGTACTCAAACTGTTCTTCGACTTTTTTCATCGTTCTGTTCTATTTCATTTTTACCTTTTTTACTAGAACTCTTTACCTGACAAAAACTCTTCTTCCTTGAACCTCGAGTCTTCCCTCAAAATAGAGCTTGACAGCTTCAGCGTAGATCTTGTGCTCCTCTTTTAATATCCTGTCACTCAGTATCTCCTCTGTGTCATCTTGGAGAACGGGGACCACAGCTTGCGTGATGATGGGGCCCATATCCACTTCCGCTGTGACAAAATGGACTGTCGCTCCCGAGTATTTCACTCCCCATTCGATCGCCTTTTTTTGGACATGGAGTCCGGGAAAGGAAGGGAGCAGGGCGGGATGGATATTCATAATGCGGTGTGTGTATTCGCGGCAAAAAGAAGGGCTGAGGATTCTCATGTATCCAGCCAGGCAGATGAGATCCACATCTCTGTTTTTGATTTCTTTGATGATATCCTGCTCGTAATCTTCTCGGCTGTCGTAGTTTTTCGGGTCCAGAAAGAGGGTGTGCAGGCCTCTCTCTTGAGCTATCCTCAGGCCACGCGCTTCTTTTTTGTTGCTGAAAACGAGAACAATGTCAGCGTTTACCTTGCCTTCGAGGATCGTATCATGAAGGGCGATGAAGTTCGATCCACGGCCGGAGAGAAAAACCGCAACTCTTCCCCTCTTTTTTGGACTTCTTATAACTTCATCACTCATTTTACATTCCTTTATACATATTTAGAATTTGATGGTAAAGCCTATTTTCATGGAGAAACCGCTTAAATCAACAACAGCCTCTTCGAAAGATCGAACCCCTTGACCGGTGGGCTGCTCCTTGAGGAGTTTCATCTTAGCCTGCCAAAAGTCCGAGCCCTCTTCGTATTCTTCAAGGAAATACAGCGTTTCTGTTTCTTTTCCCGGTGTGCCCCCTCGAAATCCACTGATTTTGGACAGGTTGACTTCGGTTTCGATAAAAAAGCCCATGAATTCATTGGCCTCCCACATAAGCCCTAGGCCAGAGAAAAAGGTGTACCCGAGAGCTGCTGCTTTCTGTTCCAAGGTTTGGCTGAAGTTGTTAGCAGGCTCGTACCAAAATCCTTTTCTCTCAACATACTTGGTCCAGACAAGGCCCATTCCACCCCTGATATACAGCCTCAATTGTTCTTTCAATGGAAGAAAATAATAGGTAGAGAGACGAAGCGGGTAGGCATTGATTTTGGTCGGGTGAACTCCGGTAAAAGTATCCTGTGGTCTTTCGATAGTGATTCCGGTTTTTTCCTCTGTCGCTTCTAGAAACATGAGTCCTGTCCCGATACCCACAGCCAGACGAGGATTCAGGGCGAAGATGATTTCTCCCTCGAAGTAAGTGGCCAGGTGCACATCTTTGACTTCTCCCTTTATGTAGGTCCAGTCCTCACGCATGGCAGTCCTTTTTAGAAGAAATCCTTCCCGGCCGTGGAGGATTTGGTTGATGTGGTCAGGATTGATATAAGAAAGAGCTCCAGAAATCCTAAAACTGATCTCCAAACTATGGGAATTGATCCTAAGGACGAAGAGCAAAAATAGAGAAATGATACATGTTTTGACAACCTTGTTTCGCACTCTATCCATGACTTGGGTTTGTTCTCAGGTAGATCTCTCAGTCAGTTTAATTATTCAACGCCAATTTTTCAATCCTTTTCTACTATTCGTAATCATCTCAAATTTCCGTGATAAGAGAACAGATGAATAATGGAAATGCTGCGCGACTATTCTCTCGAACCAGCCCAGAATGCTGTTGGTTAATTTCGAGGGAGAGGTAGAATGTCTGATAGGAAATGCTGTACAGAACTTATTTTTTCCAGAAAATCTCGGGAATAGCTTGTTTCCAGGTGGAAAAGGCTTGCTTTAAAGCCACATCAACAACGGTCTGGCTGAGATGATCGATGATGATTCGCGCTCCTCCCACTTTTCCAAGAGTGGTCGTCTGGACTTCCCATTTTTGAGCCAGGTCGAAGAAACCTGAGAGTTGCTCCTTCTTGACCGATACGATAAATCTGGATTGGGTTTCACCAAAAAGAAGGGCATCTATTCTGATTTCGTCTTTGAGGACGATGTGACAACCGATCATCGGAAGGCCCGAAAAGGAACATTCAGCTAAGCATACGGCCAAACCTCCCTCGGAGATATCATGAGCTGATTGAAGAAGTCCTTTCTCAATGGCCACTCGGCAGAATTCTTGAATATGCTTTTCATGCCCTAGGTCGATACGAGGAGGAAGTCCTCTCTCCATCTGGAAAACAGATTTCAAGTATTCAGAAGCTCCGATCTCTTCCTTGTTGGTCCCGATCAGGACGACCGTGTCTCCCGCGGTTTTAAATCCCGGGCTGACGGCAGTCCTCGAATCTTTCACTTCGCCGACGATTCCCAAGACAGGAGAGGGATAGATCGAAACTCCTTCTGTATCGTTATAAAAACTGACGTTACCTCCCGTTACGGGGATATCGAATGTCCGGCAAGCCTCGCTGATTCCTTCGATCACTTCCTTGAATTGCCACATAATCTCGGGTTTTTCGGGATTACCGAAATTGAGGCAGTTGGTCACTCCAAGTGGGCGAGCTCCGACAGCGGCCAGATTGCGGCAGGCTTCGGCTACGGCGATTTTCCCACCTGTTCTGGGGTCTAGATAAGAATAAAGAGAATTGCCATCTAAGGTGACAGCCAAAGACTTCAGGCTGTTCTTGATCCTCAGTAGAGAAGCATCGGCCCCAGGAAGGAACGAGGTGTTCACCTGGACCATGTGATCATACTGACGGAAGACCCACTCTTTGTCGGCGATAGTGGGAGAGGAGAGGAGTTTTAAGAAGGCTTGGTTGTAATCTTGAGGCAAGGGAGAGACATCGAGTTGTATCGCCGAGTCCAAATAGGCAGGTCTTGAGCTTGACCGCTCGTAAACTGGGCAGAGGTTGATGATGGCCTCAACAGGGAGATCGACGACGAGTTTTCCTCCAGCTCTGACCTTGAGTATTCTCCCTTCGGTGACTTCACCGATGATGATCGCATCCAGATCCCACTTGAGAAAGATTTCCTGAACCTCTTGAGTGTTGTCCTTTTTGGACACGATCAGCATTCTTTCTTGAGACTCGGAGAGCATGATTTCGTAAGGTGTCATTCCTTCTTCTCTCTGAGGAACTCGGTCAAGGTTGATTTCAATCCCTGATCCTGAATGGGAAGCCATCTCCGAGGTGGAACAGGTTAAACCAGCGGCTCCCATATCTTGAATGCCTACAATGAGATTTTTGGCCATGACCTCTAGACAGGCCTCGAGCAGAAGTTTTTCCATGAAAGGATCGCCCACTTGAACATTCGGTCTTTTCTGCTCCAGGTCCTCTACGAACTCTGCCGAAGCCATGGTGGCTCCGTGGATGCCATCTCTTCCTGTTTTGGCTCCCACATACAGGATGGTGTTTCCTCGGCCTTCAGCCCGGGCATAAAAGATTTTATCCCTATCGGCCAAACCCAGGCAGAAGACGTTGACCAAGGGGTTTTTAGAGTAGCAATCATTAAAGTAGACATCGCCACCGACCGTGGGAACACCGATAGAATTTCCGTAACCTGATATTCCGGAGACCACCCCATCCATGATCGCTTTATTCTTGGAGTTGGATAAGGGGCCGAAACGCAGGGAATCCAGGAGCGCTACAGGCCTGGCGCCCATAGTGAAGATATCCCTGAGGATTCCACCAATACCTGTGGCGGCGCCTTGATAAGGTTCGATAAAAGAGGGATGATTGTGAGATTCAATCTTGAAAACAACAGCTAATCCTTCTCCAATATCGATGATTCCTGCGTTCTCCCCTGGACCCTGGATAACCGCCTTTCCGGTGACGGGCAGTTTTCTTAGATGGATCTTTGAGCTCTTGTAGCTGCAGTGTTCTGACCACATCAAAGAAAAAATGCCTAGCTCTGTGATATTCGGTTCTCTGCCTACGAGCTTGACTATTTTTTCATATTCCTCCTGAGTGAGATTGTGATCTTCGATTATTTTTTTATCGATCATTTTGGCGCGGTCTCTCGATTGATATCCATGAGAAAGAATTATTGTGTTCTCTCGCTTCTCTCCTTGGCATGGTCAATGATGGATTCAAAAATCACACGCCCATCCTCACTACCCAGGATAGCTTCAGAGGCTCTCTCCGGATGGGGCATCATGCCCATGACATTCCCCTCTCTGTTCAACAGACCAGCGATGTTTTCCATGGATCCGTTAACGTTAGATTCCTCTGTGATCTTGCCTGAAGCATCTGAGTAACGGAAGAGGATTTGGTTGTTTTTCTTTAATTCTTGGAGGGTTTCTGGGGGGGCGAAGTAGTTACCGTCGTAATGGGCTATCGGAATCCGGAGGACCTGTCCGGGTATACCTTTATGAGTGAAGGAAGTCTGGTTGTTTTCCAACCTGAGATAAACATGTTGGCAGAGGAATTTGAGGTTTTTATTCCTGAGCATGGCTCCTGGGAGAAGGCCGAGTTCGAGGAGAATTTGGAATCCATTACAGATACCGAGAACCAGCCCTCCATCGGAGGCAAAGGAACTGACCTCCTGCATCAACGGTGAGAATTTGGCTATGACACCCGATCGCAGGTAGTCTCCGTAAGAAAATCCACCAGGGAGAACGACACAGTCAGCATTTTTCAAGTCATGATCTTTGTGCCAGAGAAGGGATGTATCCTGTTTCAAGACATCCTTCAGAACATAAAAGGTATCATAATCACAGTTGGAACCGGGAAAGATTACCACTCCAAATTTCATGTTAACCATCTTTCATACCGAGCCCCTTTCTCTAAATTGAAAAGACAAAGAGACTCGGCGGTCATACAGGTCGATGGCTCTCAGGCAGAATCCGTTTTCTGAGCGGGCGTTGGTTTTCCACTCAGTGAGTGAAGCCTAGGCGGTCTTTTCCGCCTGTCTAATCTAAAAATTGCCAAGAGAATTTTTCGATTATAGGATTAGCCAGCACCTTATCAGAGATTTCTGGGATGACTTTCTCGGCTTCCTCTCTAGAAATCTTGTCTAACTCAAGCTCAAAGACCTTCCCTTGTCTGACATTTTGGACAAAATCGTAGCCAAGAGTGTGAAGAGCATTCCTGACTGTTTGGCCCTGGGGATCGAGCACTGTATCTTTGAAGGAAACGATGACTCTAATTTTCATCTTTCAGTACCCTTTCGAAGATGTCGTCGATGTGTTCCAGATATGCATCGAGGGAGAAGCAGTCCTCGATTTCTTCGGAAGATAGAGTTTTCTTTATCTCTGGGTCGGAACTGACGAGTTGCTTGAAATCGAGATTCTCCTGCCAAGCCCTGAGGCTGTTTTTTTGAACCAGAAAGTAAGCATCGTCTCGGGACAGATCTTTCTTCGTCAGAGCCAGAAGGACTCTTTGGGAAAAAATCAGCCCCCGAGTGAGATCGAAGTTTTTTTTCATCCGGTCAGAGTAGACGTTCCAATTTGTTATGATGTCTATTGTTTCGGCGAGGATAAAATCCGTGAGGATAAACGTATCAGGGAAGATGATTCTTTCGGCTGAAGAGTGAGAGATATCCCTCTCGTGCCAGAGCGGGATATTTTCTAAAGCTGTTTGAAGATTAGCTCTGGCTATACGGGCGAGTCCGGAGATCCTTTCGGCCCGAACTGGATTTTTCTTATGAGGCATGGACGAAGAGCCTTTTTGTCCTTTGGTAAAAGGTTCCTCAATCTCCAGGACTTCTGTTCTTTGATGATGCCTGAGCTCCATTGCAAATTTATCCAGCGAGGTGGCGACCAGGGCCAGGACCGCCAGGACTTCGGCATGTCGGTCGCGCTGCAGGATCTGGGTTGTGACTGGTGCCGGCTTCAACCCGATCTTTTCCAAGGCTAAAAGCTCCAGTTTAGGGGGACTTTGGGAATACGTACCAACTGATCCTGAGATTCTTCCCACACTGATCGCTTCGATCGCTTGCTCTATCCGTCTCAGATGACGTTTGAGTTCTTCGTACCAGACGAGAAGTTTCATGCCGAAGGTGATGGGTTCTGCATGGACTCCGTGAGTTCTTCCTACCATGATGGTCTTCTTGTGACGAAGAGCTTCTTTTTTGATGATTTCCTTTAAGGATACGATGTCTTTTTTTATTTTTTCCAGGGACTCCTTGATTAGTAGTGAGAAGGCTGTGTCGACGACATCATAAGAAGTCAGCCCCAGATGGATATAACGCGCGTCCTCACCGACATTCTCAGCCACAGACGACAGGAAAGCGATGACATCGTGCTTCACGACTTTTTCAATATCCTCTATCCGTTCGACCGAAAAGTCAGCTTTTTCTTGGATCTGCTTCAATGATTCGGAAGGAATTTCCCCGAGCTCATGCCAAGCTTCGCAGACAGCCAATTCCACATCCAACCATTTCTGATATCTGTTCTGATCAGTCCAGATGGCCCCCATCTCAGGACGAGTATAACGTTCTATCATTAAAAAGGATCCTCTAAAACGGAGTTCAATCATAACAACTAGTTCTACCCATGTCAATCAGTGACTCAGTGACTCAGTCACTCTGTAACTCGACAAGAAAAGTCATCCTTATCTTTCTGTGTCACGGAGTAACTAACTGACAACTGAAATAGTAATTTAGTTCTCATTTCAAAAAAAAATATTTCTTTCTTGATAGCTGATGACTGAAAACTGATAACTGGCAGTACCGTTTTTGTCTTCTTTGCTCTTTACAAAATAAAATGGACATCACATAATAATCTGCTTGACAAAAAAGCCAATTTCGTATAGTATGCAAGTTGTAAAAATTCATCAATTTCTACAGGTAGTCGACAAAAAGGTTTTAAAGAGGAAGTAGAGATTTCTGCTCAGCCTTTCTCACTCCCTTTACTCCCAATTAAGACAAACAACAAAAGCCTGTGAATGGAAGATTACGCCAGCGTAGCTCAGTTGGTAGAGCAGCTGATTTGTAATCAGCGGGTCGGGGGTTCGAATCCTCTCGCTGGCTTTTACAGAATAGCTAGAGCTATCGGAGAACTTTAGAAGTTCGGTGTCCTGAGGTTCTCTTGAACATAAAGGAACAAGTGATAGTCCCGAGAACCGATAGCTCAACGGGTAGATGTGGGCAGGTACCAAAGTGGCCAAATGGGGCGGGCTGTAAACCCGCTGCGGAAACGCTTCGGAGGTTCGAATCCTTCCCTGCCCATTCTGAGCGGGAATAGCTCAGTTGGTAGAGCAACGGCCTTCCAAGCCGTTGGTCGCGGGTTCGAGTCCCGTTTCCCGCTATCTTTGCGGAGTCGGTGCCCACGTAGCTCAGTTGGTAGAGCACGTCCTTGGTAAGGACGGGGTCACCAGTTCAAATCTGGTCGTGGGCTTGGCGGATATTAGGAGTTATTAACTCAAAGGATAGGAGGTAAGGGAAAATGGCGAAGGCAAAGTTTGA
>CAYFXE010000011.1:50283-72518 GCA_964347035.1 uncultured Eubacteriales bacterium | reverse complement strand
TTGGGATAAGGCCTGACCCCAGCTCAGACATACTCGCAAGTCGACTTCGTCGACTTCCCTCGAAGGTCGAATTACAAAGGCTGGGTAGGTTGGGTCGGGGCCTTCAATGGTCGCTTCATCCATCCCCAAATACCTTTCCTATCACGAAAAAAAGATGCTTCCATAATTGACTTAAAGGAGACAAAACTGACATGAGAAACTCAATCCGGATATCCTCTGACCATCAGGATTTGATTAGACTTTCCGGACGACGGATAAGGATGGCTAAAAATGAAACAAAAGGCCGAAGTTAAAAATCAGGAAATATTCTTGAACAGGGCCGTCTAATTTCGTGATGTTGTAAAAGACACCTGCAGCTCCGTTTAATCCAAATCTGTTCATGCTCAATTCGATTCCTCCAAGGAAAGCGGGCCCCCAGAGTATTTTTTTCTTGTTAAAAGGAATGGATGCATCGTCCCAGTTCCCTCTAATAATCAGGGCCGAATCAGCAATTATTCCCCTATATTGAAGATTTAGATAAATACGTGTGGAATCATCATCCACCAATAAATAATATTTGGCCCCACCATTAAAAAGGGTGAAATTTTTTTCAAAATCTGAATAATACTCTACTCCTCCATGAAAGGAAAATCCAGCTTTTGTGTTGAACTGAAGAAAGCCGCCTATGCCTCCGAAAGATGGAGCGAATTCCAATCCCAAGGTTACCCACCTGACTTCTCTTTCAACATAATTTGCTTCCATCGGAACCGTTATCCACTCATATTGTTCCTGTTGCTCCTCCGCCTTGGTTTCTTCGGTTTCTATTGCCTTATCCGGAATGACTTTCTTCGCCGGAGGCGAGTGTTCGACTTGTATCCCACTCTCTTTCGTTTTCTGAGATGCCTGGTTTATTTTCTGAAAAGCCGAGTCCTGCATTTTTGGTGCAGGATTAAGGGACGGTAACACCGTCGGCTTTATATCCACCGCAGGTTTTGCAATCCTTTGAAAAGGAACCTCCTCCATTTTCAGCAAGGGGTCGATAGAGGGAATCGTTACAGCTTCTATCTTTGTCGATGACTCGATTATTCTCCTGAAAGCCTTTATTTCCATCGTAGGGAATCGAAGAGGATATGAGAGTCTGTGTGTCTTGATTTTCGCAGGGATTTCTGTAATCTCTTCAAAGGCCACAACGTCCCTCACCGGATAAGCAGAAACTTCTAAATCTTCTCCTTCTATGCTTTCCTTTCTTGAAAGGTGTGTCGATGAAAGCTCAATTCTTATCTCTTGAGGTTTCTCCTTCTGTTTTTTGGCTGAAGCTAGCTTTTTTGGGATGGGATGTGCCGTCGCCGATTTCAACTCTTTCATGTCTGCACTCTTTTTCTCTTGGATTAGGCTGACGGAATGATCGATCAATTTAACCTTAGAGTCCTGGACGAATCCGCTCGTTTTGCCTTTATATTTTTCAGAATAAAAAGCGATGTAATACCAAGTCTTGCGTATTTTTTCTTTCTGAAAGAGGAAAAGTAATGTATCCTTCTCCACGGTTTCAATCATGAGGCTGCTGCTGTCTGGATCAGCATAAATATTAGCCCTTTCTGCGATTACTCTCACATCCCTCCCATAGCACAAACTTAGAGATACAATCCAAATAGAGAGAAAAAATAAAAGAGCCCGTCTTGTTCTCATTGGTTCTCCTCTTCTATTCCACTTATAATTTTTGAGAATCCTAGAAATCTGTCAATCACCTACGAAGGTGAATATGGGGGTGAGATTCACGCCGACCTGTATCACCTCCCGCATAGCTTTTTTCCTTACCTGCAACAGGACAACAAACAGGGAATTATCGTTTAGCTCCAGGATGAGAAAGATCACTCTACCCCGCTCGTTATAATGCAGAAAAGCACTAGTTTTTTCAGGGAGGCATCCTTTTTTCCGTGACAAAGGATTCAATGCAGAAATATTTTCCTTGACAAATATTGATATTTCTGTATAATCAGATATATCTGAATATTATGATTTTTAAGAAAAACTATAAACAGGAGAAATAGTTATGACCACAAAGAAATCACACCAATTTCCTTGTTCTCCTTCGTCCAAATCGTTTAGCTGCTGTAAGGTCGAATCGGTGACGAGTGTGGATGAGAGGGGACAGATGGTGCTTCCGAAAGAGATAAGAGAAAAGGCAAAAATTCGGGCCGGGGACAAACTCGCCGTCATAACCTGGGAAAAACAGGGAAAAGTATGCTGCATTTCCTTGATCAAGACCGAAGATTTCCAGGGAATGGTGAGAGATTTCTTGGGTCCGATGATGAAAGATCTTACTGCCTGATAACAGGAAAAAAACAGGAGGTTTAAGAAAATGAAAGACGAAAAAATAAAAAAAATCGTTAGGCGAAAATACTCTGACATAGCCAAAAAAAAGAGTTCCTGCTGCCTCCCTGATGTCCAATGCTGTACGGAGCAAGATTTATCCGAGGAGATCAGTAAAGGGATTGGATATACTGAGGACGAATTGAGGTCTGTTCCTGAAGGAGCCAACCTGGGTCTAGGATGTGGAAATCCTATTGTTCTGGCCTCTTTGAAGGAAGGAGAAACAGTTCTCGACCTCGGGTCCGGAGCAGGATTCGATTGTTTTCTCGCGGCTAACAAAGTCGGTCTGAGCGGAAGAGTGATCGGAGTGGATATGACACCGGAAATGATCGAGAAGGCCAGGGAAAACGCCGAGAAGAATCATATTGAAAACATTGAGTTCAAACTGGGTGAGATCGAAAACTTACCGGTCGAGGATGATTCGGTGGATGTCATCATCTCCAACTGTGTCATAAATCTTTCCCCGAATAAAAGAGCCGTTTTCCAGGAATCCTTCCGAGTGCTCAAGCCGGGTGGACGACTGATGATTTCTGATATCGTTCTGGTAAAAGAATTACCCGATTTCATAAAGAACTCGGTGGAAGCCTACGTCGGCTGTGTATCGGGCGCCAGCTTAAGGGATGAATACCTGGAAGACATAAAGAGAGCAGGATTCGCAGATGTGAACATCCTAAGTGAGAAGGCCTTTCCGGTCGATTCCATCATCAATGATCCGACCGTTAAGAAAATCATCGATAATCTCAAAGTCTCTATTGAAGAGATTGAAGATGTGATGCGTTCGGTCGCAAGCATCCATGTTCAGGGAATTAAGCCTAAGGAAGAACTCGGTAGCCTTTGTTAAAGACAATCATTCCTAAACCATTATAAAGACGTAAAAGATTCAAAAAGAGGGGTATTCAAGAAGTTTTTCGAGCGACGGCCATCAGGTGAGCGCTGGCGCCCAAAAAGCAAGGTTCTTCTTCCAGGCGTCGGAGGACATCCAGGAGCTGTGCCTGTTTGTCTGGGTCTTGCCAGCGTTCCTCGAAATTCTGAAGCAGCCAACCGACACCTTCCACAGCCAGCATCTTCTCCACACTCAGGCCGGATTCTTTGATTTCTTGGAAGAATTCATCCGGTCGATGGAAAAAAGACGTCGTGAAATACAGCAGATTATTCGTCGGATTCCGATGCTGGCCGTTTTCGAGGTCACGGTCGACGATACGAACAAATTCAGGATCATCCAGATATCCACGAAAAAGACCATCCAACACGGAGGCAAAACGCGAAATCGCTGCTGCAAACAGCCAGCCGCCTGGCCTCAGCACGCGACGGGCTTCCTCCAGAGCTCTCAACCGGTCTTTCTTTTCAGTCAGATGATATAAGGGCCCTAAGAGGAGCACCACATCCAGGCTGGATTCAGGCTGATCGAGGCCGAACGCATCTCCAACTCTCATCCTGGCCAGGGGATATTCGGGATGTTTTTTGGCTTCCTTTTGAGCCTGATCTATATGAGCCGAGACCGGATCTACCAAGTGAACTTCATACCCTTGCCTGGACAGCCAAAAAGAGTAGATTCCCGTGCCTCCACCCACATCCATGATGACAGCCGGAGCTGGGGGCAAATAACGCCTCAATATATCTTGAGTGCGCACTCTCTCCAGTTGACCGACACCGATCAGAAGCCGCCTCTGTTCGTCAAAACGATCATAAAAATCCATGATTTCTCGGTAGATATTGTATTTCGGCTTGAAGGATTCACTCATTGATTTCATCTTGGGGAAGGTTCACCCTGAATTCATTTTAACGCCTCTTCAGGGGGTGGACTCTCGTTGCCTGTGTCAAAAACAAATTTCCAACCTCCATTTGGCTGCTTCTTCCAAATCGTCACATAATACCCGTACTTTTTTTGCTCATCTTCAGAGGAATCCGTGATCGTGAGCTTGTATCGTCCGAGTGTGTATCCTAAATCTCCCGAATCAGAAATATCGGCAAAATAGGGCTCCCATTCCAGCCTGCTGGTTTGTTCTGTTTTTTCTCCCGGAGAAGACAAATCTCGGTATGTCTCCTTTCCTTTGATCGGATGGCCGAATTTGGGAAAAATCGTCACATCATCGGCCATGTAATTATAAAAGGCCTCGAATGTTCCTTTTTCGACCGACATCATCGAAAACTCCCGGTCAATATTCATCAGCTCAGCCTTTTGTTTGTCGATATTGACTCCTTGAGTGCAGGCAGATGATAAGATGATGACTATCCAAATGATTGGTTTTGTTTTCATACCGTCATCTCCATAGCTGAAATACATCCATTTTCTGCTTTATACCATAAATCTAAGCCTGGGAACAAAAAAGATGAGTGACAATTAAATATTCATATTCGGACGAGCCTCTGTCCATCTGAACTGCATAGTGGTAGGTGGGGGATCTGCGGCGAGGTCTGTGCCCGCGAAGCTTGTGCCTGCGCAGGCAGGTAGCGGGTAACGGATTGAGGCTCGTTTTCCAAGACTTCAACCGCCGATAACCCTAATCACAGATTTGGAAATGCTTCCGATTGAGAACATCCTTTTCTATGCAGGAAGCAGGCTATTTTTTTTGAGGCGCAGCTTTGAGGGAGACTCTGACAAAGGTGTGGGTTTTCAAGAGATTCAGGAACTTTTTCCATCTCTTCTCAAACTCGTTCAGGAGGTCGGTTTTCTCTTTTTTCAACCCGTCAGCAAGCATGAGGTAAGAATCAGGACTGAAGAACGTCTGATCGGGAAATTCCTCCTGAAACCCTTCCAGGAATTGCAATCCTATATCGTCGTCATGCCATCTCCCAAGAGTCTGATGAAGGCTCCTAAGAGCATCGTTGAGGAGATTGAGGGGCTGTCTGGACGGGATACATTTTTGATAGATTTCTAACGTGTAGCGGGTCTCCTTGGATTTGATGCGTATGTCGTGGTATTCCTCTTCGACGAAACTCTCCTTGTTCTTGTACTTAATCAGATCGTTCAGCGCATTTTTCATCCGTTGTTTTGTCTTGGATTTGATGTAGTCAGGAGGAAGAACCGCTAAATTCCTGCTGATGATTGCCCAGTTTCTCTCGAAGAGACCCATGTCAAATTTTTTATTCGAAGCCGAGAAAGCCTGGCGCACTTCCAACTCTTTCTGCTTAAGGAAATTGTAGTATTCACTGACTTCCAGGTTGAGCTTAGATATCCATTTTCTGACCAGCTCTTGCTGGACATGAATATCTCGCACTCTCCCGGCAGATTTAAACAGCTTCTGGATTTTTTTGAGGTTCGGTTTGGCTTGAAAATTGGGATTGATCCCTTCTACCAGACGAAAGAACGCTCGAAGACGTTTAATCTCAACCCTCATATCATGAATTCCATCTTCATCATGATATTTTACGGCAAGAAAATAATTTCTTTCGATCTTTTCGTGTTGGGACCTGTAATATTCTTCAAAGCATTCTAAAATCATCGACAACACCATCAAGCTATTACACTTGTCTCAGAGCTCGGAGATTTTCAGGAGCTCACATCGTCGCCTTTGGCGGTTTCGTTCTTCAAAAATTCATAGATTGCCAGTTGAGCTCTGACTTTGTCCCGCGGACCATCTTCTCGTGCACTTTGAATTAATTCATCATGTCGAATTTTCGCTTTCACGTTGTCCTGCCATTGTAAATCTAAGAATGTCCACAGCTCCTGCTTGATCGATTCATCATATATCGGGCAGGTGACCTCCACCCGACGGTCTATATTCCTGGGCATCAAATCAGCAGAGGTAATATACATTCTCTCCTTCCCCCCATTACAGAAAACTAAAATCCTGGTGTGCTCGAGATATTTATCGACGATACTCCGGGTTTCGATGTTCTTGCTCATACCAGAAATCCCCGGTCTTAAGGAGAACATCCCCCTGACCATTAAATTGATCTTAACCCCCGCTTGGCTTGCCTCATACAGTTTATCGATGAGGGAGGTATCGGTTAGATTGTTCAACTTGAGGATGATGTAGGCTTCCTTGCCTTCCTGGGCATTCTTTATTTCATTCTTGATGAATCTGGTCATTTTTTTCCGCAAATGGAATGGGGAGACGATCAAGTGTTTGAAGGTGGTGATCTTGTAATTTTCCTCGAAGAACTCGAAGACTCTCGCCACCTCGTTTGTGATCCGCCTGTCAGCCGTGAACAGACAATGGTCGCTGTAGATTTTTGCTGTCTCTTCATTAAAGTTCCCGGTTCCGACAATCGCATAGTGGCGGACCTTCCCTTTTTCTTTCCGTGTGATCAGACAGAGTTTGGAATGGACTTTGAGACCCAGAACTCCGTGGATGACTCTTGCTCCTTCTTCTTGAAGACGGTCCGACCAGTAAATATTAGCTTCCTCATCAAACCTGGCCTGCAGCTCCATTACGGCACAAACACGTTTGCCGTTCTTGACTGCGTTGATCAAAGCATTGACCACGCTGGACTGTCTAGCCAGCCGGTAAAGACAGATATCGATAGAAATGACTTTTGGGTCGATGGAGGCCTCTCTCAGAAGATCGATGACCGGATGGAAGGCTTGATAGGGAAAATGTAGGAGGAAATCTTTCTCGCGCATGACATCGAAAAGGCTTTTCCTTGAATCTATATCCTTATGAGAGAGAGCAGCCACCGGCTTATATTTCAACCGCTTCAGTCCGAGATCTGGAAAATTCATGAAATCTTTGAAATTATGATACCGAGAACCAGGAATGATCGTATCATCTTTACTGATATGCATTTTGTCGGTCAAAAAAGACAAGAGATCATCTGGCATTTCAGAGTCGTATACGAACCTAACAGGATTCCCTGTCTTCCGCTTTTTCAGACTTTTATGGACTTTCCTGATGTAGCTTTCTGAGAAGTCCTCGTCGATATCCAGCTCTGCATCACGCGTCAAATTAATCGTGTAGGCATCACAGCTATCGAAATCAAACATGGAGAAGATGTCTTTCAATCCATAACGAATAACATCATCCAACAGGATGATGGATTTGACCCTTTTCTTGCGTGGCAAGGTGAGAAATCGAGGTAAGGATTCAGTGGGAATTTCAATCAGCGCATATTTAGCTTTTTGAGGACTGCTTTTTCTTGACATGTATACGGCCAAATAGATAGCCTCATCCTTGAGTTGGGGGAATTCTTCGACCTGATCGATCATGATCGGGATCAGTTTAGGGCGAACCTCCTGATGAAAATAAGATTTGACAAATTCTCCCTGCTCACTGTTCAATTTCTTTTCGTTTATGATAAAGATGCTTTTTTTAGCCAATTCCTGCAAGATGCCCTGATAGATCTTGTCGAATGTCCTGTTTTGGTCCAGAACAACTTTTTGTACATCTTTCAAAACCTTCTTTGGATCATGTCCTGTGATCTTCTTCGCCCTCTTTCCCAATTTTGCCAGCCGATTAAGAGTCGCGACACGAACCCTAAAAAATTCATCCAGGTTGTTGGAATAAATTCCCATGAATTTCACTCGCTCGAGGAGAGGTACCGAAGGATCAGCGGCTTCTTGCAGAACCCTGGCATTAAAAGAAAGCCAGCTTAATTCTTTTGGGACAATTCTTTTTTTCATCGGCTCCTAGAAAATATAAAAGATCTCATCTTCTTTTTTTTGTCTGCCTCGGGGGTGCCAGGCTCTTCTGAGTCTTCGCTTTTCTCTTGGACGGTCTCGATGGGCTTTTTTGGGGGGCTGCTGAAGCCTTAACGGATTTGGTTGCTTTTTCCTGCTTCCCTGGGGCTTTTCTTTTGCTCGATTTTTGGGGCTCAGCCTTTGTTACGGCAGGTTTGTCAGAGGGTTCTGAGGCCAGTAACTCCGCCTTTTCTTCCACCTGGAGCGACTTCATAATTTTAACAAATTCTCTGGCGATTTTCCGGCTTGATTTTAGCACCATTTTATCCAATTCCTGAGCAGAGTCCTTATTCACTCGTTTTAAACGGTTTTCTATACTCCGGGCAATCCCACTCTCCAAATCCATCTGCATCTTTTTGTAGGCTTTAGATATCCGCTTGGGGTAATCAAAGAAAATGAGCTGTCCATCACCTTTTCTTATGTTTTTCCAGTTTCTCTTACCGAATCCAATACTGACAATTCCTGTTTTAGGAATAACTTCATGAAAATCCTTGATTAAATGGGAGGCCAAATCAGAAAAAGAGGGATCGTGGCCGAACAGCATCACCGACTCATGTTTATCCTCCACCTTCTGGATGAGTTGGACTAAGGATTCCGGGCTCATCTCCGAATACAGTATGTCGTTGACCACGATCTTCTGGACTGGATAATCGAGTGCTCGGGCGAAAACATGGGCTGTCTCCAACGCCCTGTTGGCCGGGCTCGAAATCATTAGATCGGGAATCATTTCCCTCATTTTGAGTCTATCGGCCATGTTTTCCGAATTCTTCATCCCTTTTTTCACCAAAGTTCTCCGAAAATCTGGCAAATTGACTTCACGACTCACCGCCTTGGCATGTCTGACCAAAATCAGTTTTTTCATTCTCATCTCCCTCACGAAATAAATATTGCAGGTCTTCATTTATGGGATAACCAGCAATGATTAAATATAAGAGCGGTAGAATATTTTAAAATACTTTAGGTAAAATATCAATAAAATAGGAAAAGCTATACTATAAATGTACGCATCTTCATTTCTGTGATACGAGAACAAATAAGTTATGGATAGGTGTAATGAAGGCGAGGTCCTACCTATCTATGCCGCATTGGGGTGCGGGCGGTCTTCGTCGAAGCCTGTGCCCGCGTAAGCGGGTAACGGATCGGTCCTCGCATTTAAAGGATCTCATCAAATAACACCTTAATCACGAAATTGGAGATGCTTCCGCTATAAATCTTCTCTTTATTTCATGATCTCTAACCAGGCTTTGTGATATCTAGCCAGCCTTTCTGAGTCTTCTTTAAATGATCCCTTTGTCTGAACTTGATTCAAGTTGTCTTCCAGGTCAGCCAGCTTAACTCTCTGGGCCAGGACATTCTTTTTGGCCCTGTAGATGTGGTCATCATAAGAATCGCCACTCCTCTTCGTTAAACAATCCAGAGCTTGGACGACCTCCTCCGAAAAGCCTTCGTGACGCAAGTCATCGAGTGTCCATTCACTCTTTTCTACGACATCATGGAGAACAGCAACGATCATCTCTTTCTCAGATTCCATCCTGACCATCATTCTCAGAGGATGAAGAACATACGGATCACCGTAACGGTCTTTCTGACCTGTATGGGCTTTGGCCGCTATCAGAACAGCCCTGTCCAGAGTAGCCATTGTACATAATTTATAAGACAGGCTGATAGGACTGTCAATCGAATAAAGAGGAAACCTTCCCGTTCAATAAAATCTATCCATATTTGGTCAAAATGAACGAAACTGCCTGAAATTTCGTACTAACAATTGAGGAGGTAAGAGTGATGAATGCCATAAAAATCGCAAAAATATTTATATTTATCCTCATAATCGGAGGTGTGGGAGGCTGTGTAGCTGTAGGGGAGCTAAAAGAAGAGACGCATACCGTTGAATTGGGGGAAATCGAGAGCGCCGAAATCAACCTCAGGATGGGTCAGGGAGAGTTAAGAGTCGACAGCGGAGCTCATGAGCTTATGGAAGGAACTTTTCTTTATAACGTGAGAAGATGGAAACCTGATATCGACTACTCAGATTTTGCTGGGAAAGGAAGGCTTGTCATTCGACAGGGAAGACGGTCAGGAATCCCGGTCGGGAAAACGCGAAATCGCTGGGATATAAGTTTGAGCGATGAGATTCCTATCGATCTTGTCGTCGACTTCGGAGCTGGAAAAGGTGTGCTTGATCTCCGCGGCCTCGATCTCCAGTCTCTTGAAATCGACATGGGTGTTGGGGATCTGACCGTGGATCTCTCCGGCGATCTCGAACAAGATTTAGATGTGACAATAGATGGAGGGATCGGAAGTGCAAAGGTTTACCTTCCCGAGAACATTGGCGTTCGCGTCAATGTCGATAAAGGGATTGGCTCTGTTCACGCTAGAGGAATGATGAAAAGTGGAAATTTCTACACGAACGAAGCTTTCGGGAAAACCGAGACGACGATCGATATCGAAATCGATGCAGGAATAGGCAGTATCGATCTGAGGCTCAAATAATCTAGAGTGCTTTCAGAATCCTTTTCCTGAAATAAACTGACAGTATCCGTACTTGATCGGGCCCAGCTTGGTCGTTTCGCAGGGAAAATCAGGACATTCAAAACACAGCTTGACCTCTCTCTGGAAAGCGCAGGTGGCGATCTGACACATCTTGTTTTCTTTCGGCGTGCAGCCTTGCTCACCATTAGGACATTTTCCCTGAACCATCATCGGACACTTTTCACAAGCAATCCCACAGACGCCAACTTTCATCATGATTTGCTCCATCGTTGATAAAATGAATTAGTGGAAATCTCGATCATAAAAGACAAATCAAAGTATTTCCTTGAAAAGATCGGCTAGCCGCTTGATGCCTTCTTCGATCTGTTCTTCGCTCGGGTAAGAGAAATTCAATCTCATCGTATTCTTTCTGCTGCGGTCAAAATGAAAAGCGGAGCCGACCACATAAGCCACCTTTTTCTCGATGGCTTTGGGGAATAATTTTTCGGCGTCCACGTGCTCTGGCAGACATAACCATAGAAAGAGGCCCCCTTGAGGATGGGTCCAGTCGATTCCCAAGTCCTCGGGCACATACTTCTCTAATGTATCGAGCATGATGTCGCGTTTTCTGCGGTAGACCTCCACAATCTTTTTTATATGTGGCTTCAGAAGATCTCGTCGGCAGAATTCGTAGATGATAGATTGGGCTAGGGGAGATGTGCATAGATCCGCAGGCTGTTTGGCCATGACCAGCTTATCCATGATCGCTCGGTTGGCGATTATCCAACCCATCCTCGTCCCAGGGAATAAGATTTTAGAAAATGTGTGGAGGGAAAACGCATAGCCTCTCTTATCCATGGCTCCAACCATGGGTAAGGATTCGCCTTCGAATCTCAGTTCCCGGTAGGGGCTGTCTTCGACGACGATCGTTCCATACTCATAGCAGAGGTCCAAGATTTTTTCCCGCCGCTCCAAGGACATCGTCACTCCGGAAGGATTTTGAAAATCAGGGACGATGTAGATGAATTTTATCTTCTCTTTTTTCCCAGCATACTCTTTCAAGATCTCCTCGACCCTATCCACATCCATTCCCTGCTTGTCAAGGGGAACGCCTATGAACTTTGCTCGATGAGCTTTGAACGCCTGCAGAGCCCCAAGATAGGAGGGCAATCCGATGATGATCGGGTCACCCGGATTGAGGAACACCATGCCTATGATATCCAAGGCTTGCTGGGACCCGGAGACGATCAGAATATTATCCTGATCGATCTCAGCTCCTTCATCCTCTCTCATCCAATTCACTAGGTATTCAATCAACCGGCTATCCCCTTCGGTTGGCCCATACTGAAGAGCCAGTTCCCCCTCTCTTTCCAAGACGGTCTTCACCACATCTTTCATTTCCTCCACAGGAAACAGACCGGGATAGGGAAGTCCTCCCGCAAAGGAAATCACCCCAGGCTGTCTTGTTAACTTCAGCAGCTCACGGATTTCTGAGCGCCTTAAAACCTTGGAGGTTTCAGATAGTAAATCGGGTAAGATATCGGCTACTATTTTCATGAAATTATTCCTCCTGGTTATTTAATAAAATTTTCGTCCCCTGTATGTATACGTCCCTGGCGAAATATCGTTCACCTTATTTCAGGAGATATATTTTCTATCATTTTTTTCAATATCTTTCCAGATATCTCGTCGTAAAATATTCATCCTTGATTTCCGGGTTGAAAAGTATTTCGTCGATCTTCAAAATGGATTTACGGCCGTTCTGCTTGTTAATCATGACCATATGCATCGGCTTGTACTTGTGGTTTTCCGGATCCAGCTCTTTTACCTCTTTGACAGAAAGTTCTTTATGGAGATCTCCGTCCAGATCGTAATAGATGGCTTGCCTTATCACAAAATCTTCTTTGGCGATGTAGCCGATTCTTCTGGAAAATCCGTTTTCATCGGCGATATCATCGTCCACAGGGATCATCTCTATGACCCAGCAGAGCGTCCCTTCCACCTCTTCTTCCCCCTTCATCTTATAGGTGAAATCTTCAAGAATCGGGGGGGCCATATCCGCGTAGGAAAATTCCGACCCCATGAAGTTCTTGGCCTTCTCGGTGCTGACGATACGCCTCGTTTTTCTAAGCGCAGGCATGAAGAGCCACATATCATCATCCTTCTTTTCATAATCAAAGGTGAGAAGTCCAGTGCCTTTAACATCCGCTGGTCGGAGAAAACGGATAAGCCTCTTTTCGGTTTCTCCGGCGTCATAAAGTTTGGTGACCGAAGCGATCTCCCTGACGCGTTCCCTCCCTTTTTGATCGATAATGGTCATCGTCGACATGGCCTCCGAGCCAGCCAGTTTTGTGGCTTTGAACGACCTGTCCACAATCTGCTCCGCTGTTAGTTCATTCTGGTCGTGGAGTAAAGATAAGCCAACACCTACGGAAAAAGCCATAAAAAAAATAAATATTTTGATTCTTTTCATTTAATTCCTCCATCAGGCTGCCTTTTTTGGGGTTCAAGGAATTTGGGCCTTATAACAATACACAGCGAAGGAATCAGGATTAAGGCCCCGACGAGACAGGAAAAAATGGAGACGATGACCAGAAACCCAAAAAACCGGACGGGCATGAAACTCGAACTCATCAAGGCGACGAACCCGACGATCACGGAAAGGGCATTGAAGACTATCCCTCTGCCAGTGGTCACGAGAGTTTTTTTAGCTGCCTCGGGCGGAGCTAATCCATTGGCTCTTTCTTCCCTGTATCTCCAGAGAAAATGAATGGTGTAGTCCACACCCACTCCGATCATGATCGAACTCAGCATGGCTGTGGCGATATTCAACTCGATTTGAAAAAAGCCCATAAGACCAAAAAGTACCATCACAGAAAGGGCCAGAGGGATGGCTGAGATGAGTCCAGCGGCTACAGAGCGGAATAAAACCATCAGAAGGATTCCTACGACCAGGATCGCCAAAGAGAGGGAAAGAAACTGTCCGTTGACGATCTTATGGGCCATCTCGGAGAGGATGTACCCGAAGCCCCCGACGAGCCTGATATCCTGATCGTCCTTGACTCGATCCTCGATCTTGTTGATAACCCTGTTGAGGCTCTTGGTGCTGGCTGTGTTAAGGCGGGCTGTTACCATGGCATTCTCGTACGGAAAATCCACCATTTTTTCAAAGTCCTCTGGATCTCCACTCATGGAATAGAGTTCAAAATACTGGGCAACGGCATTCCGTGTGTCAGGAATCCGGTCGTATCCCTCCTCCGATTCATCATTCAGGGCGCGACTCATCTGTCGCACCACTCGGGCCACCGAGGAAGTATTCCCGACTTCGGTTAATTCTTCCAACTCCTTCTCCAGCTTGTCTATTTTCTTCATGATTCGAGGATCTTTGATATCTCCTTCGAAGACCACAGTGAGATTCTGGGCCCCACCGAGATGTTTATTGATCAAGTCAGAAGCATAAGGGATAGGATGATTATTCGGATAGTACTTGTTCGGATCGGTATCGATGATGACAAAGAAGATGCCGATAGAGATGACCAAAGCTGAAAAAATTGCTGCTGCGATAATAATTTTCGGTCGCTTACTGACGATGTGTCCGAACAGCTCCAACATCCGCTCGAGAATGGGTTTCCTCTTTGGATTCTGGTTGGGTCGAATGACTGGATTCGCCTTGGGCAGAATCGAAACAAAGGCCGTGATGAAAAAAAGACTGGCTGCGAGGGCAAATACAATGCCAGCCGCGGCTAGGACGCTGAGCTGGCGGGCTGCGACGATGATGTGTCCCAGCAGACACAACATGCCAGCCATGGTTGTCAAGCCGGTGAGCAGCACAGGTTTGCTCAGGCTATGGAATATGTTCTTGGCTAGCTCCTGTTTAGTGTATATGTTGCCTTCTATGTTGTATTCCTGGTAACGGGCGATCAGATGAATGCCGTAATCATTGGCAATGGCGATGAGCATGACCGGAAGGACAACAGTGATGATATGGATCTTCCATCCCAGGAGAGGAATCAATCCCATAGAAAAAAGAATGGACATCACAACAACGATAAAAGGAAGGACAACACCCCGAAGCTGCTTGAAGCAGATAAATAGGAAGACGAGCATGATCATCAGGCCCAGGGGAAGGAGCCTGCGTAGATCACTCTGGATGTTCTTATTGAAGTGATACCTAATATAGGGAAGGCCACCTAAGATAACCTCTTCCTCGCCTGGATTTTCCTTTATAACCTCCTGAATTTCACCGATAAGAAAAGTATCAGACACATCTGTCTTGAGGAGAGCGATGACCGCCGTCAGAGTAAAATCTGCGGAAACGACCCTCCTGTAGACCAGATCATTCTCGATGATTTCATGCCTCAGCTTTTCCCTTTGGTCATCCGTCTTCGGGATGCGTTTCACGGCAGGATTGACGACCATAGCCCCATCTTCGGCTTTTATGTCTTTCAACTCGAAAAGGCTCATCACCTTGTCCACTCCTTTAATCCGCTTTATTTGCTTGGATAAACTCTTGGTCCGCTTAAGCGTTTCCTCTCTAAGCACATCCGCGGCCCTGATGATAACCATCATCATTTCTGTTCCACCGAAAATCTCGTCGATGAGATCGGTGTTGACCCTTGATGTCATATCCGAAGGAAGCATGGTTTTTATGTCGGATTCTATCTCAGTCCGCGGCAGCTGACTGGCAAAGACGAGAGTGAGGACTATGAAGAAGACAATGATGATCCACCGCAAGCGAACAATACAGTCGGCCAGTTTACTCATTGCGCAAGCCTCCCTGTTCTTTCTGTCTGCGGGAGATGATGCCGTGAATGCCATCTAAAAATAGAATAGTTATAGTCTCTGTAAACTGTTCATAGTAGGTGTCGTCGAATTCAACTTCCAGAACATGCTTGAGCACGGGCCTCATCCTGAAATTGGCGAATATAATCGCCATCAGACTCGGCCCGACCATGCCCATCAGGAAAGTATCTGGGGGATCCACTCCAAACCGTCTAATCAATCCACTGATCCTCCGTATCAAAGCCATGATTCTTTCTGCCTTAAGCTGAGCAATATCCGGCACATCAAGAGGAAGCTCGTTGTAGGTGACCAAGGCCAGTTCTGTGTTTTCCCTGACAAAATTGACGATGTCTCGGATCAGGTTTCGCACACATTCTTCGGGAGACAGCTTCTCATCATCAACATCGCGAAAAAGCTCGGAATAGCGGTCAAAAAATTCTTCGACGATGGCCTTGAGTATCCCGACTTTTCCCTCAAAATAGTAGGAAATCATGGCCAGATTGACATCGGCCGCGCTGGCAATCTCGCGCACCCCAACTCCCGCATAGCCTTTCTGAACAAAAAGAGAGATGGCCGCATCCAGTATTCTTTGTTTTGGTGCCATGTTTCTTTTATTTTCCATCGTCTCCTCCTTACCTGGACTATTCACGAGTCGAGTTTGCTGCAGGGATAGGCCGGGTCGCCTGAAAGGTAAAAAATGCTGATTAATACTAAAAACATTCCTTTGTAATAATGAAAATTTTTATTTATAGCGATATCAGGATGACATCCTGATATCGCTGTAATTGCTAAAGCTATCAGCATTTTTTATGAATAGTTCAGGCTAAAAAGAAGCCCTTAGTTCCACGAACACAGAATTCAACGTGGAATCAACGGTGTCGAACAGAGTGTCTTTTTGACCTGCGAATACTTCTCCCCCAACTATCAGATTAAGGGCGTCGGTGATATCGTAGGTCAGCTTCGGTCTTAACAAAAATTCCTCCGACGTGATATGGATGAGTCCCAAAACCTCAACCCTCATCGTTTCATGAAGCAGTTTCTGTTCGATTCTGAAGGAGAGGGAATGGCTGAGCTCGTACTGCTGGGAGGTGATCAGCCTGTTTTTGAGGGCGAGTTCATAGCGAGGAATATCTGAAGGCAGGAGGGGCTCTTCCAGTTCCTGAAAATTAAAAACGTAACGTCCGACGTACTGCAGGATGACATTAAAATTTCCAGAAAATTCTCTGTCTACCCCGAGGATGTATTGAAGGTCCGGATTGGGGATATGGATGTACTGTTCATGATCTTCATGCGGTTTTCTGTAGGCTAATTCTCCCCTCAGCCCGTAGGAACCTGCAGTGGTCTGAAAATCGGCACCGAAAATATTAACCCTGTAGGATTTCGGGAAAACCTCAATAAACAGATTATCGAAAGCACCGGAGAGGATATTCCCTGAGATGCCCGGAAAAGGGTTGTGACCGTTGAAATAAGAAAGGGAGCCGTCAAACGAGGGCATCTCAAGGTTCAACCGGAGGGCCAGGGCGCTGTTTTTGACTCGAGCGTCTGGATAATCTGGGTCGATAAGCACCACACCAGAAGGAAAAGGAAGGAGGTCAGTGGGGATATAGGATGATTCATAGACAGGCACCCAGATCGCTTCGATCCGCATTGGATAGAGGTTATAGGTGGACCGGATGAGAAAGTTGGCCTCCCTCCGATCATCTTCATCAGGTGAGCGTACCAACAGATCTTTTGGAGTGATGTTGTCTGTGGGATTTAGGCCGTCGGCTCTTCCCCAGACGACGATCTGATGTCCGATCCTAAAATCGAAAGGACCGGCGTAAACGTTTAGGTAGGCTTCACGAAGATCGACTTCAGAGATAGATTTCCTGAATTCATTCCCCCTGCGGAATCTGATCTCGGCAAAAGCATCTCCAAAACTTTGCTTTCGCACTTTAATTTTCAACGAAGCTTCACCATACCCGCTTTTCAACTCAGCCTCGCTGACGTCAGGAACTTTACCGACAAAAAGCACACTCCGGAGATAACCGGTCAACTCATAGGGTTTCTCTTCTTTCTTAAATCGTGCTTCAGCCTCTTCGAACAGGCTTTGGGCGGGAAGGAGAGAAGAGAAAAACGCGATGAAAACAAATCCTATCAGGTTTCTCTTCATCGAAACCTCCAATAGAGCACGACTTAATCAAACGTTTGTTTTATTACATCATAAGAGTCAAACACCCGTTTGTCAAGATTTTCTTAGGAATCGCTTTTCCTCTCGTTTCTTCAAATATCTTTTTCCAATTTCATCCCTGAAAAACAATGCTGGAGCGAAATTTCGGATTGACAGATTCAGGAATGTGTATTAAATCTGAATAAAGCCCTGGCTGACATCATGATTCATTCCTAGGAGATCGACAATGCTCAAAATTTCACATCTCTCCAAATCCTTCGATTCCCTGAAAGCCGTGGATAATATCTCCTTTGAAGTCAAGGAAGGCGAAATTTTCGGATTCCTCGGCCCGAACGGAGCGGGCAAGACGACGGCCATTTCGATGATATCTGGACTGCTCAAACCCGACGCCGGCAAAATCATCATTGACTCTCTTGATCTGGAAACCCAACTTAGAAAGATCAAGAAACTCATGGGAGTGGTTCCTCAGGACATGGCCTTCTACGAAGAATTATCTGCCAAGGAAAACCTTATATTCTGGGGAAAGCTCCAGGGAGTCAGCCGCAAAACCCTGGATGATCGAATCAGTTATTATCTAGAGAAAACGGGACTGCTGGGAAGAGAGAATGATCCTTTAAAAAAATATTCTGGAGGCATGAAGAGACGCATCAACCTTATCCTGGGTCTCATCCACCAGCCGCGTCTCCTCCTTCTGGACGAGCCGACCATAGGCATCGATGTCCAGACAAAACTTAATATCTATGAAGTCATAAAGGAGGCTTCTTCGCGAGGAACGACCATCCTCTACACCACGCACAACCTCCAGGAAGCCGAAGAGCTCTGCCATCGTATTGCCATCATGGATCAGGGAAAAATTCTGGCCATAGGGACTCTCTCGGAATTGATCCAGATCGTAGGCGAAAAGGATATCGTTCTTATCACTGGAAAATTCGATGTAGACCAGGGACAAAAAATCATATCGGGCTTCAAAGAGGCGAGCGTCATATCGCTCCAAGAGGACAAAATGGTCATTTCTCTCGAGGCATCGAAGAAAATGACCCAACTCCTCGAAGAATTCTTTAAAGAGGGCATTTCCATCGATGATGTCTCGATCAAGCAGCCCAACCTGGAAAGTGTTTTTCTCAAGCTCACCGGAAAGGAACTTCGAGAATGAAAAATGTCCTCCTCCTGACCAGAAAGGATTTCAAGAGAAAATGGAGAAATCCTGTGGTTATCATCGGATTTCTGCTCATCCCGTTTGTCTTCACCCTGATCTTTGCCTTGGTCTTCGGCGGTGCCGGAGAAGAGGAAAGAACACTCCCACGTATCTCTGTAGTCACGGTCGATAAAGACAAAAGCCTCCTCTCCCGATTCTTTCTCAGCTCTCTCTCACAGGGAGAACTCAAGAAACTCCTGAGTCTGAAGGAAGCTGAAGAAGAAGAAGGAAGAAAACTCCTGGACAAAGGCAAAGCCTCTGCCCTTCTCATCATCCCCGAAAACTTCGGCGATCGTCTCTGGGAAGGCCAAGAGGTCGAGATCCTCCTCCTCAAGAATCCAGCCGAACAGTTTCTCCCCCAAATCGTCCAGGAAATTTGTGATACTGCCAGTCTACTGTTCTCATCCTTGTTTTCTGTTTTTTCTGAGGAGCTAGATATTATCAAAGGCTTCGTGGACGACAATCAATTTTCGGACGAGAACGTCTCGATGATATCCCTCAAGATCAAATCAAAGTTCGAGGGGATCTCTAAGTATGTCTTTCCTCCTGTTATTTCCCTCACGGAAAGAACTAAGGTCGAGGAGGAACAAGAGGAGGCCCCTGCCCTCACAATTTCCAGTTACATTCTTCCCGCCATCTCGGTCATGTTTCTCCTGTTTATCTGCAACGTCGTCTTCGAGGACATCCTCAGGGAGAAAGATTCGGGCACTCTGCTGAGGATGACCATTTCTCCGATGAAATTATCCGAGTTTATATGGAGCAAAATCGTCACCGCAGCCGTGATGGGGATGATCTGTACGCTCACCCTCATCGTGTTGGGAAGGTTCATCTTCTCCATTCGGTGGGGACATCCTCTTCTGGTCATTTCCGTCGTTTTTTGTTTGAACATCATGATGGCCGGCTTTATCGCCTTCCTGTATTCCTTTGTCCGCACCGAACGACAGGCGGGAGCCGTCCTTTCTTCGGTCATACTTATCATGTCTATGCTGGGAGGAAGCATGATTCCTGTAGATAACTACCCTTCTTTTATCCAGAATTTCTCCAAACTGACCTTGAATTACTGGGGAATCCAAGCCTTTCACAAAACAATGCTCGACGCTTCGATAAAGGACATCTTTCCCATCCTGTTGGGGATGATCATCGCGGGTCTTTTCCTTTCCTCTTTTGGCTCCTATTTTCTCAATAAAAACCTGAGAAGAGGATTGCTCAAATGACCTTTTGGACTATCGCTGCCAATGATTTGAAAATAACATTCAAGGATAAGATGTTTTTTTTCTGGCTTCTGGTCTTTCCCCTCCTCTTTTCTGTCATTTTCAGCCTCGCCTTCCCAGAATCCTCCCCGGAAGAGCGAAAGGTGACTTTGAATGTTTTGGATAAAGATAAAGATATTCTTTCCCAGGCTCTGATCGAAGAACTCACTAGCGAGAAATATGCTGTCAATGTTCTTAAGGATGCGGTAGAGGGTAAGACGAGAATCCTGATCATTCCAGAAAATTTCACTAGGGATATCTTGGCTGGTCAAAAGGCAGAACTCATCCTCGAAAAAGAATCAGGGAGCTACATGGAAGCCTCACAGGCAGCCTATGCCAACATCTTGAAAGCTATCATTAAAATCTTAACCAAGATTGTCTCCATCGATCCTCAAGACGCACAAGATCTTGAGGCTCGGTATGACCAACATAAGTTGAGAAGGCTCATCTCCCTTAGAGCCGAGAGAGCGGGCCAGATCCGCACTATCCCCTCTGGTTTCAATCACACGATTCCCGCTATGTCTGTGATGTTCATCCTGTTTACTGTGCTAATGTATGGAGGTATTAACCTCCTCCAAGAACGGCGAAAGGGCCAGCTGGAAAGAATTTACTTATCACCAGCCACTTTCACGACCATCATCTCAGGAAAGTGGCTCAGCCGTCTCGTCCTGGGAATGCTCCAGATCGGAATTCTCTTCTTGGTCGGAAAAATTTTATTCAAGATCTATCTTGGTCCTTCTTTTCTGGGGCTTTTCCTGGTAGCGCTCTTTTTCTGCGGGACCATCGCCGGGATGAGCATCCTGCTCGGGAGTTTTATCCGGAAGGAAGAAATCCTCGTCGTCTTCAACATTCTCTTTGCTAACATTATGGCTTCTTTGGGAGGATGCTGGTGGCCTATAGAATTGGTTCCCAGAGGTGTCCGATCAATAAGCTATATCTTTCCCACGGGCTGGGCAATGGATGCCTTCCATAAGCTGATCTTTTTCGGCCAGAATCTGGATTCCATCCTGCTTAACATCTTGATCCTGATTCTTTTCTCTTTTGTTTTCCTTATCTTAGCCGTCAAATTCTTTAAATTGAGAAGAGCCTAATAAATCACGATAAAACTCGGTCCAAACAATAGAGTGATGATCCTGGTTCAGTTCCTCTCTTTCAAGGAGAAGACATGCCTGGCCTGAAAGACAAGGAAATCGAGCGCAAGTTTATCATCGAAAGCCTACCACAAAACTTAGATAAATATCCCCGTCATGAAATACTCCAAGGCTATCTGGCTATCATAGAGGACGGGACAGAGGTGAGGATAAGACAGAAGGGCCAAAAACACTATCTGACAGTCAAAAGCGGTGGTAGATTGCAAAGAGATGAGGTCGAAATAGAGCTCACCCATGACCAGTTCACCCGGCTCTGGCCTCTAACCATCGGAAAAAGGATAGAAAAAGTCCGGTATGAACTCGAACACGCAGGGAACCTGATCGAGCTGGATGTTTACCGCAGCTCTCTCAAGGGGCTCGTCACCGCCGAGGTGGAATTCCAATCCATGGAAGATTCAGAATCCTTCGTTCCACCTGAATGGTTTGGGAGGGAAGTCACTCAAGACGAGAGGTACAAAAACAAAAGTCTTGCCGTCTCCGGGCTCCCGAATGATTCCTCACCCTCATGAAAAGAACCTGTGGCGGTGTTCTGGACTGGCTCTGAGATTTGATTTAGGAGATGGCCAGATCACAGGAAATTCATAAAAAGCAGACAAAATGGAAGACCAAAGCTGGATTTATAACCAATCGGGAGTCATTCCTTTCAGGTATGAGCAGAACGAATTAAAGATTCTGCTCATCACGTCTCGAACTCGCAAACGCTGGATAATCCCGAAAGGTATCGTGGAATTGGATATGTCTCCGATCGAATCCGCTGCCAATGAAGCCTTCGAGGAAGCCGGAGTGAAGGGAAAGATTTATCCGAAGCCGATCGGGAAATTCCGATATCAGAAATGGGGCGGCACGGTCACGGTTCAAGTCTATCTTCTCGAAGTGACAGAAATCTTCGCCGATTGGCCCGAATCTTTTTTCAGAGAACGCCGGTGGTTGAGCATAGAGGAGGCCGAAAAGCTCATCGACAGGAAAGCCCTAAAACAATTTATCCACCATCTTCCCTCATATATTAATCGTGTTAAATTAGGGCAGAAGGAATAGGAACACAACTCCATCGCCTCGGTTAATCTTAGATGTAATAAATCCGATCGAAGACATTGCCAAAATCGTCATGGATATTAATATCTATGCTGGATAGAATAGGGAGAGGGTTGGGGGGTGAGGAAGCCCCTGTGAAGCCTGAGCGGGGGTCAGGCTTCATCGTGAAGAATGGAGACGTTCCCCTCCTTTCCCTCTGTTTGCCATTTGGAAAGAA
>CAYFXE010000011.1:28393-50273 GCA_964347035.1 uncultured Eubacteriales bacterium | reverse complement strand
ATCGAAAAAAAAATTAATCACAAGAATGCCTTTTAAACAATGGAAAAAACAAGAGTCTTATACATCGAAGACGAGGCCGAACAGCGCCGGTCTTTATGCCGCCTCATCCGTTCAAAGGGCTTCAGAATCACGCCTGCTTCGTCGGGTCAAATCGGTTTAAGCTTGTTCAAGAAACGGAGCTTCGATGTCGTGCTGTGTGACCTGAATATGCCCAGAATGGGTGGCTTGAAGGTCTTGGAGCGGATGAGAAGAATCAATCCTGACATTCCTGTTATCATCCTCTCTTCCCATGGAACCATCGCCCAAGCCATAAAGTCCATCAAAAAAGGGGCTTTTGACTTTATCCTCGAGCCTCCGAACATAGACGAGGTCGTAACCACCATCCACCTGGCCATCGAAAAGACGAGATTGGAGAAAAAACTCAGAGAATCCGAAGCCAGCCTGAGGATGATCGTCGAGAACGTTCCGGATATCATCTACTCCCTCTCTCCGAAGGGTAATTTCCTGAGGATGAGTCCATCGGTGAAGGCCAACATGGGCTACTCTCCCTCCGAACTGATCGGGACCTCTTTCTTCGATTTACTCCATCCAGACGACAGAGCGCAGGTGCAGAAACGGTTCTTAAAGGCCATGAAAGAAGCGCACAAGCATATCCGAACGGTTGAATTCCGGATGATGACCAAGTCAGGCGAGTTCCGACATTTTGAGGTCCGAGGAAGGATTATCACGGAAAACGGAAAAGCCATCAAACAGGACGGCATAGCCCGGGATGTGACGGAGAGGAAACATTATGAGCTTGAGCTCAAAAATTATTTCAAAGAACTCGAAAAACTGGTCAAGGAAAGAACCCACAGGAACAAAGAGCTCGTTTCGATCAAAGAGCAGCTCGAACAGAAAAATGCCGAGATGGAAAAACTGCTTCAAGATCTGTACAAGAGCCGAGACGAGCTGCAGGCTATCCTGGATACCTATCCCGATGTGATTATCAAGGTTGACCAAATGGGTCATCTGACCACAGCTAATAAAAACATGGACGATTTCTTTGGTGTCAGCAGCAAGGATGTCCTCAACAAGCCTTTCAAAGTCTTTCTGGATAAAATCAAGGATAGCTTCGAAGATTTCGACAGGTTTCTTAAGATCACTAATGAGATGCTCTGCTGCTCTCCCGATGAATTGATAAAAAAAGAATTTGATATCGCTCAGATGCTGGAACAAACGGTTAGACAGATAAAGCCCAAAGAGAGAATCATTCTCCCCATCAATATTCCAGTCTTCGACAGGAACAAGGTCATATTAGGAAGCATATGGATTTATCAAGATGTCACTCCCATCAAACGGTCTTACGATCAGATCCATACCATTGTTAACGCCTCCCCCATCCCTCTGCTCGTCAGCCGCATATCTGACGGAAAGATCTTATTCGTCAATGACCATCTGGCCAAGTTAGTTGAATCGACACCCAAGGATTTGATAGGCAAAGGCACACCAGACTTCTATTACAATCCCGAGGATCGGAAGATTGTGTTGGAGAAACTGCACAAAGAAGGATATGTACATAACTATGAGATGCAGATTATCCGCCCTGACAAAAAAGTCATCTGGTCCATTTTATCCATAGAACTGACCCAAATCGGGGATGAACAGGTAGCTATAACCGGTTTGTACGATATAGACAAACGCAGACAAGCTGAAGAGGCCCTAAAGAGAGAAAGAAATTTTGTTTCAGCTGTACTTGATACTGTCGGTGCTCTCGTGGTTGTCCTCGACACAAAAGGCCGGATTGTCCGCTTCAACCGCACTTGCGAACAGGTTACTGGGTATAAATTCGCTGAAGTCAAGGACAAGCCTTTCTGGGATATCTTCCTGATTCCTGAGGAAGTTAAGAAAGTCAAGGGAATATTCAAAGAATTAAAGGCCGGACACTTCCCTAATAAAGCTGAGAACTATTGGGTGACCAAAGACGGAGTTCACCGATTGATTGTCTGGTCGAACACGGCCCTAATCGACGAGGATGGCGCCGTTGATTTTATTATCGGAACAGGGATCGATATCACCGAGCATAGAGAAATTGAGCAGGCCCTGCAAGAAAGTGAAAAGAAGTACCGGGAGCTGGTGGAGAGTGCCAACAGTATCATCATGCGTTGGGATCAAAACGGATATATCACTTTTTTCAACAAGTATGCCCAGGATTTCTTTGGCTATAAAGAGAAAGAAATATTAAACAAAAATGTGATGGAGACCATCGTCCCGGAGACAGATTCGGCAGGGCGCGACCTCAGAGCTATGATCGAAGACATTGAACGAAATCCGTCTAAATATGTCAGCAATGAGAATGAAAACATCAAAAAGAGCGGGGAACGGGTCTGGATCACCTGGACGAACAAGCCGATTTATGATGAAGAAGGCAGCATGAAAGAGATTCTGAGCATCGGCAAGGATGACACAGAGCGAAAAAAATTCGAATGGGCCCTGCAAGAAAGCGAGGAGCGATTTCGTGGTCTAGTCGAAAACGCCTACGATATTATCTACACCTTGACTCCAGAAGGAACTTTTTCCTATGTTTCACCAAACCTGAAAGAAATCTTGGGCTTTGATGTTTCCGATTTCGAGGGGGAATCCATCTGGAAGTTTGTCCAACCGAAGGATATCCCAATATGTGATGAGTGTTTTCAAAATATGATTATGACGAGTGAAAAAATCAGTGGAATCGAATACCGGATAAGACACAAAAACAAGAGCTGGAGATGGCACAGGTCGAGCATATCCCCACTGATAGATAGTGAGGGAAATGTCATCTATTATATCGGAATTGCCCATGATTTTACTAGAATGAAAAAAGTCATGGATGATCTGGAACGAGCCAATCAGTATCTCAAGGACGCCCAGGCCCAGCTAGTGCAATCGGAGAAAATGGCATCTTTAGGAGCACTAGTCGCCGGCATTGCCCATGAAATCAACACACCCATCGGGGCAGTGAGCAGCATGCAAGATACGCTGTTCAGAACTTTAGAAAACTTAAGAAATAACATCCGCTTAGAATGCCCTAAGCAAGTCCAGGAGGACACTCATTTTGATGCCGCTTTCAAGATCGTGGAGGACTCTCACAAGGTCATCCAGACCGGGACAGAACGAGTGGTTAACATCGTCAAAAGATTAAGAAGCTTTGCTCGATTGGATGAGGCAGAGCTTAAGACAGTGGACATCCACGAAGGTCTTGAAGATACCTTGACCTTAGCCCACCATGAGCTGAAACACAAAGTCACCGTTATCAAGAAGTTCGGGAATATTCCCCCTATATCCTGTTTCCCCAGCGAACTGAACCAAGTCTTCCTCAACCTGCTCATCAACAGCAAACAGGCCATAAAAGAGGAAGGAACGATCACCATAACAACCTTTGCCAAAAACAGGAAAATTCACATTATCTTTGAGGACAATGGTTCTGGAATTCCTAAGGAAAACTTGAGTAAAATCTTCGATCCAGGATTCACGACCAAAGGCAGAGGGATCGGAACAGGACTGGGACTGTCCATATGCTACCAAATCATCCAGAATCATCATGGAGAGATCAGAGTGGAGAGCGAACTCGGAAAGGGGACCAAATTCACGATCAACCTGCCCATGAATCTCGATCAGCTCCTTGAGAAAAACAGAAAACGCAACTAGCCTCTCCAACAGTTCTCAGAACTGTTGGCACAATCCAGAACTATAGGTATTCATTCCCTTAAAGAATGAGAAAAATAATCGCCAAGCTGTTCGACATCCGCGAAGGCGAAGGCTTAAGAGCTTCGCTAATGTTTGCCTACATCTTTCTCATCATTTCTTCGCTGCTGATCCTAAAACCGGTTCGACAATCCCTGTTCCTGGTTAAATTCGGCTACGAAAAACTTCCGTATGTCTACATGATGATGGCCCTAATCGGAGGTCTTGTCGCCTGGTTACTGTCCCGATACACGAAAAGAGTGCGGCTTGACTACCTTATCCTGGCCACTATTCTCATCTCCATCATCTGCCTTCTCTTTTTCTGGTTCATGCTTCATTCTGGATACCAGGGAGGCTGGTTTCTTTACGCTTTCTACGTCTGGGTGGGTGTTTTCGGAGTGACGACAGCGGCTCAATTTTGGCTCTTGGCCAATCACATCTTCAACGCCAGAGAGGCCAAACGGCTGTTCGGGTTTATCGGTGCCGGCGCCATTTTGGGAGGGATTGGCGGCGGTTACCTTACTAACTTTCTGGCACCTCGCCTGAGAACCGAAAATCTGATTTTTTTCTGCATCGGATTCTTAATCATCTGCATAGGCCTGATCTGGGGGGTCTGGAACAAATCCGGACGAGATAGCCATCAGGAAAGGCTCCACGGGGCCGGACGTTCCGATCAGGCCAGAGCCACGGATAATCCATTGAAATTGATTCTCAACTCCCGCCATCTTGTTTACCTGACGGGAATCATCTGCGTGAGTGTCATCGTTGCCAATCTTGTCGATTACCAGTTCCAAGCCGTGGCCTCGAACTATTACACCGAGGCCGACGATCTCACCGCTTTTTTCGGCTTCTGGTTATCCACTTTTAACTTGGCCTCTTTAGGTATTCAGCTTTTTCTTACAGGAAAGATCATGAAGTATTTCGGAGTAGCTGTCTCTCTTCTTTTTCTTCCGTTAGGTCTATTAGTGGGGGCTGTGGTCATCCTTGTTAATCCTGCCCTATGGTCAGCCATCCTGATCAAATTCAGCGACGGAAGCATGAAGCATTCCATAAACCGTTCCGGCTCAGAGCTCTTGGCTCTCCCGATTCCTGTGCAGATTAAAAACAGAGCTAAAGCTCTTATTGACATCTTTATCAGGAATTTTGCTGAGGGACTTGGCGGACTCCTCATCGCTCTGGCCATCGGGTTGGGATTTGCCATCCGCCATATCAGTCTGATCATCATCGGTCTTCTTGCTTTTTGGACTTACTTGATAATTCTTGTTAGGCGAGAATACATCAATTCCTTCAGGACGGCCATCGAGAAGCGGACGATCCAGATCGAGCAGGAGTCTTTAAACTTACAGGACGCGGCTGTCATCAACAGCTTCCTCAAGTTGCTCGGGGGAAAAAACGAGAGACAGATACTGTACATCTTGAATCTGATTAAGGATGTGGAGAATAAAGATGTCGTTCCCTATCTCCAAAAGTTAATCACACATCCTTCCGACGAGATTAAAGCTTCGGTTTTGAGGATGGCGTCTGCTTATAATGAGCTGGACATAACATCCGAAGCAAAAGGCCTGCTCGAGACCGGTGATCAAACTGTCCAAACAGAAGCTATCCGCTATCTCTGCCAAACATCAGAAAATAGGATATCGACACTCAAAGCATTCCTCAACCATGATGATCCAGCCGTCCGCTGTACGGCCATGATCTATGCCTCACAAGAATGGAAGGCGATCAAGGAATTCCGCGAAGAGATCGATATGAAAGGCTTGATTATCGAGATGTTCAAAGGCCTGCGTAAAGACATAACAAGAGAGAGAGAAAGGGAGTGTATAAAAATCAACATCGCCAAAGTTCTGGGAGATGTCAACGATCCAGAGCTGTATCCCTATCTATATATTTTGCTCAACGACGAATCTCAAGATGTTCTAAAAGAAGCGACGAGAAGTGCAGGGAAAATCACATCCAGAGAATTCATTCCCATCCTGATCAAACATCTTATCACCAAAGAGATTCGTCCTTATTCCAGAGCTGCCTTAGCCAAGTACGGAGAGAAAATCACCGATATCCTCGCCTCCTACCTGGAAAATCCTGCAGAAGACATCAGAATTCGCCTGGCTATTCCAAAAGTCCTGTCCCTGATTGGCACACAAAAGTCAGTCCATCTTCTGACAAAAAATCTGGAACAAACAGATCTCCTTCTGCGTTATGAAATCATGAAGGCTCTAAACAAACTCAGGACCAGATTCCCTCTGCTTAAATTTGATAATATCCTCATCGAAAAGAAAATCCTAAACGAGATTGAAAGACATAACCGACTTCTTTCGATCTTCATCCGGGAAAATATCATCCTGTCGACCGTGAGAGCCGAAGATCTCTCTCGAGATAAAAGGAGTGAGGTTTTGAGGGCCCGAAAACTCCTGAACTGTGCCCTCGAGGAAAAACTCGAAGGGGGTTTGGAGAGAATCTTTCGACTTCTTGGTTTGAAATACCCGGCCAAAGACATGTTTTATGCTTATCTGGGAATCAAAAGTGACAGGTCTAACCTGAGGGCGGATGCCATCGAGTTTCTGGATAACATCCTGGAGACGAGTTTAAAAAGAGTTCTGATCCCGATCATCGAAACTCCGCCTGAGCAGATTTCACCCAGAAGAGCTCCGAGGCTTCTCGGCGTCCATATCCCTACCGAGGAGGAGTGCATCGATTTCATACTTCAAGGTGACGATAACTGGCTGAAGGTCTGTACTCTCTACCTCATCGCCAGCATTAACTACATCAAGGCTAATCCCCTGATTGCCAAGCTTGTCGATACTCCTGATCCCAATGTGAGAGAAACGGCTCGCTACTGCCTCCACAGGCTCGGATATCCGGTGCGATTGACGATAAATCGATGAATATGCTAATCTTAAAAGCCAAGAATTTATGACTCAGGATTTCAGGTGCTGACAGCTGTTGAAAAAGTTATTTTTCTCCAAGACATCGATATCTTCGAGTTCACATCAACCGAGGACCTCAGTCACATAGCAGCTATCACCGACGAAGTCGAGTTTAAGGCAGAGGAGACGATCTGTACAGAGGGTTCTATCCCGGATGCGATGTACATGGTCTTCGAAGGCAAGGTTCGCCTCTCAAGAGGTGACCAAGAGTTGATGATCGCCGGACACAAGGATACTTTCAGTACTTGGGCCCTCTTCGACGAGGAGCCTTTGGTCGTGACTGCAACGGCCGTTGAAAAAACCCGCTTACTGCGGATTAACAAGGAAGACTTTGTCGATCTTCTGGCCGATCATGTGAAAATTACCCAAAGCATTTTGAAGACGATGGTCAAAAGGTTGAGGAAACTGATGGCCAAGGCAGGGGGATAAGGGCTTTATGAGGTTAAAAGTCTGGTATCTTCGAATCGCTGGGGTCATGAAGAGACATGTTGTCTAAGAGTAAGATAACGGAAGCTCAACCGAGGGTTAGCTGGAGAAACCGCAAGGAGGAAACATGAATCAAACGAATAATCATCATGTCATAGTCATCGTCGACGATGAGGAAATGGTTCTCACGAGTTTGAACGCCTTCTTATCCTTGGAGACTGATTATAAAGTCGAATCCTTCACCTCAGCAAAGGAAGCACTGGACTACATCAAAAAAAACAAGGTGGACCTAGTGGTATCCGATTATCTCATGCCAGAAATGGACGGGATCACTTTTCTATCAGAAGTCAGGAAAATTATTCCTGAAGTCCCCCGTATCATACTCACCGGATACGCAGATAAGGAGAACGCGATCAAAGCCATCAATCATGTCGGCCTCTTCCAGTACATCGAAAAACCATGGAACAATGAAGATATCCTGATCGTCTTCCGCAACGGGTTGGAAAAGCAGAAACTGATGAAAAGGCTTGAGGAAAAGATCAGCGAAATCAACAAAGCTTATGATGAGTTGAAAAGCCTTCAAAACGAAATCGTTAAAACATTTGTATAGGACAGGTTAAGGATCCTTCTGTTCAGACTTGATCATAAGAAATTACTCAACGGCAAAATACTGATTCATTCTTTCATATTAATAATAAATAAGCCGCAGCCCTTAGTAGTAACGAAAGTATCTCCAAAACCGTGATTAAGGTTTTTCGGATGAGACCTTTAAATGCGAGGCCCAATCCGTTACCTGCTTTTGCAGGCACAAGCTTCGCCGAAGACCCCACCCATCTCTATGCGGCTCAGACGGACAGGACCTCGCCTTCATGACACCTATCCATACTTCAATTTGTTTCTCATATCACGGAATTGGAGAGGCTTACTGTAGTGACATTAAAATTGACTTAGCTCAAGTAATTCACTAAAATCTTTCAGTCTATCAACACTTATTTCTTAGGTTTCAGCCTTAATATCGATAAACATAAGGAGCTTAACCAAAATTTTTTCACAACTATTACCCAGAAAACAACGGGGCTTTGTCTTCCGACTGCTCAGTTTCCTTTTGATTTTCCTTTGTCTATTCATGTTTACCCTTCAACCGACCCTTGGACACACATCGCAAGAAAAAACTGAGAACAAAGAAAAAAAAGAGACGGAAGAATCTGAAGTTCCTGAAAAGCTGAAAAGCAAGGAAACATGGGAAACCATCATCAATATTCCAGGAATGATCCTGTTTCTGCCTTTCTGGCTCCTGGATCAGGCTTTGAGACCCTTTCTTTCTTTGGTGGGCGTAGCTCCTCAAGTGACTTCCAAACTCGCCCGAATGCTCGTTTCTTCTGACGGAAAGAGGGGGGTTTTACCCTCAACGTCGGATAGGACTGGCGTTGGGCTTAAGTTCTTTCAGAAGGACATTGCCCATCCCGGCTCCACATTAGACCTAACTGTCAGGGCAGGAACCCTATGGCGCCAGCTTTACAGGATCCGTCTCCGTGATTTTCGACTCGCAGGTCCGTTTGTCACAGAATTTTATGCTCACTACCTATACCTGCCTACTGAACGCTTCTTCGGGATCGGCAATGATTCCCAAAAAGAAAACGAATCTAATTTTGCCCATCGCCAAATCATGGTCAATGCTTTTTTAGGAACCTACCTAGGTCAGTCGACAAAGTTGGGACTGGTCTTCGGATTAGCCCAAAACAGCATATCTGAAAGCCGCGATTCCGAAGACATATCGACAACGGATTTACCTCCGGAAGTGAGGGAAGAGATCCCCGGCCTGGATGAGAAGATCAATTTCTACATTCTCCAGTTCAGCCTGCAGCATGATTCCAGGAATCGACTTGGAAATCCGTCAGCGGGTTGGAAAATCGACCTCAAAGGAGGTTTTTTCCAAGAAATAAAAAACTCCGAATATGGTTTCTGGAAAGCCAATACAGATTTCACGAGATATCTGCATCTCTTCTACGATCGAGTCCTGGTCTTACGCGTTGCCGCCGAAATAACCGAGCCCAAAGGAAACCTCCAGATTCCCTTTTATTACTTGAGTGAGCTGGGAAGACGGGAAACAATCAGAGGCTTTCGCCGCGGTCGATTCAGAGACGAAGACATGGTCTTGGCTTCTCTGGAATATCGGTATCCTGTCATGACGCGAGATAACTTCGAGCTGGGTGTGGATGCCCTTCTCTTCATCGATGCTGGTCAGGTCGCTCCCGATATTCTCAGACAATTCTCGATGGAAGAATTTCATATAGGCTTTGGAGGAGGGTTACGTATTTTTAGTAAAAATGGCCGCATCCTCCATATTCTCGTCGGTAAGAGTCCAGACGGTTTTCGGTTCTATATCGGCATGTATGAATAGATTGGATTTAAGATCAATGTTGACTATGAATATCATTTCATCTCGACGAAAACAGTTACGCAAAACCTCATTCCGGTCTCTCCCCTGTCTGTTTATAATTTGCCTGTTTTTTGGATGTGCAGCAAACCGAATTTACACACCTCCTGTTATGCTCCCAGATGATACCCGAAGTATTCCTGAACCAAAATTTCAAAAAATGAATTTCGGCCACGATGCTTACAATAAAATCATCACCCATCAAGTTAAACAGTCCCTCGACTTCTCCCGACAGCTCCTCCATGTCTTCGGAAAACCCAAGCAGGCCTTGAATGTGGATCGATTCGGCAAGGTCCTGGATTCGAGCTGGTTTACTAACCGGAACGCTCGCCGACGTATGTCACTCGAAGAGATTATGAAAGGTCCTGATACAGGTGTGGGCCCTGATTCCACCCAGACTTGGATTCTCACTCGAGCAAAATTAGAGGGGGTAACTCCCGGATTTCATATAAAGGACAGCCGTGGGGACAGGTATGTGATCAAGTTTGATCCCGTCGGTTATTCTGAACTGGCAACTGGGGCAGAAGTCGTCTGCACAAAAATCTTCTATGCAGCCGGCTACAACGTTCCCGAAAACTACATCACTTATTTTGATCCCTCAATCTTAAAAATCGGAGAAGAGGTTAAGTTTATCGATGACAAAGGCATCATGCGTTTCATGACAGGAAAAGACTTAGAAGCTCTTCTCAACAAAGTCGAGAGACTCCCTGATGGTCGCATCCGTGCTCTGGCTAGCAAGTATGTGGATGGGAAGGATCTCGGAGGATTCAAATACTTGGGAACACGTGACGATGATCCCAACGACATCGTTCCTCATGAGCATCGCCGGGAGCTTCGTGGTCTTTACGTTTTGATCGCTTGGCTGAAACACTTTGACACTAAAGCGGGCAATAATATGGATGTCTTTGTCTCTGAAAATGGTCGCCATTTCGTCAAGCATTACCTCATCGACTTTGGATCGGCCTTGGGAAGTGATGCCATCGCTCCTCAATCTCGCCATAAGGGGCATGAATTTGATGTGGATACAAAAGCTCTGTTTGGAAACATTTTGAGTTTCGGGTTGTACGTTAAATCATGGGAAAAACTGGGTGACATCCAGTATCCTTCGATCGGCCGCTTTGATTCCCACGATTTCAACCCTGGAGATAGCCGGTCAAATTATCCTAATCCGGCTTTTGAAAATTGCACAAATCTCGATGGCTACTGGGGCGCTAAGCTGGTCATGTCCTTCACGGATATGCAACTCGAAGCGATCGTCAAACAAGGACAATACTCTAATCCAGAGGCGGAGGCCTATCTGCTAAAAACCATAAAAGAAAGGCGGGACAAAACAGGACGTTACTGGTATAGCCGGGTGAACCCTCTAGACAAGTTCAAAATTACCCGGGATTCATCGGGGGCGTGTGCGCTGGGGTTTGAAGATTCAGGTGTGGCCGGAAATCTGTGGCCTGCTGATCAATCAAAATACTTTTATGATTTCTCTTTCAAAGGAGAAACATTTCTCGAGCATATCGATCTAGGGAATCAGACATCTATTCCTCTAGAAAAATTAGAAGAGATTTTGAAGCAGAAACGAGGGATGACAGAGCCGTTCTCCTCCGAGGATCAATGGGAGATTACATTGCGGGTCCAGAGATATTCTGGGAGAATGCGGAGCAAGTGGGTAAAAGTCTACTTGACAAGAAATCCAGCCACCGAAGAGTTCGAATTGCTCGGGATTCACCGGAAAAACTGACCTTCTCTTAAAGAGTCGACATGAGAGCGTAATCAAACCATCACGATGTTAGAAAAAGTAGATCTATCACAAAAGATTTCAAAAACAGAGTATAAGCCTATCATCGCCGAGTTAGAATATAAGTTGGGTGCACTACAAAGAGAGGCTCGAAAACAGGAACTTCCCGTTATCATTCTCTTCGAAGGTTGGGAGGCCGCCGGGAAAGGCACTTTGATAAACCGTCTCACTCTGGCCCTCGATCCAAGAGGATTCAATGTCTATTCTATCAATCCTCCCAACGAGGAAGAGAGGCTGAAACCTTATCTCTGGAGATTCTGGACAAAGATTCCAGAAAAGGGGAGGATAGCTTTGTTCGACCGCAGCTGGTACGGAAGAGTCCTCGAAGACAGAGTCGAAAAAAAAGTGAAGCGAAGGGTCTGGCAGGTGGCTTTTAGCGAATTCACGTCCTTCGAAGAGCAGCTCATAAACGGTGACTACCTGATCTTGAAGTTTTTCCTGCATATCAGTAAACGAGAACAGAAAAAACGATTCAAAAAGCTTTTGAGCAACCCCGCCACAGAATGGAGAGTTACGGATGATGGGCAGAAGCAACATAAGCAGTATAAAAAATTTGCGATAGCCTACGAGGATATGCTGGCCAAATCAGATATACCAGAGGCGCCATGGACCATCGTAGAATCCCATGATCGTCGCTTAGCTACCATAAAGGTTTTCAAGACGATTATCGACAGGATTGAACAAAAAATACAGGAATTGAATCTGAGAAAAGAGAGGGAGAGAACCAACAAGAAGCCGCCAGTAAAACTGCATAAATTGTCACATTCCATCCTGGATAGATCGGATCTATCGCTCTCCTTAACCAGGAAGGACTATGAAAAAGACCTCAAGGACTTCCAAGGAAGGATAAGAGAGATCGAACATGAAATCTATACTCGCCGGATTCCTGTCATCATCATCTATGAAGGTTGGGATGCCTCCGGAAAAGGTGGAAACATCAAACGCTTGGTTCAAAGGATGGACCCACGAGGATACGAAGTTGTGTCGATTATAGCCCCGAACGAAGTGGAAAAGCAGCATCATTATCTATGGCGCTTCTGGAGAAAAATCCCGAAAGCCGGACATATCGTTATCTTCGACAGATCATGGTACGGAAGAGTACTCGTCGAGAGGATTGAAGGATTCTGTACCGAGGATGAGTGGAAAAGGGCTTACAAAGAAATTAACGAAACTGAAGAGCACCTGACTAATTTCGGCACCGTGTTGATTAAATTCTGGCTCCATATCGATTCAGAGGAGCAGTTGAAGCGGTTCAAATCCAGAGAAACGACTCAATATAAGCAATGGAAAATTAACGAAGAGGATTGGAGAAACCGGGAAAAATGGGAACAGTACAAATTAGCTGTGGATGAGATGCTCTTCAGGACGAGTACGAGTTACGCTCCGTGGACGATCGTCGAAGGCAACTCAAAACCTTTTGCCAGAATAAGGACCTTGAAAACCGTCATCGAAGCCCTGGAGAATCGTCTTTAATCCAGCTAAAAAGCCTCCGTAAAAGTGATATAAATACCCTGACCTGTGTGTCCGAAGCCGAAATCCAATCGTAAGTTCAGTCTTTCTTCAGGAGCGACCAGGAATCGAAACCCGAAACCCACGGTGAATTTGAAATCTTCCAGCTTAAAATGGTCTAATCGATCGGAAACGTTTCCGATTCCGAAGAAGCTGACCACTCCAAATCTTTTCCAAGCTCCCAAGCGGAACTCCATCTGAAAGGCCATCATATTCTTATCCCGGTAGCGCCCCTTTCGGTAGCCCCGCATCAGGCCTTGTCCTCCCACCAAGGATAATTTCTGAAACGGAGGCTCCCCAGAGATGAAATTAAAGTAGGCCTGAAGAGCGAAAACATGGGTAAAAAACAAGGGGAGGTATTTTCGAAGATCCAACCGGAATTCGGTAAAGTTGTAATCGCCTCCCAGTCGCTTCGAAAAGACTGTTGAGGAGACCTGGAAATAATTCCCGGACATCGGATAATAAATGTTGTCCCGAGTGTCCCAGTTCAAGAAAAGCCCGATCCCAGAGGATGTCCCGCCTTCACTCCCCAGGATATTCCCCTTGGCCAATTGGCCTTCTTCATCCTTCTTTATGATGTTATGGTGTTCGAATTCGTATCGCACCCCAGCGTTTAATCCCGACCAAATTCTCCTTTGAACATCAAGGTTCGCCTTCGTTCTCCGGGTCGTGAAATCCTCTTCCTGCTTCTTGAGTGCATTCGGTCCGATCCCGAAGAACTTATCCGAAAAATTCTTGAAACTGATGCTGCTCTGAAGGCGGTAAGCATCATTCTTGATATAAACCTCGGGAGAAATTTCAAACCTATATTGTTTCGTTTGAGTATAAATAAACGATGTTTTGATACTCGAAGGCCGGTTTTTTTGATCACTTGCCGGCAGGTAGTAAAACATGCTCACGGTGCCAAAGGCAATCTTGGTTTCCGGTGTATAATAGACCACAGGAACAACGAATATTCCCTTTTTTCCCCTTCCCTTTTCCTTATCCGAAGCCTCTTGTCCGAGGGAGAATGATAGGAAGGCAAAAACCCAGAAGATAGAAAAAAAATAGAGCAAGAATAGGTGAAATGCCTTGCGGTATTTATTCTTCAAATATGAAGTAACTCTAACTGTCCTTTCGTATCGGCCGATGATCCTTGTCTAAATCTCAGAATCCGTCTTGGCTGTCCCCTATTTTTAGCAAAAGAAATTTTTGATGTCAATCTGGGTAAATCTTTATCTCTTTTTAATGACTTTAGGATTGAGGAGATCTGATGGTCTGTCTTGATTAAAATCAGGATTTTGAAGAACTCAACTTCGCCAGTTGTTTTTCCTCCCCAATGAGAATCAGGACATCACTGTCCTTGATGACAAAATCGGCTTTGGGAATGAAGGTTGTCTTCTCTGGGATGAGTTCCCTTATGGCAATAATCTGGATGCCGTATTTCTCCCTTAAATCCAGATCCTTCAGGGCTTTACCGATGAATCTTTCAGGAGGAGCAATCTCCTGGATGCTGAGGCCCGAAACGAGGGGAAGGTATTCCAGGATGTTGGGATTACTCAGCCTCAAGGCCGTCTTTATGGCCATATCCTTCTCAGGATAGATAACCTCGGTCGCACCGACAGCCTCCAGTACTTTAGCATGATCCTCTGTCAATGCTTTAGCTACAATATGCTTCATGCCTATCTCATGGAGGTAAAGAACGGTCAGGATGGAAGCCTCCATCTCCGGGCCCAGACTGACGATGACGACATCCATGTCCTTAATCCCAATAGCCTGTAGATTATCTTTGACGGCCGCATCCATGCTCACCGCATGGGTGACAAAGCTCTTCTCTTCTTCGATTTTATTCTTATCCTTGTCAACGGCCAACACTTCGTTCCCTCTCTTGAACAGAGTTTTAGCCACATTCGACCCGAAACTTCCCAATCCGATCACGGCAAATTTCATGGATGTCTCCTTTTATCTCTAACCTATCATAACAGTTTCTTCCGCGTATTCAAATCGCCCATAAGCCTTCTCCCGACTGAAGGCATACAGCAGCGTCAAAGGTCCAATCCGGCCGATGTACATAACCAGGATAATCACAATCTTCCCCATACTGGTGAGCTTTGGTGTCAGCCCTAAGGACAGCCCGACCGTGCCGAATGCCGAGAAAACCTCAAACAGGACTTCTCTAAAACTCGCATTTGGCTGAGTCATGAGAATGATAAAAGAGGAGAGAAAGATTATGGAAACCGCGAGTGTGACCACGGTAAAGGCCTTGGTCACAAGTTCCATAGACAGGGTACGGTAAAAAAGATTGACCGTGTCTCTTGTCGTAATTTTAGACTTGAGAAAAGCCAGGATGACACCTATAGTGCTCGTTTTGACTCCTCCCCCAGTCGATCCTGGAGAAGCCCCGATGAACATCAGCATCATCAGCAGGAGGACAACAGCCAAGCTCAAAGAATTCAAATTCATGGTGTTAAATCCGGCTGTACGAGGCGTGATGATTTGAAAAAGAGAGGAGAGAATCTTCTCCTGTCCTGAGAATTGTTCCAAGGAATAATTCCACTCGATGAGCAGAAAAATTATAAAGAAAAAAAATATAAGGCACAAAGTCATTCCAATAACCAGCTTGGCGTGAAGGGAGAGTTTGGTTTTCTCCCTCTTCACAAGGCCTACGAGCTTCCCTTTCAGTTCATCTATCACCAAAAATCCCAAGCCACCGAGCACGATTAAAATGATGAGCGAAGTGTTTATCCAAGTGCTTTCTCTAAATCCGTAAAAACTATCGCTAAATAGAGAAAATCCCGCATTACAAAAAGCTGAGACGGAGTGAAACACCGAAAGGGAAAGCGCTTTTAGCCATCCGTAGTCTCTCTGCCAATATAGAAATAGTGAAAGACTTCCTAAAAATTCTATAGCCAGAGCGTAGAAGAATATGTTCATGATCAGAGATTTGAAGTCCTTCGGCGCCCGGTGGTGGAAATCCTCCTGGATGATGATCCTGTCCTTTATGGAAATCTTCTTTCCTGCAACCAGGAGGATGAGGGTAGAAAACGTCATGATCCCCAATCCTCCAAATTGAAAAAGGAGGAAAATGATCCCCTGTCCGACCGGAGAATAGTAGGTGGCTGTATCTTGAACGCTGAGCCCCGTAACACAAACTCCCGAAGTCGCAGTGAAAAGAGCATCGATAAAAGAAATTTGTCCCGAATTTGTGCTGAAGGGAAGGAGGAGAAGCGTTGTACCGATAAGGATGGTCACGGCGAAACTTATGGCAAGGAATTGAGCGGGTTGAAATTTCCTTTCGCCCTTAATCTTTTTTTTCCCTTTTATCTCTCTTCGGTCGGATATTCAATCTATTACTTAATCAAAACTTTGTCAATCAGCCCAAAGAAGTCGGGCTTTTCTGGGGGTCAGCATCGTGTGGGGTCAGGCTTCGTTATCTTGTTTGCCCTCGGGCTAAATCATTAGTCCTTTAAACATTCTCTACGATGAAGCCTGACCCCACACGATGAAGCCTGACCCTAACTCATGCTATTAAACACAAGGCTGGCTGGTCATCTCATTGACAATACCCCTGGCATATGCTACTTTCATTGAGGAAAACAATGAATTTCTTAAGGCTCATCATCGAGGCCGGGATTGTTGTTCAGTTGGTTATCCTCATCCTCATCTTCTTTTCCATTTTCTCCTGGGCTATCATATTCTTCAAAAGAAAGACTCTAAAATCTGCAGCTTCTCAATCGCGGAGGTTTCTGTCAGTTTTCAGGAGAAGTCAAAACCTGGTTGAAGTCAATGAGGCCGCACGAAGATACCGCCTGAGTCCGCTGGCCGCCCTCTTTCGTTCCGGTTTCAAAGAGTTAACCTATCAGACAAAATCCAATCCTACGCCGAGGCTGAATCCTGAAAAACTGGAAAGCGTAAACAGAGCGCTGATTAAGGCCTCGAACAGGGAAATCGCCCGATTGGAAAAAATGATGAGCTTCCTGGCCACTACTGGGAGTGTGACTCCCTTTATCGGCCTATTCGGGACTGTCTGGGGCATAATGGATGCTTTCCAGAGAATCGGAATTGTCCGAGCCGCAAGTCTGGACACCGTGGCCCCGGGTATTGCCGAAGCTCTGATTGCGACAGCGGCTGGTCTTTTCGCGGCCATCCCCGCTGTCATTGCCTATAATCATTTCCTCCATCGAGTAAAAGATTTAATCACCGATATGGAGGATTTCTCCTTAGAATTCCTTAACCTTGTAGAAAGAATCTATGGCGCTTAAAACACCACGCGTTTCCAAGAGACGAATCGGCACGTCTTTATCCGAGATCAACGTGACCCCTTTTGTCGATGTCATGCTCGTTCTTCTTATCATCTTTATGGTTACAGCTCCGATGATTCAATCCGGAATCGGCGTTAACCTTCCTCAAGCAGAGACAGATGCTATTCCGGCTGAGGAAGGCTTGACACTGACCATCACCCAGGATCGATATATTCACATCGAAGATTCAGTCATCAACCAATTTCTACTCGAACAGAGACTCAAGGAATACTTCTTCGGAAAGGAGAAGAAAATCGTCTTCATCCGGGCCGATGAGGATCTGACTTACGGATTCGTGATCCGAATCTTAGATATCGTGAAAAAAGCTGGAGTCGAAGTTGTCGGTCTCGTGGTCGAACCGGTAGAACTCGAAGAAGAAAAATGAGAATGATGTCCTTACCCAGAGCCCATGTCTCCTTCAGGCGAGCTGTCGTCCTATCCTTAACTGCTCATGTTATCCTGTTTCTACTGATTCTGCTCTCTCCTTATATCCCTAAACCATCCCGAAAAGGCATGGTCCATTATGTCAACGTGATTTCTTTTCCTGGAGGAGGTGGCGGTGGAGGTGCTCCCACCGCATATGAAGCCATAGCGGATACAGAAATTCCCGAAAGGGAAACACTTAGAGATCTGACCACACCCCAAAAACTTGAACAAGAAACTCCCTCCACAATGAGACATCCGGTCGAGAAGCCAAAAAGAGAACCCAAACCCCCGATAAAGAAGAAAGCTGTCATCCAGAAGTCAAAAAAGACGAGTCCACCCTCGACCCAAAAGGGTACCTCAGGTGCTGCCCAGGGAAGTGGAGCTGGGTCTGGGGTGAGGTTCGGCTTTGGCAGTGGCCGAGGCGGAGGACCGGGCTTAGGATCCTCCTTTTCCTCCCAGATTGGACTTTCCAACTTTCCTTTTACGTATTATCTTCAGATTATCATCGACAGAGTCTCGAGTAACTGGTTCACATCCCTTGTTGATCCGGGAATGAGAGGGACCTTTCAGACGACTGTTTTCTTCAAGATTTTAAGAAATGGCCAGATATCGGGTGTGAAAATTGAAGAGTTGAGTGGAATTCGCTCCCTCGATCTATCCGCTATCCGTGCCGTCCAATCAGCAGCCCCCTTCCCTCCTCTTCCCAGAGAATACGAGGACGATTACCTAGGAATTCATCTTATATTCGAGCATTCAAAATGAAAATAAAAATTTTTTTGTTGATTTCAATTCCTCTTCTTATCTTTATTTCTCTCTATCCTCAACAGGAGGTGGTGTTGAGCATCAAGGAGGGCATGCCAGCGATTCCGATCGCCCTCCCTAAATTCAAAGTCGCGAGTCCATCCACCGAAGTCTCCACCTTCGCTGAAGAGTTACATCAAGTCCTCTCCAGTGATCTCAAATACAGCCGTGTCTTCCAATCCTTACCACAAAGCTATTATGATTATATCCGTCCTCTGAATCCGGAAAAAATTTTCTTCAAGGATTGGGAATCCATCCAGGCTAGGATCCTGTTCGTCGGTGAAATTCGAGAGGGAGAGGGAGCAAACATTCTCTTCGAAGGGAAAGTCTATGATGTCAGGAGTGAGCGGTTCATATTCGGAAAACGTTACCAATCTGATAAAAGTCTTCTCCCCCTTGTGGCTCACAGGATGGCTGATGAAATCTTGAAAATTTTTGGGGAAAAGACAATTTTCACTTCCAAAATCGTCTTTATATCGAATAGAGACGGCAACGACGAACTCTACATGATGGATTATGATGGTCGTAACCAGATGCGTTTGACTTTCAATAAGATAAGGGACTACATGCCTGCCTGGTCTGCCGATGGGAAAAAGATCGCTTACACGTCTTACCGGAAAAACAGAGCTAGCCTTTATATCCTGAATCCTTATGAGGGGAAAATAACCGAAGTGTTAAGCCTTGGAACAAATTTCTCTCCCTCGTTCTCTCCAGATGGAAAAAAACTTGCTTTCTGCTCAACTGTAGATGAGGGAAACCCCGAGATCTACATAGCCTCGAGCGATGGAAAAAACATCAAGAGATTGATATTCAATAAAGCCATCGATACTGCTCCCTCTTGGTCGCCCACGAGTCGGGAGATCGCCTTCACTTCTGACAGAGGAGGCACACCTCAAATCTATATCATGGATGCCGAGGGATCCAACGTGAGAAGAGTTAGTTTCGGCGGAGGATATCACGATGCTCCCGCCTGGTCGCCAACAGGAGACCGCATCGCTTATGTTTCTCGAGTGGATCAGATATTTGATATCTATGTTCTCAACCTCCGCACAAATCAAATCATAAAACTCACCGAGAGCAACGCCCGAAACGAATCGCCGTCATGGTCCCCTGATGGTCGTCATATTATCTTTTCTTCAAACTCGACAGGAACCATACAGCTCTACTCAATCGATTATGATGGCGCCAACTTGAGGCGATTGACGTCCAAGGGAGAAAACAAGCTCCCCGACTGGTCTCGTTGATTTCAGTTAACCCAATATTGATAAATGAGAGATTTCGCGTCTAAAAATCATCTTTTTCCTTAGGAATTTTTTCATTTCCTGGGAAAGCGTTGTTGACAGCCGCGGAGTTTAATTGTATAAATGGTGAAGATATGACCTGAAAAAGATTCAAATGGGAAGGAACAACTATCACCAAAAGGAGGCCAAATGAAAAAAATACTCATTTTCACACTAGTCTTTTTCTTGGTTTTCGCTTTTTTTCTCTCTTGTCGGAAGAAGGTGGAAGAAGTCCCACCACCTCCCCCTCAAGTCAAAGAACAGCCTAAAGTAGAAAAAGTTGAAGAGCCGCCCGTGGTTAAGGAGCCCGAATTGACTGAAGAAGAGATATTCATGGCTAAATCCCTGGAGGATATCAACAAGGAAGCCCCACTGTTAATGATCCATTTCGACTTTGATAAATATTTCATCCGCGATGATGCCAAACCCGTGCTCGAAGAAAACGCCGCATGGCTGAAAAAATGGACTACCGTACGTATCCTCATCGAGGGCCATTGCGACGAGCGAGGCACTGAGGAGTACAACCTGGCGCTAGGTGAAAAAAGAGCGAAATCAACAGTCGACTATCTGACATCTCTCGGAATCGCTTCCAATAGGGTAGAAATCATCTCTTACGGCAAGAGCCAACCCTTAGACCCTGGACACAACGAAGTGGCCTGGCAAAAAAACAGGAGAGCTCAATTCATGATCATAGCTAAATAGTCTATGACCAAAAAGGTTTTTTCTACGATATTTCTTATCCTTCTCTTGCCTTTCTTGGCAGGAGGGGCAGATAAAGAAAAGAAGGCCTACGAACTTATCTACAAGGATGTCCAGCTTCTCAAACAAAAAATCATCCAACTCGAAGAAAAGCTAGAAAGCAACACAGAAAACATACAGCGCATAAAAGACCAATTCAGCGAACTGTTGACTCTGGTCAGGCAATTCCAAAGAGATCAGGCTAGCTTTAAGGAAGATCAGAAACATATCCCGGCCCAGTACCAAGTGCTTCTTGAAAAAATTGAATCCATGAACTCCCAGCTCATCAAAGTCTTCGGAGAGCTCATCGAAATCAAGAAAGTATCGTTCACCTCAGTTCAGCCTGAAGAAGAACCAACAGATGAAGCATCCTCTTCAGCAGAAGAGATTGTGGAAAAAAAGACAGAGACAGAGGAAGAAGCGCCTCAAACACCCATCCCATCTCCTTCTCTTTCTCCTCAAGTGGTCTACAACTTGGCCTATACAGATTACCTGAAAGGAAATTTCGAACTAGCTATCGAAGGTTTTACCCTCTACATCGAACAATTCCCGAAGAGTCCTTTATCCGATAACGCCCTATACTGGATAGGGGAGTGCTACTTCAGTCTGAATGATTACGAAAAGGCCATAGAGCAATTCAACGAACTTATCTTCGATTATCCCGAAGGAGACAAAGTTCCCGCGGCCTACTTGAAGAAGGGAATAAGCCTCGTGGAACTCGGCAAGAAGAAGGAGGCCCTTCTGGTGTTCAAACTCCTGATAAGTAAATATCCGCTCGAAGAAGAAACAAAGATCGCTCAACAAAAAATCAAAGAGCTTTCTTCCTGAAATGCGAGATATCAACAGCCTCAACAAAGTCATCTTAGTCGGGCGCCTCGGTCAAAACCCTGAATTAAGATACCTTCCTCAAACAGAAAGAGCTGTGGCCCGATTCACTCTGGCCACCAATGAACGCTATTTCAATCCCAATACAAACGAAAGCGATATCCGGGCCGAATGGCATCGTATCGTCGTATGGGGGAAATTGGCTGAATTCTGTGAAAAATACTTGAACCAAGGCAAACAGATTCTCCTCGAAGGAAAGCTCAGAACCCGCAGCTGGCAGGATAGAGAGGGAAACAAAAGATACACGACTGAAATCGAGGCACGGAACATCATCCTCCTCGGCAAACGTGAGGATATGGAGCAGAGGGAATCTTACACTGAACCGACCTCCCCTGAATTCCCCGAAGAAGAAAAAGGAACCAAGGAGGAGGACGAGGGAGAAGACGAAGTTCCCTTCTGATTCAAAGTGAAAAGCAAAGATCCTTCTAAAGTCGAGGCCAACTTCAGGAATAATATTCAGGAAGACTACAGACCCTGGGGTAAATTTCGTTCCTATCCCTATTCCGAAGCGAGAAACATAAAAATCATCACCGTCAATCCTGGAGAGGCTTTTTCTCTCCAGTTTCTTGATTAAGGGTAGCCACCTTCTCTCCCTCATCCAAATCCTTAAACAGCTTCCAGCCATTTTCAGTTAAAATCTCTGTCTCATTATCATAACATTCCCCAAGAGCAGACCGATTATC
>CAYFXE010000011.1:0-28383 GCA_964347035.1 uncultured Eubacteriales bacterium | reverse complement strand
TCTCCAGTACCACCGAAGTCGAGACGAATTCTGGGTAGTGCTTGACTCCGGTCTGGAGATCACAGTCGGGGAGAGAATCTGGCTAACCATAGAAAACGAGGAAATATTCATTCCCCGAAACGCTCCTCATCGACTCCGCTGCACAGGCTCGAAAAAGGCCCGAGTGATGGAAATTTGGATTGGTGACTCGGATGAAGACGATATTGTCCGCCTTGAGGATGAATACGGGAGAGAAACCTCTTAAGTGATCTGCCCCATCAAGAAGGCCTCGGGGTGTTTGACCAGGATCTTCTCGATAATATACTCTTCTATTTCTTGGGAACTCTTCAGATTCAAGGCTCTCTGGACAATATTTTTTGCTGTCTTGTACTCGACCAAACGCAAAGCATTTTTGACCCTGGGAATAAAGATAGGATTCATGCTGAATTTCCTCAGCCCGAAACCAAGCAGGACAATCGCCGAAAGAGGGTCAGCCGCCATCTCCCCACAGACAGTGATCTCCTTGCCTCTTTTCTGCGCTGTTTCGATGATGAATTTGACGAGTCTCAGGATAGAGGGGTGGAGAGGTTTGTATAAATAGGAGACGAATTCGTTCGAGCGATCAACAGCCAAGTAGTACTGAATTAAATCATTCGTTCCGATGCTCAAATAATCCACTTCCCTGATCAACACATCTGTCATAGCTGCTGCGGCCGGGACTTCTATCATCACGCCTATAGGAAGATGTTCATCGAACTTGACGCGTTTTCGTCTGAGCTCATCCTTAACCTCTTCGAAGAGAAGTTTGATCTCTCCGATCTCCTCGAATTCAGTCACCATAGGAATAAGGATTCTCACATTCTTGAGGGAGCTGGCTCTCAGAATCGCTCTGAGTTGAATCTTGAACAGGTCTTTGTCCCGAAGAGAAAAGCGGATGGCTCTGAGTCCGAGAGCAGGATTCGGCTCCTTTTCAATCTTCAGTTGGGGTAAATTCTTCTCTCCGCCTAGATCCACAGTCCGGATGTATACCGGAGAGGGATAGGCTTCTTTGGCCAATTGCGAATAAATCGAAAAATGATCTTCCTCCGAAGGAAGAGTCAGGCTTTGTAAATAGATGAATTCTGACCGGAACAAACCAATACCCTCCGCTCCCAGGGAAAAAGCAAGGTTGACCTCTTCAGGAAGTTCGATATTCGCAAGAGGCATGAAGCTCACATCGTCCAAAGTAGCCGAGCGCAATTTTGCCGTCTTCTGAAGTTCCTTTCGATAGTCGTCGTATTTTTTCTGCTTGCTAATAAATTCCTTCTCGATGGCCAGGGGGGGGTTGATGATGACTTCACCATCGGTTCCATCCACGATCAAGTAATCACCGTCTTTGATTTTCTGAGAAATATTATGTAAACCTACGACGGTGGGAATGTTCAAAGAACGGGCCAGAATAGCCGTGTGGGACGTCTGGCCGCCCTTATCGATCGCCACTCCCAAAATATTTCCCTTTCCCAGCTTGGTGGCCGCTTCTGAAGGAAGGAGATCATGGGCTACTAAAATCTTATCCCCATCCTCCTCCCTTTTTTTCTTCTTTGTGACGGCTAAATTTCTGTAGACTTTGCTCAGAACATCAGAGACATCTGACTTCCGCTGTCTAAAATATTCGTCATCTATGGATTCGAAAATCTTCTGGTATTTTTCATGTGCTCTGGATATAGCCCACTCAGCTCTGCTTTTTTCTCGTTTGATGCAATTTTCTATCTCTGCCCGCAGGGATTTATCTTCAAGTATCAGGAGATGGGCTTCGAATATGAAGGAATGTTCGTCCCCTATCTGACGTTTGATATGATCCTTAATCCGGACCAACTCATCCTTTGTTCTGTTAATGGCCTTGTGCAATCTCTGCAATTCTTCCTTGACTTGATCCTGGGCGATACTCTCCTTCCTAGAGGTGAAGATGACTTTTTCCGTGAGGCGCGCTTCTCCAATGGCTATGCCCGGAGAAACTCCAATGCCTCTAAGCCGTATAAATTCCATATGTCCTACTCTTTCTCTTGAAATTTGTTCTGGATAAGGGCAACCAAGGCCTTCATGGCCTTTTTTTCGTCTCTTCCAGAAACTCTGAGTGTGATTCGGCTGTCCTGGACAGCAGCAAGGGTAAGAATGCCCAGGATGCTTTTTCCGTCTACCTCATTCCCATCCTTCTCCACTTTGACCGCTGATACATAACGATTGGCAAGATTGACGAACTTCACCGCTGCCCTCGCATGAAGACCCAGTTTATTCTTTATGGTGATTTTTCTCTCGACCATAGGTAGGGAAAACTTAATGTTTGGAACTTAAGAGTGCACTGGCCAGATGAATGTTTTTTTTACCCTGCTCCGCGACTTTGTTGGTAACCTCTTTTAGATTATTGCTTCTCTGTAGAGAGACAAACTTGATGAGCATTGGAAGATTGACTCCTGTGACGATTTCCACTTTATTGTCTTTTAAGAAACTGAAGCTCAGGTTGGAGGGCGTTCCCCCAAACATATCCGTAAAAATCACCACCCCATTCTTTTGATTTACTCTTCTTAAGCTTTGATTGATCTTCTTTTTCGACTCCTCGACATCGTCATACCATCCTATGGAAATGGCCTCAATGTTGACCGCTTCACCCAGGATGATTGTCAGAGCATTGAGAAGCTCCTCAGCTAATTTTCCATGAGAAACAATAATTCCACCGATCATTTTTATCGACTTTCAGTTATGGATTGGTCATTCCTCAGTTCAAGTCCATTCATTTTGATATTATAATACCACTTCTCCGCTCTCAACTTAAGTTTTTATTTGTGAATGTCCCGATGATAGACACGAATACTGTAATTTTTCTTCTTAAGATGATCTCTGAGTTTCTCAGCCATAACCACGGCTCTGTGTCTTCCTCCTGTACCGCCTATGGTAATATTCAGGTAACTCTTTCCATCTTCGACGAATTGAGGCATTAAAAAATCGATAAATCGATACAATTCTGAAATAAATTTCTTGCTCTCTGGAAACTTCAGCACGAATTGCTTGACCTTTTGACTCTTCCCTGTTTTTTCTCTCATATCATCTATGTAAAATGGATTAGGCAAAAACCTTGTGTCAAAGATCAAATCGGAATCGAGAGGAATGCCGTATTTATAGCCAAAACTCATCACAAGAACCTGCATCTTCAGGCCTTTTCTTCCAAAAAGCCTATCTGCTAAAAGCTTTTTTAGTTCAGAGATACTGATCAAAGAGGTGTCGATGACATCGTCAGCGAGTTTCTTTATCCCTTCTAACCTTTTCCTTTCCAAGCTGACACTCTCCAAGACTGTCTTTCCATCTGTGATGGGATGAGGGCGTCGGGATTCCTTAAACCTGGTCACCAAGGTCTTATCAGAGGCTTCAAGAAAAACAAGCCAAGGTGAGATCTTCTTCCTTATTCTTTTCAAGACTTTCGGGAATTCCATCGCGAAGCCAGCCTCTCTGATATCCACCACTAAGGCCACTTTGGCGATCTCAACCTCCTTTCTCAGCCATAAGTCGACGAAATCAGGAATGAGCTTGGCAGGCAGGTTATCCATGCAGTAATAGCCCATATCTTCAAGAAAGTGGCTGACAACCGTCTTCCCTGATCCTGATAATCCCGTGATGATAATGAACCGATTGTCCTTCATTTTATTCTCTCTCTCCTGGACGAATCGAAAGAATTCGGTTTAGCCGTTTTGTTAGATCCTGAGGTGCAAGGTACCCTTTCTCGCGCAGCCTGTGCACTTTACTGGCTACCTCGATGAGTAAGGCCATATTTCTTCCTGGGGCTACGGGAATGATGATTTGCGGAATTTTCTGGCCAAGAATCTTGTAATCTTCAGGGAATTTTAGGCCTAATCTATCATAATCTTTCCCTTCCCGCCATTTCTTGAGCTGAATGACCAATTTTATCTCAGCTCGGTGGCCGATGGCTCTGGCTCCAAAAATCTCTTTGATATTGATGATTCCAAGTCCTCTGATTTCCATGAAATAGCGGCTGAGAGGAGTGGCTGTTCCTATTAATTTACCTTCCTTGGTCCTGGTCACCTGGGTCACATCATCAGTAATAAAACGATGACCGCGGGAGATTAACTCCAGGGCACTCTCGCTTTTTCCTGTGCCACTGTCCCCCCTGATGAGAACACCCATGCCGAACACCTGAAGTAAACCCCCTTGAATTGTGATCTTTCTTAAAATTTTCGAGATGAAAAATTTCTTAACTTCTTCTCGACATTTTCTTCGGGAGCAGCGGGACCGAAATAGGGCTATTTTTCTTTTTTTGGCCTCCTTCTCAATCTCTGAAAACAAAGAAAGACCTTCCGCCATGATGATACAGACTATCCCCATTTTTGTTTTTTGAGCAAAGGAGGAAATTCTCGCATTGGAGGGCAAAACCTTGAGAGCTTGAATCTCCTTCTTTCCCCATACTTGGATAAGAGAAAGACCATCCCTTAAAGAATGAGCAAGAATATTTCTGGAGAAACCTGTTCTTCCGTTAATGGCCGCTAGGTTTAGGGATTCTCTTGTCTTGTTGTAGAAATCTTTGACTTGAAGGGAAGAATCTTGCCCGCTACCCATGTAATTTTTCTTCTTCACCTCGGATAATATCCAAGATGAGGTCAATGTTTTCAGCGCTGATAAGTTTCTTGAGTAGAGAGTCGGCCTTACGTACAAGATGAGCGATGGCGGCTAATATTTGAAGATTTAAGCTCGGATTATCAGGAGAAGAAACAACGAGGAAAAAGATCTTGGAGGGTTGTCCATCCAAAGAATAGAAATTAACCCCTTTTTTGGAGATGGCCAATAAAAGAACTGGGGTTTTCACCACTTTCATCTTGCAATGGGGGATTGCCACGCCTTTTCCGATGGCTGTGCTCCCCAGCTTTTCTCTCTGAAGGAGCTTTTCATTCAGATCCTTTTCCTTCGTGATCTTGCCACGCTTTTTCAAAAAACCAACCATCTCCTTGAGCGCCCCATCTCGATCCTGCGCCTCCAACTCAAGAATGATCATATCCTGCATCAAAAGATTGTGTATCTTCAACGGTAAAGCTCCCTACTGCTATTCTGGCTCGATCAAACCATAATTCCCGTCTCTCCGCCTGTAGAGGACAGCCCAGTTTTCTGAATCCATTCTACGAAAAACGAAAAGATCTTTTTTGTTCAAGTCCAACTGGATGATGGCTTCTTCGAGGGTCATCGGTTTTACAGAATAATCCTCGCTTCTTATAACTCTCTTTCTCTGCTCTTCTTCTCGAGCCCCGGCAGGAAAAGGAAATCGTTCCCTTATTTTCCGGCGCTTTCTCTCTCTGAGTTTTTCTCTTTCCTTCTTGATTCTCTTCTCGATCTGATCAAAAGCAGCTCCAAGAGAGCTCAGCATATCATGGGTTTCTTCGGTCACATTCAATGCCATTCTCTTGCTCTTCAGGTTGATTTCAGCCTTATTTCTGTATTTCTCAACGGAGAGAATGAAATCGGCTTCGACGGGATGCCCCAGGTATTTCTCCAAGCTCTTAACTCGTTTTTCGCAATAATCTTTTATATCGGGAGTGATGCTTGTGTGACGGGCTGTATAGGTTATGGTCATTGCTCCTGCTCCATCCAATACTTTCTTTTTCTTATGTGAGACGGCGGTATTTTGAGTTGGTTCCTGTATTTGGCGACGGTGCGGCGGGCTATCCTAAAATTCTCTTTGGCCAATGTTTCTCCTATCTCGATGTCACTCAATGGCTGATCCTTATCCTCATTCTCGACGAGCCGTTTTATCCTCTCCTTGATTCTCAAGGAAGAGATTTCTTCCCCATAATCTCCAGCAATAGATTTGTGGAAGAAATATTTGAGGGGAAAGACACCTCGGGGTGTCATGATATATTTATTTGCGACCACACGGCCGGCCGTCGATTCATGAACGCCTATTTCCTGAGCAAGCTCCATCAAAGTCAGCGGTTTGATGTATTCGATTCCTTTCTCGATAAAATCCTTCTGCTTCTCGACGATGAATTTGGCGACTCTAAAAATCGTCTGATTTCTTTGGTTAAGACTTCGTAAAAACCAGAAAGCCTTCTTCATCTTATCTTTCAGAAACTTATGGGCTTCAGGATTTTCCTTGGCGGCCTTTGCCAGAAGTCTTTTGTAGTAACTGTTGATCTTGAGATGAGGTATTCCTTCATCATTCAGTGTTATCTTGAGTTCTTTATCTTCTTTGCTCACAATGATATCGGGAATGACATAAAACGTCCTTTCTTGACTGTATTTCCTGCCTGGAGCAGGATCCAGGTGTTTAATAACATCCACATGGTACTTGATATCTGTAAGAGGAATTGCGAGCTCTTTAGCGAGCTGAGAGTAATCTGATTTCTCCAACAGAGGAAGATAGCTGTCGACAATCTTCCGTGTCACTTCATTTTCGACCTGCAGATATTCCATCTGGGTGAGAAGGGCTTCCCTGAGCGATAGGCTGCCAACACCGACAGGATCGAATTTGCGTATCTTAGCCCGAACCGCTTCGATCTCTTCCAATGAACTTCCGGTTTCCTTGGCTATCTCCTCTAAAGAAACAACCAGATAACCATCCTCGTTGATATTCCCGATGATATACTGAGAAATCTTTTTTTCCTTGTTTTCGAAGAATGTTAAATTGGCCTGCCAGTTGAGATGGTCCCACAAGGAAAGGCTTTTTGAGACGATATTCTCTAGGACAGGAGCTTCTTTTCTCTCATAGAAATGAGTCCGAAATCCATCATCAAAGTATTCCTGGAAGTATGACTCAAATTCGGAGATCTCCTCATCGGTTGATTCCTCTCCCCCTTCTTTCTCTTCAGCCTTTTCCTCCTCAGCGGCTTCTTTTGGCTCTTTTTCCGAGACTTTCTCTGAGACTTCCTCTTCTACCTCAAGCATCGGATTTTGGGAAAGCTCGGTGTCGATAATCTCTATAAGCTCCAAATTTGTCAAAGGCAGAAGCTTTATGGCCTGCTGTAGGGCAGGTGCCAGGATCAGCTTTTGAACTTGCCTCTGATCTAGACGTTGTTTCAGAATCATTATTCTTCTCGTGCTTGTCTTATTCAGTCAAGACTGAAATTATCCCCTAAGTAACTCCTCCTGACCTCCTGACAGGAAATCAGCTCTCGGGGTGAACCGCTTTTTAAAATCTTTCCTTTATCGATGATGTAAGCTCTTTCGGTGATCTTTAGAGTTTCCTGGACGTTATGATCGGTAATGAGAAGGCCTAGACCTTTTTCCTTTAAAGAGTGGATTATTCTGTGTAAATCTGAAATCGCCAGAGGATCTATTCCTGTAAAGGGCTCATCCAGAAGAATAAACTGGGGGTTGGTGATGAGAGCGCGGGCGATCTCTAGCCTTCTCCTCTCTCCTCCTGACAGAGCGAAAGCTTTGGTTTTGGCCAGTTTTTCCAGTCCAAACTCTTCCAAGGTCATCTCCAGGTTGCCATCCCTTCGAGAAAAAAAAATCCCTGTCGTCTCCATGATCGAGAGAAGATTCTCTTCCACCGTCAGGTTCCGGAAGGCTGATGGCTCTTGCGGGAGGAGACACAATCCTTTCCTTGCCCTTGTATACATGGGGAGATCCGTGATGTCTTCCTCTTCCAGGAAAACACGGCCTGAATCTTGAGGAATGAGACCGAGAATAAGGGAAAAGGTGGTTGTTTTTCCGGCTCCATTCGGCCCTAAAAGACCGACAATCTCTCCCTTCTTGACTTTGACGGAAACATCATCTACAGCTTTCTTCTGATGGTAGCTCTTCTCTAGCCCGATCGCTTCCAAGTGATCTTTCATCTTTCACGATTTTATGACTGTAACCGACCTTTCTCTGTTTTTATTTTCCACGACGATTCTACCATCGCCCATGTGAAAAGTCAATTTGTCCCCCCTGACCCTCCCCTGATCCTTGTCGATCAAGACTGGGTCTCCAGTCAGGACGATGTTGTCCTTCTCCACATTGTAAACAGCCTCTTGCCCGTGTCCCTCTCGGCCGTTTTGAACGATGATGACTCTTTCTTGAGACACGATTTCTCCAATTTCTCCGTGTTTTTCTCCTAGATGAACATCAATGGATTGTGCTCGAAGATCAATGTCCCTCACCTTTAATAACCCTTCGCCTTCAAAAGAGATAAGATTCTCTTCAGGTATAAAATCCATGATCTCAGCAGAAATCTCGAGAAGCTCTTCTTCCCTTTCTTTGGGTTTATACGGAACGATGGTCTTGACTCCATCCCAACAGAAAATATTGCTTTCTTCTAGGCTAATCCCGACTTTTCCGGCCATCAAGGTTTCCCTTTCCTGCCACATCTTTGTTCCCTCCCTAAAGAGAAAACGCTGTGTCTCTTCAGAATATCTCATCCTTTCGCTCGTGATAAAAATTGGCTTCTGCTTGGAAAAAAAGCCGATTGTCTCTTTCCCTTCACTTTCAAGCTGGAGAGACATCTTGACATCGCCTCTGACTTCAAAATCCCTCTGCTCGAGCTGGATATAAATTTCATCGGCTCGAATCTCTCCTTGCTTCATAATAACTGTGGGTTTCCTGTTCTTGTTCCCTTCGACCTTCAATATCTTGTCTTCTATTGAAGTCATCGTTTCTCCCTCGATTATCCTAACCTCTCCGGGCTCATCCCCTTGCTCTGTGATCTTCGCTCTTTTTGTTGCTTTGAAATCCTTTAAATTTCCTTTGCGGTTGATCAAAAATTCAAGCTCCTCCCCTTCGATCAGCGTAAACCCTCCTCCAGAGGAGAGGAACTTAAGCCGACATCCTCCCTTCGCCTTCCAAGAATGGACTCGAGGAACATCCCTAAAGCCCTTGAGGCTCAGCTCATCAGCTTGGATCTCTCGCTTGGCCCCCTGCGGAATAAGCGATAATTCTCCGGAAGATGTTTCCTGGTCTTCTACATCGATCGATGCCCTGACTCCGCCCTTGAAAAACATATTCTTCATCTGCTCTGCTTGGCCGTATAATTCAAACTCGACATAATCAGCCTGAGCCTGGCTGTTTCCATGCTTGAGATCAATGTGCCCTTCCATGGTCCCCTTTTTCCTTTTTCGACTATACTCCAATCGATCTCCTTTGACTTCTAAAGGAAAAGATGTCTCCAGACGGGGCACTATGCTCAAAGAGACACTCTCGCGAAGCTGTAATCTCCTTTTCTGCAGAGAATAAACCATGTTTTGAGCAGAACCGGAGATGGTTCGTGAAATGAACCTCGCCCCGTTGTCAGTCGAAAAAACCTCTCGTTTATTGTCGTAATCCAAAGAAGGCGTTTCTATAATTATATCCTCAAATTCTATCTTCGCCCCACCAGAAACCTTGAATTGATTCCATTCCCCATCATAGATGATCTCCCTGGCCTTTAGGATTATGTCCGTTTCTTCACTTTTTTTGAAGATCACCACTTCCACGTTTCCCTCAAGATGATACTTATTGTCATCTCCCATGTAGTGGCTGTCTGCTCTAACTTTAAAATTCTCTTTCGTTCCCTTTATCTCGAAATGCTCTATCTTCTCTCTTTTCTCCACTCTCTGGCTCGTTATTTTTTCTGATTCCACGGGAACCCTCTGCTTTTTTCTCGAGTGTGTGACTAAATTCCATCCAATCCAGACAAGAAGGATGAAGAGAAAGGCTACTATCGTGAAACGAATAACAGTAGCTGGATTTATCTTTGTCTTTCCCATCTAAACTTCATCGAATTTTTATATCTTGTATAGAAAAAGAGAGCTTTTCCTCCCCCAAATAATGAGAGAAATGTAACGAATAGGCCAGATCAATCTCCATTCCTCTGTGCAAAATTTCTGTCCAGTCTTCTCTTCTCCAACCCATGGCCTCAAAAATTCTTCCTCCCTGTTTGAGGTGTATCTTGCTGTGCCGACCTTGAATCTTTCTCGGCTCTGAGATAATTCTTGCTCTTTCCGTCAAAAAAATCGGCTTCGGATTGCCCACCCCAAAGGGAGAAAGAAGTAAATAATTATCGATGAAATGATTGTCAATGTCTGCAAAACTCAACGAGGTATCAATCATAATCTTTTTCCTCAATTGATCCTCTTTCAGTCTTAGGTTGACATAGTTGTTGATCGTCCCTTTCAAAGAAACAAGCCTCTCTCTATCCACCTCACAACCCACAGCCAGAGTATGGCCACCAAAGTTAAGGAAGTGATCGCTGCACTCATTCAAACATTCAATCAATGAAAATTCGCTGATGCTGCGCCCTGAGCCATAAGCCTTCCCGTCTTCATAGGTAAAAAGAAGAACTGGCCGATGGAACAAATCCTTGATTTTGGAAGCAACGATTCCGATCACCCCCCTGTGCCATTCCTCACATCCCATGATCAGGATCTTATAACGTTTATAAAGATCCTTATCCTTAATTAGGCTTATGGCCTGATTATAAATCTTCTCCTCTATCGCTTGTCTCTTCGAATTGAGACTATCGAGAGTGGAGACGATTTCCTCCACTTCTTGAGGAGACTCCGAAAAAAAAAGTTCGACAGCCAGATCAGCCTTCCCCATCCTGCCTGCAGCATTAATTCTGGGTCCGATCCGAAATCCGACATCCCCCGCAGTAATCTCTCCCCTGTTGAGTCCACAAGCCTCCAAGAGTGTTTTCAATCCAACGTTTTGTACCTCTTCCAGCCCTTTTAGGCCGAGTTTAACGAAAAGCCTGTTTTCTCCTATCAACTCGGCGACATCAGCAATGGTCCCGATGGAAACGATCTTTAGATAACGAGAAAGATCAGAGGCTCTCTGCTTCCTTTCCAGAAGGGCTTGAATCAATTTGAAGACGATGCCGACACCTGCGAGTCGTTTTTCAGGGTATTCTGATTCGGGAAGGACAGGATTAAGGATAGCCAAAGCTTTGGGGAGGCGGACTCCCGGGCGATGATGATCGGTGATGATGACATCAATCTCATGTCTACGAGCCTCTCGAACAAACTCAACAGCCTTTATTCCACAATCCACGCTTATGACTAAACTTGCTTTTTTTGCGATAGCCATCTCTATGTAATGCTCTTTGATACCGTATCCTTCCTGCAATCGATTCGGTATAAAGTAATCGACCTTCTCTGCTCCGAGAGATTTAAGTGCCTTGATCAGACTCACCACCGCGAGGACTCCGTCCACATCGTAGTCTCCAAAAATCAGCATGCTCTCACCTCGGGATATCGCTGTTTCGACTCGTTCGACAGCCAGCTTCATTCCTCGCATCGTGAAGGGATCATGAAGGTCATCCAGTGTCCCAAAGAGGAATTTATGAGCAGCTTCTTTATCGGCTATTCCTCGATTGATCATGATCTGAGTGATATCAGGAGCGATTCCGAGCTCTGTCGAAAGCGCTCTGGCTACGTCCAGCTGTGGTTTCAAGATCCAATCCGTTTCATACATGGCGCTCTAAATGTAGCACAATCCCCATCAATCCACAATCAGTTGTCAGTTATCAGTTACTCAGTTGACAGTCAACAGCTCTCAGTCTAAGAAAAGATTTCTTTACTGATTTCTGATAACTGTTAACTTACAACTGATGAATGACAACTGATGAATGACAACTGAAAACTGATTCCGTTGACTTTGCAAAAGACGAAAAATATAATGGTTAGGCCATGATCGGAAGCTTGAAACAGAAGATATCCAGAACCCGGTCCACATTTAAGGAAAGATTCAATGAGCTGATCACAAGTGGCAAGAATCGAGAGGAGATACTCGAAGATCTGACTGAAACCTTGATTCTTGCCGATGTCGGAGTCAGTACAGCAGAGAAAATCATCGATTCCATACAAGAAAAGAGCATGAAAAGTGACACCTTTACGAAGATCAAGAGTCTACTGGAAGAAGAACTCATAGGTCTCCTCTCTCAATTCTCTTCAAACTTTAGCTTCGATTCAACCTGTTCGGTGGTCATGTTCGTGGGTGTTAACGGCGGAGGAAAAACAACTTCCTTGGCTAAACTGGCCCATCGTTTTAAGGCACATGGGAAGGAAGTTATACTCGTTGCGGCGGACACGTTTAGAGCCGCTGCCCAGGAGCAGCTCCTTTTGTGGGGGAAAAAATTGAATATTCCGGTGATTAAAGGCCAGTATGGCGCCGATCCTGCTTCTGTCGTGTATGACGCCCTTCAATCCTTCAAGTCCCGAAATTTTCAAGTCCTCCTGGTTGACACAGCGGGCCGAATCCATACCAACATCAATCTCATGAATGAACTGGAAAAAATCAGAAGAGTTATATCCAGGGAAATCGATGGTGCACCCCATGAAATACTCCTCGTGCTTGATTCGAGCATCGGCCAAAACGCCCTCATTCAGGCCAACGAGTTTCTGAAGTTTTCAGGCATTACGGGAATTTTCCTGACGAAATTGGATGGAACAGCCAAGGGAGGGAGTGTCCTCAGCATTGTCGATGAATTGCAGCTTCCGATTAAATTTATCGGCATCGGAGAGAGCGAAGATGACATGCTTCGTTTTTCTTCCCAAGAATTCGTCACTGCTCTTCTCTCATGACAAACCTCAAAGACTACGCCTACCTCGAAATGGGCTACGCACTTGCTGAGCAGGCGAAAGGGTGGACGAGCCCAAATCCTTATGTCGGTGCGGTCATCGTCAAAAAAGATGTTATAGTCGGCTATGGCTATCATGAGAGACCGGGTAAACTTCATGCTGAAGCGGTGGCCTTCGAAAGGGCCGGATCTCTATCCAAGAACAGCACAGCTTATATCACACTCGAACCTTGTGTCCATTGGGGTCGCACACCGCCCTGTGTGGAGACGATCTTGAAGGCAAAACCGAAAAGAGTGGTGATTTCTGCAGTCGATCCCAATCCTCTCGTGTTTAAGAAAGGCATAAAGAGGATTAAAGAAGCCGGAATCGAGATTTCCACCGGACTCCTCGCGGAAAAGAACCTCCGACTCAACGAGGCTTACATCAAGCACATCACGGAAAAGATCCCTTTCGTCGCTGCCAAAGCCGCTGTGAGCCTGGATGGGAAAATCGCCACCAAGGCCTTCTCCTCGCAGTGGATTTCCTCTTCAAGAATGCGAGAATACATTCATCTCCTCAGGGGTGAGTTTGATGCTGTCATGGTGGGGATTAACACCTTGATCAAGGACGACCCTCGGCTAACTGTGCGCCATTCCAATTGGAGAGGCAAGACACTGATGAGGATCATCCTGGATTCGCACCTTCGCTTCCCTTCAAAGGCAAGGATTCTCGATACGCTTCGAGGCGGCCCGGTCCTCATATTCACTCTGGATCGATCCTCATCGAGGAAAGCCGATTCCTTAAGGAAAAAAGGAATCGAGGTGATCTCTCTGCCCGGAGCTAGGATTTCGCTTAAAAAAGTTCTTTTGACATTGGGTAAAAGAAACATATCAAGTGTCTTTGTCGAGGGCGGGGGATCTCTTTTGACATCTCTTATTGAAGAAAGGCTCATCGATAAAATGTTCACAGCCATTACTCCAAAATTGGTCGGGGGAATCGATGCGCCCACCTTCCTGGGTGGTAAGGGGGTGAGACTGATCAAGGATGCAATCCGTTTGAAGAAGACGCGTGTCTTTCGAATCGACGACGAAATTCTGTTTGAAGGATATTTCTGATGTTTACAGGAATTATCAGTCACTCTGGCATTTTTAAGGGATTCCGTCAGGGAAAAAAAGAAATGATCGTTGAGGCTTCTTCCTTAGCCTCCCGCATCGACGAAGGTGAGAGCTTAGCCGTGAACGGCGTCTGTTTGAGTCTTATCAGGAAACAGAAGAATCTCCTCTTTTTCAGCCTCTCCCAGGAGACTTTGACCAGGACAACCTTGGGCTCTCTCCGTCCGAGAGCAAGGTTAAACCTTGAGCTTCCTTTGACTCTCTCCACACCTTTGGGCGGACACCTTGTCACCGGACATATCGACTCTCCCGGAAAAGTGCTGCAATCTACGAAAACAAAAACCGGTCTCCGATTGACTATCTCTTTCCCGCCTGAAATACGAAAATACTTCATCCCCAAGGGTTCGTTGGCTCTCGATGGAGTGAGCCTCACCGTCGCCCGTCTTCACGCTTTATCCTTAGAAGTAGAGCTTATTCCCATCACCTTAGAACAATCCAATTTGGGAGAGCTTAAGAGAGGGGATATAGTCAACATAGAGTGTGACATGATCGGAAAATATGTGTATAATTGGTTGAGTGAACAGAAGGCTGACACGAAAAATAGGGATTGAATATGCCTAGAAAGTCCAAGACAGCGACCGTCGAACAGGCGATCAAAACGGTGAAAGCTGGCCGGATGATCATCATTGTCGACGATGAAGACCGAGAAAACGAAGGCGATCTGATGGTGCCTGCCGAAAAGATAACTCCTGAAATCGTCAACTTCATGACCAAGTATGGCAGAGGATTAATCTGTCTTCCGCTGACCAAGAAAAGGCTAAAAGAGCTCGATATCCCTTTGATGGTCCGAGATAACACGGCTCGCTTCGGCACAGCCTTCACGGTCTCAATCGATGCCAAAAAGGGCATCAGCACTGGTATCTCTGCCCCTGACAGAGCCAAAACAATCCTTACGGCTATAGATCCCAGAACATCTCCATCAGACTTAGTCCGTCCCGGCCATATATTCCCCCTCGAGGCCAAGGATGGAGGCGTGCTCGAGAGAGCAGGCCAAACTGAAGCGGCTATCGATATCTCCCGTCTCGCCAGCTTAAAACTCGCCGGTGTCATCTGTGAGATCATGAACGAGGACGGGACAATGGCCCGTATGCCGCAGCTAGAAAAAATCGGCCGTGAACATGATCTCCCTATTCTCACTATTGCCGATCTTATCAAATACCGGATGAAACACGAGAGACTCGTGAAAAAAGTGGAAGAAGCTGAACTCCCGACGAAACACGGAAATTTTAGGATGATGATTTTCGAAGACACCATCCATAAAGAACAGCATGTGGCCCTGGTCAAAGGAGAGATCAAGAGGGACCAGCCGACCCTCGTCAGAGCTCACTCACAGTGTTTGACCGGAGATACCTTCGGTTCAGTCCGTTGCGATTGTGGGGAGCAGCTTCATCAGGCGATGGAAATCATCGACAGAGAGGGCAAGGGAGTCATCCTGTATATCCTCAATCAAGAGGGAAGAGGCATCGGTCTGATCAACAAGATCAAGGCATACGCAATCCAAGATAAAGGAGTAGATACGGTCGAGGCCAACCGCCAACTGGGTTTCAAGCCTGACCAAAGGGATTATGGCATCGGGGCTCAGATTTTAGTTTCATTAGGAGCCAACAAGCTCCGTTTGATCACGAATAATCCCCGAAAATTTATCGGCCTCGCAGGCTACGGTTTAGAAATCGTGGAACGGATTCCGATTGAAATTTCTCCCAACGAGGACAACATCAAATACCTGAAAACGAAAAAGGAAAAATTAGGCCATATCCTAGAAATGGTCTAGTATATACATCTTTTTCTTGAATCAATGGATCTTCAAGAATTCTCTCGAAAATTCCTCTCTTTTTCGCCCAGAGAAAGAGTCAGATTCATGCACCAGAAAATCCACACTCTCAAAGAAAGCGAAAAAATCTCATTCCTCCTCTCGCTCGTCAGAGATAGGAATAATTCTCCCCTTGTTCGGGCTTCAGCCCTCCATCTCCTCAGTAAAACATCTTACGGAAAAATCGATATTTACCAAGCCTATGTTGATGACTCCTCCTCGGCTGTGGTTCAGGTGGCTAGAAAGGTATTAAAAAACAGGAAAGCAAAAGAGCACAAGAATAAGAACCTCTCCCAATTGGTATTAAGAAAAATCCGCTCCTCTCTCGAAAAGCAGAAGAGGTTGAAAATCATCAAGTCGATTACTCCGGTCAAGGACTCTTGGGTCAGTGAGGTGTTGTTGGAAGCTTTAGACGACCCATCAGAGGTCATCCGCGATTTTATCATCGGCGAGTTGGGAAAAAGAGAGCAGATTAATACCGACATCATCAACCAGAAGTTGAACAGTCCTCCTTGGTATGTCAAGAGTTCGGTTTTGAGAATCTTGGGTATCCGGAAAAATCCTGAATCAATCAAACTGATTAACATCACGCTTGAAGATTCAAACGCAGAGGTCAGACGGAGTGCGGCTCAAGCCCTTGGCGAAATCGGAGGAGAAGAAGCTCTCGTCCTCCTCAACAGATTAGCCAAGGACAAAAATCTATTCGTGAGAAAATCAGCCGAGGAGGCCCTGAATAAGGCCAGCCACCTGAAATTCAGCTGATCCTCTTTTCATCTTTCCTGGTATGAGCTTCGTGTTTTAGTCTTTTCTTCTCTCTAGAATGAAGGTCACAGGACCGTCGTTCGTCAAGTGCACATCCATCATCGCCCCGAACACCCCTGTTTCGACCCGTGTCCCTTTCTGCCTGATAAAATCGACAAAACGGTTAAAAAGTCTTTCTGCTCTTATGGGTTCCTCAGCCCGATCAAAACTAGGTCTTCTCCCTTTTCTCGTAGACCCAGCAAGAGTAAACTGTGAAACCGCCAGGATTTCTCCTTGGATATCCTGGAGAGACAGGTTCATCTTCCCTGCTTCATCGGGAAAAATTCTGAGCTCTAACGCCTTCTGGGCAAGATACAGAGCTTCCTCCTCCTCATCTCCTCTCTCTACCCCGATGAGAAGGCAAAAGCCCTGGCCGATCTCTCCAACCACCTTCCCTTCAACTTTAACGGCCGCCTCCTTCACTCTCTGTAGTACAATTCTCATTGCCTCAGCTCACTTTATCTATCTATCTCCTTTAGAAAGAATATTTTTCAGGCTTCTGATGTCTTCATGATTAAATAACAGATTGATCAAGACATAGATCACGATTCCCAAGCTCACAGCCGAGAGTAACACCCCCAGTTGCTTGGGAAAGGCGAGTTGATCAAATTCGAAATATCTCATGAAGAACCAGACCGCCAAACCCATTCCACAGGCAGATAGAGCCGATTTCAAGGCCGAGGAGATCATCTCCTTCTTCTCTATCTTCCCTATCTTTTTCTCGAGGAGGACGAACAGAAGGAAAAAATTTAATACAGAGGCCAAAGAAAGAGCCAGGGCCACACCTCCTACCCTCAAAGGATGCATCAGAATCAGGGACAGAGAGATATAGCTGATCATGACAAAAAAGGCGACTATGACCGGTGTTTTCGTGTCCTTAAGAGAATAGAAGGCGGGAGCAAGAATCTTCACACCAGAGATGAAAGGAAGGCTAAAGGCAAAGAAGAAAAGGCACGAGGCGCTCATAGCCGTGGATTGGACATCGAAGACTCCTCTCTGGAAGAGGACTTGAATGATGGGTCGGTTCAAAATCAAAAGGCCGACCATTGCCGGGAAAGTGATGAAAACAACGAGCCTGTGAGAAAAAATGAGAGTTCTCTTTATCCCCGGCATATCTCGCTGGGCGGCCAGGTCGGAAAAAGTCGGGAGAAGGGCGATGGAGAGGGCGATAGAAAACAGGCCGAGGGTCAATTCTTGGACTCTAGAGGCAAAATACAGGGATGCGACACTCCCTTCCTCGAGAAAAGAGGCAATCATCCGGCTCAGAGCAAAATTAATCTGTGAGATCCCGACTCCGAAAATACCAGGGACCATGAGTTTAGCCACCTTGCGCACTGCGGGATGGGAAAAGGAAAGCCCGAATCGAAACCTCATTCCTTTGCGCCTAAGAAAAGGGATTTGGAAGACCAGCTGGCATACTCCTCCCAAAACAACACCCACAGCAAATACATAGGCTGGTTCTTCGACCGTCCTGGCAAAGAAAAGAGCAATAATGATGATCGAGAGGTTGAAGAGGACGGGTGTGAAGGCAGGGACGAAAAATTTATGGAATGAGTTCAGGATAGCCATAACCAAAGCTGCCAAGCTGATCAAGAAAATGTAAGGAAACATGATGCGAGTGAGCAGTGTTGTCAATTCCCACTTCCCCTCAATCCCTTTGAACCCAAAAGCAATAACCTTGACCAACACAGGGGAAAAAACAATACCTAACACCGTCAGAAGGGCCATGACCAGGGTTAAATCGAAGAAGAAGATATTGGCAAATTTCCACAGCTCCTGTCGCGACTTTTCCTTTTTAATCTCTGTAAAGACTGGAACAAAAGCCGCGGTCATCGCCCCTTCGCCAGTCAAGCGCCTTAATAGATTAGGAATGACGTAGGCGAGAGTGAACGCATCCCCGCTGCGGCTTGTGCCGCGATAAAAGGCCTGGATCACATCCCTGAAAAATCCGAAGATACGGCTAAGAAGCGTAGGAGCAGCCACAGCTGCCGTCGACTTCAACAATCGCCTGTTTTTCTCTCTCTCTTCTATCATTTCCTAAATCTTTGTCGTAATGATTATTGATTTGTCTTAAAAAAGCAATAAGCTGGGCTAAAAATGAAGCATGGATAGGTGTATTGAGGGCGAGGCCCTGTCCGTCTGAGCCGCATAGTGGTGGGTAGAGTGAGCTGGGGTCAGGCTTCATCGTGAAGAGCGTACGAAGGACAAAGCATTTAATCCAAGACCTAACAAGATAACGAAGCCTGACCCCGAGCGAAGCCTGGTTTCCTGCTTGCGCAGGAACAAGCTCCGCATAGTTTCCTCGCTGGGGAAACTCGGCGTGTTTCGATACCCACCAGCCTAAAATAATCTCTAGTTTCTCTCCTTTTTCACTATAGATAGATAAGCCTAAGCGAAGGCTGGTGGGTAGAGAAACCCTGAGCAGGGCTGAGCGGGCATGGCTCCTCTCCGCAGGAGAGGAGAGCGAAGCCCGAATCGGAGCTGAGTTTCCTCGCTGGGGAAACTCAGCGTGTTTCGATACCCACCAGCCTGAGCGTCCCTTGTTGACTTTAAACCACAGATGCCTTATCATACCACTTCCGTTAGGAGATAGAAATGGCTCATCATAAATCTGCAATCCGCCAGTGGAGACGAAGCCTGCGTCGTAACGTCATCAACAAGAGAAACAGATCCCTTCTCCGCACCAACATCAAGAAGCTCAGGGAAGCCATTACGAACAAAGATAAAGAGACGGCCCAAAAGCTGCTTCCCGTAACTTTCTCTATTATAGATAGATCCATCAAGAAGGGAACCATACACGAAAATACCGGAGCCAGGTATAAATCTCGGTTGAGTCGACAGGTAGAAATGATGAACCTATCCCCTTCTAAATAGTCCCTCCACGCTCTCGAAGGCGGCAATAATCATACAAAAAACTCTCCAGCAAGGCCTGTGCCGAAGCGTCCGAAGTCTTAATATTTAAATCGATTTTCCCCAATTCTTCCAGGTAGTGGTTAAGCTCCTTCATCGAGAGTTTTTCGACTAAGCCAAAGAATTCCTTGAATTTAGTCATGTAAAACGCCCCGTATCCTTCATGGATATGAGGTTTAAGTTGTTTAAAAATATCCTTACGGTCTCTGTCTTTCTCTTTCAGCCACAACTTGGCTAAAAGGATTTCTCGGTAAAACCGAACGATAATACCCAGGATGAATTCAGGCCTGATTCCTTCTTTAAACAGATTGTTCAAGACGATAAGACTTTTGTCGAATTCAGCCTTCTCCAGGCTATCCTGCATTTCCCATTCGAAAAACGTCTTGGCCCAGCCCGAGACTTGATTGACATCATCCAGCTCTATGACATTTTTCTCTCCGATATATGTGACCAGTTTCTCCAGCTCATTGTTCACGTTTCTCAGATCGCTGCCCACTAACTCCTCAACTCTCTTCTTCGCTTCGACTGTAGCTGTCTTTCCCAAAGCTGTAAGTCTTCTATCCATCCATGCCAAAAGGGCAGGCTCTTTCAGAGGCCTGAGCTCATTAATGTGGACAAGACGCTTGGAAAGGGACGAGAAGAACCTGAAGATCGGGGAGTTTTTCCTCAACCGGCCTGAGAAGATAACGATGATCACTGTCTGGTTCGAGGGCGAACCGAAATAGTCATTTAAAATTTTTTTCTCAGACTCGCTAAGGGATTCACCCTTTCCCTTGAACACCTCGACCACGATGATCCGCCAGGCAGAGAGGAAGAAGGGAATCGTCCGTGCCAAGTCGATGATTTCTATCCATGAGTGCTCTTCGAGATTAAATCTCTCTATGTTGTAATCTTGAACTTCGGGAGAAATCAGGGCTTCTCTGAGATCCTGGATGAATTCCTCGGCTAGAAAGGTCTCATCTCCGTGGAAAAAATAACATGGGACAAGGGTCTTCTCGTCGATATCTTTGCCCAGAAGAAAACTGCTCACTCCCCTAGAATCCTTCTAAAATCGTTGATATCACACTCCGCGCGAATTTTTCAGCGACGGTCTCTATTGCTTCTGTCTGCACGGTCTCGAAATCTGTTCCTTCAGGCACTTCGTACTCCTGCTGATAGATATAGCTAGGGTTGGAAAAGATAACCTTCCTGTTGACAAGATCTCTGAAGACGATTTTGGTTACGATCGTGATGTTGTAGCGATCGGCGGTCGTCTTTCCAGAGAAGGCGATGGGAGTGGCGTTAAAAGTTCTAATCTCTCCGATTAAAATTGCATCTGCAGAGTCTTCGTCACCCGTGAGTTCAACCCGTCCTCTCGCCACGAATTCGTCTCTGATCTTTTCAGTGAGTTTCACATCCAGCTCGAAGCGTGTGGTGAGATTGCTGAACATCGGGATAACGATTTTTTTGATATGAGGAGGTAGGGAACTCCCCGTCCCCCTAAGATGATAGCCGCAATCCACAAGGAGAAAGCACAGGACAAGAAGAAAAAATGTTCTCCATATCAAGACGTTCCTGTCAGACAACGATGTTCACCAATTTGTTTTTAATGTATATGACTTTTTTGATGTCTTTTCCACCTATAAAATTCTGGATTCGGCTCAAGTTTAGGGCCCTATCCTTAATTTCTCCCTCATCAGAATCGCGCTCTGTCTCGAACCTGCCTCTGAGTTTCCCGTTGACTTGAACAACGATGGTCACTTTATCAGCTATGGCCAGCCGGGGATCAAAGGAGGGCCAAGGCGACCTAATCAGAAATTCCTGGTAGCCCATTCTCTCCCACAGCTCTTCACAGATATGGGGAGCAAAAGGATAGAGCAATAAAACGAGGGTTTTCATCGTCTCCATCAAAAGGCTTTTCCCCTCCTCGCTCTTTCTCAGCTCTTCTCTCTCTTTCTTAACGAGATTGAAGAATTCCATGATCGAACTCACCGCCGTGTTGAGATGGTATCTTTGCTCGATGTCCTCTGTTACTTTTCTTATGGTCTGATGCATTCTGATCCTGAGTTCATTCTCCGCACTCCCACTTTTATCCTGGATCTGGTTATTCTTGCCGAAGAGATCAAGATTTTCCTGGGAAAAAACCCACACCCTGTTCAGGAACCGAAAGCAGCCCTCGATACCCCTTTCGCTCCAGGCAAACTCTTTCTCCGGAGGAGAGGCGAAAAGGATGAATAACCTGAGAGAGTCTGCTCCGTATTTCTCCACCATGTCATCAGGATCGACCACATTCCCCTTGGATTTTGACATCTTGGCCCCGTCCTTAGTGACCATACCCTGGGCCAAAAGTCGGGGAAACGGTTCATCCATAACAGTCAGACCGAAATCCCTGAAAAACTTGCAGAAAAACCGGGCATAGATCAGATGGAGGATGGCATGCTCCACTCCGCCGATATAGATGTCGACAGGCATCCAGTAATCAGCCGATTGAGAGCTGAAGGGGACCTTGTCTTCTCTGGGAGAGGTGTAACGGAAGTGATACCAAGAGGAGTCGAAGAAGGTATCCATGGTATCCGTTTCTCGCCGGGCTTCCCCCTGGCATCGGGGACAACGAGTCTGGACAAAGCTCTCCACTTTTTCGAGAGGGGAGCCCTCTTCTCCTTTAAACTCGACATCGGAAGGGAGGAGCACGGGCAAATCCTCGTACGGAACTCCGACAATCCCGCAGTCCTGACAGTAGATGATGGGAATAGGCGTCCCCCAATATCTCTGTCTAGAGACCCCCCAATCCCTGAGTCGGTAAAGTGTGCTCTCTTTTCCGAATCCCTTCTCCTCGGCATATTGTATCATATCCTTGGAAGCTTCCTGGAAAGATTTGCCGGAAAAAGGACCGGAATTGACCACGATTCCATACTCCTCGAAGGCCTCTTCCGGTTCCCTAGAAGGAGATTCTCCTTCTGAAACGATTACGACTTTGACGGGAATCCCGTATTTCTTGGCAAAGTCGAAATCTCTTTGATCATGGGCCGGGACAGCCATGATGGCCCCTGTACCATATTCCATCAGGACATAGTTAGCGATCCAGACTGGGACCTCTTCGCCTGTGTATGGATTGATGGCTCTTTTACCGGTGTCGATGCCCTCCTTCTCTGCCTCTCCCATATCTTTCCTTAGGCGGCGAACGGAGATGCTTTCATCTATCCACCTCTGAAATTCTTCTTTCTGATCTGAATCAGCGATCAACTCCTGAGTCAACGGGTGTTCAGGAGCAAGGACGACGAATGTGGCCCCGTAAATCGTATCCACCCGGGTGGTGAATACTTCGATAGACGTCGAAGAGCCGACCAGAGGAAAACCGATATGAGCGCCAGTGCTTTTCCCGACCCAATTTTTCTGCATGAGCAATACGTGCTCTGGCCACTTTTCTAACAATTCATGTCCTGATAGCAGTTCTTCGGCATAATCCGAGATCTTCAAGAACCACTGCTCCATATCTTTCTGCTTGACGACCGTCTCACAGCGCCAGCACTGGTCGCCGACAACCTGCTCGTTAGCAAGGACTGTCTGACATTCGGGACACCAGTTAACCCAGCTCTTTTTCCGGTAGGCTAATCCCTTCTCGAACATCTTTAGAAATATCCACTGGTTCCATTTATAGTATTCAGGAACACAGGTGTTGACTTCCCTCGACCAGTCATAGCTGAAACCCAATCTCTTTAACTGCTTCTTCATATGGGCGATATTCCCAAGAGTCCATTCCTGCGGATGGATGCCTTGGGTGATAGCTGCATTCTCGGCAGGCATCCCTAGAGCATCCCAGCCGATGGGATGAAGGACGTTAAACCCCTTCATGAACATGAAACGAGAAATGACGTCTCCGATGCAATAATTCCGAGTCTGGCCCATGTGAATATGGCCAGAGGGATACGGGTACATCTCCAGGCAATAGTACTTCCGTTTCTGCGGATCCTCGTCAGATTTATAAACTCCTTCTGTTCTCCAGACCTTCTGCCATCTCTCCTCGATCTCATCGAATCTGTAGTCTTCGCTTTTACTCATTATCGGACTGATCCTGATTTCTTATGGGGTCAGATTAGTAAATATTAGATTCATCACCTTTAAAAGTCAAGATGAATGGATTAACCTTGACAAAGGAGGCTTTTTTGCCAAGAATGAGGCCTGAAACCCAGCTTCAGTAAGGCATACGATATCTTTAATCCACTGGGAAATTTTATAGAATGAGGATTCTTGAAGTCAGTCATCTCTTCGCCGGGTACGAAAGAGAGCATGTCCTAGAAGATGTCTCCTTTTCCTTAGAAGAAGGAGAATTTGTCGCTATTCTTGGAAGAAACGGCTCAGGGAAAAGCACCTTGATCAAAGCGCTCCAGGCCCTGCTAGAAAATACATCGGGACAGGTTCATATTAACGGTCAAAACATCCTGGCCTTAAAGCCCAGACAAATCGCTAGAATGATCGCCTATGTTCCTCAAATTTTCGACTTTCCGTTCGAATTCAACGTCGAAGAGATCGTCCACATGGGGAGATATATCCATCAGGGTCGACTGGGTGGTTCTTCCATAAAGGATATCCAAACGATCGAGGAAGTCATGCAACTCACCCACGTGACCCATCTTAAAGAAAAGAAAATTGCTCATCTCAGCGGAGGTGAACGTCAACGCGTATTTATAGCCAGGGCTTTGGCGCAAGATACACCTCTGCTTTTTCTCGATGAACCAAGCTCACATTTAGATATAAGTTACCAAGTGGATATCTATCAAATACTTAAACACCTGCAGGAAGAAAAAGGCAAGACGATCTTGACAACCGAGCACAATATCAATCTGGCTATTCCTTACTCCCAGAAGATCATTTTCCTCAAAGACGGTCGGATTCACGATCAGGGACCTCCACAGGCTCTGATCACCAAGAAGCATATCAAAGATGTCTTCCAGGCAGAAGTTGAAATTAGAGAAAATCTCCACTCTCATCTTCCAGAAATATCGCTGACCCCAAAACTTCAAGAAAAAAAATGATGCGTAAACTTATATTAGCCTTGTGTTTATTCCTCCTCGTGGAACCCATTCTTCCTAGCCAGATGATAACTCTCAAAGATGCTTTGGGCCATAATTTTACCGTGTCCAAAGCTCCGCAGAGAATTGTCTCTTTGGCCCCCAATATCACCGAGATCCTCTTCGCTCTTGGCTTGGAGGAAAAAGTCGTCGGAGTCACCCGCTTCTGCGATTATCCCTCGGAATCAAAAGAAAAAGAAAAAATCGGTGGTCTGGTCGATCCCAATCTAGAGAGGATCAACGCCTTGCACCCAGATCTCGTCATCGGATTTCGAGGAAACCCGATCACGATCCTCGAGCGAATGAAAAGTCTAGGTCTCCGTCTGTTCGTTTTGGAGATGGGAGAAAACTTGGAATCGGTCTTTCTCATTATCAGGAAGATAGGAATCGTAACCCGAAGACAAGGACAAGCAGAAACTCTAATCCAATCCATGAAGACAAAATATAACTTTATTCAGACTGCCCTCCAAGATGTGTCGCATAAGCCAAAGGTCTTTTTCTCTCTTCATGGCAGGGGTCTCTGGACATGCGGAAAAGGCAGTTTCCTGGATGACCTTGTTCGTAAAGCCAGAGGAATAAACATTGCTGGCCTTATTAACCGAAAATGGCTACACCTCAACCGAGAACACCTCATCCATGAAAATCCAGAGGTAATTATCATCATCTCCAAATCCAAGGATGATTTCGAAAATGCCAGAAAGTGGATGATGGAAGAAAAGCATTTTCAGGGACTCAAAGCTATCCAGTCGAACAGGATCTACCTATTGGATGAAAACATGACCACCAGGCCTGGTCCTCGACTCATAGATGCCCTAGATCAACTCGCTCACATCCTTCATCCTCAACAATTTAAGAAAAAACTATGAAGATCAAATCGAGAAAGTTGCCTTTTCTTCTGATCCTTCTTTCTCTCTTCCTCGTCGGGCTGTTGCTTTCCCTCCTTGAGGGCCCTGTTTCCACAAGCCTTGAGGACCTGTGGGATTTTCTTTTTCATCACGACCAAACCTACACAGCTATTTTTGTCGACATCAGACTTTCTCGAGCACTTTTGGCCTTTCTCGTCGGCGCCAGCCTTTCCCTTTCTGGAGCCATCCTTCAGGGCTACTTCCAAAACCCGATGGCCGGTCCTTTTGTGGTCGGTGTCTCTTCAGGAGCTTCCTTGGGAGCCGTCCTCTGTATCTATCTCGGACTGAACGTGCAAATATGGGGTCTTTCATTGCATAGCCTTTTCTCTTTCGCCTCTGGATTCATCCTCGTCTCCATTGTATATCTCCTTTCACAAAAAAAAGGAGTTTTCAGGGTGGAAACCCTTCTTTTGACCGGAATCGCGGCCGGAGCGCTGGCTTCTTCACTGACTTCATTCTTTATATTTCTAAAATCAGAATCCTTCGAGCAGGCCGTCTTTTGGCTCTTGGGAAGTTTTGTCCTTGCTGACTGGAATCAGATCACGGCTGTTCTGCCCTATTTCTGCCTTTGTTTCATCATTGCCCAATGGCTAGCAAAGGACATGAATCTTCTGGTTCTCGGAGACGAAACAGCGCAATCTCTGGGTTGTCCTGTCAACCGAATCAGGAAAACTTTCCTGGCTCTATCCACTCTTCTGGCAGCTGCCTCTGTATCTGTGAGTGGAATCATCGGTTTTATAGGCCTTGTCGTGCCCCACTGGGTGCGTATTCTTATCGGACCCGATCACAGGTACCTCTTTTTGTTTTCTTCTCTTGCTGGAGGAACTTTTCTCATCTTCTCTGACCTTCTGGCTCGGGTTCTTCTCTCTCCGACAGAATTGCCAATAGGGATTATCACGGCTGGAATCGGGGCGCCTTTCTTCATTTATCTGCTGTATCAAAGCAAGTAACTCAGTCACTCAATCACTCAGTAAAATGATGATATCTTTTTCTCTACCTATGAGTTACTGTGTTACAGAATCATGGTGTGACTGAGTTTTCATCTTGCTGAGTCACGATTTCATTGAGTAACTGAGTTGCTGATGCGTCTTGCCTCTGTTTCGAGTGAAGTGCTAAAATGAATCGAAATCATGAGATTTTTCTTCGTCCAGGATTACCGTCAAAAATACAGGTACTTTTCTTCTGAACCTATGACTCAGATCCCTATTCAGTCATCCCGATGGAAAAAAATGTGGGAACTGGCAAAAGACAAGCTCTTGCTTCTACCAAAAAATGTTTTAAGACAGGAGCAGGCTTTCGGACGAACCCTGAAACTCCAAGACGATAAGATCCCTATTTTCCATTCAGGAAAACTGGAGGAAAAACGGATTAGAAGGAAATTCTATTTTTTCTTGCAAAAGCAGAGAACTAAACACATCTTTCTGCTTATCGGAGAAACTCTCCTTCTTCCGATCAGTGGCCTGGCCGCCCTCCTCCCTGGTCCGAATGTCTTTTTTGGAGTCCTGGCTATTTTGATGATCACCCACTGGCAGGCTCTAAGAGGGATAAACCGCCTGATAAAGAAGGAATATCAATTTATTCATTCTCCTCTCCTCAAAGAGTGGGAAAAGGCTCTGGAGACCAAGAGTGAGGACCATTTTATTCAAATTCTAAACAAGATATCCAACCAATACAACATTGCTAACCTCCAGAAAGTCTTGTGGAAATAAATTCTTTTATCTGAACCTATTGCCCTCATGATAAATTCTGATTTTAATGAGCTTGCCTCTTCTGATTCTTGGTGACTTTAATTTGACAAACCCATGGTTTTATTTTATCTATGTAATGCCATGCCGTTGACCTTGAATCAATTCTTATTCTTAGTCATCACCATCGCTGTCATCATACTGGTCACGTTCCTCGTCATCTTTCTCGTTCAACTCCGCAAGACCGCCCGGGAGGGAGAAGAAACGCTGAAGGAACTTCGACAGCTGGCGCTTCATCTGCAGCAGACCAGCCGCAAGATCAACACAAAAATCGATGATGTCTCGGACATCGTCGAGGCTTCAAGGAAAACTGCTATCAGTCTGTCTGAAATCGCTTTGTTCCTGTCCACAAAGATCATCAAACCCTCTTCCAAGTACTGGCCCTTTCTATTCCCCATTGTTCGACTTGGTTGGCGGCAATTTCGAAAGAAAAAAACTAAAGGAGGGTAAAATGGCTAACAATAGAGGCGCGGGTGCTTTCGAGGTCACATTGTCTTTTCTTTTGGGTGCCGCCACTGGCTTTGTTCTGGGGGTTATATTTGCCCCTGCAAGCGGCACAGAGACACGAAAGAAAATACAGGAACAAGCCTCCAAGACAAGCGAGGCGGCTAGAGGAACTTATGATCGAATTGCCCAGGAAGCTGAAAAAGGCATCAAAATTGTCAAGGAAAAAACCACCGAAGGAATCGAAACGATAAAGGACTTCGTCGAGAAAAAGAAATCAGAACTCACAAAAAAAGCTAAAGAAGAAACCCCTGAAGAAGAAAAGAAATAGAGTTTAATCAAAACAAAATCATCCTCAAAACCAAAAGATAAATCCTTTTTTCCTATCATTTCAGGAGTTTTCCGATGAAAGAGACCTCAATCACCGAGATCAAAGCTAGAGAAATATTGGACTCTAGGGGAAACCCGACAATCAGCACCGCAGTCTTGCTTGGTTCAGGAGCTATCGGGAAAGCCGCCGTGCCATCCGGAGCCTCAACCGGCACCCATGAAGCCTTGGAACTAAGAGATCAGGATCCTTCTCGCTACCTAGGAAAAGGAGTCCTCAAAGCTGTCTCCCATGTCAACGCCGTCATCGCTCCAGAAATTGTAGGGATGGATGCCCTGGCTCAACAGAAGATCGATAAGAGTCTCATCGACTTGGACGGAACGCCTTCTAAAAAGAAGCTTGGAGCTAATGCCATCCTTTCGGTTTCTATGGCTGTCGCCGATGCTGCGGCCAAAGCGTCCGGTCAGCCACTCTATCATTATCTGGGGTGCAAGGATGATTATCTGCTGCCCGTCCCTCTGATCAATATTCTCAACGGCGGCGCTCACGCCGACAACAATGTTGACTTCCAAGAATTCATGATCGTTCCCGCAGGAGGTCCCACCTTTTCAGAGGCCATCAGAATGGGTGCCGAAGTGTTTCACAACCTCAAAAAGATACTAAAGAAAAAAGGCTTCAGCTCTGCGATCGGGGATGAAGGAGGATTTGCTCCTGATCTAAAATCAAACGAGGAAGCTCTTGAATTGATCCTCG
>CAYFXE010000010.1:19431-74835 GCA_964347035.1 uncultured Eubacteriales bacterium | reverse complement strand
GAAGAAATTTCCTATCATAGGGACAAGCGCCTTATTATTATGCTTCATATTAATATCTTCCAGGGATAATCAAAAAACATAACGATTCGGTTTTCCAAGATAATGGCGTTCTACCTTAATGACTCCTTTCTCCTCTAGGCTTTTCAGAAGATTTGAGATTCGGTAGAGTGATTTCATGCCCATCAGCTTTGTCAATCTCTCTCTCCCTGGGAAGGCTGGCTCACGTTTGCCATCTTTTTCTTGACAGCGCTTGCGCAAAAGGATCCAAAGTCTGAATTCGGCATGAGAGAGATTTTCGCCCGCATATATGAGTTCATCGGGCACTATGACAAAACCAGTGAGCCTGCCTCTGTATTTTAGACTAGACTTATCTTCCTCTTTCAGGCCGAGTTCCTTTTTCATTTCATTGAGCTTTTCTCTTGCTCTTTCGATGTCGAATCTTCTGCCGTATGAAAGGCCGAGATCTGGATCGTAGTCGTGCATAACGTACTCTCTATCATGTTTCTCCTCTAGCTAATGAGATCGCTTCGCTCTCACCAGCGTAAAATGCTCCTCTCTTCTGAGGGATCGCTTCTCCCCAAAAACGACGGCCAGAGGCGCACGTCGGGCAACGAACTCTGTCTGATGAAGGGTAGAGGTCAGGCGAATTTGGGGTTATTTCTCTGTAGGGGCTCGGGCTTGTTTTCATTTTCCTCATTTATTCTTCTCCGAAAAAAAAGAGGAAACTCAACCTACCCCACTAGGGGATCAGAGTTGTTTCCTCCTTAATTTCAGCGGAGAATTTTTACACCATTTTTACTCCGCCAATGGGCCTATATCGCCCGAAAAAGATGATTTTAACCTTGATTTTTACCGAGGTACAGGGGTGCGCTGTTCTTTTAATTATTTTGCGCTGTTGGCAACCTCTTTGACATTTCAAAAAAGAGGGGACGATAAACCTTTTAATGTTTCCAGCCGTTTAAATAGATAGAGGCGCAACGAATCGACGTTTATTCCTTGCAATGAGAAGATCACATCGAGATGAGATTCTGCCCTTTGCCACAAATCCATTAAAGGGGAAAGTTATGCGGAAAAACAAATTATTATTTTTTCTTATATTCACAATCGGACTTGGATTCGTTTTTCTCAGCTGTCAGACCTCAACTCCGGATGAAGGAAAATATATCCCGGGCGGAAGAAATATTGAAGCGTTCAGATATGCCCATTCTGAAGGTTATCCTCCATTTCCCGATAAAGCCCATTTTATCGGCACGCTGCGAGGGAATTGGTACCAGATGGGGAAGCAATTTGGAGAGAAAGCTGGTGAGAGCACGATGTATGTCTCCGACATCTGGTGGAAAGCCGAATGTGATTTGTGGGGAAAAACAGAAACGCTTAAAGCCTTCGAACTCTATGAAGCGCAGATCGCGGCTTTCGATCCGAACCTTGTTGAATTCATGAAAGGTCTAAGCGAAGGGGCATCTCAATGGCTCGATAAATCTCCTTATGCAGATTCCGGACACGAACTTTATGCCACAAATTACCAACGTGTAATCGCCGTGAACCTGTGGGATGCGTGGACAATGATGCATCCCCGCATGTTTCCGGACGGGACGAGCACATATGGAGGAAATCGTAAGTCCCCCCCACCAGACCAAAAATGTGTCTCAGGCTGCAGCGCCTTTGCGGCCCGCGGACAAGCAACAAAAGACGGAATCGTCATATCCGCTCAAAACCGACATTCTCCATTCGATCCCAGATGCTACGAACAGGTGTACATCCTAGAGCCGGAGAATGGGCATTCCTGTTGGGTTCTCACCAACAGCCCCCAGGTTGCGGCAAATCAGGTGGTGAACGACAAAGGCGTGTCTATCTCCCTTCTCGCCGGGGGACAAACAAACCCGCAGTCGATGAACCACGAAGGCAAAGCTCACTGCGCCGAGGGATTTGGCGTGCCATGGTTCCACCTGTTTCTGTATATAGGGACACATGCCGATTCTGCTGAAGAAGCGATCGAAATGCTGACCCTTGGGACTCAGGAATACCGCCATCGTACCGGCCGGAAAACGCTTCTCAGGTGCGGTGGGTGGAACTTTCTGGTGACGAACCGGGAGACTTTAGCTGTCGCGGAAGCCACAGCCGACCGATACGCTGTGAGATATGCGGGTGATGTTTTTCCCTTTACCGGATCCGATTGGAATGATAGCGATTATATCGTAGCCACCAACCATTTCATATGTGACTTCAGCTACGATAAAGACAATAACAGGACAGATGTCCCCATGACCATCTTCAATGATGGATATATCCATGATCCTAAGACGGGGGAGATTAAAGGCCTCAACGGCAGTGGCGAACGGTTCTGGACGCTGATGTGGGATGCGAAGCACAATTACGGCCAAATAGACCGATACCGGGCACAGCAGATCATGTCGGGTTCCTACGCATACGACAAAGAAACTGGGGAGAAAATAGAAGTCGCTCAGGATCGGGAAGGCAAATGGCGGATCTACGGAGCGGCTAAACCCTGTACAGTTGGCTTTGTCTCCTTGTGGGGAGGAACCTGTGACGCGAAAATCGCCATCTTGACTGGTGAGAATCCTGTGATGTACTGGATCTTGGGAAATCCGAGAGATTGGCAGGGAGCCTGGGATTCCTACCGATTCTGACCACAAAAGAACAAAACTCATTATTTTCCAGGTATAAGCCAAATATGTCGCTAAATATGACATTATGCGCCATTATTATAGACAATTACTTAGGCCTATAATATTCCCTGAAATAATTCTTGGAACGGATCGTAAAATGGAGCTATTCATTTCAAAGTAGTAACAATTCAATTCCATCTTATCGGAGAAGCTTATCCCAGATAGACATCTTTTTTAAAGTAACTGGTTGTTAATTCGCTGACCTCGCGTAAAAATTATTTAAAAAAAATACTTGACAATATAGAACGTTTGTTCTATATTAAAAACGGACGTTCGTTTTTTTTGGAGGATTATATGCCTAAAGTAACCGAAGAGCATCTCGAAGCTAGGCGAAAACAAATCATTGAAGCGGCCGCGGAATGTTTTATCGAGAAGGGATTCAAAAAGACCTCAATGAGAGATATCTGTCCGGCTGCCAAGCTCAGTCCAGGCGCCGTTTATAACTACTTCACCAGCAAGGATAAAATTATAGAGGCGATCGCCCAGGTATCTCAGGAGCAGAACGTGGAAATAATCGCTTCAGCTGCTGAGGATGATAACCCACTTTGGGGTGTGGCAAAGGTGTTTTTCTCTATGGCAAAAGATCCAGCCTGTATTCGGTCCACTGGATTGAGTCTTGAACTCTTTGCCGAGACTAGCGTCAATCCACACATTGCAAAGGGCCTAAGGGAGAATATTAACGCTTCAATCGGCAAACTCGCCGAATTTGTTAAATCAGAACAGGAAAGGGGGCTGATTAATGGCAGTCTGGATAGCGAGGCTATAGCCCAGGTACTCATGGTTCAGTTCTGGGGTTTGAATATACTGATTTTCATGAATCTGAGGGTCAATATAGATGAGTTCTCCTCAGTATTCGGGGCCATTCTGAACGGGCGATTCTCGGTCAGGAAAAGAAAAGAGAAGAAACGAGAGTTATAAAGGTTTTATGACCATAAAGATGGTGTGTAACTGTCTTAATTTATCTGGAGGTGTAAATATGAACTATTCAATTGGATCTTTGGTATTAATCGCCTGCTTTCTGTTGCCGATGTCGATGGCATTCTCGCAAGTAGAAGAAGATATTCCATTAAAAGGCTTCACAGAGTTTACCGAAAAGGTTAGGGCTGAATGGGGAGTACCAGGTATGGCCGTGGGAGTTGTCAAAGACGGTGATGTCGTTTACATGAAAGGCTTTGGCTACAGAGATGTGGAAAAACAGCTTCCTGTGACTTCCAAAACCCTGTTCGCCATCGGCTCAAGTACCAAGGCATTCACAGCTTTGGCAGTTGGGATGCTTGTAGATGACGGTAAGCTCGATCTGGATACACCTGTGATTGAGTATTTGCCCGATTTTCGCCTCCACGACGATTACACGACTCTTCATACCACTCCCCGCGACCTTCTCTGCCACCGAACCGGGATGCCGGGCTACGATTCCCTTTGGATCTTGTCACATAGGAGCCGTGATGAATATTATTACCGCCTTCGTTATTTGGAGCCTAACGCCGGTTTCCGAGATATCTTCCAATACAATAATTTAATGTATATGGTCGCCGGAATATTGGTCGGCCATGTAAGCGGCGGTTCTTGGGAGGAATTTGTCGCTGAGCGTATTTTCAAACCTATCGGTATGGCATACAGCAATTTCAGCGTTATCGACTCACAGAAGGCCAACGACTTTGCGCAGCCATACTTTACATTCGCAGGTAATCCGGTAAAAATTCCCTTTCGAAATCTTGACGCGCTCGGCCCTGCAGGCTCGATAAATTCATGCATCGAAGACTTGATGGAATGGGTAATGCTCCACATCAATGCTGGAAAAGTCGGTGACAGCCAGCTCGTCTCTGAAACGAGCCTAGCGCAAACGCACCTTCCGAATATGGTCATTAGGGATCCTCTATATGAAAAGATGGCGCAGTCTTCGGTGTATGGGCAAGGATGGGGGATTTCCAGCTATCGGGGATACTCACTTGTCGAACACGGCGGCAATATCGATGGTTTTTCGGCCGTGGTCAGTTTCCTACCGAAAGAAAAAATAGGAGTTGTTGTCCTCTCCAACTCTTTAAATATCATAGGCTATGTCATTGTTCGAGATATTTATGATCGCCTTCTTAGTCTGGAAGAACGAGACTGGAACTCGCATTACAAGAATGTATTTGCAGAAATCATAGAAATGTACGCTGCCTCTGGAGAAGCAAGAGAAGAGCCAATACCTAACACTAGTCCTTCCTTACCACTGACAGATTATGCAGGAGTCTACGAGCATCCAGCATTTGGCAGTGTTGAGGTATCGGTGGACAATGATAAATTGAAACTCAAATTCCAATCAGGAATATCCTCAGTTTTGGAACACATCCACTTTGATGTTTTCAGGGGGCCTACCTCTGAATTTTGGCTGCCGACGATAAATGTCCGCTTTCATCTTAGCGTTGACGGTACTATCGATAACCTTTCCATACCTTTACAGGAGGACGTATCTGACATCATCTTCAGCCTTGTCAAGGAAGAATAAAGAGGATAAATTGAAAATATTAGGTAAACCTTTAAATGAGTATTTCAAAGTATCCTGGAAATTCTTGGCCATAATATTCCTGATTGCGATGGTCATTGTTTTTTTGCGTTTGTCCTCCAATATCCCGGCAAGTATTCAATCTCTTCTCACTCTTGGCGGAATCGCTTTTATTGGATTCGCTGGGTGGTCAATAGGAAAAAATCATGAATTTAATTTAAAACACGTGTTTTTTGTAGGGATTCTATTATCGTTTGGATCTCACTGGTCCGTACCGATTTTCCACAGAGCAGAAGAAATGTTATATATTATTTTAATTAATACCATAATATTTTTCACTGTAACAGTTTTTGGAGGATGGTTGGCAAAGAAGTTGAAAAAGCAGAAATGAAGATAAAAACATCCCGGTTAAAAAAGTCAGTCATCAAGGCGTCGCAGGCAAAATGATAAATATAAAATCCATCGTTGGTTTAACATTATGCACTTGTGCCCTTATTCTCATCGCCCCACATGCTTCCGGTGGAGATTCAATTGCTGTGGATGAGAACAATCCTTATGATCCCATTCAGTATATCGTACAAGTCTTCAGAAAGTATCCCATGGTCTGTTTAGGGGAAGGAAGCCATGCGGTCGCTGATTCTCATGAGATTATAAGGCAAATTCTCTCTGATAAAAACATAAAGAATATCGTGGATGTGATCATTGTGGAATTCGCTACCGAAAGATACCAGACTGTGTTGGATGATTTCATTCAAGGAAAGGATGTTGATTTTGGAGAATTGGCCAAAGTCTGGCGTGACACGAGCACCTCTCCAATAGCACCCTGGGACAGCCCTGTTTATTATGAGCTTTTAAAAAAAGTGAGAGAAAATAATCGTTCGCTTTCTCCCGACAAGAAGATCCGCATCCTCGCAGGGGATCCGCTTATCAAATGGGAAGAGATTAAAACCAGGGATGATTTCCGCAAGTTCAGAGTGCCAAGAAACCAGTATGCGAGCGAACTGGCGATAGAGCAAGCATTCGAACTCAACAAAAAAGTGATGATCATATACGGTGGACTTCATCTGGCAAGGATGAATGTCGGTCCTGAAGGGGACCCAAGAAATCCCATCACCTACCGCATCCAGTCCAGACATCCCGACTCTGTAAAGTATATTGAATTTATGAAGCCGGAAGATCTCCGTATAACAGACTGTCTGTCCAGCCTTGAAAAAGGAAAACTCTATGAAACCCGGAGCCATTGGGTAGGGAAAATTAGTGCAGAATATCTTTTCCCGGGAGTGTATGCACCTCAATACGACAAAAAATTGGGAGAAATGACCACGAACAAAAAAACTCTGTATAAGAGTTATTTTGTAGAGGACATTGTTGATGCCCTAATTTATATAGGACCATCAAAGGATTGGAAAATCGCGAACGGTTCCCAGGAAGCCTATCAGGATGACGAATACTGGGCGGAATTGAACCGCCGGAACCAGATCCGGTTCAATCGACCTATGGATGAAAGTTTACGAAAGAAGTATTGAGTCCCGATTTACGAATCCATGAATCACTTTTTTTCTTTTTCACGCCTCCACAAGTTCCACCCCTGACACCCAGAAATAAAGTCAAAATACCAAAAACGACAAGGTCAATGACAAAAAAAAACTGTTGAACAGAGTTGCAAATAATTAATAATTTAGGGACATTTTTATTTCTTCCAAGGATAATAAGAAAGCTGCGTGAAATATTACATTTAACGCCATTTTTTTAGATAACGAAGTTGTCTTTAGATTCTCCTAATCCATTTATTGACCTGGGCTTTTTCAGTGTGATAGCCTTGTTCAAGCATATCTTCGGGTGAATAAAGAAATAAATCAAAAAATAGGAATCATCTTGGATTTGAAGGGGATTTTTATTAATGGATCAATCTGAAAGGAGGGAAAATGACTAAACAAAAAGTTGGCTTGGTCTTATTCTGGACTGCTGTTATTTGGGCAATTCTCTGGGGAGTGGTTGGATCGGTTTTTGTGGACTCGGCTTTCAGAAATCTAACGATGGATGAGCTAAATTTGACAATGTGGGCATACCAGGGTTCTTGGATAATGATATGGGGGCTTTTCGGTGTACCACTGGCGGCAATAGTTGCCATAATAGGAATTTTGCTCTATTCAGACGCAAGAGGGTCGACGGTACTGAAATATGGAATAGGAATATTCCTGGCGGTTTTGGCAGGAATGGTAGCAGGATCTCTGGGGCATATGCCTCTTTTGTTCGGTATCGGTGGAACGCTTATTTTATTGTTCTTTATCGGAATACTTTGGTTATGGGCAAAAGAACGTATGGCATTGAAGGAAACGTCCTTTGCAGCAGCTAATCTTAAACTGGCCGGCTACGTGTTTATGCTCATTGCAGCCTGGTTTATCTGTGGAATAGCCAGCCAGCCTTTTTTGAAAGCCCTTGAGGGCGAGGCTCCAACCACCCCGATACACGTAATAATATTCTTGGTCCTGGGATGGTTTTTTCTATTCCTAGGTCATTACAAATCACGCAAACAATAAAGTTCAGAAGGATCATAAATAGTTAGGCATTGGCTAATAACAGGCTTATAATCTCGATCATCAAACATTTCTTTCAATAATTTAGCTTTGACATATTCAGACCATCAGACAATTAGCCTGGAAAATTGGGAGACGGATCAAGATATTTTTTTTACCTTTTCACTTGTCTTTTTCCTTATAAATAATTGATATAATTAGAATTGCTGTGGCCCCACCCCCTAATACCAAGCACCTCTTAATACCTTAATATTCAATAATACAACTTTTATTTGTATTAAAATATGATATTTATTATTACAATTGTAGTTATTTTGAAAAAATTACTTGACATTTGGAAATATTTATGTAATTATATAATACAAATGATGATTAAGGCTAATCGAGAATTCAACTCTCAATAAGAAAAAGAGGTGAAAGAATGGAAAAACTCGTAGTCAGTATCAAATGTCCCTACTGTAAGAAGAGTCTCATGGATGAAGACACTCAAATCGATGGATATCCGAGTGTCAGAGTCAGGATTCAACACGGCAATAGAAGTGGTTCTCTTTACTTAAGCTCTATCTATGGCAGTTACAACATCATAACTGAAACACATATTCCCAATAAGGAAATTGTCCTGTTTTTCTGTCCCGAGTGTCATGCTTCTCTTCTGTTGAAGGACTCATGTGAACAGTGTCATGCACCATTGGCCTTCTTTAAATTAAAAAATGGCGGTAAGATCCAAATCTGCTCACGAAGAGGATGTAAATACCATGCCATGGATTATTCGAATATTTCGCAGAAAATTTCAGCGTTTTACAGAGTTCATGAAGTGTTTGCTGATCCGTCAAGAATCGAGCAGAAATCCTGAGAGCGCTTTTTTCATCTATGTTTTCCAACCTGTCCAAAGCCTAAAGATTATCTGATTGACTGGTTATGTTTCATCTATATAACATTAGCTATAAATCCAGATCTAAGATGAACATTGAGGAAATTTGATCAAAATGAGCTGGAATGAATACTTGATAAATCGCGCCCGCAAGATAGCGAGCCGGAGAAACCGGATATTCGGTCTCGAGCCATCGCCTGCTGTAACGGGTTTGCTGGCGAAGGAATACACAGCTATAAATATCCGTGAATCCTGCCGCTTGCTTATCTATACTCTTTTCCAATCACCACACCATCGATTGAAGCTTCTGTGGCAGCGTCTCACGGACCGGGACACTCCCCTCCGAAAGCGTCAAATTAATTACCTGGCCCAAGATCTAAAGCCTCTCTTGAGTGAGGGCTGCTGTGTTGCCACGAACTTTTTCGAGAGAAGGAATTTTAGCCAGGATTTGGCTCGTGTCCCGCCTTTAATGGAAACTTTTCTCTTCAGGACAACACCGTCTCTAGTGGTCCGGCCAAAGAATGAACAAGATATCGCTAACATCCTAGCATTCTGCAAATCCAGGAAAATAGCGGTATTCCCAAGGGGTTCGGCCTCATTTGCTTTTGGAGGCGCTGTTCCCACTCGGAACGGGATCGTTATGGATATGTCACGGATGATGGCCGTCATCGAGGTTGATCCTGTCGAACAGACCGTTCGTGTGCAGCCAGGAGCCCGTTGGGCAGATATGGCGACAAAACTAGAACCTCACGGCTTGGTCCCGACAACAACACCGACCAGCCGTTTTTCCACCGTTGCTGGGTGGATTTCCACTGGTGGTATGGGATTGGACAGTTATGCTCATGGAAGTGTATTCGAATCAGTCCTCGGAGTCCGGGTTGCTAAACCAGACGGGACCATAGAAGAACTGGACTCCCAGAGTAACGCAATAAAGGATCTTTTCGGAACCGAAGGGCAATTCGGCATCCTTACCGAAATCACTCTGCGCGTTCGACCAAAACCGGAATACAGCGGTCCATGCCTGATTACGTTTGATAGTTCGCCACAGGCACTCGAATTTATCGAACAGCTCACTAAAAGCAACAATCATCCCTCCCATGTTGTTTTTTTTGATCATGAATACATGAAAAAAGAAAACTTGCTTTTTTCGGAGCAAAACAAGACGGAGATGCCGATAGTAACCGAACAGGATACGGTCCTTCTTCATTTCGAGACATTGGAAAGCGAGCAAAAATTCATATCTTCGTTAAACGGAAAAACAAAAAAGATCCTGGAAAACAACACAGCTGCCCGCTATCTTTGGTCCGACCGGTATTTTCCTCTCAAAGCCCAGCGGATCGGTCCGGGTCTTTTAGGGACAGAGGTTGTGGTCCCCGGGGCAGAGGTACCCAAATATATTGCCAAAGTCCGGAACCTTGCAAGGCATTTCAACGTAAAACCCTTCATCGAAGTGATCGTATGCCGTGATGGCGAATCATATTCGCATCTCGTTATCGTGTCCTTCAGCTGCGACTACAAAAAATCCATTCATTATGTTTCAAGCCTCCTGTTTATCCAGCTTCTGGTCAGGATAGCCGTGCGCCGCGGAGGACATCCATATGGGATTGGTATCTGGAACACTCCTTTTGTTAGCAGCAAATATGATATGGGGCAATTGGAGAGGCTGAAGGAAAAAAAACTCGAGATAGACTCTGGAGAATCTCTGAACCCCAATAAATTTTTTAAAATCAAGGGACGTTTTTTCAGCCTTCCCGCGCTCTTCATGCGCCCGGTCGTATTCCGCACGATTCTGGCCGTTGCCCATTTTATGGCACCGGTATTAGGGCTTATCACGAGATTCGTCAGGCCTGAGCAGCTCGACCGGTGGAATATCCCCACAAAAGAAGACAATCAGGGCAAAAGCCTGCTCCACCAATGCGCGGAGCGCTGCACTCGGTGCGGTTCGTGTGTCTCTGTTTGCCCGGCCTACCATATCACCGAAGATGAGCTGGTTACCGGCAGGACAAAGCTGCGTATGGCAGAAGCGATGATGAACGGCGGAGAACTGACCCAATCAGAAGCACATGCACCTGTACAGTGTTTACACTGCGGTCTGTGCGAGGAGGTCTGTCAAACACGTTTACCACTGCGCGATTGTTATCTTGTGCTCGAGGAATGGATAGAGGAGCGATTCGGATCTCCAGCCGAAACCGTGCAAAGGTTTGTGGAAAAACTGGATAGCAGCCGGGAATTCATAAAGGATATCTTCGGTCTGGATTTACCCGAGTGGTCCCCGGATGAACGGCTGCCCAAAGTACCGACTATCGAGCGGCCCAAGAAGGGAGGCGAAGCATGATCCGTCCGAAGCGCCTCTCACCCAGGCCGACATCCTCCCGCTACCCGATTGTCACTCCATATCGCATCCTTCGCAGTGATCGCTGCATTAACTGCGGCACCTGTATTGAAGCCTGTATTTACGATTGCCATAACCGCTCAGAGGAAGATTCTCGCCTAATGGCCGACCCGAAGGACAACTGCTGCCGGAACTGCTTCGCCTGCATCCAGGTCTGCCCACGAGAAGCATTAAGTATGCATGTGAGCGAGGAATTTCAAGCCTTGGGAGATAAGACATACACGCCTGACCGTATCCGCTCTATTTCAGAACAGGCAGAGCAGGGTAAGATTCCGGTCAGCGGGTCCGGTTACCGAGGGAATTTTGCCGGTGATTATTACGATAATATCTGGACAGACATGTCTGAAATCGTGCGCCCGACACGCGACGGAATCCACGGCCGGGAGCACATTTCAACCACAGTTACTCTGGGAAAAATGGTGAGTGACCTGTGTGGAATGGTGTTCGACAAGGACGGCAACCTGAAATCTCTGATTCCGCTTAACCGGGAAATCCCGATTCCGGTGATTTTCGGGCTGATGCCGTTTTTTCCTGGATCGCTAGCCCTTTCTTCCCTAGCTTTGGCAGCGAGTAAACTGACGACCTATTTAACCATCCCTGCAGAAAGGACTTCCAAAGAGCTTAAAGAATACTACAGCCATCTTCTCATCCGTTTAAAACCGGCTGAAATCGATCAGTACAGAGACGTTATCGAATGGGCGACTATTGTAGAGTTTGATTCTGGCCCTGATCAGATTGCCGCAATTTCCCGCGCAAGAGAGATCAATCCAAACGTGCTCACGGTAATCAATGTTCCTGTATCCGGAAAAGCGGAGAAACAGATTCTTGAACTCGCCCGTAGCGGGGCGGAGACCGTTCATTTGAGTGGCGACATCCACGGTCGGGGCGGTGACGGTGTCACTCTGTTGGATTCCCTCCACTCGACCCACACTTCGCTGGTAAAAGAAGGACTGCGGGATAGGATAACGCTTGTGGCCTCGGGAGGGATTGCGGCTGCTGAACATATCCCTAAAACTATAATCATGGGCGCCGATGCAGTTGTTGTGGATGTTCCGCTGTTGATTGCTATGGACATCGTGGAATGGATTCCGAGCGAAAACGAAAATCGAACTCCATACCCAAAAGCAATTGAAGAGCTGGATCCGCGATGGGGAGCATCCCGGGTCATAAACCTCATGCTTTCATGGCGGGATCAACTGCTGGAAGTGTTGGGAGCTATGGGGCTTCGTGATGTCCGGCGGCTGCGAGGAGAGACCGGTCGCGCGATGTTCGCTGACCAGGAATACAGGAATTTTCGCGAACGACTTAAGAATATACCCGATAATCCCCACATGGTCATCGCTGAGAATTCCGAGAAAGGTTCCGAGGAGCCACTGCCACACGTCAAAGCCAAGCTGATTCCGGATCGGTTCGCCATAAAGCACGGGGAATGGCGCGCTGTTGTTGATCGCACTCGCTGCACCGATTGTGCTTTATGCGTGGTGAGCTGTCAGTATGATGTCCACCGCCGAATCGAAGGTAAATTATGTCTGGATGAACCGGTTCACAGCCGATGCATCGGTGTATCATGTAAAGAAAATGACTGGTGTTGTGTCAATGTCTGTCCCTGGGATGCCCTGGAAATCGTTAAAGACCCGTTTGACACGGTCCTGGGTGATCCGCGCTGGACGCCGTCGCTGCTGCGCGAAACCTATCGAATGTCGAGAACCGGTTCACCAACACGTTTGAAACCCGAGCAGCAGATCGGCTCCTCTGGAGGCGGGTTTGACAGGATGCTTCTTTCTACCTCTATTCCCGGAGTCGCACCAGTCAAAGGACCGGTAGATCTGTCTATTCCGCTGAATCGACGCCGCACTGGCCCGAAGTTGAGTATCTCCCTCCCGATTTATGGAGGCGGAATGTCCTATGGCTCTATATCTCTGAACGTCATGTTGGGCCGGGCCATGGCAGCCAAGAAGATCGGATCATTCACCTGTACGGGTGAAGGCGGCTATCCAAACGAACTCGTTCCGTTTGCAGATCATATCATTACTCAGGTCGCAACTGGGCTGTTTGGAGTGCGGGAGGAGACAATACAGCGTGCCCGGATGATCGAGTTCAAGTATGCTCAGGGAGCAAAACCAGGGCGGGGCGGTCATCTGTGGGGAGAAAAAAATACACCGGAAGTGGCCTTGATGCGTGAAGCCGTTCCCGGCACGAACCTGTTCTCACCGTTCCCGTTTCACAGTGTGTACTCAGTGGAAGACCACAAGAAACATGTGGACTGGATCCGTTCTGTACACCCTGACGTTCTTGTTTCGGTTAAAGTCTCTACTCCTTCGGATGTAGATATGGTCGCAGTGGGAAGCTACTATGCGGGGGCGAATGTCATCCACCTGGATGGTTCTTACGGTGGGACGGGAGCTGCCCCTGACATCGCCAAGAAAAACATCGCCATGCCGATCGAATATGCCACAGCCCAGGCCCACGAGTTTTTGGTTAAAGAAGGTATTCGGGATGAGGTTGTGCTGGTTGCGAGCGGCGGTATCCGGACCGGAGAAGATATACTCAAGGCGATCGCTCTGGGTGCGGACGGGGTCGTCATCGGAACAGCGGAATTGGTGGCCATTGACTGTGTCCGCTGCGGCAACTGCGAACGAGACCGGGGCTGCCCGATCGGGATTGCCACGACCGACCCAGAGCTGGAGCCGCAGATGACTCCCGAATGGGTATGCGACCGGATCTGCAACCTGTATAAAAGCTGGGCCATTTACATAGAACAACGCCTGCGCGGCTTAGGAATGAACAACATACGACAGCTGCGGGGACGTTGGGACCTCCTGAATTTTATGAACGATGAAGTGAGCCAGAAATGATCTCTAGAGATAATGCATCAAAAATCGCAGAGACGATTACCCGATCTCGTCTGAGTATGGTCAGAGGAAGAACCATCGAGAAAAAACGGTCTCTGGAAGGGGGATGCGGAGTCATCGGTATCATTGGCAGTGAAAAGCTGAAGGGAAACTGCATCATCCGCCCCTGCGAACAGATGCGGAACCGGGGAAACGGGAAAGGCGGCGGGGTGGCTGCTGTCGGATTATTCGATGAGTATAAAGACCATTATGCCCTGCACATTGCCTACCTTGATGAAAAAGCGAAAGGCCCGGTCGAGAAGGAATTCGTGGAATCCGTTTTTGATGTTTCCCTGGCCGAAAAACAGGAGAGTCTCGACGACTATCGTGAAACCGGACTGGAGGTCAAACCGCCTCTTGTCTGGCGGTATTTTGTCCGGGTTAAACCGGAGAAACTGGAACCTTTCTCCGAGAAAAATAAGATTACAGAGACACAAGCCGCAGAGGATGAATTTGTTTTTCAGAACAGTTTTCACCTTAACGCAAAATTTTACGAAAACCGGAAAGATCCAGCCGCGTTTGTTCTCTCCCACGGCCGGGATCTGATGATCCTGAAAGCTGTCGGGTACGCTGAGGAGATCGCCCGTTATTACTGCCTGGAAGAGACCCAGGCCCATCTATGGATCGGGCACCAGCGGTATCCGACCAGAGGACGTGTTTGGCATCCCGGTGGGGCCCATCCTTTTGTCGGCTTGCACGAAGCGCTTGTTCATAACGGAGATTTCGCCAATTACCATGCTGTGTGTGAATACCTGCGTCAGTGGGGGATTGTCCCGCAGTTTATCACTGATACAGAGGTTTCAGTGCTGCTTTTTGATTTATACTCTCGGGTGCTCGGCTATCCCCTGGAGTTTGTGATCGAAGCTCTGGCACCTACTCCAGACGGCGATTTTGAACGGTTGACGAAGCGTCGACAACGAATATACCGGGCGATCCAGTCAGCCCATCTCCACGGCTCGCCTGACGGCCCCTGGTTTTTCATCGTCGCTCGGGCCGAGCCCGGAACAGGAGCGCCACAGCTTATCGGGATCACAGATGTCTCGATGCTCAGACCGCAGGTATTCTGCCTACAGGAAGGCAAAAAAAGCTACGGGGCTATCGCCAGTGAAAAGCAAGCACTCGACGCATTTTTTGAAGAGATTGCCCTTGATGATACCACTATACCGTCGATGGCAGACCGGTACTGGGCTGCCCGAGGGGGAAGCTGTACAGACGGTGCTTTTGTGTATACCCTGAAAAAAGAAAACGGCTCCGCTGTCCTGGATGTCCGAGATAAGTTCGGTAACGAAATAAGCGGAAAGACTTATCCAGGAGGCCGAAAAGAAGTACAATCTCCGCTTATTCACCTTGACCGCAGGACGAACAACAAAGGCAAGAAACCGATCTCAGACCCGGCTTCCGCCCGGGATGCGAACCCACGAAAACCGGAAAATGAGACTCCTGACTGGTCATCGAACGCCCCTCAGGATCCATTCCAGGGCATGTTGAAGGAGCTGATGAAGGCCCTTCAACATAATCAGTATGAAAATTTCAACAGAGGAACCAAAAATCTGGTCGAAAAAGAAGGGACAAAAGAAGCACTCCAAAAACTGACTTTGCTCCATGACAGACGATGGGATCCGGCCGGAGGTCAGAGGACCTTTCAGATCGCTGCCATAGAGCGATCAATTCAGACTATCCTGGACTCAGTGGCTTTCCCTGGAAAAAAGAACAACACGGGAATGATAAGACTCGACGCGAGCAACGCCTGGGAAAATGCTGTCCCCAAACCCAGCTGTTCTTCTGATACCATGGTGATTGACGCCGGAAAGTTTCCCAACGATGGACCCGAGGCTGTCTCTAGAGTCATCGCTCGGACCCATGCCAGAGGCTGGAGGAATTTTATCGTTTACCGCTGCCGGGGAGACCGGTTCATCGGGTGCGGACTCGGCCCAAACACCGAAGATGTTCGGATCGATGTTTACGGCTCGAGCGGCGATTACCTGGGGAGTGGTCTGGATGGAGCTCAGGTTTATGTCCACGGCGATGCTCAGGACCAGGTGGGTCAGATCCTTAAATCAGGAAAAATCGTGATCTTCGGGAATGTGGGTCAGACGTTCCTGTACGGAGCCAAAGGCGGAGAATCGTTCGTGATGGGTTCGGCCGCAGGACGCCCCCTGATCAACGCTGTCGGACGAATCCGGGCCATCATAAACGGCACCTGCCTTGATTACTGTGCGGAAAGTTTTATGGCCGGCGATCAGACGGGTGGTGGGTTCGTGATTATTAACGGTCTGACTTATGATGAGCGTGGTGAAGTTATCGGGTTGGAAATGAAATATCCTGGGAATAACCTGTTTTCCCTGGCTTCAGGCGGCGCCTGCTACCTGAATGATCCTTACTACACGGTCACCGAAAATCAGTTGAACGGAGCGGAGTTTATTTCCTTCCGCAGAGAAGACTGGACGACAATTCTTCCCTATCTGCAGGAAAACGGCCGCCTCTTCGGCATCAGTATCCCGCATGACCTGCTGATGGTGGACGGGGTTCTCAAATGGCCAGAGGAGGTCTTCCGGAAGATTATTGCCAGCCGCGAAACCCATGAGCTTGATTGGACCTCCTTGGATTAGGCAAATTGGGGTCAGACCTTCCTAATTTTCATAATTCTCCTTAACGATTATGCGAGGGCAGCATATACACTTAGCTTATTATGAAAATTAGGAAGGTCTGACCCCAACAAGGTTGACTTTTCATCGGATATTCATAAAAATTCTAGGGCACTCATTTCCTGCGTAAGGAGTTTTTCGATGACGAGAAAATTCCTCTTCTGTCTTTTGATTATGACTTTAACCATGTTTACTTTATTATCATGCGGCCGCAAAGCGCATGATATCGAGGCCGCTGAGGCCAGCTTGAATGCAGATGAACTTGCCAAGGATGTGAAGATTCTAAGCTCAGATGATTTTGAAGGCCGTTTCCCCGCTTCTCCGAGTGAGGAAAAAACGATTACGTTTTTAAAGGAAGAATTTGAAAATGCGGGATTAAAACCAGGAAACGGAGAGAGCTTCTTCCAAGAAGTCCCTCTGGTGGAGATCACGGCCAGCCCTCAGACCAAGCTTACAATCACAGGAGGAGAAAATCCTCTTGAATTTGCCTATGGAGATGATTTTGTGGGCGTGACCTTGCGGGTTCAGGAAAAAGTGTCAGTTGAGAATTCCGATATGATATTCGTCGGCTACGGTATTGTTGCTCCTGAATATCAATGGAATGATTATCAAGGAATCGACGCCAAAGGGAAAACCGTGGTCATGCTGGTCAATGATCCCGGTTTCGCCACCCAAAACCCGGAGCTCTTTAAGGGACGGGCCATGACCTATTACGGCCGCTGGACCTATAAGTACGAGGAGGCAGCACGGCAGGGAGCAGCCTGCGCAGTGGTGATCCATGAAACCGAACCGGCTTCCTATGGCTGGGGTGTAGTCCGGAAAGGCTGGACCGGCCCTAATTTCAGTCTTGTGTCGGCTGACGGCAATGCCTCAAGGTGTACCATCGAGTCCTGGATCACTTTAGAAACAACCCGGACGATTTTTGAAGCCGCAGGGAAAAATTATGATGATTTAAAAAAATCAGCGGGAAAACCCGGATTTCAAGCTGTCTCCCTGGGCTTAAAAGCCAGCCTCCTCTTGGAAAACAGCATCAGAAATGCCGTCTCCAGGAATGTCATCGGAATCCTTCCCGGTTCTGAGCGGGCCGATGAGTACATCATTTACACCGCTCACTGGGACCACTTCGGCAAGGATCCCAACCTGGAAGGAGACCAAATTTATAACGGAGCCCTGGACAATGCCACCGGTACGGCGGCTCTGATCGAACTGGCCGAGGCCTTCCAGCAGCTAGGCTTCCCTCCCAAAAGGTCTATTTTATTCATGGCGGTGACGGCCGAGGAAAAGGGGTTGTTGGGCTCTCATTATTACGCCACCCACCCCATTTATCCCCTATACAAAACCGTTGCGGTCATCAACATGGACTCCCTGAATATCTACGGCCGGATGAAAGATATCCGGATTATCGGTTACGGACAGTCCGAACTGGATGATTATGTTAAGGACTATTCCGAAGAAGTTGGAAGGGTAGTTCTGCCCAACGCGACTCCAGAAAAAGGCTCTTTTTTCCGCTCCGATCATTTTCCTTTCGCCAAACAGGGTGTGCCGTCGCTTAGCGCAGGTTCTGGCATCCAACATCTGGAAAAAGGAGAGGAATGGGGCCTGTCCCAAAAGAAAAAATATAACAGAGAAAAATACCATAAACCTTCGGATGAGTATGATCCTGATTGGGATTTGAGAGGCATCCTGGAAGATTTACATATGTATTTTAAGATTGGATACCGCTTGAGCATGGAAAACAGTTTTCCCAACTGGAAGGAAGGCAGCGAATTCAAATCCAAACGGGATGCGGACATGCAGAACCGATGATTTTTCCTGCCATAAAGATTTTCGTTACCCACAGGTAGTGAAAAGGCCTGTTTCCGAGCCCATGTCTAATATGAACAGGACGTATTATTTGTCTATAGGACGCATTGTCAAGGGAACCCGCTTGGCTCGCCATTTCTGGTTGACACCAGGCTTGCCTTCAATTCTCACTGGGCCTTCTATAGTATAATCTTTGACGGTCCCTTCAAACTGAATTTTTTCTGTGCGTCCTTTCAGATTCCTCTCCAAGGTGAACTCTAGTCTATCGCCCTTTATTTTTCCATCTTTTATGTAAAGAGGGATTGAAGTAGAGCCTTCGAATGCCTTTCCACTAACTTCCTGAAAAGTTTGATCAAGGTCTAATCTGTAACTTTTTTTACCGGAAATGGCTGGCATTGTCCATTCCCAAACACCTGTCACGTTGGCAGGAATAATCCAAAAATAAACATTGTGCACATTCCAGTTATTATTAATTAAAAAATCCTCATATACATAGGGATATTCATAATATTTACCATCAATAACAGTGCTTTTATCGGGATTCCATTTCCCCATTCTAAATTCATGAGAGACAACTCTCGTGCCAGGTTTGAGTTCCCTGAAGAGCTTTGGACGCAACCTGAGGTTGACTTTCGAAAGAAGATAAAGTGTCACCACAGTGGCTCGCCTTATATCCGCTTCGAAAAGATCCATGAGTAAAAACTCCACCCTATCAGACACTCCTGCATTTACGGCGTTTTCTCGGCTTTCTTTTATGCGCAGAGGGTCTATATCTATCCCCACGCCTCGACAACCCAGCTCTTTTGCAGCCATGACAACGATTCGTCCATCGCCGCAGCCGAGATCGTATAGCACATCATCCTTGCCAACTTCAGCTATATTAAGCATTTCTACGATAACCTTTTCCGGGGTTGGCACGTATGGGACTTCTGGCTTTTTTTGCTGCAGTCCAGCCGGACACAAAAGGACAAAGAAAAATAAAGAGATCAGGTTGATAAGGACTGTCTTAATTTGTTTTGTTTTCTTTTTCATTTAATTAAACTTTCGACTCACACAAAGTTAGGGTTTTTTTAATTTTAACTTAATGCTCTTTCCTTCTTGCCCATTCTTTCAAAGACCGAGTACATGACGGGTACAATCACCAACGTAATCAGGGTAGAGCTGAGAAGCCCTCCGATGACAGCCCTGGCCATCGGGGCCTGGGCTTCTCCACCTTCGTTGATTCCAAGAGCCAGAGGAAGCAGGGCCATGATTGTCGTGGTGGCTGTCATCAATATCGGGCGAAGCCTCCGCCGGCCCGCTTCTTCAATAGCTTCTCGAAGAGGCATTTTATCTCGACGGCGAAGGAGGTTTGTGTAATCCACGAGTAGTATGGCATTGTTGACAACGATTCCCCCCAACATAATACAGCCAATGTACGATTGAACATTGAGGGTGGTATTGGTGATAAACAACATCAGTATAACACCGATAGCAGCCAGAGGAATTGAAAACATCACGACGAAAGGATCTCGGAGTGATTCATAAAGGGAGGCCATGACCATGTAGACAAGCATCAAAGCCAGGATAAGCCCGAAAAACAATTCCCGAAAGGCCTTCTGCTGCTCTTCGTAATCGCCAGTAAAGAGAACGCTGAAACCCCTTGGAACGGGAAGTGTGCGGAGGTTCTCGCGCATATCGGCAATTATTGATCCCATATCTCGTCCGCTTATGTCGGCAGAGACTGTGATGATGCGTTCCTGATCCTTGCGCTGGATCTGAACCGGGCCCTTTCTCGGTCTCACATTGACCACATTTCTCAGCATCACAGGCTGTCCTTCAGAGTTGGTGAGAGTGAGGTCCAAGATGTCCTCCAGGTTCATCTTTTCGGCATCCTTGACTTTGACGCGAATCCAGAATTCGAATCCAGCCTCTCGATAATTGCTTGCCCTGGTTCCAGTGAGGAATGTTTGAAGGGTATTCGCAATTTGTGAAACTGTGAGCTTCATGTCGGCAGCTTTTTGCCGGTCGATGATGATAATCTCCTCCGGGGTGCCGGTCTCGCGGCTTATCCGAGAATCAGTAACACCATCCACTTTCTCTACGATCAACGCCACCTGTTTGGCAAGGGCATCGGCTGTCTCCAGATCATATCCTCTTACCTCGATTTGAATCCGATCTCCACCGCCTCTTCCCATCCTCAGGAGAAAGAATCCCTGTCCGGTTCTTATCCGTGTTATTAATCCTGGAATCCCTGTAAGTATTTTTCGAAGTCTGGAGGCAATCTCTTCGCTGGATCTTGAGCGTTGAGATTGGGGTACTAGAGAAATCCTCATCTCTCCTACATGTGAGCCGGATCCCCGGAAGCTTGCCCCTCCCATGCTCTCGACCATGCTCTCAATCTCAGGGACTTCATTCTTGACAATAGCCGCAACCGTTTCAAATTTTTCTTCCATGACTCCGAGACGGGTCCCGATTTCCATCTCTCCTGTTACCCTTACCTCTCCCTCATCGGCTGAAGGCATAAACTCGCTTCCCACCAGCCGCACGAGCAGAAGGCTTCCAACTAAAAGCAGAAAGGCTATTCCCAACACAAGAAGGCGATGATCCAGAGCATAATGGAGCAGCTTTTTGTATCTATTCTCCAGGTTAATAAAAAATTGTCCGGACATCTGGTACAACTTCAATCCAAAAGATTTATTGGTTGGATTGGCGAGTTTTGTGACGCGTAGAACTTTACTCGACAGCATCGGTACAAGGGTGAGAGCAACCACCAGGGAACAGAAAAGCGCAAAAGCAATGACATAGGAAAGTTGTTTGAACATAATCCCTGACATGCCTCTGAGGAAAACAAGGGGGACAAAAACAGCAAGAGTGGTTAAGGTGCTGGCGATAATGGCAGAGGTGACCTCTCCGGAGCCGTCGATGGCGGCCTTGATAGGTTTCTCGCCTGATTCCTGCAGCCTGTATATGTTTTCTAAAACAACAATAGCGTTGTCTACCAGCATACCAATTCCAAGGGCAAGCCCTCCAAGCGTCATGATATTTAGGGTGAATCCACCGAAGTAGATCAGGGCGAACGTCGCTATGATCGAGATCGGGATGGCTGTAGCGATAACGGTCGTGCTTCGGAAACTACGCAGAAAAAATAACAGGACCAGGACAGCCAGCAAACCTCCGTAGACTGCAGCTCGCCCGACATTCGAAATCGATCTCTGGATATATTTGGAGGAATCAATGATCGGTGTTAGACTCACTTGAGGGATGTCGCGCTTGATGCGTTCCAGCTCTTTGAATACAGCTTGAGCGACCTCGACTGTGTTTTTGCCTGATTGCTTGCTTATGGAAAGTCGAATGCCTGGTTTTCCGTTGACCTTGACGATCCGCCTGATTTTTTGCCAGGAATCCTCAACACTGGCGATTTCCTTGACCTGAATCGGAACTCCATCCCTGATGGCAACAACTGTATTGCGTATTTCATCAAGGTTAGTGTACACACCGGGCGTGCGGATGAGCACTTCAAAGTTTCCTCGTTCTATTGTACCAGCCGGCACATCCACATTTTCTGATCGTATTTTGTTGAGGATCAGGTCTAAAGGCAGTCCGAGAGCTTTTATCTTATCTGGTTGAAGATTGACGTGGATCTCTCGTTGGCGGCCTCCCCAGATATCGAGAGAAGCCACTCCTGGCACCCGCTCTATTCGATACTTGATCTGGTCATCGATGATACGCCTTGTCTGAACAGGATCCAGGTCTGAAGACGCTCCCATGATGAGAATCGGGAAGCTGGCGGCATCAAACTTGCGCAGCCTTGGCCGCTCGACGTCTTCCGGAAGATTCGGGATTATTCGATCCAACCGGTCCCGTATATCATTCGAAGCTTCCTCAAGATCTATCCCCCAAGCGAAGGAAACACGCACCCTGCTGCTTCCTTCAGAAGAAGTGGATGATATCTCTTCCACACCAGGAACCGCAGCCATGGCTCCTTCGATAGGCCGGGTTATTAATTCTTCGACTTCTTCAGGACTTGCGTTGCCGTAGGAGGCAAAGATAGTGAGTGTGGGAAAGGTGATATCCGGTAAAAGGTCAATAGGAAGACGGGTAAAAGACACAAAGCCTAGAATAATCACAATCAAAATAATCATGACTGTGAAGATCGGATGATAAACCGAAAACTGAGACAGCTTCATCTTTTTTCTCCAGGTTTGACTTCATAAGGATTTCTGGCATCTTGTGTCGAAGTAGGCTGAGGCAAGATGATCGGGCTCCCATCCGAAAGAAGATGCTGCCCCATAGTGACAACATAGCCAGAAAAAGAAGAAGGATCCATGATTTCTGCCAGTTCACTGTTGGAAATGCCAACCTTAACCGGAACAAACTTGACAACCTTGTTTTCCCTATCTGCTAGAAAGACGCCTTGTTGATTGTCCCTCGTCACGACAGAGCTCACCGGAACCACGGTTGCCTCATCATGGATCGCATACTCGATCTGGACGGATACAAACATGCCAGGTTTAAAAAGCTGCTCCGGATTAGGCATTTCGATTTCGATTCTCGCTTCTCTCGAAGTTTCTTTAAGCAGAGGAGCAATGCGGACAATTTTTCCAGACACAGTTTTGTCGGGGAGAGCATCGGTGCCGATAAAGGCTTGTTGTCCTTTTTGCACTCGGAAATAATCCTTGTCAGTGATGTGGATGACAGCCAGCAATGGGTTAATTTCTAGGATTGAAAGTATCGGGGCGTTGGATGTGAGCATGGCTCCCTCGTGAACAAAACGTTCTCCGACGACTCTAGGATGGGTTCCTTCTTCCCAGGATGCTCTTATTTTTGTATAGGACAAACGGACCCTGGCCGCTTCCAAGGCTGCTTGTCTGTGTGCCACCTGGGCCTGGGCTACCTTGTATCTGGCTTCCTGCGTTGAATAGGTACCCCTTGCAGAATCCAGTTCGGAGTCAGCAGAAATGCCTCTTTTGTGAAGTTCCTGAACTCTCTCAAATTCCCGTTTTGCCACATCGAGAGAGCTCTGCGATTCTTCGAGGTTGGCTTGAGCCACTTGCAGATCTGCCTCAGCTTGGCGTACCTGCTGGCTGTATTCCTCGTCATCGAGAAGCGCAATCAACTGATTGGGTTTGATCCTATCCCCGATATTAACCATGAGTTTTTCTAACCTTCCTGAAATTTTCGGGGCAACCATAAATTGGGATTTGGGAACTAGAGTTCCCGTAAAATGACCAACATCGCGGATGGTAGCCTTTTTTACAGCCGCTATTTCCACAGCCACAGGCATGGCCCTGCGCTGAGGGCCTGATCCTTGGCCTGATTTTATGACCTTCTGGATGACCTGCCAGCCGATGAGAGCAACGATAACGGATGTTATGGCTATCAGTATTGCTTTCTTCTTCAATTCTTACCTCCCTGATCGCGTTCGCTCTGAGGACAATTCAAGTCTCCTTTTTTCTTCTCCGCCTCGATCACATTTCTCACCTAAGTGGCATCTGAGAAAATACTATGTTTTTAGTCTTGAATGTTGTGCCCAAGATTCTATCCAAATAAGCTAAAGAGATATTGTAATCAACCATGGCCTTGAGTTCAGCGCTCTGGGCATCGGCTGCGTCTCTCTGATATTGGAGGAGAAAGAAGTTCGTGGATTTCCCCACTTTGAATTTTTCCTCCTCGGCTTCCAGCTTTTTTTGAGCCAGTTCGCGGGCCGCTGTGTAGGCTTGAGCTCGTTGGTAATTTGTCTGAACGGCTCTCACGGCCGTGGTGATCTCCAAGAATATTCGTTGCTCTTGGTCTTTCAACTTCAGGAGAGCCTGCTGCAGACTGAGCTTAGCCTGCGCATAATCAGCCCGAGAGAATATGGTATTCAAAGGAATGTTCAGAGTCAATCCCACTGACCAATTGTTATACTTGAACTTAAAAGCGTCCTCGAGCGCATCGGTAGCAGCCCCGGGTAATGTTCCCACGACAACCCGGGTGAGAGGATCATTATCCAGGTACAAAATTTGATTCCCCGAAATCCCAGGACTCCAATATGAAGCTCGGAAGTTTAACTCTGGAAGAAGTTGATTTTTTTGATAATTGACATTCAATTCCTTGGTTTCTAAGTCAATCTTTGTCGCTTTTAGATCGGGTCGGTTCTCCAGTGCCGCGGCTAGAGCCTCATCGAGTTCTATCTCCCTTTTCTCGAAAACTGGCCTATCAGAGGGGAATATTTCAATCTTTCTTCCATCTTCGGTCAAAGACAGGTTGATGATTGTTTTGAGCCGGTCTTCGTTGTTCTTGACTAAGGCCTCAGCCTGCAGGATGTCAGCCTCTCGAGTGGCGACTTCGGACTGGGATGTATAGATTTCTATCGGGGGCATTATCCCCACTTCGATTTTTCTCTGGTTTTCCTCCAGAAGGTCACGGGCTAATTGCAGCGATTGCCTTTTAACTCTCAGGTTCTCGATGCTGTAGACAAGATTCCAATAGGCTTCTTCAACCATGTATACAGTATCCAAAAGAGTTTGCTGGAATTGATTCTCGGAAATTTCCCTATTGTTTCTGGCAATAATGATCTCTCTCCGGTTGATCCTAAATCCGAAATTCTTTAGGATCGGTTGGGTAAATTCAAAGGTTAAAGTGCTTCCGTATCGAGGGTTTATGGTCTGAAACCTTCTGTTGGTGTCATTCTTGTAAGAGTCAAGAGAAATACTCAATTCGCCACCGGTTGGAATCAACTGGTTTAAAGACGCGGCATAGTCTCTATACGCCGAACGGACTTGATCTGCTGCATCAATCCAGGAATAAGAGGGTGTGCTTGTTTCTCGGTTGCTATAACTGAAAGAGAAAGAGGGCATGAATTTTTCGTTTGCCCGCGATACTGATGCATCTGCTATTTCTGGGTTTAAAATTTCAACACCAATGCCGAGATTGTTCTTAATAGCCCCTGCAATGCAATCTTCGAGAGAGAGAGATTTCTTATTTTGTTGGGCGAATGATCCCACGGCTAAAACTAAAATCAGAAACATTATCGCTCCTGGTATTCGTTTCATCATTGTTGACCTCCTCTGTAATTATATCTTTTTTTATTAATCTCATGCCTAAACTAAAAAACAAAAAAGAAGAAAAATCTTGGTATGACATCAATGCGCTGAACTTATCATTTAAACCAAATTTCCTTTTTTGTCTAATATTTTGTTTTTTCCCAGATACAAAAATACCTTTACCCCTTATTAAAACCGATTCCCCCAGAGAGGTAGAAAAGCTATTCAATCGCGAAATGATATTATTACTATCTTTAGTCCTTATCTAATTTAATGATGTTTAACTCATCCAATCCATAAAAAAGGGCCCGATGAGCATGTCATCGGGCCTTGATTTCTGTCTCAGGTCGTGACTCAAGATTTGGCTATTTCTTTTTTTCTTCGGACGGCAGGAAATTCTCCATCACCCAGATTTCTGCCTTGAAGGGTCTTGACTGGGCGGTAAAGACGATGCGTTGACCATCCGGATGAGTGCCCAGGTGCATCAGAGCTGGCATCGCCAGATTGAGCTTCTTCGGCTCGCCCCCTTCGGCCGGGATCCGCCATAAATCAACTGTATAATCTTTATCTCGTGTTAGTCCGTAGAGTATATACTTGCTGTCGCGCGTCCAGGCAATCGTACTCAATTTCTTGACTGGAGTGAGTTCCTTGGGTTCGCCTCCGGTCACAGCCAGTACCATCAGCTTGTTGTCTGACTCGAAGGCCAACTGCTGACCATCAGGAGAGAGGGTTAGGGCATACACGCGGCCTTTCGGAGGGCTGTATATTTCTTTTTCTTCGCTAGTCTTCAAGTCGAGTCGATAAATGGGGTAGGCATCTTTGCTTAGTCGGTAAAAGAAAACCGCTTTACCATCAGGAGCCCAATCCGGCCGGTGGATAACTCCTTTTTTTTCATCCGGCTCAGCGATAATTTCGACATCGCCTGTCTGACTATCGATAGCAAACAAGTAATTATATCTTCCCTTGTATGAGCCGACTCCTAGAATCGCCTTTCCATCAGGAGACCAGCGGAGGCAGTGGAAGTTCAGGCTTATTCCCCGTTTTGGGACCAGTTCCCGTGTCTCACCCGTCGAGAAGGAACGGATAAGCAGAGCTGCATCCAAACCTTTCCGTGAAGACCGGCAGACCAAGTATTCACCGTCGGGTGAGCAGTCCGGAGCAGAGTTAAAGCTTTCGAACTCCTGGACTATTTTGATCGGCTGAGATTTTATTTTCCACGTTGTCGGATCGATCGTGGCCGTGTAGATATCGCTCCAGCCTGAACGAGGACTATAGAACAAGGAGCCGTCCTGAGCCATGCCGAGCACCTCGAAATTTCCCGTTTCAGCTCTGAGGAGTTGAGGCGCTCCCTGTGGTTTCTCATCGGCAACTTGGACGAACCAGATGCCTTGACTTCCAGTCCGGTCACTCTTAAAGAGTACGCCCTTGCCCTCAGGAGCCCATCCGATGACCGTGTCATCTGCCGGATGTTCGATGAGTGGTGTATGGTGTCTTCCGTCCGCCGAAAGAAGAAATATGTCGTGTTCCCTCGATTCTTCCCGCTGAATAAAATTGTAGGCAATGTAACGTCCGTCCGGTGAAAGACTCATCCTTAATTTTGGGCTGGGAGGACAGGGCCCCAAAGTCTTTATAACCCTGACAGATCCGTTCGTGCTGGAGATAAAAGCAATAGTAGTGTGTTTGCCTTCTATGCGGAGAAAAGTCAGGATATGTTTTCCGTCCAGGGACCAAGCTGCTGGCCAGGGAAACCCGCTTTCTTTATTGCCGTAGAGAATCCTGGGTTGGGATCCATCTCGCTTGATAACCCGCACCTCACCGATACCTTCCTTGTTCTGCCAGCAGTAGGCAATCTGGCTTCCGTCAGGGGAGAACACCCCATTAAAAGCCATCTCTCCGGCATCCCAGGACTCGATCTTCGTAATAAGGCGGCTTTTTCCCTTTACCAGGTCACGCACTCCAAGATTACCAAAATTCTCCCAATCCACAAAGGAGACATACCTGCCGTCAGGAGAGGGAGTTCCCAAAGTAAAGATAGATCCCCCCGCATCATCCCAAATCCTTCGCACCCTGAATTTTTTTTCGCCTTTTCCCAGCATGTCTTGGGCGCTGATAAGGAGAGCGACTTTATCCCTGGCTCCTTTAACCATATAGGTCTGTTCTGGATAGATGTCGATTATTTTCTGGAAAGCCTTTTGAGCTTCTTCCAGTCCCAGCTTCTCGTAACACAGGCCGATGTGATACAAAGATTGAGCTGCGGTCTTCCGTTCGGCCGGAAATTCTTCGACTATCCGCTGGTAGACCTCGACAGCGCTTTCCAGGTCCCCTTTTGTTTCTTCTAGGTACAGGGCCTTTTCAAACAGCTCCTTGGCCGATTCCTTCTGCACCAAACCCGAAAAAAGAAGGGAAGCCCCCGCCAATAAGAAAAGCACCATCATCCAATTTTGTTTTCTTTTCATTCCTCATCTCCTTCGTCTTCGATGCTGACAATATAGCCGCTGGCAGCGGTCAATGTGTTGAGGAGATATGGAAATACGGTGAAACTTTTTCCATAAAATATCCTTCATTTTTTCTTACTAAATCTATTCATCCACAAACTTATAGCCGATGCTGTGAACACTCAGGATGTGTTTGGGACTGGAGGGATTCTCTTCGATCTTCTTCCGGATGTGGGCAATATGGCTATCCACAGTCCGGTGCGAGACGACGAGATTATCGACTCCCCAAATGGAATCTAGGAATTCATCTCTTGTGATGACCTTCCCTTTTTTTGTGATCATCAGGTTGAGGATTTTAATCTCAAGCGGAGTCAAACCCAAGTCCTGTCCGGCCTTCCGGGATTCATACTTATGAAAATCCAGCTCGACATCCCCGAAGCGGTAGACACTCATCTCCTCCTGATAATCCTCGACCCGGCGCAGAAGGGCCTTGACCCGGGCTGAAAGCTCTTTCAAGCTGAACGGTTTTGTTACATAGTCATCAGCCCCCAGCTCCAACCCCAAGACCTTATCCACTTCCTCATCCTTGACGGTCAGCATCATAACGGGAGAGACGATTCCCTCCTTGCGTATACCCTTGCAGATCTCGAAGCCGTCCATCAACGGAAGCATCACATCCAGGATAATGAGGTCTGGCTTGAATTTTTTGGCCAACTCCAATCCTTTCCTTCCTTCTTCTGCTGTTACGACATTATAGCCCTGGGATGTAAGGGCGTCCTGGAGGACGACCCGGATTCCGGCATCATCTTCGACGACAAGGATGGTCTTTTCCATGCTCTTCTATCCTCCTTTTCCGAAAGGCAAAATCAGGGAAACACAAGTTCCTTTTCCCGGTCGACTCTTGATCACGACATCCCCACCATGGCCATCCATGATGTGTTTGACTAGAGTCAGCCCGAGACCGGTCCCGGTCGGGGATACAGGTGAGGCCTTTTTTCCCCGGTAGAACTTTTCAAACACCTTTTTCTGTTCGCTTTCAGGAATCCCGACTCCCCTATCCTGGACGGCTATCTCGACCCTGTCCTGTCTGCGAATAACCTTGACTTCTATATTTTTCTCCCGACCAGAGAATTTGGCAGCGTTGTCCAGGATGTTGTGCAGGGCCTGGCTCATGGCCTCTTCATCGGCGAGGATAGAGGGGATGTCATCGTCGAACTTGGTATCCACACTGAAACCAATCATCTGATTTTCCTTTTGAAAGCTGTCCACCTCTTGGCGAACCAGGCGGGTGATATCGGTCTCGGTCAGTCTGTATTCCCTCTTCCCGTCTTCGATTTTCGTAAAATCCAGGACGTTCTTGACGAGCCTTTTTAATCTTTCAGAGTCGTGACTCAAGATCCGGTAATAGTCTTTGGTTTTCTTGGGATCCTTCACTTCATCGCTCAGGAGTCGCTCCAGAACCGCTCCCATCGCCGTCAGCGGAGTTTTGAATTCATGGGAGACCGAGGCGATAAATTCCGATTTCAGATTGATAAGCTGCATCTCATGAACAATGGTGCGGATGATAAGACCTGAGCCAAAAAAGACGATGACCAGCAGGGCCAAGATGGTCCAGAAAAAGATGTTTTTATACAGAAAGAATCCTGTTCCTCCATCTTTGCTTTGGTATAACTCTACTCTCCAGGGTGGAAAATTCTCGGAGAAGAAATCGGTGATGATAGGCTTACCCTGGTCTTCTCCTTCTTGTCCAAAGATGATTTTATCGGATAGGGTCGAACGAAAAACGACAGAACTGCCCGGGGGGGTGTTCTCCGCGGCCAGAGAACGAATGGTATCCGACATATCATCGATTTTAAAGACAGAACCGAGGAATTCCTCAAGCTCGCCTGATTCATTCATGGGCAGATGAACCAGAAGAACCAGGACATCTTGCCCTTTATACTCGAAGGCACTTTTATGAACCATTGGCACGCGAATGTTTGATCCCTTCATTTTTTCTTTGACGCTGGGCAGGATATTTCGCCTCACGATTTCGGCCAAGCGGAACATTCCTAATTTTCCGTCTAATATGCTTCTTAGATTATTTATCGTTGTGGAGTAATTCTCGGGAATATTGTCTGATGAACGTCCCTTAACCGCTTCATCGATCTTCTGACTCAGCATGGCGGAGTACAGCTTAAGTTGATTCCCATCTAGAGACCAAACATTCTGCTCAAGCTGTTCGTAAATTTTGAGGGATTCCTGGAAAAAATCCCTCAAGGTATTATTCTGTCCAAGGATATCCAGTATTTCGAGGCTGGAGACAAGCCCCAGAGGTCGACCAGATTCGGTGAGCAGATCAGGAAAATCTGTGATGATCGATTTGTATGTCATCAAGGCTTGTTGATGCTTTTTCTGTTTAACCTGGCACCGGGCAATGCGGCTTTTTAACCAGGCTTTGATTTGGCTCTCCTTCGCTCTTCGAAGAATTAGTATGTACCGGGAGACTGCAACAGGAATATTCTTCTGCCTGAATTCGGCTTCTTCCGCTTTTCTTAGATCAGTTTGCCATCTTTCCCATTCTTGAGGAATAGCCAAAGTCTTCACAGCCGGGGGATGGGCCTGTAATCCCAGCAACCAAGGGGACTCATCCAAACTCCAGATCCCTATCTGCCCAAAGAGTGACTCCTGTTTAAGACGATTTGATACTGAACGACTGATCTCACCATAGTCTTTGGTGAGAAAGGCCTCACTAGTTGAGATTTCCTTCAAGGCTGATGAATGACTCTCGATGAGAGATTGAACGTCTGCGTCTAAGACTTTGACAAATTCCTTCTGTTGTTCGAGGTTCTGCTGCTGGAATTTGTATTTTTCATTCTGGATGGCCCTGATTCCAAAAAAGGCTAAAATGAGAGACGGTAAGAAGACAACAAGAAAAAAAATTGACAGGAATTTCTTGTGCTGAAGCAGGACTGGCTTGAGATTTTCTATCATACGCCCCTGCCCATCCTTATTCTCTTTGAATATAATATATCAAGAAATTCAAAAAAACGTTAAGGAAATGTGGAAATTTCATTCATTAAGGGTGAAGTTTCATTTTTCTATCTTTACTCCTTTCATATCTACCTTTACATTTCTAATTGACCACAAAATCCCCCGTGTGCTAAATTGACCTGTCAAATTCAAAGCTAGGTATCTAGAAGGAGAAAAACATGAGCAAGATTGAGTGGGATGACAGCCTATCCGTAGGAGTGGACCTCATCGATAAACAGCATAAGATGCTCATCCAGAAGCTGAAGGATCTGTCCGAAGCGTTTTAAATGGGTCACGAAGAGGATAAAATTATCACCACGCTTGAATTCATGATTGATTACACCGACTTCCACTTTTCCGCGGAAGAAAAACACATGGCAGAGAATGACTACCCAGGATTGGAAGAGCAGAAGAAACAACATCAGGAATTCAAGGACATCTTGAATCATATCGTGGAAGATTTCGAAGAAGAAGGTACGACAAAAGCCCTGGCGACATCAATCAATGTTTTTCTGCTCAACTGGCTCATCAACCATATCAAGGGCTCTGACCGAAAAATCGGTGAATTCTTGTCTGAAAAAAGGTAGGCTAGTCTTCTTTTTCAGATTAATTGATCTCGAAAAATAACCTTATTTTCTTTTCAGCAAAGGCTTGAGGATGATGTTTGCGCCAATGATTATGAGTAAAATGGGAAGGACGGGTATACCCAGACCGAACACTGAACTTATTCCGAAGCCGAGGGCTATAATTCCCACGACAAGCCAGAAGGCGTTTACCTTTATACCGTAGAGGTAGCGAATTCCCATTAATCCCAGGATGATAACTCCGACGCCGATAAGCCAGGTTCCTTCTGGAACAGTTCCCTCAGGTGCTAGCCAGAGCCCCCCGATCATGATCAAGAACAATCCCCAGCCGACGGCATCAAGCCGCTTGTCTAACTCTTTCTTTTGAACATCTGGATTTCCTTTGGATTTATCGGACTCCTGAGTCATGATGTCCCTCCCGGCTATGATTTTGAAAAACAATATCAGTTATCGACCATAGAGTCAAATAGAAAGAAGCGGTGTGGAAGAGGTACTTCAAGTACAACTTAAAGATCAAATGAAGGCTATAGAACAATTTGGAAGAGAAAGCCTGCATCACGAAGCAGTCAAAAGGATTGAGCTTTTTCGAGCGATTCCTGAGCCATTGGGTCATCCTGTGTATCCTGGCTGGCATTGTCCTCCGAAAACTCACGCCCAAAGTGGCGACTTTTTTGGATGGCCTGGCGATTCATGTCAATGAAGCCCCAGCGTATCCATCCCCATCGCGATCTGTCTATTTTTCATGATGTACCCGATCATGGTCAAGATTGATTTTGCTGAGGTTCTTCAGCCAGGTAAAAATTTCAAGATTTCAAAGTCTGATCCCAATTTGTTTGATCCCCCGACGAAATGTGCGGAAGAAATTATATTCAATACCGTCTAAAAGGATGAATATATCCATAAGGAAAGCTTTGCTGGATGACAGGTCATCTTTCTCATATTTCGCGACAAAAAGATTATTGAAAGAAGCCGCTTTTATTATATATAATTGCTGGTTATTTGTTTGAGGATTCACTTCATTCCAATTCAAACAGTGACCGATAGAATATATGGAAATGCTTCAGCACATTCTTAATTCAATCCAGGAGGTAAAGGATGGCCCATTATTTTAGGAAAGTATCTCCGATTCTTCTACTCCTCAGTCTAGTTCTGTTCACGACTCATCTCCTCTCCTCTCAGAGCCCGGAGGAAAACCTGATCAAGAACTTCAAATGGCGAAACATCGGCCCGGCAAACATGATCGGCCGCATCTCGGATTTTGAAGCTCTAGACAAAGACTTCACCCAGGTGCTCGTCGCCAGCGCGTCTGGGGGAGTCTGGAAATCCGTGAATGCTGGAACAACATGGGAGCCAATTTTTGATCAATATGGCTCTTCTTCTATCGGGGATGTGGCGTTTTTCCAGAAGGATCCAAAGATTATTTGGGTTGGGACCGGTGAGGAATGCAGCCGGAACTCCATCGCTTGGGGCGACGGCATCTACAAATCCACAGACGGCGGTAAGACATTCACCAGGATGGGACTGGAAACAACTCACACGATCGGCCGGGTCATCACTCACCCGACCAATCCTGATATTGTCTATGCGGCCGCCACCGGGCACACCTGGGGTTACTCAGGAGATCGCGGCTTGTTCAAGACCACAGACGGCGGTCAGAATTGGCACAAATTGACTAATGGCCTTCCTGGTGACGGCAAGACTGGAGCCATCGATCTTGTTATGCATCCCGAAAATCCAGACGTTTTATACGTCAGTTTCTGGCAGAGGATACGTCAGCCCTGGCGTTTTGACTCAGGCGGACCGAACGGCGGCCTATTTAAAACCACTGACGGCGGCAACACCTGGCAGAAGCTCACCCAGGGACTTCCGACCGGAGACCTGGGAAGGATCGGATTGGCCATTTCCCGCAGCAATCCAAAGGTCCTGATGGCCGTTGTCGAACACGGTTTTCAACCTCGGAGGTCGATCCGGGAGGGTCAAAAACAGAAACCCAATCCCGAATACGATGACATGGCGAAACTCGGATCCGGAATATACAGGTCCGAGGACGGTGGAGAGACATGGGCGTACATGAACCGGACAAACGTCCGCCCGTTCTACTACAGCCATATCTACATCAATCCCTTCGATGACAAGCTGGTTTATTACCTGTCGAGCCGCATGCAGGTCTCCGAAGACGGTGGAAAAACCTTTAAGAATATAGAAGGGCTTCATCCCGATTTCCATACCATGTGGCTCGATCCGACCAACAAGAAGCGCTTCTACGTCGGACAGGACGGAGGGGCATCCCTCACTCATGACCATGGCCAAACCTGGATTCTGTTCGACAACCTCTGCCTGGCGCAGTTTTATGCGATAGGGGCCGACATGCGAGATCCATATTACGTCTACGGCGGACTTCAGGACAACGGCACCTGGGGTGGCCCTAGCATGAGTCGAGAAGGAAAGATTCTCACCGACTTTTGGTTCAACATCGGGGGTGGAGACGGATTTTACACCCAGATTGATCCCACCGACTGGCGCATCGCCTACTGCGAAAGCCAAGGGGGGAATATCATGCGGGTTAACGTTGAAACACGCGTGTCAACGCGGATAAGACCTTCCGAACAGAATACCTACAACTGGAAAGAGCACCTGCCGGAAAAAGGCAGAGAAGAAGTTGGAGCCCAGCAGCAACAGCAGGCACCCCAAAGTATGTTTGGCCGACGGAGATCACCCTTCCGGTTCAACTGGAGCTCACCCATCCTCATTTCTCCTCACAATCCAAGCACGATTTATTTCGGCGGCGATCATCTGTTTAAATCCGTCGACCGCGGCGATCATTGGAGGATCATAAGCCCAGATTTGACGACCAATGATCCCGATAAACACAGCAAGCCCACAGGAGGCCTAACCCTCGACCAGTCCGGAGCAGAGACTCACTGTACCATCACCACTATTTCTGAATCCCCGCTGACTCCAGGCCTCATCTGGGTCGGCACTGATGACGGCCTTGTCCAGTTGACCAGAGATGACGGAAGGACATGGACAAACGTGAGATCAAACATCCCGGATGTCCCCGAAGGAATCTGGGTTAGCCGTGTCGAGGCTTCCCGTTTTGCCGAGGGCACCTGCTACCTAACGTTCGACGGCCACCGGAGCGATTATTTTAAGCCACATGTGTTCAAAACCACGGACTACGGACAGACCTGGACAAACATCACCGGAAACCTCCCGGATGGGGGACCTGTTTATGTCATCCGCGAAGACCTGAAGAACAAAAACCTTCTGTTTGTCGGCACCGAGTATGACGTGTTCTTCTCCGGGGATGGAGGTAAAAAGTGGACAAACCTCAGCCTCAACATGCCCACAGTGGCTTTTCACGACCTGATGATCCATCCCCGCGACAATGACCTGATCGCAGGAACCCACGGCCGCGGCATATGGATTCTGGATGACATCACGCCTCTCCAACAAGCCACGGACAAGATCCTGGTCTCGGAGGCTCATCTGTTTGAAAACGAACGGCCAGGGACTCACTGGCTGAGCCTGCGCAGGGGGGGCTACGGGCGCGGCAACTTCTACTTTGCCGGTGAAAATCCTCCTCCCGGCGCCGCGATCAATTTTTATCTAAAGGACAAACCTTCCGAAACCGTGAAAGTCGAGATCATGGACGCAACAGGGAACCTCAAAACGACCTTTTCCGTCAAAGACGCCGAGGCGGGGATGAACCGCCTGATGTGGGATATGAGGTTTGATCCTTCACCCAACGAGCTGAAACAGAGCATCGACCAGATGCAGCAGATGATGGACCGGATTCTTCAGAGGCCGGAAGTGGAGGAGGAGGCGAAAAAAACAGTAGAAAAAGCACTCGAACATCTCAAACAACCCGGTCTTTCTTACCGGGAAGCAGCGGCGATTCAAAGACAGGCCTTCGAGTCGATCGGTTTCGGCGGCTACATGCAATTCATGAGAGGCAGATTTGGCCGGGGAGTAACAGCGCCTGTTGCCGAACCGGGGACATACGCCGTCAAACTCACTGTCAACGGCAAAATATACACGGGAAAAGTCTCCGTTCGCCGTGATACCATGCTGCAGGACAACTAAGCCCCGTCCATATTTCTAAATAGAGATCTTACAACGAATCCTTCGCGCTGAAGTTTGGCGCATATTTGCCTTGGGCATTGTAGAAAAGGTCGTTCTTAAATAGAGCAAGTCATGCATAACCACAATTCTTAAAATCCAATGGTTAGGTTTGGTGTAGGAGAAAACCCTGAGCAGGGCTGAGCGGGCATGGTTCCACTACAAAGTAAAGGAGAGCGAAGCCCGTATCGGAGCAGGATTTCCTCGCTGGTGAAATTCCGCGCGTTTTCGATACAGCGAACCTAACCATAATAGTCTTCAGCTAAAATAGAAATCCCATTTTGACACCGGAAATGACTTTTGTTAACCTTTCTTCAATATGTCATCCTTTGAAAGATAATAGGGAGTTTAAATGGAAAAAACATTTCGTTTTAAGCTTAACGGAAAAGAGGTCCGCCTGACCTCATCACCCGACCGAATGCTTCTCTGGGTCCTGCGTTCTGATCTCGAACAGACAGGCACAAAATACAGTTGTGGTGAAGGATTCTGCGGAGCCTGCACCGTGCTCGTCAATAATGAAGCCGTCCGATCTTGCCAATATCCTATCAAAGACATAGACGGAAAAGAGGTCTTAACCATCGAAGGCCTTCAGAAAAACGGCAAGCTCCATCCTTTGCAAATAGCATTCATGCAACATAATGCCTTACAGTGTGGATTCTGCACGCCAGGAATGATCATGGGGGCCTACGGTTTTTTAATGAAGAATCCTAGACCTTCTGCCGAGGAAATCGTTGAAGATATGGAGGGATACCTCTGCCGCTGCGCAAGCTACAACCGTATCATCCAGGCCATTCAAACCACAGCCCGGACGATGAAAGGACAGAGACCATGAAAGACGACGAATACACTCTGTTTGACTCGGATAAGGGAATGGAATCCATCATATTCGACCGTCGAGAATTTCTCAAACTTATGGGAGGAGGAATTTTTATCCTGTTCTCGGTGGGAGATCCGTTTGCCCTCCAGGGACAAAGGCGAGGCCGCCAATATCCCGAGGATTTTAATGCCTATCTCAGGATCGGAGAAGATGGCCGGGTCACCTGCTTCAGTGCTAAGATCGAGATGGGCCAAGGAGTCATGACCTCGTTCGCTCAGATGTTGGCCGAGGAGCTGGATGTCCCCTTAAGCACCGTCGATATGATCATGGGGGACACGGCATTCTGCCCCTGGGACGCTGGAACCTTCGGATCCCGCAGCACCAAATATTTTGGACCCCCTTTGCGTCAGGCCGCCGCAGAAGCCAGAGCGATTCTCCTCCAGATGGCGGCGGAGCATCTTCGGACACTACCAGAAAAACTGACGGTGAAGGATGGTCAAATCCATATTAAAAACAACCCAGCGAAGAAGGTCACCTATGGCCAGCTCACCAAAGGTAAAAAAATCGAGAGACATCTCGAAAAAAAACCACAGATTAAGCATTATTCAACACATACTATTTCGGGAATACCGACAGACCGTCTGGACGGCAGGCCCAAAGTCACCGGAGAAGCCAAGTTTGCAGGAGACATCCGTTTACCCGGAATGCTTCATGCCAGGATACTCAGGCCTCCGGCTCACGGAGCAAAGCTCACGACTGTGGACACCTCCGGCGCTCAGGAAATAAAGGATATTCAAATCATCCAGGACGAAGATATGATCGCCGTTCTTCACAAACACCGTGATATGGCTGATAAGGCTCTAGGATTAATAAAAGCCAGTTTCGAAGCACCCGAATCTAATGTCGACAACAAGACCATCTTTAAGCATCTGAAGAATTCTGCCACCAATGGAGAAATTGTCATAGAAGCTGGAAATCTAGATGCTGGAAAGAACTTGGCCAGTAAAACTTTCGAATTGGAGTATTTCAATCATTACGTGGCCCATGCTCCTTCGGAAAACCATACAGCCGTGGCCAGCGTTGAAGGAGATAAGGCTACGGTTTGGGCCTCTACCCAGGCCCCCTTAAGAGCTCAGGGAGAGGTGGCCCGTGTTCTTGGAATGCCGCTCCAGAATGTCCGGGTGATTACTCCTTATGTCGGGTGCGGTTTTGGTGGAAAAAATCAGGGGCAACAGATAGTCGAGGTTGCCCGCCTGGCTAAATTGAGCGGAAAACCTGTCCAGGTTGCCTGGAGCAGGAAAGAAGAATTCTTTTATGATACGTTCCGGCCGGCAGCGGTTATCCACATTCGATCCGGTCTCAACAGCTCTAATCAAATCGTTTTCTGGGACTATCACAATTACTTTGCCGGAAGCCGCAGCTCTCAGCCGTTCTACAACATCCCTCATCATCTCGTTCTTTCCTACGGAGGATGGTCCCGAGCGCGCCCGACATCAGTGACTCATCGCGTAGAGGATGGCGTTGATGGGGAGGAAGAAGTCGCGGCGGCAGTGCTCATCCCTTCGGTGTTGGCGCTTGGCGCGGCCCAGGGAGCAACACCAATGTGTTTGCCATCGAATCCCACATCGACATCATGGCTGCGGCAGCAGGGATGGATCCCTTGGAGTTCCGGTTGTTAAATTTAACGGATAACAGGATGAAAAGAGCTCTTAACGCTGCCTCCGAGAAATTCGGACACTCCTTCTCGAAAGCCCCCAGCGGAAAGGGATATGGAATCGCCTGCACGGATTATTTGGGCACGTACTTGGCGACCATGGCTGAGGTTAACGTTGATGAGAAGACAGGAGAAATCCGGGTCGAACGTGTCGTGTGCGCTCAAGACACGGGCGAAGTGATAAACCCCGAGGGCGTAAGAATGCAGATCGAAGGCTGTATCACCATGGGACTCGGCTACTGTCTAACCGAAGAAATCCGTTTCAGGGGCGGCAGGATTCTGGATGAAAACTTTGATACCTACGAGATTCCGCGGTTTTCATGGGTGCCGAAGATCGAAACCGTTCTCGTGGATAATCCAGAGCTTGCCCCTCAGGGATGTGGAGAACCTGCCATCACATCTATGGGAGGGGTCATAGCCAATGCTGTCTATGATGCCATAGGAATCAGGCTATTTGTGCTGCCCATGACACCTGCGCGAATTAAAGAAGCCCTGAAAAAAGAGCAGGATGAATCCAGCTATAAACACCTAAGTATTCCCGTATAAATATCCTAGATTTTATCCGTTTTATTTCAATCTTTACCTGTTTTTGATTTCATTAAAAATGGATTCGACTAATCTTACCTGATTTTCTTCAAATGCTTTTTTCACATCTTCCAAGCTTTTTCCCTGTTCCACCAGAGATTTGATCTTTTCTTGTATTTTTTTCATTTCATCAATATGGTGTTTAACTGCGTTGCTATCTATGGGATCGCTGTGTCCGCTGTAAAATCTTTCTGCCTCTAAGGTTTCGAGCAATTTTGTGAGCGCTTTGACATGCCCGAAAGAATTGCCTCCCTTATAAGAGTGGATAAGCTGGGGCCTACCCATGAATATCTGGTCTCCCAGGAAAGCTGTTTTTTCCTCTGGGAAATACACGACCGTATCTCCCTTGGTATGACCGACGCCAAAATACCATAACTCGACTTTCTTCGATCCCAGATAGATATCCATTTTATCGCGGTAGGTCAATGAAGGTAAAAAGGGAGCTAACTCAGGATTATTCCATGGCGATGGTTCCCCGTTTCTCCGCGGATGGAAAAATTCCTTACGGCAATTCTCATGAGCGATAATCGTTACAGACTCTGGAAAAAATCTGTTCCCGGTAATATGGTCCCCGTCGCTGTGTGTGTTGACCAGGTATTTGACCGGCTTATCAGTCAAATTTTGAATCCCATCCAATACCTTTTTGACGGATTCTTGATCCATCTTAGCATCGATCACAAGCACACCATCATCGCCAATATAAAATCCTCCGTTTGCCCCTCTTCCACCCAGGATCTCGTAGAGATTATCTGAAAGTTTCTTGAACTCAACCGGCTGAGCTTCTCTTTGCTGGGTGAAAGAGGTCGATACGAATAAAAGAAGAAAGATTTGGATTAAAATAAATCTAATTTTAAATCTCATTTTTAATCCTCCTTTTAGAATATTTATATTATGCATGTTCCATTCGTCAAGGCCGAAAAAAAAGATGTGAGCGTTTATTTCATCTTTTTAAAATTCAATACGACCAGAGTGCGCTGTTTTCGTACAAGAGGCATGTGTGGTAAGGCATCCCAGGTGAAAGAAAAAATTATTGTATGACTGGAAGAGCCATTCAAGTCTTCATTCGATACGATGCTCAGCTTTCGACATTTTTGGTGCTTAGTTCTTCAATCCTGAATATGACCTTGGCCAGAGGATCTGGACACTGCCACTCTTCGAGCAGGTTTAAAATCCCTTCTCCTTCTTTCGATTGAATGAGTGCAGCCGAAATAGGTTGTAATATGCTTCCTAAAGCAAAAATACAGACATTCTGTCCGGGAGGAATTTCTAATTTTGCGTTCTTGATGAAAAACGTCGTTCCGACTTTTGAACGGCTACATTGGCCTTCCACTTTCACGATAGTAATCTTTAAGTCTCTAAATTTCATCTCCTCTCTCCATGTATTCTTTATTGTATCAATCCGCTCTTTTCTTTTAAAAAGAAATAACTCGAATAAACAAAGCTTCAGATAGCTCGCACGAAGCGTATGAATATTAGTGTAGTTATTTGATAGATCTAAATTCTTATTCCCTTCAAATACGGAATTAACTTAGCAAAATGGCTTTTGTTTGATGAGTTTTGTCTACTTGGTTTTACAAGGACCTCAAAGTGAGTGACTTGAGGCTCGAGTTCGAGAAGGTATTTTTTATCATCCGGAAAATAGACAGCTTTTTCCATATCCGGTCCGGAGAACTTTTTTATGGCTTTGAATGAATCCCATAATGTTATCATCTGGAATTCTGCCTTCCCGTTTACGAACCTTCTCAGCACATACACACCCCTGTTTCCCTCCGTCGACCTGCACCCTTTGACTCCCGTTTTTTTGATGTACTCGAAGTATTTATCTCCCAGATAATCAACGGTTCTTCCATGCCATATTCTTGCAATCATAGTGCCTCCTTATTTTTAATATTTATGCTCTTCAGATATATTATTGAGTGAAAGCCCTGTGGCGGGCCGCTTTTGTCTTACAGGAATGCGCTTTGTCGAATTCCGAGAAAGTATGGCTGCCACACCAATCAGCATCAAAAGGGCAGCAAAAAGGATTCTCTGGCTGAGAAGTTCACCTCCAGCCAACCAACCCACGAAGAGAGCCACGATTGGATTTACGTATGCGTGGGTAGAAACCCGTGCAGGAGTCGTTTTCTTCAGCAACCAGATATAAGCCGTCAAAGCGCTGATCGAACCGAATGCAACGAGATATAGCATAGAAACAAGGGAACGAACCGATACAGAAGAAAGAGAAACTGTTTCTCTACTCAATAAGCTCACAAAAAGGAGCGCCCCTCCACCACACAGCTGGGTCATCCCGGCGACAAGTGTGGAACTTTTGGGAAGGTCAACATTTTTCGAATAGACTGATCCGACGGCCCATGAAATTGTTCCGATTGTCAAGACCACAGCACCAACCGGATCGACAGGCAATCCGTTCAAAAGCTTGGTTGGCTCTACCAAAAGGAACACACCTCCCAGCCCAATAGCAAGACCGAAAATCACACGTGAGGTCAGAGGATTGTCATGGAGACGGAAAGCCTGCAGAGTTGTCATCCAAATCGGATTGGTCGCCACGATGATCGCTGCAATTCCAGAAGGGATAATCTGTTCACTCCATGCCAGAGCCCCGTGTCCTCCCAAAAAAAGCAATACACCTATGAAGGCTGCCCGTACCCAATGTATCAGCTGTGGACGATCTACTCCCCGCCATCGAGCCCAGGCGTAGAGAACTCCTCCCGCCAGGAGCGACCGGCAGCCCATCATAAAAAATGGCGGAATGGTCTCGATAGCAAAGCGAATCCCAAGGTAGGTAGATCCCCAAATCAGGTAAATTGCACCAAAGGCAAGGATGATCTTAAATTTTAACGGAAGAGCACTTGGCTTCGTTCCGGGTATCTTTCTGGTAAGACGATCATAAAGCCCAAGTGACTTAAGCGTTGAATTTAACATTTATAACCTTCAATTATATATTTGATGGTTAGATTTTACATAAAATAATCTAACTTGTCAAGTGTTTTTTGATGGTTATATTTATAGAAAATCGTAGGGGAAAATTTCTTTTCTGGTTTTAAAAATTCAAGCGAGGATTAATCTCTAGAAAACGATGGTCACAGGCAAATTACTTTTTCTGTTTCCGTCTATAAAAACGTTGAGCTTTGGCCCGGTTTCCACATTCTTTCATATCACACCATCGTCTGCTTCTGTTCCGGCTTCTATCCAAGAAAAGCCAACCACAGCCCCGGTCATCGGCACACTCTTTTACCCTTTTCAATTTATCAGATGTCAAAAGATCTGCCGCTGATCGAACAACAGGGTTCAATATCCAATCCAAAGTTTCTTTATTCCCGCTTATATCCCATTGAAACCCTGCTTTTTTCGGAATTAAGCGTGAATTCGCCATGGTTTTGGAAAGATTCTTGTTTAACAAGGCAAAGTCTTTTTCTTTTGGAAGATAGCCTGCGGCCAATGAAGAAAAAATACGATAGATGGCCTCGCGCAGCGCAACGGCATGCCTGAGTGCTTTTACTGATTCTGATGGCATCTTTTTTGCCTTGCGGATCAATTTTTGAGCATCATCATCTGAGATAATTCCCGCATCAATACTCCATTTCACCAGGTCATGGTATGAGTTCAATTTTTCCCGAGGGTTTTCACTCGCATGCATGCCAGCCGTGTTTGAAAAATCCAGACAGAGCTTCTCGTTTATAAGATCCGTATCTTCTGCATCCATCTTTTCTTTAATCATTTGAATTTTCCGCAAAAATCTAGCTTATTTTATTTATCTATAGATTATACCCAACATATTGAATAATAACCATCTCTAATATAATAGATGGTTACAAATTTGTCAACCGCAGGAAAGACTTTACCTTTAAGTTGCTCATCCTGAAAGAGGGTTTTCCTGACTAACAATCTTTGTGACTATATCCTGACTAGCTGGTGTCTAGAAATAGATAACTATTATTCATAAACTAATATGACCACTCTCCTGTTCTGAGCTCTTCCTTGGCGGGTTGAATTGTCGCCTATCGGCGCATCACTCCCATAACTTATCACTTCCATCCTGTGGAGTGGGATTCGATACTTTTTGTGAAGGTATTCCATCACCGCTTCAGCTCTTTTCTTTCCTAAAAGTAAATTCCAACTTTCTGGTCCTGTGGAATCCGTATGCCCCTGAATTTCTAGATACACACCCTTATCTTGAGCAATCAGCATTTGAACAAATTCATCTAATCTCATTTGGGCTTCACCGCTCAACTCATAACTATCGAATTTGAATTTTGCATCTTCATTCCTGAGGACCTCTTGAAAAATCAATCTTCCCCGGGCGTATTTTTTGACTTCGCTTATTTTGCTCTCAAATTCTGACCTTTGTTTAGTTAGTTCGGACTCCTGCTCGGTGATGAGCGAACCAAGAGTGGCTAAACGTTCATCATGCTCTTTTATCCTTTTCTGGTTCTCCTCGACTGAGTTTTCCACCCCTTCAACTTTCTGATCCACAGCAGCTAATTCTCCCCTCACGAATTTTTTGGTTGCACAGCCTGTGCCCATAATCAGCCCTATAAGAAACATAGCTCCCACTAAAAATATGATTTTGTTCTTGTTCATTTTACCTCCCTTTCCTTTCAATTGATAATAAGCCTTTGGAAGCTTGTTTTAAATTGCATCTCATCCATGCCACATATCATATCATAAGCCATTATCCCTTTAAATATGTTCGTGTGAATAGTAAGTGTCTCTCATTCCGTGATACGAGAACAAATAAAGTATGGCTAGGTATAATAAAGGAGAGGCCCAACCCGTCGGAGCCGCATAGAGGTGGGTGGGGAGGTCTTCGGCTGAGAAGGGTTGGATCTCGCATTTAAAGGTCTCATCCAACAACACCTTCATCACGGTTTTGGGGATCCTTCCTTTCACCACTATAGTATCCTTCTCTTGTTCTTACTTTGTGTTTTTTGTTTGAAGTGACAACCTTAATCTTTCGGTACTCATTTTTTGGATCTGTATAAGAGGTGTATCCAAGGAGATACTGATGACTGAGTTCTCTTTTAATCATTCTTAAGACAGATTTCAATTCATCGATTTGATTAACGAAAAATGCCTTTCCACCGGTGGCCTTAGAGAACCGTTCAAGCGAATAAACGATACGAGAAGTGGTTAATAATGGAGAATGCTTATACTTTTTTAAATATTGTTCGCTTAAAGGAATTTTGTACCCAATAGTATAAATAGGGATATCTACCCTCCTTGCAGTTTCAACAGCTTGATCATAAGAATATTGGCTGTCATTCTCGATGCCATCCGTGATTAAAAGAAGAGCCCTCTTCTCGTTGTTTCCCTTATTAGCAAACCCTGGTGACACCGCCACGGCATCATTCAAGGCTGTCTGTCCATAAGCCTCGGTTGTCTCCAGAACAGATACTAATTCATTCTTGTCTCTAGAATAATTCACAGCAACCTCTACCTCTCCATCAGCAAAAATTAATAAAGAGACTTCATCATCAGGCTCAAGAAGGTATGTCATGAGATATTCGAGTGCTTCCTTGCTTTCCATCAGTTTATCCTGAAGAGCCATGCTTCCGCTGACATCAAGGAGAACGGTCAAACTCAAAGGAGCCTCAAAATCGTGCTTAAAATAGGTTATATCCTTCTTTTCATTATTCTCGTATATACGAAAATCCTTTTCTGTCAGGTCGTTTATGTATCTTCCTTTCTTATCTTGAACGGTGACAGCTATGGAAACAGCACTGACAGATATGTCATATACTATTTCTTTTTCTTTTCCTTTTTTTTCTTGTGAAAAGGAAATTGAAGAAACATTTATCGCTGCTACAAGAAAGCAAATAAGAACACTTGGTATTGGAAGGTATATTATTTTTTTGCTCAAATTGATCTTTTTCTTCCTTTTTTCAGCATCTATTTATTTCTTACTTGCTATTCAATCTTACTCTGAGAATATCTAAGAGTAAACTTTTACCTGTTTAAACATCTTACGTTCTATCAAAACCTAATCTTCTAGCTCCCAATAATCAAATTCCTTTCTATAATTAGGACATTCGTCGTTGTTACACATGTATTTATAGCCTCTTCCTCCTCTTGACAATCTCTTAATATTATGTCTATTTGACTCAACGGTTGAATGATAGCGTTTGCTCCTCATTTTTTTCCCACACTCTGAACATTTTATTTCTTTTGGCATTCGACTCCCCTTTTTATCTAAATTAACTGACTTAATCTAACTAATACTGCTTTGTTTTTTTTTTGAAAAGCCCAATAATTCTAGGCGAACCTCTCAAGATTTTGGTCCTGAATATTTAAATTCAACCCAAGAATATCCCGACCCAAGCTCATCTTTGTAACTTTTGTAGACCGGACAAAGCGAATACCTCGGATGCTGTCCCCTCCTCGGGATGAACTTCTTTTTACATCGGAAGCAGACTGCCCTTTTTCTCGCTTTTCTATCCATTTTTTACATAGTCTTTTTCGTGGATTCGTAATAAAAAATTATTTCTTATAGTTCCTACGACCTGGGGGTATCCCCCCAGGTTTCGCTTATCCAAGCTCTTCAGGTAGGCTACTGCTACTTCTTTTTCTTGGGCTTCTTTGCAGCCTTTTTGGTTGCTTTCTTTGCCGCTGTTTTCTTTTTAGCTGCTTTTCTTGCCATTTCTTTTCCTCCTTGTATTTCTTGATGCCTCTCTGATGGCATCATTTTCGTCTGCCATATTAGCGCCTATGTTCTAATCCAACTTTATGATCAATATCCCTGGCTATCGTTTTTATTTCAGCTAGAGTCATTCCGATTTCTTTCTCAATTTCTTCTATTGTTCTCATAAAGCTATGCATCCGGAGTTCATAGGTGGAATTTATTTTAACAACAAGACCAGCTTTCATTAATTTTTTCAAATGATATATGACTGAGCCTATTGTTGGCTCCACAACCTCCGTTAATTCTTCGCTTGTCAACCCTTTTTTCTTTTTTGCGGCCTCGATCAGCGCCTTTAAAATCCTGAACGCGGTCTTGTCTTGATCCCGGGGAGTGACAAAACCTAGACTATTGCAAACCCATTCTATGTCCTTATCAATCTCTTTCTCCGTAGGCTCTCTGAGCTTTCTAATTACGAAATGCCTTAATGCTTTGACCATAATATTTAGATTATTCCTTTATATTCAAATTTAGATTAATAATTCACATCAATTATAAAAAACTAAAATAAAATTACAAATACTTTTTTATAAGTTATGATCTCCTGGGTCTTTAGCATCGGTCTCCTAATTTGAATTTCTATCTGAAAAATTTACTTATTTCTCACCATTTTTTATCGGGTTAGGGGTTAATAAAACAGATAGATAAATTCTCAGTCAGCGTTTGATTTTTCTTGCTTTTGGAGGAACCCAGTGCTCGATGAATTGACTCCTGCCTTCATATTCATCGACAAGGTCCTGGAAAATCGCCCGCATCTGCTCGTAGGGAAGGGTGCCGATAATCATCCGGCCGTTGATGATCATGGTCGGTGTCGAACGGACACCGTAAGCGAAGCGGTCTGAGGTCTTTCCGTACTCTGTGCCGGTGTTGATGATCGCCCGAACCAAGTCTTGAGTGGCCGGATCATCAAGCGCCCCCTCCACCCCGTATCTTCTCGCTAAATCTTGACGCCATTCAGGACTGCGAGCAGCGTTGAAATTGGCAAAGATCTCGTCATGGATGGCCAAGAACTGCCCTGGATCGTAGGCAGCCATGTAAGACAGGTCACAGGCCCCGGGGTGGAGATCCTTTTCAACGACCGTGTTGCACTGCCCCTCCAGAGGAAAAAACTGAAAGACAACGTTGATCTTTCCGGCAAACTCCTCTTTGAGTTTGTTCAACTGCTGGGTTAAGAACAGGCAATCAGGGCAGAGAAAGTCTGAATACTCGATAATCTGGATGGGCGCATCCTCGAAATTCTCTGTGGACCGGACAGTCCAATAGGGAGAGAGGAAGCTCGGGTTGCCGACCATCGGGAGATCGCGGAACTGCTTGATTATGCGCAGCGCAACAGTCGCTTGAGCCTCCTTCCTGACCTCATGATACTGGATCATGCCGTATGCGCCCAGGGCGGTTAGAAAAAATACCGTCACCATAATCTTGAACGAAGGCTGGAAAAATCGTTTAAGAAATCTACCCTGAACTCGTCCGATTCCATACCGCCAGAACAGGACAAAGCTCAGGATAGAAAAAATGTAGAATCCAGTGCAGAGCAGACACAGAGTGTGAGGGACGAAAACCGAGTAAACAAAGAGGCCGATAACTCCCAGAACATTCAGGAAGGCAATAAAGGCGTTGGTCCGCTCGAAGGGCTTGGAAGGAAATAAAGTTCCAAGAGCAACAAGCGCCCCGACCGCGATGCCAAAGTAACCGATCGGAATCCCGATAACCTGAGATATAACGGAAAAGGCTGAACTGTCGCAGTTGAAAAAAGCGCTGATGTCGCAGAACGATCCTTCAAAAATGGTCTCAGGGTAGTTAGCGAGAAAGAAATGCCGGATGGTGAGGGTGGAAAAAGCCATCATCCCAATCCCCGAGAAAAAGCTGAGGATCCTGGGCCACCTTACTCCATCCAATGTTAATGTCCGTTCCATCCCAAATATCTCCTGATAATTCTCGAGAATCTGTCAATATAGAGTACTCATTTTATATTCACAAATCAAGGAGTTTATGCAGAATTGACTAGCCCGTAACCTTATGCTATATATCATAATCAGCGATGGCTGATTTAGGATATGACAGAGAAAGAAAGGGATTCAAAGGAAGAGAAACAGGGTTCTAGCCCCAGTCCCGACATCTTCCCAAAGCGATCCGAATTTTCCCCTAAAACTCCCCGTGATGACAATGAAGTCAAACATGAATTCTTCTTGCTGGACGAAGCCAGTTCACAAATCGCAGCCCTTACACCAGAGCTTGAGACTCAAAGAAAGAATGCAGTCAACAAGACGTTACCCCTTGAGATAAGGCTAGAAGCATTTGAAGACATTTTTGAGTCTGAAATCGGGGACACCTCATTATCTCGGGCTCGGAATATCGAAAGAGAAGTGGGCTTGCGACAGGTCTATTTAAAATTCGAGGGGGGAAATCCCACCGGAACTCAGAAGGACCGCATTGCCTTTGCTCAGGTTCTTGACGCCCTGCGCCGAGGCTTTGATTCGATCACAACAGCAACCTGCGGTAACTACGGCGTAGCCATGGCCTTTGCTGCTTCTCTATCGGGCTTGCGTTGCATCATCTACATCCCAGAGTCATACCACACAAAACGGGAAAAAGAAATGGCAGACTACGGTGCAGAAATTATCCGAGTTCCAGGGGATTATGAGAACTCTGTTCAGATTTCCCGAGAACATGCAGAATCCGAAGAAATTTATGACGCCAATCCTGGCGGAGCAAACACAGCGCTCCAATTGAAAGCCTACGGAGAAATCGCTTATGAAATCTACGACGAATTAAGGGATGCCCCCGCTGCAGTGGCAGTTCCTGTCTCCAACGGAACAACACTGGCGGGGATTTATAAAGGATTCCTGAGTCTCTACCGCCGCGGAAAAACTTCAAGGATTCCTAAGATGATCGCTGGTTCCTCCTTCGGGAAGAATCCTATAATCCACGCCTTTCTGAAAAAAACCCTTCGTTGCGCTGACCTCCAACCTGAAAAGATCCGCGAGACGGTAGTCAACGAGCCCTTGATTAACTGGCAAGCCATCGACGGAGACTATGCCCTTCAAGCGATTCGTGAAACTTTAGGCTGGGCTTCTTACGCAAGCGATAAAAACATGATGTATTTTTCTCGCCTGATTCGAGAAAAAGAAGGCCTCAGCATCCTTCCCGCATCCACCGCTGGATTAATCTCTATGCTCGATTGGAACCAAAAAGAAGCATTTCTCAACGACCGCTACTTAGTCATCCTAACAGGAAGAAAATGACAGATGCCTTTCCTGAAGGAAACGCAATAATTTTTTGTGAAGGAGCATTTGGGACTCCGAACGGAAAGACAGCCCACGGCCTCGTGCGTCGGACAACCAGATACAACATCCTCTCTGTCATCGATTCCAGAAACGCCTACAAAGATGCCGGCGAGGTCTTGGACGGCAAGCGCAACAACATAGGCATCTACCCCAGCTTAGAAGAGGCACTCCAGGCTGCTCATGAAATCGGTCAAAAAACCACCTATTTCGTCATCGGGTTAGCCCCGGATGGAGGACGGCTCAGCCCAGATCACCGTCAGGCCGTAAAGGATGCCATCCAGACAGGATTGAGTGTTGATTCCGGACTTCACGACTTTCTTTCTGAAGACCCTGAATTCCTCGATCTCGCTCAAAAACACAATGTCCGCCTTCGGGATGTGCGCAAGACTCCACCCCGCAACGATCTTCACTTTTTCAGTGGGAAAATCGAACAAGTCAAATCTCTGAAGGTGGCTGTGCTGGGGACAGATTCAGCCGTGGGCAAGCGAACCACGGCCTGGCGGTTGGAGGAGGCCTTGTCAGAGAAAGGTTACAGCGCAGTGCTAGTGGGAACAGGGCAAACCGCTTGGATGCAAGGTGCCCGGTACTGCATAATCCTCGACTCGCTTATCAATGATTTTGTTTCTGGAGAAATTGAACATGCCGTCTGGAGTGCCTGGCATGATACCCATCCAGATGTCATCATAATTGAGGGACAAGGCAGTCTTTTAAATCCTGCCTACCCGGGAGGGTTCGAAATTCTTGCAGCAGCAAGGCCTGATTTCGTGGTTCTCCAGCATGCTCCCGCCCGCAGGGAATATGACGGCTTCCCAGGATATCCCATCCAACCATTAGAGGTTCAGATCAAAGCCATCGAAATCATCTCCGGGAGACCTGTCATCGCCATCACCATCAATCACGAAAATCTCTCTGAGGAGGAAACTCTAAAAAGCTGCGAAGCCATACGTAAACAGACCGGGTTACCGACAGTGGATGTGTTGAAAAGCGGCGCGGAAGAACTGGTCAATGCCATTGTGGCTTATCTCAAAGAAAAAAACCTTGAGAAATAGAGCAATGGTTAAAAAAACTTCAGATCCTCTCGATATTCTCAAAGTCATAGATCGTTTAGAGGTAGGTCCCACTCGCGTGGAAAAGCGCGGTCTTATATCTCCATACAAGGTTATTCAGAAAAAGAAAGTAGATGCTTTCGAGCTGATTTACCGATACAACGAGGACGTTTTTGACCCTAAAGATCCGGAATCGATTAACCTCGCTCATATGATTGCCGCTCAGGTGGCTTTCAATTATGGCTTTTTCTGCAGCAAGACGATTTTTCATGGCTCCTATGACCAATCGGACCAGCAATTCATCAAAGATATGATGACCAACACGGCTCGCGAAATCTACGTTAAGAAGTTCCTTGAGCCCAATCCTTTCCTTCTCAGTTCAGCCGCAAATCTTTCAGCCGTGAAGCGAGAATCGTACCTACAATCCATGATTTCCTTCGAGGGCAGGTCTTCTGATAAACAAGCTCAATGGGCCGTCGACAAGTCCCGGTATGCCATACTCTCCAGCGGTGGAAAAGACAGCCTTCTCAGCTTTGGCCTTATCAAAGAGGTCGGCCGTGAGGTTCATCCTATTTTTATCAACGAATCTGGACGGCACTGGTTTACCGCTCTCAATGCATTCAGATATTTTAACAACCGATTTCCCGAAACCACAAAGGTCTGGACAAATTCGGATAGAATGTTCAGCTGGATGCTCAGACATCTCCCCTTCATCCGCCCGAATTTTGCCAGTCTGCGTTCAGATGAGTATCCTATTCGCCTGTGGACTGTGGCTGTGTTCCTTTTAGGAGCGCTTCCTCTTTTGAGAAAAAGAAGCATCGGTCGGCTCATCTTAGGAGACGAGTTTGATACCACCAGTAGACGATCACATCAGGGGATCACTCATTATGATGGCCTGTATGATCAAAGCCGCTACTTTGATAATGCCCTGACTCGTTATTACATTCAGAAAGGATGGAACATCACTCAATTCTCAATTCTCCGGCCCCTCTCGGAAATCCTCATCGAGAAAATCCTGGTTAAAAGATACCCGGATCTACAGCGGAATCAGATGTCCTGTCATGCGACTCACATCGAGGGGAAAAGGGTTTTCCCCTGCGGTCGGTGCGAGAAATGTCGCCGCATCGTCGGAATGCTGGTCGCCCTGGATGCAGACTCAACGCATTGTGGTTACACCGAGAAACAGATCAAGATTTGTCTTGAAAGTCTAGCGCAAAAAGGTGTCCATCAAGAAAGTGCAGGAGCCCAACATCTGGCTTTCCTCTTGGAACAGAAGAAAATACTCACAAAATTCTCTCCAAGTATTAAAATTAGGGAGCATCCAGAGATCATGAAGGTCCGTATCGACCCAGAAAGGTCTCCGATCGAAAGCGTCCCTGTCGATATTCGAGAGCCCGTGCTGCGGATATTCCTCGAATATGCTGCGGGTGCGGTCAAGCGTCAGGGGAGGGTGTGGGTTGATTACGATCCTTTGAACGATCCCGCTCTGGCAACGCCTTACCCTTTCGAAATTCCCAGCAACAGGTTTGTTCGTTTGGCCAAGGGAAAAGATAACTCAGTCTCTGCCCTCACCTCTCATATATTAGGAGAACTTACCTGGCCTGAAGCCCAATCGCACCTTAAAAAGGTCGATATTGCGCTGCTTCCTGTTGGCTCTTTGGAGCAGCATGGTCCCCATCTCCCACTGGATACCGATGCTTTTGATGCCAATCACCTTGCTCTGCAAGTGGCTGCCGCCTGCAGCGATCCAAAGCCTTTGGTTCTTCCTCTCATCGCCTACGGGGTTTCCTATCATCATGGCGATTTCAGCGGTACCCTAAACATATCGCCAAAAACACTCTCTCAATTCGTTTATGAAATCGGGATGAGTGCCGCTCGCCATGGTATCACAAAGCTAGTGATCATCAACGGACATGGAGGAAACATCCCCGCCCTCCAGTATGCAGCGCAGATGATTAACCGCGACGCCCATATCTTTACCTGCGTGGAGACAGGTGAGACCAGTGAAAAAGATATCCTCAAATTGGCGGAAACCCCAAACGATGTCCATGCTGGAGAGATAGAAACCAGCACCACCCTGGCCGTCCGCCCGCACATGGTCAGACGTGGCAAGATGAGAAAATTTATCCCCAAATTCTCAAGTCGGTACCTTAACTTCAGCTCAAAAAGAAGCGTGGATTGGTATGCACGCATCGCAAAAATTTCTCCTACTGGCGTCTTGGGGGATCCCACAAAGGCCAGCAGTGAAAAAGGCAGGAAGATATGGTCAATCATGATCACACATCTTGTCGAATTTGTAGAAGACTTGAAAGGCATGAGCCTGGATGAGATTCACCATAAACGTTACTGAAAGAAGACAAGCATGAGAATCACCCGGATTGAATCCTGGCCTGTCTCTATGAAACTGATCGAGCCCTACTCTATAGCCTACGAGACCATAGAAAAGACCACGAACGTTTTCGTGAGAATCGAGACAGATCGAGGAATAAGCGGTTTTGGCTGTGCCGCCCCGGATATGCAGATCACAGGAGAGACACCGGACAGTGTTCTCAAAAGCCTGGACAGCATAGTCTCTCCGAATATCAAAGGTTCTGATCCTTTGCGTCTGGCTATGATCATCGAGCGCCTCACTCCCCTGCTTGAGTTTCAGCCCTCCGCTCTGGCCTCGTTAGATATGGCACTCTATGATATTCTTGGAAAGTGCAGCAATCTCCCCTTGTGGAAACTCCTGGGAGGTTTTCGCGACCGCATCAAAACCAGTGTCACCATCGGAATCCTTCCCGAGGAAGAAACCGTGGCTCGTGCCCGTGAAAGAGTTAATCAGGGTTTCAAATGCTTGAAAATCAAGGGCGGCAAAGATGTCGAATCCGATATTGCCCGCATCCTCAAGGTGAGAGAGGCGGTCGGGAAAGACATCGAACTGCGTTTTGATGCGAATCAGGGATATACAGTAGAACAAGCGCTTCGTTTCTTCAACGAGACTCGGCAAGTGCACTTGGAGCTGATCGAACAGCCTACTCCGAAAGGCCAGCCAGACATGTTGGGGCGTGTTACAAGCAGCGTTAAAATCCCGATCATGGCTGATGAAAGTCTGATGACTCTCCGGGATGCCTTCCGTCTCGCTCGAAGGGATCTCGTCGATATGGTCAATGTCAAACTGATGAAAGCCGGGGGAATCTCTGTGGCCATCCAGATCAACTCTGTGGCTCGGTCGGCAGGATTAGAAGTTATGGTAGGTTGTATGGATGAAGCCGCTCTCAGTATTGCTGCTGGTCTTCATTTTGCTTTAGCTCGTCCAAACGTCACTTATGCCGATTTAGATGGCCACCTAGATCTCCTGGATGATCCTACCCAGGGGGCAGTCATCCTCCGCAACGGTACGCTTTTCCCCACTGCCAAACCTGGCCTTGGGTTTGATCTGCTAACTTGAGCTTGTTATTTTCCATAATACAAACCTTGGCTACCCTATTTCTTTTCTCATGATCTTGTTGTCACAAAGCTATTTATCCTCGAACTTTTGCTTCGATCAAACTTCCTCCGATTAAGCCCAACCACGTACCAATTCCAGATAGAGCTATGCTGTAGACAAGGATCATAAGACGATAAGAAGCCTGATCTAGGTCTAATAAGGACTGGAGCACGATGAGGGAGATCGAGAGGAGGATGAATAAACTGGATAAGATGATTTTCTTCTTCAACAGGGGTGTATCAATCCGTTTAAACCTGAGCCGGCCATCGTACAGCCCGGATAAAGTGGCCAAGACAGCCGCAAAAGGCAGCAGCCAAACTAGAGCTTCAGCCATGGCCAATAATGTCGATGGCAGCCGGATAATGTTAATCAGGTCAAACAGGTTGATCAGGAATAAACTCAAAACAAAAGCCAGCGGGAAGTGGACCATGACTGGGTGGATGTGCAATTTCATGATTATCCTTCTTTTGGCGGAGACGGGTGACTCAAACTCCTCGAAAATCTTCCCCTTGAATCCACAAGCCGGGCAGACTTCAGGAGGTTCTTTACTTCCGACAATATATCCACACACCTTGCATCTGTACAGTTTCTTCATGCTAGCCTCCTAGAACGACAATTCTACAAGACTCGCCTTTTTTTGAAAACAGAAAAACAAACGAGGACATTCCCCAAAAAATCGCCCTTTCTTCAATTGACTTCCTAAATAGCAAATTTCTAAGATCAATGGATGTAGCGAAGTAGATAAACTCTAAGGATGGTACTTTGGGGAACGTCCCCCTTTATACTACCAATGCTTCAATACCAGCGCCAGATAGTCAGCGGCTTTTTGATCCTGTTCACGGGCCTGGAGAATAATCTCGGCGGTCTTTTTTCGGATCTCAGTCTCTCTGAACAGCTTGGCCTTCTTGACTGAAGCTCCCGGCCCCCCAACCAATCCCCTAGCTTTCCACATCAGCGAATGCTCTTCATCATAGCATTTGGCCGCCTGAGATAATTCTTCTTTCGGACAGGAAACGTCCTTTATGATTTTTTGGAGAAACTGATAAGCATACCAGCGTCCTTCGGCAATCATCCCTGTAGCATCCATGTGAACATGGTAACGATGATGAAGCTCTTTCACTTTCTTATCAATGAATTCTTCGTCCTGTCGAATCGCATCTGCCCAAGCTTTATATGCAGCCAGACCGCTCTGGCAATCATTCTGGACCAGTGGTGTCCGAGCAATTTTGAGAGCCCAACGTAGCCCGTCTTTGTAGCTATCCTCCGGAGGAGGGGGCTTCTTTTTCTCCCCGATTAGGATCAACCTGTGTGTATCTTTAAACCAATTTCGCTTTCGGAAATAACCGCATGGTTCATACTCCAAATCAGTGCTGAATTCTTTAGCCTTCTGGAAGCAGCTCCAGCCGATGAGAACGTCTCCCTCCTCATCAAAACCGGTGATCAGACAATCCACAGGAGGACCGACCACTCCGTTAGCTATAACCGACCGTCCTTTCTATTGAATACTATATTTTATTCTTTTTCTAAAATAGTTCTCTTCGGAGCGGCGGTTTTCCTTCTGGATAATCTCATAAGTGTAACCCACTAACTCCAGGCCTCTATTGTATGGAGCTAGTGGATCTTCAGATATTAACGTCAGATTCAGATTGCCCAAATACCAGCCTGGTTTCCAGCTAAGTCGGAAGGCCGTGCCCGTAGTTCCCATCAGGAAGACATACGTCGTGTCCAGTCGCCAGTCTCGATCGTAAACCTTGATCTTCTTAAAGCCCATATCATCGCCGATATATTCTAGATAGGACCTCAAACAAGATGGAAACGGCATTGACTCCGGAAAGCGCCGCAATCCACTCTTTTCTTTTTTTTGATGAAGCTCGAAACTGACAACCGGAACCTTCTCCAACAACCGGCGAACCCGTTCATTAAATTCTTTTCCTGGGGCATGACTCATTAACGTATCTTTCACCATGGCCACCAACCTTTGTTTCATTTTTTTCCGGCAGAATGCAGGCTGCTTTTGACGTTCTCCTGAGGGATTTCGAGAAAATTCCCGACTTCGGCGATAGTGTACCCATCAATATAAAACAGGGTCGTCGCCGTCCTCTCCAGCTCGGGTAGAGCCTTTATACTCTCCAACACGACATTCTGGTCCTCCTTTTTCTGCACGAGTTCGACCGGTGTCTTCGAGGAATCAACCGGTTCTCCAACCCGTTCGAAAGAGATCGTGGAATGCTGATTCTTACGGGTGATCCGGTCGCAGTACTTGAACACAATCCGGCGGAACCAGGCTCCGAAGGCCTGAGGTTTACGGAGTGACTTTAAATCCCGATAAGCCTGGACAA
>CAYFXE010000010.1:0-19421 GCA_964347035.1 uncultured Eubacteriales bacterium | reverse complement strand
CTTCCTGAGCGGCATCTTCGGCAAGATGAAAATCGCCTAGAATGGAATAGGCGTAACCTACAGCCATGTCTCGAAATCGTTGGATGAGAAGATCGAAGGCTGTCAGGTCACCTCGTTGTGCCTTTCTGATCAGGTTTACCAGATCCTGCATTGTTCTGCCTCTACTATTTTGCCCCTGTTTATAATAAAAAGGTTGGGCGTTTTACTTGAATATGTTTGGTGATAACACTAGTTTATTTGACCTGAAATATATAAATATTATCTCGCGGGAGGAATGTCTCTGTCCGGGCGAGTTTGAAATCAGATTCTTCGATGACTTCGAGAAGACTCTCTCGGGAATAGGCATAGATATCCGGATACCCCATTTTTTTCCCATCCCAGTGAACAATGACTAACAGACCATCGGGCTTCAAACTCGGCCGGATGTTTTCTAAAAACAACAGCGGGTCCTGGTTATGGATGATGATATGAATAACATGAACCATCAGGATGATATCTATCTGTCCATCGGGTAATCCTGGATTATCCTTATCTCCCAGAATTGTAATGATGTTTTGAATCCCTTCTTCGTGGATGCGGTCCTTAATGCTTTGGAGTAGTCTTTCATCAATATCGGTTGCGTAAACCTTCCCTTCCGGGCCGACGCACTCCGCCAACCTGAATGTGAAATAGCCCTTCCCTGCTCCTACATCGGCCACAGTCATTCCAGGCTGGATTCCGATAGCATCCAAGATTTTTTCCGGCTGCTGCCACTCATCCCGATGATCGTAATCAGGAACCCATTTCTCCTTCTCCTGAGCTTGAAAGGGAGAGGCCGTGATTAAAGCAATGTTAATCCAAATACTTAACAGCACATGTCTTTTGGCCTGGATGGAAAATTTTTTAATCATCAATTTTTGGTAATAATGTTTACAACAGCATCTAACATTTTATCGCCTCAGTCTTTTGACACGCTTCTCTATCTTCCTCTTTATTCTTTTATAAGATGGGGGAGGTCCTGTTCTAACTTTCTTATTGTCAATAAATAATCCATCGACAATTCCCCATTCTAAAAAGACATTTCGATCAAGTGTGTTGATTTCTCGAAAAAACACTTTATCCCCGAATTCTGAGGCTGCTCTCTTTGCCCTTTCGAAGGCCAAGTTCTGACCTGGACACCAACCGTTGATAAAGGCAGTCACCGTGACTTTTCCAGGTGTCAGTTCTGGTTTTTTTCTTTGTTTAATCCATTTTGGAGGGACAGCATCAGCTGTGAAGGATTTCCAGACAAGCACCAACGAACCCACCTTATCAGCCTTTCTATAACCATGTTTTTTAAACCATGAGGCTTTCATCCATAAGGGAAGAGAAATTCCCCAAGCGGCTATACCTTTTGCTCCTTTTGATTCGGCATCCTCTTCTGCCGCTTTAAGCAAAGCTTTTCCCATTCCTTTCTTCTGAAAATTGCCTCTACCCTTTTTATAGCCGTGAACCCATATACAATGAATAAAATAGATGTCCTCCCCTTCTATGAAAGACTGCTCGACCGGCAAATACTGGATCATTCCTCCAACTTTGCCATCATCATCTACAGCAAGCTTAACACCGAGGCCCATGTTCCTCATCCTGTTGTACCAGACCTCTTTGTGATCTCCAGCCTCTTCCATCTCTCCTGACCAGTCCTCGAGGCAGAGAAAGTATTCTTTTTGATGCTCTTCAGATAAATCGATTATCTTCACTCTTTTATTCCTTTGATATCTTATTTTTTCCCAGCACCGCCTGATAAGTTTTATATACCATGGTGGGAAATTACGGTCAAATCAAGAAAGGGATGAGGGCTTTTCGGGAGGAAGGATAATCTCTAAATTGTTTTTTATACCAGGCATGATGATCCAAAGCTCTGGGGATGAGGTTGGACAGGGTCCAAACGAAAAAAGCAAGGGTCGGGAGAGACCAGGTCATCAAGGCGAAGCCACCCCATTCTATGATTTCTCCTAAAAAATTCGGGCAGGATACATACCTGAACATGCCCCCGAAGGGAACAGAATAATCAGACATTCCTGATTCTCTCAATCCCAGGAGAATATGGTCGGAAGACCAGTTGAGGCCTAAACCAGTGAAAAACAAAATCATACCAATCAGAAAGCGAGGATCAATCAGCCAGGCTGAGCTATAACGAGGAGCGAAGGATCCGAAGTAATGGCCGCAGATAAATCCGTTGACGATATTAAAAATAAATGCCATAAACATGATTATAACCGGCATTCTCTTCTGTGCGGTCTTCAGCCGGAAGGGGAAAACAAAGGAGCGGTTTGAGTAGTGGATAGCCCAGAGGGCGAAAAAAAACCAGGTTGCTGTAGTTTGCACTACGGTTCCAGCTAAGAAGAAATAGACGAAAACAACCAGGGCCGGAAATTCCATGATCAGCCATCCCAGGTGATTCGGCACCGCTATCCCCCAGCCAGATCTGGTATGGCGTCCGTAAGGGGCAGGGATTTTCAAGAGCAGCGGGAAGACGAGGATGCCTAGAGCCAGCCAGGCGTACACGACTGCATAAAATGTATTTTCGGTCATATTTTATCGGTTTAAGCAGTTAAAAAGCCGTTTTCCCTAAACCAATCAATTGTATCTTTGATGGTATGTTCTATTGGCCTCGAACTAAATGCAAGATCTATGCTGGCTTTTTTATGGGAGATATTCTTGTGTCCCATTTGGAGAATTGTCAATGAATCTCGTGTATAGAGGGGCTCGGTGCCGTTCACTTTGCAATAGAGCCTCAGGAATGGCAGGGCAATTTGAGCCAGCCAAATCGGGATCGAAAGGTGTGGAGGCTTCTTTTGGCTGTACATAGAAATCGAAAGGGCCAAGTCCCTCATGCTCCGCCAATGACCGGAGAGAATATACCGTTGCCCTGTCTTCCCTTTTTCGATAGAAGATATCGCCGCATTTACGACATCCCTCACATCGACCCAATCATAGCCTCCCTGAACCAAAGCCGGGAGTTTCCCAAGATACATTTGTATCAGTGCCCTGCCCAATAAGGAGGGAGTGAAATCATACGGCCCGATGACAGCGGTCGGGTTGAGGATGACAGCATCTAACCCGGCTTTGATGGACTCCTGCATGATCTCTTCAGCCTGCGCTTTGGATTGGCTGTATATGATATTATCTTCGATGGCTAGAGGGCGGCATTCGTCTAGCGGCTGATCAAAAGGCTGATGTTCAAGAGCATGGATGGTGCTGAAATGGATAAACCTTCGGACTCGCGCTTTCTGGGCAGCCTTGATAATGTTTTCTGTCCCTCTTACGTTTTTCTCAAAAATTTCGTCTTTTCTTTTGGCCTTGATGGAGATGACCGCAGCCAGATGAAAGACAATCTCTGTGTCCTCAACTAAAAGAAAAAGAGAGGCGAGATTCATCAGGTCCCCTTGGATTAAATCCAGCGGGAGCCCTCTGATTCCTTGGTCGTTCCGATGAACCAAGGCTCGGACTTGATGTCCTTGTTCGATGAGTTTCCGACAGAGATTAGCTCCGATGTGACCGTTGGCACCAGAGACTGCAATTTTCATGGATGGAGTATTTAGAAGTTTATATCACACCCCCAGTCTTTGGTCAATTAACAGCTCCAATTAATAGGGACGGTTCTATTCTTTCCTCCCTGTCATCCCTGCGGAAGCAGGGATCCAGTAAAATGAATTTCATCCATACATACCCTGTACCTGCTCAGCCTATACCTGCATAGGCAGGTAGCGGGAACTCAGGCTCGAAAAAATAGAACAGTCCCTAATTATATCCCTAGTTTCCCAATTTTAAGTTGACAGCCATAATCTGGCTTAAATAATATTAATATTCAGGAGAAAAAGCTGGTAAGCGAGGAAATCATGAAATATTATGGTCGGTATAAAAAGAGAACCGGCGACTGGGGGGAATGGAAAACGTTTAACACCTATGAGGAAGCTCGCTTAACCTGCGAGTTTTTGGCCAAGGATGGCGTCATCTCAGGGAAAAAACAGATAGAGATCTGTACTGAGGATGAGTTTAAGAAAAAATACGAAAGTAAGGACGAAAAAAAGTAAGTTCAAGCATAGCTATCCCGAGGTCTGGATCAGCCTAAGGATTCCCGCTTGACATAATTCAACAGACAAAATAAATTTGATTTAGCTTGGGTTTTGACTTTCATAACATATTAATCTCGGTTTTAGGAGGTTTATATGCCTATCCGCGTATTGGCGGTCGACGATGAGGCTGATATTCGACGCGTTATAAACATCAAGCTGAGTCGAGCCGGCTTCGATGTCCTTACGGCCAGCGATGGTGAGGAAGGTCTCAACCTGGCTCTCACCGAGAAACCGGATGTCATGATCGTGGACGTGATGATGCCCAAAAAGAATGGCTACGAGCTCATCGCCGAAGTCAGGGAAAAATTAGGAGCTGAAGCGCCTGTTTCGATCTTGCTCACAGCCAAAGGCGAGGAGGCCGATGTGATCAAAGGATTCTCCGAAGGAGCCGATGATTACATCAAAAAGCCTTTCAGCCCAGCAGAACTCATCGATAGGGTTAACATCAATCTCGCCAAGCGAAGTAAAATATCCAGTTGACCCGGGTTCTAAAGAGAGGAAACCGTCGATCAGAGTAAAAGCACGTCTTAAACAAAATATATTTTTATCTATAAACATAAAACCAGCATTTACTAAGGGAGGTAAAGATGAGGGATCCGGAAAAGCTTGAGGCTGAAACTTTAGAGCCCGCCCTGGATGTGGAAACCTCACCTATGATGGAACCTTCGTCTATCTTGGCCTGTGAAGTTCCGGCAGCTCCACCTCCGAACTACTGGCAGGCCCAAGATATGGCCAAAGCCTTACATAAGGAATTCGAAGCCCTGCAGAAGAAGCGAGATATCCAGGGCATGCGCCAGAGGTTTTATACGCTGGCCCATTACTATGGACGAACTTTGGGTATCCTGCGCCAGGCGTTAAGGCGAGGCAGGGAACCGTTGATCACAGCCGCCCTGTATAACCTGGTAACCCTTCACCAACCCCTTCACCACATGCATGAAATTGCTCCCACCAGTGTCCCCTTCGCTGTCACCTTGAACAAAGAAACACGCAATCAACTGATCGGAGATTTGATCATCGAGGTTCTCCAGGAAGCGGCTGGCCCCTTGGATCTTGAAAACATAACCTCCCGAGTGAACGAGATGCATCTGCTGGCTGATGTAAAGCCTTCGACTGTTCGCAGCAATATTAAGGATTTTATCGCCAAGGGTCATGTCCAGAAGGAGGCCGAAGGATACAGCCGGACAAAACGGGAATACAGCTTCATCAACCTGGACAAGGCTAGCTTGATGGCTCTTCTAGGACCCAAGCTATACGAGGAGTTTGAACATGGTGGATTCCCTGGGTTATCGAACATTGCTACAAGAAAAGATGCCTTCAAACGCTTTTTCGAAAGTTTTACAGGCTGCAGCACGATTATAGCAGACATGTTTATCGCCGCAGCCAACGAGCTCCTGGGGCCGCCATCAATCGCACCGGATCTCACACCTTGGCGACACGAAGACTTGATTGGCTCTATCTATCCTCGTCCTTACCAGCACGATGCTTATGCCATCTTCCGCGGCCACGGCTACCAAGGCCAAGTCATCGAAGCCCCGACAGGCAGCGGAAAAACCATGATCGGGATGATGTGCATCCAGGATTGGCTGCGCGGCATGTCCACAGGAGAGGCCATCTTGATCCTGGTTCCCACCGTGAATTACGAGCAGCAATGGGTCGGTGAACTCTGCTACAAGCCCATAGGCCTGAGAATTACCCCAGATTACGTGTTCACAGGAACTCCGGCGGCTCTAGAGTTTGCGAAGAAGCGATCGGGATTCTCACCCGCGATTCTGGTGATGACCTATACCGCCCTGGCTCAACTGGGATCACCGACCGGCAAGGGAGGCTTTGATCGCATATCCATAGAGAAATTCCTACAAGGGAGTAAAATCCAGTATGTCATCCTGGATGAAGTGCACAAATTAGTAGAAGACCTGCGGAGCGTTTCTGCTGACGTGACCCGTCTCCTCACCGAATGGCTCCGAGACGGCAGCATCAGAGGTGTCATCGGCTTTTCTGGGACAGCCGCTGCCTTTCGCCAGCGTTTTACCGATTTGGGTCTTCAACTCGTCTATATTCTTCCGGCAGCGGACCTGATCGCCTACGGGTTTGTGGCGCCTTTCTCTGAATTCGGGGTGCCTTTCGCCTTTTCGGACAGAGAAAAGCGTGTCCGGGATCTTATCGAGGAATACAAATCGAATATCCATGAATTCATCGATCTTGTCGGCAGCCAACAGTTAAGGGAGTGGTTTATCTCCATGCCGCTGGAAAAACGTCTGGCTGCGGCACGAGATTTTTTGGGTCTTTATGAGACACGTAAAGACCAGGATGAAGCCTTGACAAAACGCTTTCACGAATGGGAATCAGGGAATGGAATGAAGCTAACCGAGCTTCCACTTCTGACAATTCTTCAAGTCGCCAACAACTGGTCCGACCAAAAGCTGGTCGAGGAAGCCATCCAAACCCTCTCCGTAAAAGAACAGGAACGCAGACAAAGGAGGTTCCAGGCCATACTCCGGAACATCAAGGAAATCAAACAGGAGCTTAAGGAACTCATCTATTTCCCAGATATATTGCATCGACTCAAAGCGAAGTCCTTCGGTATTAAATCTCCTTTAGAGGATCTACGACAGCTCCAAAAAAAGAGCATATCTAAATCCATGTTCGCTGAGGGTGTTAAAGACAGCTTAGCGATGACCATCGTTGGCCTTTATGGATCACTCAAGAACTTTTATCTACGCATCGGTGAAGGTCGGGTTGACAGTATTAAATCCATAATGGCTGCTGAAAACACAGCCAGGAAAATCAATGGAGTGATCGTTTTCGACAGGGGAAAGCGTATCCGCTGGGACACGGACGAGGCCGTTCCTGGTTATTCAGGAGTGGCTGGAGTGTTTGCCCAGATGTTAGGGGAGAAAAAAATCACCCCGATGGCGGTCTTGTCGAGTGAAATCTACATGCCGTGGAAAGAGAAAAATCCCCTCCCGCTCAGGATTGCTGGTTTTATCAAGCAGGAGATCATGCTGGAAGAGTTGGGTGAAGCTCTGTTCGGTCTGCTGACCCAGGGCCTGGGCTTGACAGAGGATCAAACTTCCAGTCTCCACTCTTCTTTTAGAGAAATACTGCGCCACTACATCCAAGGTCTGTCTAAAATCAGGGCTTCCCGCCCGGGAGAATTCAACCGAAAAGTCCTGCGGTCGTTCCGTAGAGAGATCAAAAAAGTAAAGCTGGATTCAATCGAGACGAAAATTCTGGCTCGGATAAGCATGAAGAATTTCCATCTCCGCCGCTGGATCAAAACGTTTTTTGACTATGGTCTGATCGCTTCCTACTTTATCATTGCTCGAGTAGCAGAGCTGCGGCAGGTAAGCGGAGAGCTTCAAAAATTTTATGTCGTTAAAATGGCCCAAGGCGAACGGAAACAATTCATGTACGACTTGACAGCCCGGGTTACGGATGCCGAAACTCTCCCGGTGAATGTGATCATCGTCTCCCCCTGGGCCCGGACGGGCTGGAATGTCATCCGACCCAACGTGCTGATCGATGCCACGGCCACCCGGAACGTCACTGCCTGGCAGCAACTGAGAGGAAGAGCCATGAGAGCCATGAAGACCTGGGATAAAGAGTGTTACAGCCTGGTGATGCAGCTTCTGGGCTCACATGTCTCGAGTGAAGAAAAATCGAGGACAAATAAACTCGATCAATCTCAAATGGAAGAAGTCCAGTATAAAACCAAAGCCGTCAGAGTCTTGGATGACTCATCCCGCCGCTTACTCCTCGAAGTCCACGATCTAGCTCTCAAGAGTAAAGGCCTATCAAAGGCCAAGGATTCGGATCGAGATAAAATCCTTTCAGACAAGATCAAGAAAGGAAGAATCAGCAAGTTCACAGCAGAGGAAAAAGCCCGATTGACAGCAGAATTGATGGAGGCCCAGAACAAGGTGACTCATATTTATGAACTCGTGAAAGCCTACGGGAGTGCTCCGCAGGTGCGCCTCGACCGATCGGAAGGCAAGTGGCTCAGAAAAGAGTCTATTGCGATCAAACATTCCCATGAATATTCCGTGAGCCCAGTGAGCGGTCGGTATGGACCAGGCGAAAGACACGCTCCTCTGGTCTACTCGAAGGACCCGAGGAAAAATCTTCCCTCACAGCTCAGGAGACAACTTGTTCAACAACTTAAAGGCGTAGACAGGTTGGTGGTCAACGGCTGGATCAGGGCGGTCGTTTCTGGGATGAAAGAAGATCTTGGTTTAGAATGAAAAGCCCAGCCAAACCGCCTGATGAAAAAGAACGGCTCGAGGAGCTACACGGCCTTAAAATATTGGATACAGAACCCGAGGAGCGGTTCGACCGGATCACCCGCCTGGCTAAGCGCCTGATAAAGGTTCCGATCGCCCTGATCAGTCTCGTCGATGCCGACCGCCAGTGGTTTAAATCAAAACAGGGAATCTCTGTTTTAGAAACACCTCGCGAGATCTCCTTCTGTGGACATGCTATCCTGAGTGATAAGGCTCTCGTCGTCGAAGACGCCAAACAGGACTCAAGATTCTCGGATAATCCGCTGGTGACAGGAGAGCCTCGTGTCCAGTTTTATGCCGGACAGCCTCTCCGTGGTCCGCAGGGCCACAATCTGGGAACCCTGTGCGTTATTGATCACAGACCCAGAAAGCTTGACTCCGGAGATATAGAGACCCTGCGTGACTTGGCCGCTTTGGCCGAGACCGAACTTCAGATGATCCGAATCCACAGAATACTGGATTGTCTTGTGGACGGCATCATCATCTTTGATGATCAAGGCATCATCGAATCGATGAATTCCGCCGGGAAGAAAATGTTCGGTTGGAAAGCCGAAGAAATCAGCGGCAAGTCCATAGATCTCTTGATCCCAGATATCTGTACCAAAGAACAAAAGGCTGAATCATCAGAATCTTCTTTTGATATTGACCTCGGATGTATGAATCAAGTGAAGGAATTCAACGGGAAACGACAAGATGGGAGTGTTTTTCCTGTTGAACTTGCCGTAAGCTTCATGAAGTGGGGGCAGAAGTCCGATTTAGTCGCCATCGTCCATGATATCACCTCGAGGAAGAAGGTCGAAGAACAGCTTCTGGTGAATACCGCAGCGCTAGATGCTGCTGCCAACGGCATCATTATTACTGACACCAAGGGAACGATTCAATGGATCAATCCTGCTTTCACCCGCCTGACGGGCTATTCCTCCGATGAAGCAGTCGGCCAAAACACGCGCTTTCTGAAGTCAGGCAAGCAAGACCCAGCCTATTACAAAGAACTCTGGCAAACAATAAAGTCTGGAAAGGTCTGGCAGGGCGAGCTCATCAACCGCCGGAAGGACGGCACACACTATCACGAAGAAATGACCATCACTCCCGTTAAGAGTAAAAGAGGCAAAATTCAGCATTTCATATCGATCAAACAGGATATCACCGACCGCCGTGCAGCCGAAGAAAAACTACAAAAGATGATGGAGGAACTTGAAGCTCAGTATATTGAATCTGAACAGGCTCAGGCTCAAATGCGCGCCATCCTCGATGCCTCGAGTGAGGCGATGGCCCTTATCTCTCCGAAGGGAAAATTCCTGGCTATCAACCGCCAGTTCGAACAGTTCTTTTCGGTGAGAAAAAAGAGGGTCATCGACCAAAATTTTTCTACCCTTCTTCCTGTATTCGAACGGATCTTTGACGACCCAGCAGCCATCAAAGTCAGCCTGGATGAAAGCACGAAAAACGGAGAATCCCCTCAGGTTGAAATCGCCGTCCAGAAGTGGCCTCAGTGGCGAGAGCTAGAAATCTATTCGAAATTGGTCAAAGCGGCTCGCGGTCGACATCTCGGAATTCTGTATGTCTTTCGCGATGTCACTCACGAACGTGAGGTCGACCGGATGAAATCAGAGTTTGTTTCTTTGGTTTCCCATGAGCTGCGCACACCCCTGACATCGATTGTAGGTTATGTCGACCTTCTCCTTGAAGGCGATGCGGGAGAATTGAACGATGAACAGACTGATTTTCTAGAGGTAGTCAACCGCAACGCTCATCGGCTCTCGATGCTTGTCACCGATTTATTGGATGTCTCCCGCATCGAATCCGGTGCTATCAAACTGAAGAGAACCGAGTTGGATCTGCAGGCCTTGATCCAGGGGGTTGTAGATTCGATGAAGCCCCAGTTGGAGGCGAAGAAACAAATGTTAAAATTGAGAATAGGAACGAAACTTCCCGTTGTCTATGCCGATGCCGACCGGATCACTCATGTTCTGATGAATCTCCTCTCGAACGCCCACAAATACACTCCTGCCGAGGGAAACATATCCATCAGTTCCTCAGTCGAGAAAGACCAGGTTTGTGTCGAAGTTAATGACACAGGAATAGGGCTGTCGCTGCAGGAACAAAAACGTCTGTTCACCAAATTTTTCCGGGCTGAAAATCCGATGACTCAAGAAGTGTCCGGGACGGGTTTGGGCCTCTGGATTACACGTTCAATCGTCGAAATGCACGGAGGAGAGATGGGCGTTTCGAGTACACCTGGAAAGGGATCAACCTTCAGTTTCACATTACCGATAAGCGAAGATACTGAAACTGAACAAGAATCTTAAGGGGTGGCACTTTGGGGAACGTCCCCTATCCTTAGTTTTAAATTTACATCCAACACTTCCAGGGCCATATCGAGAGTTTCCCGAAGATATTTCTGGTAAGATTTCAGGGATTCTGGTGCATATGCTGAGAAGAATTCTTTGATTTTCTGGGCATGAGTTAACCCTCCTATGGATATAACGCCGATCACGATGTATTCAAAATGGATTGGATGCAGCTTTTCTAACTTATCCTGATTCTGTCTGAACATGTCCCAAAGATAAGGTGTCAACGTCGGATTGGCAGACATCGTATGAATCGGTATAAACTGAAGCCTTGGAGGCATCTCATCCAGGACAAAATCAATAACCTTCTGCATGTTCTCTTCTTGGACACAACCAAGCGCTGCGGATAAGATCATTCTTTCTTGCTCACTTTCGCTTGCCTTGAAGCGCGAGATCAGAGTCTCGAGTGAGTGACTATCGGTGTAAGCAGCGGTTCTCTGCACAGGATCGGCAATATCAGGATGGATATTCTCGCCAGTTTTAATCATTCTATTGAATTGATCCAGAGAAAAATCGACAGCCCTCTGGCCTCCAAATAAGGCGGCATTCCATAAGGCGCCACTCCTAAGAGCTGAAGTCGTTAACGATTCATCAGCCTGCGGCACATACTCGATTCGATCGAGAATACCCTCAGTCAAGTTCTTACCGGCTTCCCTGACTTTATCCTTGGCCGGCCCTTTCACAACAAGATTCAGGAGGGATAGGTTTTTAAGAATACCTCTCAGGGGGAGATGATGATCCTCTTGTTGATAATAAGTGTTGATATAATCCAGATAATAAGAAAGGTTGATATCTCCCCGCCTGACCAGAGCAAAAAGATCCTCCTGGACACCGTACCGATCCAGCCCGCCGATGGCCTTTTCACTTATAAGATGCCCTATGTTCTCTAGTTCAGACGATTCGTATTTAACTCTGTAGAATCCTGTCTGCTCATGATTCATTTTAAAGGCCTTGATCTTATCATCCACCTCCAACTTTCCAGTTTTGTCAGAGAGTGTGTGCTTTAAAACTTTTTTCTTGCCTTGAGCATCGATGGTCAAAATCGTCAGAGGGATGATCCATTCTTCCTCATGTTTCCTGTCGTTGAGAAAGGTAAACCGTTCCTGTGAAAAGACTAACGTATTGTTCTCCTGCTTGACATCTATCAGAGGATGGCCGGGCTGTTTGACCCAGGTTATCATCATCTTGGCGATCAATTCATCCTGAGCCGCTCGTCCGAAGGCTTCCCAAAGATCAGAGCTTTCAGCGGTGGAAAAGGCATGCCATTCAAAATAATCCTTGAGAGCTGCCTTCACCTGATCACCTAGGTAGGCAGTGGCCATGCGGAGAATTGAACCTCCCTTGTTATAGATTATGGGCGCTGTACTGGCCGTAATCCTGGCTTCCTCCTCCAGCTCGATGGCAAAATTTTCTTCCAGAGAGTCCCGGCTTAGCGCGGCCGCTGTCGTTTCCAGCAGAAAACTCTCCATGGTTTGCCATTCAGGATGTTGATGATCCACGGCTATCTCTCCGTAGATTGTGGCAAAGCTTTCATTCAACCAGAGGTATTTCCAGTCGGCCGGACTCACTAAATCACCGAACCACTGATGGACAATCTCATGAGCAATGGTTATGAATAAGCCTTGAAGGGCTTTTCTTGAGGTAATTCCAGGATAAACCAGAAGCAGGTTCTCCCGGAAGGTCATGGCTCCCCAATTCTCCATCGCTCCAAAGGCAAAATCTGGCACAGCGATCAAATCGAGTTTGGGCAGCGGATATATTGCACCGAATTGGTTTTCTAAAAACTCGATACATTTTCGAGCAAATCCTAATCCCTCCTTGGCTAAATCAATTTTTCCGGGTGTTGTTATAGCACGAAGCAATACCACACCGGGATCTTCCATGATTTCGAACTCTCCAACGCCGAAGAAAAGAAGATAGGTTGACATGACTGGCGTCCGCTGAAACTTCACAAGTTTCTTATTCCCAGGGATAATCTTTTCTTCCTCGATAGGCATGTTCGAAATTCCTGTAAGATGGCTTCCGATGAGGTATTCAATATCGAACGTGGCTTTTAGAGCAGGGTGATCGAAACAAGGAAAGGCTTTTCTGGCCTGGGCTTCCTCGAATTGAGTGACAGCGATGTACTTCTCCTGCCCATCTTTATCGGTATATTTACTGCGGTAAAATCCGAGCATGGTCTCATTAATATTCCCCGTGTATTCAATGTTTATCTTTATCTCGCCTTTCTTTTCTCGAGGCAGTTCTATCGTGAACTTTTGAGCCTCTTTATCGGGCGCAGAAAAAGCGGCTTTTTCATAGCTTCCATCGACAGCAACTTTACAGTCCTTAATGTCGAGGTCGATAGCATTGAGAGTGATGGATTTGGTGGCTTCACGGGCTTCTATCAGAATCTCTGTTCTTCCGTTGAAGGCAAAAGTTGTTAAGTCTGGCTCCAGAAGAAGCCTGTAATGTCTGGGAACTATTTTTTCCATGACGAAACTCCCTTTGATGGCCTTTGAATATTAGAAAAGCTAATATAGATGATGCCCAAGAAACAGTCAAATCATAATCCCGCAAGGTAAGCATCTTTAGGCTGCTGGGGTCAGGCCTTGTCGTCCGAAAGCGCTGTGTCTCTGCCTTTACCCGAGTACAAAACCTTGGGATAAGGCCTGACCCCAGTTCATAATAAAGCTTTGAGAATGAGCACTCTGAATTAAGGTTCATGTCCCCTTAATAGAGAGACCATGTAACATATTGGCATTCGCAGCGTATAAAAGGATGAAGATATTGGATTATCCCAATTATGGAAAAAACTGAAAGAAAAAGGAGAAAAAAAATGAAAAAGACTATCATCATCCTTATCGTTGCCGTGATGGCTCTTCTCTTTCTTACCGAGGGAATAGCCGCTCCCCTTCAAAAATCGATCATCCCATCCGATGCTAAATGGGTCGTCCATTTTGACATACAGAAATACGTCAACACCAAGTTGCATACCAAACTTAAAAACCAGGAAATCATGAACAAACTCCAAGAAAAAAACGACAAAATCTCAAAGTCCTTCGGAATCGATCTGTTGAACGATATCAAGAGTGTCACCATCTATGGGCTGGGTGTCGAAGAGAAAGATACCGTCATCTGTGTTAGCGGGAACTTTAGCGAAGACCAGCTCATCAAACAGATAAAGAAAAAGGAAAGCCTAAAGGAAATCTCCTATCTTCAGTACACTATCTACAGCGGTGGATCTGATGAATTTTTAACATTCCCTAAGGAAGGTCTCGCCCTTATCGCTCAGAACGAAACAGGCATAAAGGCCGCTTTGGATGTCGTCGCCGGAAAAAAACAGGATATCTCCGCATCTCCTCTGAGATTAGAGCTGGAGAAGGTTTCGTCCGGTGTCTTCCTGACCGCCGTTGTTGAAAATATATCTTCCCTGGCTAAGCATAAAAAACCCGTCATATTGACTAAGATGAGCAATGCTCTGTTCACCCTGGAGGAAAACCAGGAGGACTTGGCCTTCAATCTAAATGTCTCCACCTTGACTCCTGAAGATGCGAAAAACATGGAGCAAATAGTCAGGGGACTCATCGCCATGGCCAACATGCAGAAAGAGGATATCCCGGCTGATCTGAAACTCCCGGAAGATCTCATCGTCCAAACAAAAGGAAACACAGTCCGCATGGGGTTTACTTATCCAGTCGACTACATCATCAAGCTTATTGCCAAGAAAGGTAAATTCCCGCCTTTCTCTTTAAGAGGAGAGTTATCTCCTTTAACTTAATCTAAAAATCAGTTACATTAAGGTTAGAACCACTCAGACTGATGAATCAAACTTCATCGATAAATCATCTTTCAGACGAAGAAATAGCCATACGGGCAGCGGAAGGCTTGCTCGGCTCGTTTGAAGAGCTGGTTTTCCGGTACAGCGCCCGATTGCGGCACTTTCTACGCCACAAAATCCAGACAGACCAGGATATCGAAGATTTAGTCCAAGAGACTTTTCTCAAGGCCTTCCGAAATATCGGCCGTTTCGATCCCCAAAAGAAGTTTTCCACCTGGCTGTACACCATAGCGGTCAGACAGGCAATCAGCCGCTACCGGAGACAAAAACCGCAAGGAGAGTCCTCCAGGTTTAAAAGTCATGAGCTTGATCCCCAAGAGGCCATGATCCAGAAAGAACAATCCCAAAACTTATGGCGTCAGGCAAAAACTCTACAGCCGAAGGAATTCGAGGCTCTCTGGCTACGTTATGCGGAAGACATGTCAGTCAAAGACATCGCCCAAGTTATGAAGAAAAAGCCGATCACCGTTCGTGTCCTTCTCCATCGAGCCCGTTTAAATCTAGCAAAAAAGATACATCCAGTAACTGCCTCCGAAGGCCTGGACAGCACAGCTTCGGTCGAGCATAAATTTTCATTCCTATGAAAAGGAGATGAAAGATGTTTTGTTCAATCTATAAATGGCTCATATCCCAAGCATTGGAATCAGGAAAGCCTGCCGCAAGCCTTGTCCGCCGCCATCTCCGACGCTGTGCTTCCTGCCGGGAATTTGCTTTGTTTTCCGATTCACTCGAAAAAAGGAGTGCTCAGGATTTAAATGAGGTTCTCAAGGGCTACGATGAAGCCCTCGACAAAAAGATACTGTTAAAATTATCGAAGAGCCCCGAGCAAGAAGAATCTCGCTCTCGAAAGCCAGTCCTCATTCCTTCTGTCGCGGCGGCTGCTGCTCTCCTGGTCTTGACGATCAGCATCATCTGGTTGACGGCTCCAAAGTCAAGCCAACCTAATCTTTTGGAATCAATCTATGAATTCGACATCAACCAAACCTCTCTCGAGAATAAGATTGTGAGCATCGAGTCTCCCCTGGTAGAAGAAATCAAAGGCTTGAGAGAGACATTGAATTCGACAGCGAAATTTCTTGTTTCCTGCCTAGAACAAGGAATCGGAGAGGAACCTTATTAGGAGACAAACTACCCGATCGAAGCTGAGGAGAAAAGGCGATAATGGGCAAGAGATGGGAATCATTCTCCACGCTTGAAAAAACGCTAATCATCGGGCCGCCCATCGGGATTCTTATCCTGGCCGCCATATTGGCTGTATCGCTTTTCATCATCTTCTCGGATGTTAAATCCATCTGCAACAAAGCCCAAAATGAATTTAAAGGGATTGTGTTGACGCTTTAATGTCTCTTGTGGAATCGGATAAATTTGGCTACCGAGAGAAAAACAAAGCCATCTGGGCCTTGGGGCAGATCGGAGATGAAAAAGCCCTTCCACTGTTGGAGGAACTGTACACAGGAGAAGTCCAGAAAAAACCGTATGACCCCAAGCTGGGCATTGTTCAGTATACAGTGAAGAAAGCTCTCAAACAATGCAAAGGGGAATTCTCGTTGACCCGATGGATGTACGACTGGCTATAAACACAAACCTACCTCAGAATATCGAGAAGAAATCCTTTGCACAGGGCCAATAATTAGGGTATTTTAGTCTAATAAATGAACATTAAACCACAAAATGGAGGTTATCGAATGAAAAGGTACGCATTTCCTGTCTTTATCCTGGCTCTCTTCTTAATCTTATTTAATGCCTGCGGCCCTAAAGAAAAAGCAGCTTCACCGGCTGTCGATGAGATGCTCAAGATGTTTCCAGTCGAAGCCAAAGGAGTCTTTTTTGTCGATGTCGACAAAGGAATGGCCACAGAAATGGCCCGTAATATCATCCAAGAAGAAGCTCAAAAAATGGGCGAATTGATTGAAAAAACAGGAATCGATCCCGAAAAGGATATTCACCACCTTGCAGCGGGTCTCATTCCTGTCTCACCCAAGAATTATGAAGGTGTGGTGATCATTAACATGACTTATGACAAGGAAAAAATCCTTGGTGTAATTCAAGAGAAATCCAAAGGTGAACTGGCCACGGAGGATTATGACGGCTTCACAATATATTTCACCGACAAACGAAAAACGGAATGTATGGTCATGCTCGATGAATCCCACATCGCTATCGGCAATGCTGTCGGTGCCAAATCCTGTATCGATGTTCTTCAAGGCAAGAAAGATAATATTTATAAGAACGAGGCCCTCTCTGCACTCTTCGGAAGAACCGACAAGAGCACCATCGTTTGGGCTGCCATAGTCGATCCCGCTGAAGCCATGAATATGCCGACGTCTCAAAGCCCCCAGTTGAAAATCGCGGAGTCGTTCAACGCCTTAACGATGAACTTTGACTACAAAAACAAAAATGTCCTGGTAGACATTAAAGCCGAGGGAGAAGACGTAGAGAAGAACCATCAACTGGCCCAAACGTTGAACGGATTCAAAGCTCTAGGAGCAACGATGGTCTCTGATAAACCAGAACTCGGCGAACTCCTGAACGCTGTCCAAATTTCCTCTAGTGATGATCATGTAAAGATCTCAGCCAATATCCCGGAAGAACTGGCTCAAAAGCTAAAAAAGATAGTGGACATCACCCCAGAAAAAAAGTAGAACCGTATAGATCTGTTTATAATCCCGATGATCGGCAGTATGAGCCAAGCGATGATATATTTATGATCATTTGGCCTTCTTAGTTCTGGGTTTTATTTAACCTCACTGAATCACGGCTTGAATTTTAACGCTTATACAGAAATATGGTGTGCTGTTTTCCGGTAGCCACTTTCACGGTAGCGTAATCAACTTCTTTTTCTTCCCATCCTGGGATACTGTAGTTGTGCGAGATGACATAAGCACCGGGCTTGAGTTCCTCCTCGAATTTAGGACGTAAAAGCTCGTTGGACTCGGGCAGCAGATAAAGAGTGACAACGGTGGCCTCGGAAACATCGACCTTGGTCGCATCCTGCACAAAAAACCGGACCAGGTTGTCCACCCCGCTCTCGACCGCATTTTTTTTGGATTCCTCTATCCTTCGGGGGTCGATATCGATCCCGACACCGCGTGCCCCATATTTTTCTGCGGCAGCTATAACGATGCGTCCGTCCCCGCAACCAAGGTCATACACGACGTCATCCTGGTCCACCTCGGCCATTTCCAACATTCTTTCGACAACCTCCATCGGGGTGATCACGAAAGGCGCCAGGTCCACAGTGTCTTCTTTACCGTGCGATCCCTCATATATATGAACCAGATTGTGCTCGTCATAACGGAAAGAATAGGACATACCAGGAGAGAGATGCCGTATCACATCTCTCCCCAGCCGTTCGTAGGTTATATCCATCGGAACATGAGTCGAGTATCTGTGCACAGCAGCTACGTCCAAACGCTTTTCTTCAGAGGGGGAAAAGGAATTATAGGGTTTTATACTGTAGCGCACGAGACTGTTTGTCACATTTCGTATTGTGATTTCTCTCTCGACTAATGGGGAAGAGCTTTTCTCCTGGTTTCTTGTTCCTATTGTCAAGTAAAAGGCAAAGATCGCCAGAAAAACAATCGAGACAAGAAGACCTATTTCTAACTTTCGCTTCATCTCTCAAAACAAATCATTTCAAAACTCTATATACCAATAAAACATATTTCTCATCAAAGATTTCCATCTTTAAAAGCTTTAACCTGATTGAACTTTTCTTTGGCTTCAAGCTCTCGAATAATTGATTCTGCCTTCTTCCGACTAACACAGGAGAAATCAAGAGACTTATCCTGTCAACAAGTCCTTCCTCCAACAGGATGGAGTTTAAAGTCCCTCCTGTATCCGTCAATACTGTTCTCGTATAGTAACGCTCATATAAGACTTCCAAAGCCAGTTTGATATCCACACGGTCTTCTCCTGCAACGATGAGGTCGTAGTGCCTATCTTTAAGGTATTTTAAGTAAGACTTAGGAGTTTTTTTCGAAATTAAGAGAATGACCTCTTTACAGTACTCGGATCTCCGTAAGACATGGAGCAGGTCTTTCAGAAGTCCCTGGCTATCCACGATCGCCCAAAAAGGCCTCTCATCATCGGGCCTGATCTCAGGTTTAACAAAATCCGCCTTTTTCTCCCTCGGGATTCTTTCGGTAAACAATTCAATGCCCGTTTTAGCTGTCTGCGATCCAATTAGATGAACATCTGCAGCATATCTTGTCGCTATCTGGTAATGGAGCTCAAGGTTAATCTCAAAATCCCTGAGAGCCCCATCGAGACTTATCGTATTGTGCATGATGACTCTTGGTCGCATATGATTATCCTTCCCGAAGATTTACATCCAATTTATGCCAACAGACATTTCTTTCTTCTGAGGAGCTTAAGTATGTGTCTCTATTTCTTCTATCATTTAGATCGAATGCCGTCAATAAAAAGGGTGATAAGGCTTTAGTCTTTTCGACAAAAATATATCTTAGTAATAATATAAATTTAATGTAGTCATTAACTTTTTTTTATGCTAAAATTTTAAGCGAAATTAATAAGAGGAGAAAAGAAATGAAAAAAACTCTATTGGCCATAGGGATGATGTTTGTGATGACGGCTTCTTTCTCGCTTCCCGGCCTTGCTCAGGAGAGTAAGATGGACCAAGACAAAATGATGAAAGCTTACATGAAAATGATGGCTCCTAACAAGAACCACGAGATGTTCAAAAAGTATGTGGGTGAATGGATTGTCACAACCACAGCCTGGATGCAGCCAGGCGCAGAGCCTGTAGTATCCCAGAATTCTGCCAAAATCGAAGTGATCATGGGCGGCCGATTCATGAAAATGGATTTCACGGGCGCGATGTTCGGACAGCCTTTCGAGGGGCTCCAGATTG
>CAYFXE010000009.1:76842-77172 GCA_964347035.1 uncultured Eubacteriales bacterium | reverse complement strand
GAAATATCCCCTCCTGGTCTTTGCCGCCCTCTGTCACCAGGAGGTGGAGATGGGCGTGGAAATTGATCTTCTGTCCAAATGTCTGAATTGAAGCCACAACACCAGGACGAAGTACTGTTCCAGAGACAGACCGGAAGTATCCGATGAGGGCCTGGACGGCCGCCCGGCAGAGTTTTCCCAGAAGCCGGCGTTTGTACTTAAAGAATATCCGCAGCATCTTGGGGATGGTGAAGACCACCTGGCGATGAGGAACATCCAGCAGGAGTGACTCCCGCATCCACTCCCCCCATTCCTCCCGCCTCTTGGAATGGCACGATGGGCAATTCCACG
>CAYFXE010000009.1:61191-76832 GCA_964347035.1 uncultured Eubacteriales bacterium | reverse complement strand
AAAGAGCGACTGGACGAATATGGTTGGCAGCTTGTAAGTCCGCTAACCAAGACACGGACGATAGAGGCCTACCAAGAATTTATTGCCGGTTCTCGCGCCGACTTTGGAATCGCCAAACACGCCTATGTGGAATCGCGCTGCGGATGGTTTAGTGATCGAAGCACCTGTTATTTGGCTGCAGGACGACCTGTCTTACATCAAGATACAGGGTGTGGAGATTGGCTTCCAACTGGCGAGGGGGTGCTATTGTTCTCAGAGGTGGAGGACGTACTAGAAGCTCTAAAGAGCTTGGATGCTGATTATAAACAGCACTCACGTAAGGCGCGCGAGATTGCAGAAGAATATTTTGAAGCAACCAAGGTGCTTGGCCGAATGCTTGACGATGCCGGGTTTCGTTGAAAAAGTTAAAATCTCGACTTTCTTAAGCACGAATACATTAAACTAAACTCTTGTTACTTTATAGAGATTATTTAAATTCCCCGTATAGCTTCTTATGCCAGGCCCAGGCGGTGGAGAGGATTGCATCGATAGAATTATACTTTGGTTTCCAGCCTAAAACCTTCTTGATTTTTTCAGAGGTGGCAACAAGAATCGGAGGGTCTCCGGGTCGTCTTGGCGTATCTACAGCCTTTATTTTTTCCCCTGTAATCTCTCTTGCCCTCTCTATGACTTCTTTTACAGAGAAACCTTTTTCGTTCCCCAGGTTGAAGATTTCGCTGCTGCTATGCTTCATCAGGTATTCAAGGGCCAAGATGTGGGCATCGGCCAAATCAGTGACATGGATATAGTCTCTAAGACATGTCCCATCCGGAGTGGGATAGTCTGTTCCATATATTTCAATACAATCCCTCTTTCCTAGGGCAGCATCGAGTGTAAGCGGGATAAGGTGGGTTTCGGGCTCATGCCACTCGCCTATCTCACAGTCTGGATCAGCTCCTGAAGCATTGAAATACCTAAGCGATACGTATTTCAGGCCATAAGCTCTGTCAAAATCCTCCATTATGTTCTCTACGGCCAGCTTGGTGTTTCCGTAGGGATTTGTGGGGTTTTTAGGGTGATCCTCATGAAGAATCGTCTTCTGGGGCATACCATAAACAGCACAGCTTGACGAAAATATAAAGTGCTTCACATCGTTTTCTAACATCAGCTTGAGGAGGTTAAGGGTGTTTACCATGTTGTTGTCGTAGTATTTCCGAGGATCTTCCATGGATTCCCCGACATAGGCGAAGGCAGCAAAATGCATAACCGCCTTAATCGGATAATTATTGAATATCTTCTTCATTCCCTCGAGATCTGATAGGTCGCAGAATTCAGATTTCCCCCACTTATCGAATTCTTTATGCCCGTAGATGAGGTTGTCCACGGTGAGCGTTTCATAGCCCTTTTTATTGAGTTCTTTATTTGCGTGGGAACCTATGTAACCGAGTCCACCAGTGATTACTATCATTTTTTTTCACCTAAAACTTTCTATGTAAGTTTGAATTTATGGTTCATCTCCGATTTAGTTGTAAATATTAATACTTTTTTTACAGAATGTCATTCCTACTTCCGCAGAAATGACATTTTTCATATCTCTGGATTCCCGCTACCTACCTCCGCAGGCACAAGCTTCGCGGGAATGACGAAATGGAGCGATGATCCGAATTTATTAATATCACTTCGCTTCCGCCCAGTTGATGCCCCAACTTAGATGGACTTTCAATTGGACTTTCAAAGCAAAAACATTTTCCATTTTATCCTGGACAAGGGCCTCCAGTTCATCTCTTTCGTCATCGGGGACCTCGAACACTAGCTCATCATGGACCTGGAGGATCATCTTTGACTTCAGACCCCGCTTCCTGATCTCACGCCAGATGTCGATCATGGCCATCTTCATCAGGTCTGCAGCCGTCCCTTGGATAGGGGCATTCAGGGCGATCCGCCGGCCGGCCTGCTGGATCTGTTTATTCTTATGCTGCAGTTCCGGAACCTGGCGCTTTCTTCCGAACAGGGTCTCTGAGTATCCCTTTTCTTGAGCTTCCTTTACAATATTCTCCAAGAATTCGGCCACTAAAGGGTGATTTTCGTAATAGAGATCGATGAATTTCTGGGCTTCACCTGTTGAGGTGCCGAGTTCCTTACCTAAAGAAAAGGCCGATGCTCCGTAAATCATACTGAAATTGATGATTTTGGCCCGGCGGCGCTGCTCTTCTGGAAAGAGAACGTTTGAATCTTCAAAAACCTGTTTGGCGGTTTCCTGATGGATGTCCCGATCATTAAGGAAGGTTTCGATTAAGGCAGAATCACTGGAAAGGTGGGCCAGTACCCTCAGTTCGATCTGTGAATAATCGGCAGAAAGGAAAAGATGACCTTGCTCCGGGATGAATGCTTGGCGGAACCTGGGCCCCAGTTCGCCCCTGACGGGGATGTTCTGCAGGTTCGGGTCAGAGCTCGAAAGCCTCCCCGTTGCGGTCACGGTTTGATTATAGGATGTGTGGAGCCGCCCTGTTTTCGGATTTATAAGCAGAGGCAGGGCGTCGGCATAGGTGGATTTCAGCTTGGCCAACTGCCTGTATTCCAGAGTGTGCTGGGCAATGGGATAATTTATGGCCAGTTCCTGGAGTGTGGTGAAATCGGTCGAGTAGCCCTTGGTGATCTTGGTCCTTCTCGAGGGAGGGAGCTTCATCTTCTCGAAGAGGACGTGGGCCAGCTGCTGGGGAGAGTTGAGGTTGAATTCCTCGCCACAGATGCTGAATATTTTTTTCTGCAGATGATCCATGTCAAGCTGGAGTTCTTCGGAGAGATTCTTTAGAGCGCCTGTGTCAATTTTTACTCCCCATATCTCCATATCAGCCAGGACCTCGATGAGCGGGAGTTCGATTTGACGGTAGAGTTTATCAAGGTTCTGCTGTTTAACCTTTGGCCAGAGTATCGAGCTGAGTTGAAAGGCGAGGTCTGCGTCTTGACAGGCGTAGGGGGTGACCTTCTCGATGTCGACGGCATTCATGGTCAATTCTTTTCGACCCTTGCCGACGATGTCGCTGTAGGGGATGGTCGGGACCTGGAGATAGGTCAAGGCCAGTTTATTCAGGTTGTGTTGGCCCCAGTTCGGCTCTAAGAGGTAGGAAAGGACCATGGTGTCGAGGTCTATCCCCTCCACCGTAAGCCCCTCTTGCTTGAGGACGATGGAATCGTATTTGATGTTCTGTCCAATTTTCTTAATTTTGGGGTTGGCAAGGACATCTTTGAGAAGCGAGAAGGCCTTTTCTTTCGGAATTTGGCTTGGAGCCCCTTCATAATCATGACCAAGGGGAAGATAATAGGCATGGTGTGGCTTCATGGAGAAAGAAATACCGACCAGATGGGCTTGCGTCGGATAGCGGCTGTCGGTTTCGGTATCGAGGGAAACAAATTTCGCTTTTTTTATTCCTGAGATCAGGCTGCGGAGCTCGTTTTCTTCCAAAATGACGGTGTATTTTTTCTTGCGGCTTTCCTTTGTCCCCATGTACTCTGATAACAGAGAGGAAAATTCCAGCTCTTGCAGGAGGGCTATAAGGTCATCGAGGTTAGGCTCGGAGAGGGCGAGCTCTTTCAGATCAAATTCGAGCTCCAACTCCTTTTCTATCGTAACCAGCTCCTGGCTCAGCCGCAACTTATCCATGTTTTCTTCGATTTTTTGTCTTAATCGCGGGTTTTTAATTTCAGCTAGGTTTTTAATCAAGTTTTCTAGAGATTCGAACTGGTTGATCAGGGCTTTGGACGTCTTCTCTCCTATTCCCGGCACTCCGGGGACGTTGTCGGTTGGGTCTCCCCAAAGTGCCAGAACATCGACGACTTGATCGGGCTTTACCCCGAAGGTGTCCTTGACTGTCTTTTCGTCCAGGTGAAGATCCTTGACAGGGTTATAGACTGTAGTCGCGTTATCAACGAGCTGCAGGAGGTCTTTATCATGGGTCACGATGACCGCATGAACGTTTTTCGAAGAGGCCAGGCGAGCTAAACTGCCCAGGACATCATCTGCCTCATAACTTTCTAACTCAAAAGAGGGGATATTCATGGCCTTGATGACTTTTTTAACGACCGGCAGCTGAACGACCAAATCCTCTGGCATGGGCTTGCGTTGAGCTTTGTACTCTTTATAGGCTTCGTGGCGAACAGTGGGCCCTGCCGTGTCGAAAACGACAGCCAGATAGTGTGGGTTTTCCTTATCCCTAAGTTTCCTGAGCATGGTGAGGAAGCCGTAGATGGCGTTTGTGGGGAATCCTTTCGAGGTGGAAAGGCGTTTGATAGCATAATAGGAGCGGTAGAGGAGGGAATTGCCGTCGATAAGGTACAGCTTCTTTTCAGGCATGATCTATCATATCAGAAGATTCACTTTTGCGGCAGCAGCTGACTGAATTCCTCCTATTTGGCTTTATCCTTTTTTTGAGGGGCGTCGGATTTTTCTTCATATATTAACAAGTGATCGAGTTGACCATTGGACAATTCTTCCAGAATTTTTTTGTGTTGTGAACTTATGATGTCTTTAATTTTTGCCCTAAGATTGGAGGTGTTGATGAAGGTGGTATAGGATGTTTTCCGCGAGACAAGAACTTTACCCGAGACATAGACGAGGGACTCGACGTATTGGGCCTTCGAGCCTTTATCCTGGGTTTGGATGTATACTGTGTTGCCCTTGTATGTGATTTCAGTCTGCAATCCTCTCATCGAAATGCCTGGACGTCTTCCATTATACTCTTGACCTGGGAGATATCAAGAGTATCATTCGGATCGGAAATGCTCACATCCCCGGTTAGTCCGATTGACAAAGTAAGCAAAGTTGGTATAATAGGTTGACTTATCAGGGAGAAGCGATGATTATTGATATCGAACGATTGCCCAGAAAAGGGCTGGAGATTAGCCGAGACTTTGAGTTCCTGAGTGTTGATCTGGTCGAGGAGAACGCGGTATTCTTCGAACCCGTTCATGTGGAGGCGACAGTTAAAAAGATCGGCGAGGAAATTGCGATCAAAGGAAGGATTACAACACGCCTCAGCTTCAACTGTTGCCGCTGTCTTGTTCCGTTTGAGTTTCCGATTGATTCCCGGTTTGATCTGGTCTATCTGCCCGAAGAGCTAGAGGAGATCAAGGAGGAGCTGGACAGGGAAGACATGAGTCGATTATTCTATTACAACCGGAAGATCGACCTGAGAGAAATCATCCTGGAACAGCTGAATCTGACTTTTCCGGTAAAGCCATTATGCTCTGAGAATTGTCAGGGGATCTGTCCTGTGTGTGGAAAAATCATAAAAGGAGGGGAATGTTCCTGTGTGAGCAATAAATCGGATCCACGGCTGGACAAATTGAAAATATTTATTAGAGATAAGAGATAAATGGCGAACCCAAAGAGAAAACATTCTCATGCGAGAAAGATGAAAAAAAGGGCGCATGATGCCCTATCTGTTCCCCCCCTATCCATCTGTTCCAACTGTGGCAATCCAAAGCTTCCCCACCGGGCCTGTCCTGAGTGTGGCTATTACAAGGGGAGACCCGTTATTGAGGGATCCGAAGAATAAAAGCGAAAGAGGCCTGAATGAGGGTCGCTGTTGATGCTATGGGGGGAGATTACGGCCCCAAAGTTATCGTCGAAGGGGCTGTCCAAGCCTGCCGTGATTTTCAGATCGATGTCCTACTCGTCGGTGTGGAGGACATCATCAAGAGGGAGATCGGAAGAACGACATCTTCCTCATCAAGAGTCACCATCGTGAATGCCTCAGAGGCCATCGGTATGGGTGAAGGATTGTTCGCGGCCAGAAGGAAAAGGATGTCCTCGATTCGCGTCGGGACCCAATTGGTGAAAGATGGCGAGGCCGAGGCTTTTGTCAGCACGGGAAATACGGCAGCCATCGTCTATATCTCGAGAAAAATATTGGGAGCCTTGAAAGGGGTAGACAGGCCTGCCCTAGCCCTCCTTGTGCCCACGATGACAGGGATGACCCTACTTATCGATGTGGGGGCCAACGTCGATTGCGAACCCCATCATCTCGAGCAGTTTGCGATTATGGGACAGATCTTCATGGAAAATATCATAGGACTGAGCAATCCCCGTATCGGCTTGATGAGCATCGGGGAGGAAAGGATAAAGGGAAATGACCTCACCAAGGAGGTGTTCGAGAGGCTTAGAGCCGCGCCCCTGAATTTCATCGGGAACGTAGAGGGCAAAGATATCTATTCAGGAAGAGCGGATGTCATCGTCTGTGATGGCTTCACAGGAAATGTGGCTCTGAAAGTCAGTGAAGGAGTGATCGAAACTTTTTTTAACATGGCCCGCAACGAAGTCATGAAAAACATCATCTCCAAAATAGGCTTTTTTTTGATGAAAAGAAACGTTAAAAGATTGTATAAAAAAGTGGATTACTCTGAATACGGAGGAGCTCATCTCCTTGGATTAAGAGGAGCTTGTGTGATCGGACACGGCCGTTCTAACGCCAAAGCTGTAAAGAATGCCGTTGGTTTAGCTAAGGAGTTCGTGATCAACAAGGTCCAGGAAAAAATACAAAGCGAGATAATCAAATTTTCCCAATACCTTAAACGAGCAAAGGCTTGAGATGATATTCTCAGACAGAACGTCCATTGTCACTGGCGCTTCCCAAGGTATAGGGGAGGCGATTGCCTTGACCTTAGCCAAAGAAGGGGCTGAACTCATCCTTGTGGATATCCAAGAGGAAAAATTGCATGATTTGGCTGAGCAGATCCGGGCTCAAAACGGGAGGGCAGCCGTTTTTTGCTCTGATGTCTCCCGTAGGGAAGACTGCCAGAAAGTCGTTCAGTCTGTCCTCGAGGATCATCAAAAGATTGACCACCTCATCAACAATGCCGGGATAACCCGGGATAATCTCATGATGAGGATGAAAGAAGAAGATTGGGATGAGGTTATAGCGGTTAACTTGAAGGGTGTCTTCAATTTTTCTCAGGCTGTGATCAGGAACATGGTTTCCAACCGATATGGACGAATCGTTAATCTCTCCTCGGTCGTCGGGTTGATGGGAAACGTCGGCCAGACCAATTATTCGGCCTCGAAGGCGGGGGTCATCGGGTTGACGAAATCATTGGCCCGGGAAGTTGCCTCCCGGGGAATTACCGTTAACGCTGTGGCACCTGGTTATGTGGCGACACCGATGACAGAAAACCTTCCTGAGTCTGTGCAAAAATCTTTTCTCGACATGATTCCGATGAAAAGATTCTGCACTCCCGAGGAAGTGGCCCATGTTGTCCGATACCTTCTTTCCGATGAGGCCGCCTATATCACCGGACAAGTCATAAACATAAACGGCGGATTGTTTATGTAGGTACAAAAAAGATAAATCAAAGAGGAGGAAAAACATGGAAAGAGAAGAACTTCTAAAGAAAGTCAAAGCCATCGTCGCTGATAAATTGAGCATAAGCGAAGACCAAGTGACCGAAGAAGCCTCGTTCATCGATGATCTCGGAGCAGATTCCCTGGATACAGTTGAATTGGTGATGGCCCTGGAAGATGAGTTTGATCTGGACATTCCGGATGAGGAAGCCGAAAAAATGTCTACTGTCGGGAAAGCCATGGATTATGTTTTGTCTCGGATTTCTAAGTAACCATAAAGTTAGAACTTCCTAAGACCCTCATGAACGATATTCTCCCTCAGCCGAAAACTTCCTCTCCGAGACGAGTGGTGATCACGGGCATAGGTCTGGTTACCCCTCTGGGCATAGGGACAAAAACGAACTGGGAGGAGCTCTTAAACGGAAAGAGCGGTATCAGTTTAATCGATAGGTTCGATGTCTCTGAATACACCACTCGAATCGCTGGAGAAATCAAGGACTTTGACCCTCTCCAATTCATCGATAAGAAAGAAGCCCGGAAGATGGATCCCTTCATCCAGTATGCGATGGTCGCCGCTCAACTGGCGGTGGATGGCTCAGGAATCTCCCTCTCTGCGTTGGAAGGGGACCGGTGTGGAGTGTACATCGGTTCTGGGATCGGAGGTATCGGATCCATCGAAGACACGGTTAGGACATTAATGGAGAAAGGGCCGGGCAGGGTCTCTCCCTTCTTTTTGGTTTCGACCATCATCAACGAAGCTTCAGGTCAGATATCCATAAAATACAAGGCAAGGGGACCAAACTCTGCTACAGCGACTGCTTGCACCACGGGAACCCATGCCGTGGGAGATTCTTTCCGTATCATCGCCCGGGGAGAAGCCGATGTCATGATCGCTGGAGGAGCAGAGGCTCCTATCACTCCCCTGGGGCTTGCGGGTTTTTGTGCCATGCGTGCTCTTTCTCAGAGGAATGATGAGCCCGAGAAAGCCTCTCGTCCCTTCGATGCCCAACGCGACGGGTTTGTCATGGGAGAAGGAGCCGGGGTTGTTGTCTTGGAAGAAATGGGATCGGCCTTGGAGCGTGGAGCCGGGATTTATGCCGAGGTTCGAGGCTACGGGATGAGCGGAGATGCCTATCATGTGACCGCACCCAGCCTGGACGGGGAGGGCGCTTATCAGGCGATGAAGAGAGCTTTGGAAGATGGGGGCGTTCCTCCAGATGAGGTGGATTACATCAACGCCCATGGAACCTCGACTCCGTTCAACGACAAGATTGAGACCTTGGCCATAAAAAGATTGTTCGGCGAGCATGCTTCTAAAATCGGGATTAGCTCGACAAAGTCCATGATGGGACATCTTCTCGGAGCTGCAGGCGGAGTCGAGACTGGGATTACGGCCTTGTGCCTTAAAGACCAGGTCATGACACCGACGATAAACTATGAATTCCCTGATCCAGAATGCGACCTGGATTATGTGCCGAACAAGTCCCGTCAGGCAAAGATCCGTTATGGCCTAAGCAATTCTTTTGGGTTCGGAGGAACAAACGGTACCCTTCTTTTCAAAAGATTCGAGAAATAGAATAGGTTTTACTCTCGCCTGCCCTTCGGGTGGCCCGCATTCACAGGAGGATAGCCCCTCCGCAGAAGACAGCCAGAGGGCATTGTCTCCTCATCGTGAATATTTGGAGGCAAGACTAAACAGGAGGTTCAATTGAATATCTGCGTTTTTGTTAAAAGGGTTCCTGACACAGAATCCAAGATCAGGATAAATCATGAGACGAATACCATCGTCGAGGAAGGATTAAGCTTTGTTTTGAATCCTTATGACGAGTACGCTGTCGAGGAAGCTCTGCGTCTCCGGGAGGCCAAAGGCGGACAGGTGACTGTGTTTTCTGTCGGGACCGAAGAGAATACGGTCGTTTTGAAAAAATGCTTAGCCATGGGAGCTGATGAGGCTGTGCTCATCAAGGACGAAGCCGGGGAAACCTATGATGGGCTGAGGACAGCCAAAATCATTGCCCAAGTTCTGAAGAAAAAGTTTGCTGATTATGCCTTGCTTCTTTTTGGAAAGCAGTCTGTCGGCGCAGACAATGCCCAGATTCCGGCCATGGTCGGGGAATTATTAGGCGTGCCCCAGGTGAATGTCGTCACCAAGCTGGAGATCGAAAGCAACGAGGGGGTGGCCCATCGGGAGATCGAAGGAGCGCTGGAGAAGGTTTCGTTTTCTTTACCGGTCATCATCAGTGCCCAGAAGGGATTAAACGAACCCCGGTATGAAACCCTGAAGGGCATCATGATGGCCAAGAAGAAGGAAATCCCGGTGATCACCATCCAAAAATTAGAGCTTAATGAGGAAGAACTGGCCGCTCAACTGGAAATCGTCAGGATTGAGAGTCCTCCAGAACGCGAGGCAGGGAAAGTCATTGAAGACGAGCCTGCAGAAGCTGCCAAGAAGCTAGTCGAATTCTTACATCAAGAGGCCAAACTGATCTAAAGGAGGACGAAATGATACTTGTATACATTGAAATTAGAGATAATGAGATAAAGAAATCCTTACTGGGGGCTCGATGCGAGGGGAAGAGAAGGTCTGATGAGTTGAATACAGAGGTGGCGGCGGTGATGGTCGGGCATAATCTAGAGGCCCTGGCTGAAAAAGTCTTCCCCTACGGAGCCTCGAAGGTCTATCTTTTAGAGAACTCCCTGTTTTCTCATTACTCTTCTCAAGCCTTCGCGCAGGCGCTCTTCTCTCTGGTTGAAGAGATTCAGCCTGAGATTATATTCTTCACGGCGACGGCCTTGGGTAAGGACTTGGCACCCAGGTTGGCGGCTAAACTCGGGGTGGGCTTAGCCTCGGATTGCACTCAAACAGCAGTCAGAGAGGGTAAGCTCGAAGTGGTCCGTCCGATCTACGCCGGGAAAGCCTTCCTGGCCCTCCGTTTTAAATCGTCTCCCCAGATTGCCTCTCTCCGGCCGAATGTCTTTCCTCTCCTGGAACAGTCAGAAAACAAGGGGGAAGTTGTCCGCAAGGATATCATTATAGCCGAAGACGAGATCAAGGCCCGGGTGACAGACATTGTCAGAGAAGAGGGCGCGGAACTGGATGTCACCGAGGCGGAGATCGTGGTTTCAGGGGGCCGGGGTTTAAAGGGGCCTGAAAATTTTGATCTCCTGCGCGAGATTGCCTCTCTTCTTCCCCATTCCTCCGTCGGGGCCTCCCGGTCTGCGGTCGATGCAGGATGGATAGATCATCAACATCAGGTTGGCCAAACTGGAAAAACCGTCTCACCGAATCTCTACATGGCTTTCGGCATCTCCGGGGCGATCCAGCATCTGGCCGGGATGTCTTCCTCGAAATACATCATCGCCGTAAACAAGGACGCAGAGGCCCCCATTTTTAAAGTGGCAGATTTTGGTATCGTCGGGGACCTGTTCCAGATTATTCCCCACCTAAAGGAAGAGATCAAAAAATTGAGGGAGGAATAAGCCCCTGATGGGCCTCTCTTTTCTTCCATATCCAATTCTAGTGCTATCACTGTTTCTGAGATGCTTCCCCTGAATAACGGCAGGATTAGAATTCTTCTTGCTTGAGAAGGTCCAGAAGAACTTGGTTTTTCTCAGACCGGTCCTCACCCACACTCGTCACATAGATGGCGGGCTGATCCACCACCGGGCATTTGGTCTCACATATCCCACACCCGATGCAGAGGTCAAGGTCGATGACCGGTCCAGCGGGAGTCTTTATGGTTCCATCAGGCTGCTTTACTTCTGTCTTGACTAATTTTATGGCCTTGGGAGATGTGGGGCAGTGTTCTTCGCAGACGATACAGGGCGTTCCCAGGAAGTAGGGAATGCAGCGGTTCTTGTCCACCCAGGCTGTGCCGATCGTCACCTGTAATTTCTCCTCCACGGTGAGTTCCTTGATGGCTCCTGTAGGACAAACTTGAGAACAGAGAGAGCAGTAATACTCGCAGTAACCGATGGTCGGGACGAGGACGGGTGTCCAGATCCCTTCTGGTCCGGCTTCGGAGAGTGCTGGTTGAAGGGCATTGGTCGGACAGGCCTTCATACATTCTCCGCATCGGACACATTTCTGCAGGAATTTCTCTTCGGGGAGAGAGCCAGGTGGACGGATGAGTTTGGGCGAAGTACGTCTCGATGCTGGAGAGAAGCGGAAGAAAGGCACAGCGGTAACAGCGAAAAGGGAAGTAAAGATGAGCCGTCTGCGGGAGAGGTTGACTTGAGGGATTCCCTCAGGGCTGGATTTCAACGGGAATTGGATGGCACTCGTGGGGCAGATCGCGCTGCAGGTGAAGCAGTAATCGCATTCTGAGCTTTTCCATTCCTCCTCGGGAAAAGGGTTGGCTTCTGTCTGACAGTGGATGGTACACAAATTGCATTCAATGCATTTTTGGGGATCGATCTTTAATTTGAGCACATTCCACCTGGAGATGAGGCCCAAGAACGCTCCTAAGGGACAGAGATAACGGCACCAGTATCGTTCTTTTTTGATGTTGAGAAGAACAAGACCGATGAACAGGATACCGATGAAGAATCCCTGGATAAAGGTGGTGTTGATCGTCAGGCTTTCGAAAAACTGGACTAGGATATCCCCCAGAGCAGAAAGTTTGACCTGGTAGAGGAGGGCGAAGAAGGATGTCGAGATATGACTGAGAACAGGGAGAACACTGACTGCGAAGGAGCGGTAGAGAAGCGAGAGCGGGTCTAGTATTCCGACGAGATCCAGGGTGAACAGGCTGCTGACGAGAATGAAGATCAATAGATAGTATTTCCAGGCCAATGGGCCTGGTGGCTTTTTTTTCGGCAGAAGCAGTTTGGATTTCTTGAAGATAAAAGAGAAAAATTGATGGAATGCTCCCAAAGGACAAACCCAGCCACAGATCATACGTCCCAGGATAACGGTCAGGACGATGGTAATCACAGCAAACAGGAATGAGAAGAAGACTTCGCGAGAAGCAATGAGAGTGGCCAGCGCGATCAAGGGATCAAAATGAAAAAAGATTTCGACCCGCCCGATGTAATCTTCCCCTGGGAATCGAGTCACCAGCAGGAGATAGAAGAAAAGGAAAAAGAAGGCTGCCTGCATCAAGATCCGGAGAATTTGGATAATGCGGTATTTCTTAGATCGTTCTTTTTTCAATCGTTAGTTGCTCCAGATCAGATTCGCCAAATCCTTTCTCTTTGGCCAGTTGAAGGAAGCGAAGACCCTGCGGGCTTATGTCGAAGAACGTCGCCCCAAGAGCATCCACAGCCACGTAATCTATACCAGCGGTTACAGTCTTGAGGAGCTTGGTATCGGAAAGTCTTCCCCCTTGAGGACCATTCCTGATGAGAATACGGTATCCATCGAGGACGGTCAGACAGGGCTTGAAAAAGGCCGAAAGATCGATCATGGCTTGGTCGAGTTTCTGGTGGAGCTGGTTGCGGTTACCCCCGATTGCCCCCAGCCAATTTTTCATACCCAAGGTCAGGCGGGAGAGACTGTGGACCTTGGCGATCGGGACATTGATGATCTTGTCGGCTTCGACAAAATCCGTGAAGACTTCCCACTCTTTCAGCCATTCTCCTCGAAGGGACATCTTCTTCAGGCGGTGTTTATTGGGGTAGAGAACCTTGGCTCCTGCTTTTTTGGCCGCAGCGGAAATGCCCGATCGGGCATAGGTCCGACGGGCTGGATTGCAGGGATTATCCATGACTTTGACCTCTTTCGCCCCTTCGTTCAGGCTGAGCTCGACGAGAGCGGCGACGACTTCCGGGTTTGTACATGCTGCTTGCTTAGGGGTCCTATCCCAGCCGATATTCGGCTTAACCAGCACAACATCTCCCTTGGAGATGAAGCGTTGGATTCCACCCAAGAGCGATATGGCTTCCTTCGTAATTTGGGCGGGAGATTCGCCCTCGACGATGGCTAAATCTGGAAGGCCTTTCTCTTGAGCTAGAAGAGAGGGATTAAGGCCGAGGAGAAGGCTTCCTATGGTCACATCTTTAATGAAGGTTCTTCTTTTCATCGTCTTTATCCTTTCCCTAAAGAATGGATGTAGTTTATGATGCCCTGATACAGTCCTTGGGCAATCTGCTGCCGATATTGGGTTGTTTTTAACTTTGATTCTTCTTTGAGGTTACTAAGGTAGGAGACCTCCACGAGTACAGATGGCACTTCCTCTACTCCGATGAGAACCCAGAAGGGAGCGCCTTTGACACCCAAGCTGTTCACACTTTTGTATTTCTGAGAAAGAGATTTGACCAGATGAAGCTGAATTTTTTCGGCGAGTTCTTGGGATTCGCTGATCTTACTGTTCTGAACGATTTTTTTGATGATCTCTGTCATGTCGCTGATTTTTTTGGTGGAGGTGGCGTTTTCTCGGGCCGCGATTTCTGTTACAGAGGGATCATTGCTGAAGTTGAGGAAGAACGTCATCACTCCCGAACGCTTTTTGTTGCGGCTGGCGTTGGCATGAATAGAAACGTAGAGGTCAGCCTGTTTCTGTTTGGCGATGACTGTTCGGTTTTCCAGAGGAATAAAGATATCAGATTCTCGAGTGAGGATGACTTCAAACTCGTTTTTTTGATCCAGAAGGGCTTTTAGACGGCGGGCGACATCGAGGACGACATCCTTCTCCATGAGTCCCTTCTTCCCGATGCACCCAGGATCGTCCCCTCCATGTCCAGGGTCGATGACTATCCTCTGGATACCAAGACCCAACTGGCGGACCATGCTGTAACCGGACTTGGCTGGTTTGGGTGATTGAGCCGGTTTTTCTGGAGTGAGTTTTGTATCTGAGGATTTTGGGTAGATGTCGATGACAATCCGGAAAGGATCGAACAGATGGAATATATGGTAGCGTTTTACCTTTGAAAAATCGACGTCGGCCACGACTCTCACGGTCGAGTTCGTCTTTTGGGCAATCCTGATTTGGTTGAGATAGGCGTTCTGGACAAGGAAGGTTTTTCCATGGAGGATGGGATTCAGCTTGGCTTGATAGATGTCGACATAAATCCGATCTGGTTGACGGAGTTCGTTGAAGCTATATTCCCGAAGCTTCCCCACATCGACGACCACCCGGGTGTGGGAGGGGTGGGTGTAGGAACGGAGGTTGTAGATCTCTATTCTCGGATCCTCACGACCAGTCAAGAAAGATACACAGAGGAGGACAAGAACAAAAATTAGAGTCCTGTTTGCGGAACTTAAGTTGTTCATTCCAATCTATATTAAATCTATCTAAATTCTATAAGAAATGCCGATCCCTGTCAATCGAGCCTCATCTCTCAGGCTCCGAATTTCTTGAGCTTTCCCGCATGGGCGAGTATCAAGGGCATCGCGTAGATGGCTTGAAAACGGCCCAGATAGCCTTGGCTGCATTCCCTTTCTGAAAACTGAATCACTTTGTCTGGTTGGGAGGTTTGAGACTTGAGGAGAAACGGGTTGGGATGCCAGGAATGGGATTTTAGGGCGCAAGGGGTGGAATGGTCAGATGTCACTACCAGTACTTCAGGCTTGAGGGCAGCGAGACGAGGGAGGTACTGGTCGACCTCCTCGATGGCCTGTTTTTTTCCTTCGAAATTTCCATCTTCCCCGGCTGCATCGGTTTTTTTGAAGTGGACGTAGAAAAAATTATAATTGTCATAATTGGCTTCGACAGTCTCGAAGAGCTCTTCGAGACTCTCTCCGGGATGGAGAATCATCATACCGATAAGCCTGGCCAATCCCTTGTACATCGGATATTGGGCGACGGCGGCTGGCGCTATTTTGTAGAGTTCGGTCATCGTAGGGATGGACGGGGATTTGGAGAATCCTCTCAAAAGAACGGTATTCGCCGGAGCCGAATCGCTGAGGATCGCGGTTACTTCGTTCATGAATGCTTTCACCATTCCGGCTGTGGCCGTAGCTTCTTCAGAGAGAGCGCGGGGGAAGACGATGGGTTTGTGATCTTTTTGGGGATCGGCATCTGATAGATCATCCGAAAGACCCTCTCCGCTGAATTTGGCCACAAAGCGATGCTCTTTCCCTGGGGAAAGAGATATTTTTATCTTGTCTTGTTTCGTCAAGGCGTTGTTCAGCTTTTGGCAGAGAACCTCGTTCTGACTCGTGGGGATTCGGCCGGCTCTCCGGTCGATAACGAGGCCGTCTTTGAGTGTAGCGAAATTTCCCCTCGCCACCAGATCATTCGGTCCGACATCTACCCCTGTTCCCAACGCTTCGAGGATGCCTCTTCCCAAGATGTATTTAGTCGGATTGTACCCGAAGAGGGCAAGATGGGAGGGGCCACTTCCGGGAGTGATGCCCATAAATATTGGATCTGTCAGGCCACAA
>CAYFXE010000009.1:45778-61181 GCA_964347035.1 uncultured Eubacteriales bacterium | reverse complement strand
GATGAGGAGTATGAGCGGCCTCAAGAGGTGTTTTGTCGTCTTGAGGAAGGTCGCCCAGGCCATCCAATACCAGAAGGATGATCCTAGAGTCCGTTTCAACGGCTAATTCTTTGGCGAAATTTTCCCAGTCCATTTTAGAGAAAAATATATGAAATTATGGAGATGAAGTCAATTTAAATAGCCAATTCCCTTTTTCGTTTACAATCCAAAATTCCTCTGCTAGAATCGGAACATGAAGAGCGTTCTTGTCTTCGATTTTGGCTCACAATACACCCAACTGATTGCCAGAAAGATCAGGGAACTCGGGGTCTACTCAGAAATTTCACCCTATGATATCTCTCTTTCCAAGGTCAAGAATAACAAACCTGCGGCCATCATCCTCTCAGGCGGGCCGCAGAGCGTTTATCAAAAAAAGACCCCGCGCATCTCAGCCGAGATATTCGAATGGGGCATTCCGGTCCTGGGGATATGTTATGGACTTCAGTTGATAGCCCACCTCCTCGGAGGCAGGGTGACTCTTTCACAGAAGAGAGAGTATGGATTGGCCCGGTTGAACGTCTTGGACAGGAAGGGACTCCTCTTCAGGATAAGAGACAGAGAACAAGTCTGGATGAGCCACAGCGACCGGGTGGAAGCCATTCCACCAGGCTTTATTATCTCCGGGCAGACGGCAAACTGTCCTTCAGCAGTCATCGAGTGGCGAGAGAAGAGGATTTTCGGGGTTCAATTCCATCCGGAAGTCATTCATACCAAGCAGGGGATGAGGATTCTCAAGAATTTTCTTTTTCATCAAGCCGAGCTCGAACCGGAATGGAACATGGAAGCCTTTATCGAGAGGAAGACAGCCGAGATTCGAACCCGAGTCGGGAGCAAAAAGATAATCTGCGGGCTCAGCGGTGGAGTAGATTCTCTGGTCACCGCTCTGATTGTCCACCGGGCTGTCAAGGATAAGCTTTTCTGTATTTTTGTGGACACCGGCCTTTTGAGGAGCGGGCATTACCGGGAAATGATGAGAAAATTCCAGAAGAGGCTGGCCCTTAACATCATAGGCGTGGATGCCTCCGGGTTATTCCTCGAAAAGCTTAAGAGAATTTCTTCCCCTGAGAGGAAGAGGAACATCATCGGAGAACTCTTCATCCGAATTTTTGAGAAGGAGGCTAAAAAGATCGGAGATGTGGGATTCTTAGCTCAAGGGACGATCTATCCCGATGTGATCGAGAGCACTCCAGTCAAAGGTCCTTCTTCTAAAATAAAAACCCATCATAATGTGGGTGGCTTGCCCCTTCGCTTGAAATTCGAACTGATCGAACCGTTGAGGGAGCTCTTCAAGGATGAAGTCCGGACGCTGGCCCGGGAGTTGGGAGTGGGACGGGATTTCATTCTCCAGCATCCTTTCCCCGGTCCTGGGTTGGCAGTCAGGATCGTCGGAGAAGTCACCCCAGAGAGAATCGAGCTTTTACGGAAGGCCGATGCGATTTTAATCCGAGAGGTTAAACGCGCCGGTCTCTACAACAAGCTGTGGCAAGCCTTTGTTGTGCTGCTCCCTGTTAAATCCGTGGGTGTTATGGGTGATCGACGCACCTACCAGAGTGTGGTCGTCGTCCGTCTTGTTCGCAGTGTCGACGGCATGACAGCGGACTGGTTTCCGGCGCGCTCGGAAATCTTGGCCCGGATATCGAACCGAATCGTCAATGAAGTGGATGGGGTGAATCGAGTCGTTTATGATATCACCACCAAACCGCCTGGGACGATCGAGTGGGAATGATGAAATTGGAACCATCATACATCCATCTTCACAACCATTCAGAGTACAGTATCTTGGATGGCGCCTTGGCCATCGATGCTTTGGTCGATGCAGCCTGGACAAACAAGATGCCTGCCTTGGCGCTTACCGATCACGGAAACATCTTCGGGGCAGTCAGCTTTTTCAGGAAGGCCAAAGAAAAAGGCATAAAACCGATCTTGGGGTGTGAACTGTATCTCGCCCCTGAAAGCCATCTTGAGAAAAAGCCCGCGGGGAAAGGCCCTGGCCATTTTCATCTGATTTTCATCGTTAAAGATGGAAAAGGCTACAGAAACCTCTGCCACCTCATAACCCAGGCTTACTTGGAAGGATTCTATTACAGGCCTCGTATCGACAAAGCACTCCTGGCCCAGCATAACGAAGGGCTGATCGGCCTTTCTGGGTGCATAAAAGGTGAGATCAGCTATTACTTGAGATTAGGAGAGGAGGAAAAGGCAGAGAGGGCAGCCTTAGAGTATGCTACCCTATTCGAGAAGGGGGATTTTTATATCGAACTCCAGGATCATGGGCTCAAAGAAGAGAAAGAGGTCAACCCTTCTCTCGTCACCCTTGCTCGCAGACTCAATCTTCCGTTAGTGGCCACAAACGACTGTCATTACCTGAATAAAGAGGATGCAGAAACCCACGATATTCTTCTCTGCATCCAAACCAACCGGAAGGTCGCAGACCAGGATCGGATTCGGTTTAGTTCGGATGAATTCTATTTTAAATCGAGTACCGAGATGATGGACCTGTTCGAGGAAATACCCGAGGCCATCAAGAACACGGTCGAGATTGCTTCTCGGTGCAACTTTGATTTTCCTTCCACGGGGTATTTCCTTCCACAGTTCAAGGCGCCCGAAGACGTTTCCTTGAGTGATTACTTTGGCCAGGTTGTCAAAGAGGGGTTTCGGGGCCGGATGGAGCTCATTCAAAAAGAAGACGGAGATGGAGGAATCCCCGAGCCTCATGAATATGAAGACAGGCTGGAGAAGGAGCTTCGACTGATCAAGGAAATGGGATTTGAGGGCTATTTTCTGATTGTTTGGGATCTCATCCAGATGGCCAAGGAGAAGAAGATTCCCGTTGGACCAGGAAGAGGCTCGGCAGCAGGGAGTCTTCTGGCCTACAGCCTCGAGATAACAGATATCGATCCGCTTCAATATAACCTTCTTTTTGAACGGTTCTTGAACCCGGAGAGAATCAGCCTTCCGGATATCGACATCGATTTTTGCGGGAGACGAAGGGATGAGGTCCTGGATTACGTCACCCAAAAGTACGGGCGAGAAAACGTATGCCAAATCATCACGTTCGGGACCATGGCCGCTCGCGCGGCTGTCCGGGATGTCGGGAGAGCTCTGGAAGTGCCGCTACCTGAGGTGGACCGGATAGCTAAGATGATTCCTCCCTTTGGGCTTGACGCCACCATAGAGGGGGCGTTGAAGAATGTCCCTCAACTCAGAGAATTGCGGGATAAGAACACCAAGATCGCTCACCTTCTCTCTATTGCCCAGAAGTTAGAAGGGCAGATCCGGCATCCCTCTATCCATGCTGCCGGCATCGTCATCGCTCCGCGACCATTGGTTGAATTCATGCCTCTCTACCAATCTGCGAAGGGTGAAATCACAACCCAGTTTCCGATGAAGGATATCGAAGCTCTTGGTCTGCTTAAGATGGATCTTTTGGGACTTCGCAACCTGACCGTGATTCATGACACGGTAGAGCTCGTAAAGAAGGATAACGAGACAACACTTGACCTGGAGAGCATTCCTCTCGATGATGGAAAAACTTTCGAGGTCTTCAAATCCGGAAACACGGATGGTGTTTTCCAGTTTGAAAGTCCGGGTATGAAAGACCTGCTACGGAATTTTAAGCCCGAAAGCTTCCGAGACCTGATCGCTTTGAACGCTCTCTACCGGCCTGGGCCCTTGAAAAGCGGCATGACAGATGAATTCATTAAACGCAAGAACCATCCAGACCGGATCAACTACGAATTTCCTGAATTGGAACCTGTCTTGAAGGAAACAAAGGGGATTATCGTCTACCAAGAACAGGTGATGCAGATCGCCACAGAGTTGGCTGGGTTTTCTCTAGCAGAAGCGGATATCCTGCGTAAGGCCATGGGAAAGAAAGTGACCTCTATGATGAAGGCTCAACGGCAGCGATTCATCCAGGGAGCCAAGAAAAACGGGATAAGCACAGCCAAGGCCACGAAAATCTTCGATCAGATCAAGGAATTTGCTGGCTACGGGTTCAACAAGTCACATAGCGCGGCTTACGCATATCTGGCCTACAGGACAGCCTACCTGAAGGCTCATTTTCCGGTATATTTTCTGGCTGCTCTCCTCACATCGGAAGCGGAGAGAGGGGCGACCTCCCAAGTCGTCAAGTACATCAACGAGTGTAAAGAGATGGGAATCGAGGTTCTTCCCCCGGATATCAACGAAAGCGATTTCAATTTTGCCGTTTCCGAAGGAAATATCCGTTTTGGGCTCTCCGCCATAAAAAACGTCGGTGAAGGGGCTGTCAGGGCTATCCTGAGGACAAGAGATCAAAAGGGAAAGTTCAGCTCCCCGTTCGATATTTTTCAGGAGGTCGATCCCAAGGCTGTCAATCGCAAAGTGATCGAAAGCCTGATCAAGGCCGGAGCCTTTGATTCCTTGGGATGGAGGCGGTCTCAGCTCTTCCACCTTGTGGACAAGATGATCGAGTACGCCCATGAGGTTCAGAAGGTCAGATCCTCCAAACAGAATCTCCTTTTTGGCCGGGGCCAGATCGAACTGCCTTCTGTGCCTGCAGAAATAAAGACCATGCGGGAATGGGATGAGAGCCTCTTTCTTTCTTATGAGAAGGATGCTCTCGGGTTCTACATCACAAGTCATCCCCTGGCTCAATTCGGGAACCAGTTGAAGAGACTTGTATCTCATTCCATAAACCAGCTGGATGAGGAAAGGGATTTTGACAATGAAATCAGAGTCGCAGGGATTATCTCTGCTCTGAAGCCTCTCAAGACCAAAAAGGACGAGCGGATGGCCACTTTTATCCTAGAAGACCTCAGCGGACGGATCGAGGTCGTCGCCTTTCCTGACAGCTACAGAAAATATTATGAATTCCTCCGGGAGGACGTCTTGGTTTGGATTAAAGGCCGATTTTTGGGAGAGGGAGAAAATCGGAGAATCCACCTGGTGCAGATCATGCCCCTCAGGGAGGCATTTCAGAGGCAGGCTAAGAAAGTTGTGTTGAGGATTTTTCTCCCGGGAATCGAAGAATCTGTCTTTGAGGATTTGAAGGGAATGCTTGAAAGAAATCAGGGCAGCTGTCCGGTTTTATTCGAGCTGGAAACTCCTCACGCCTACCGGATGCTGGTCCAATCTGTCGAGATTCAAGGAGTTTCTCCCTCCGAAGAACTGACCAAGAATATAGAAAATCTATTGGGAGAAGGCTCTGTCATCGTCGAGTACTAAGTCAGTTAACTTCGAAAAGACGGATCGCATTGATAGCCAGCGAGAGAACATGATAATTGTCGTTTTGTATGATATGATCTGGTCATAAAATGGCTTATAAAGTGATCGTCGCTGACCAGAGCTACGCTGTAAAAAAAGCAGTGAGGATGGCTCTGCCCGAGTCCGATTTTGAAATTTTCCCTTTTAAGGAAGGATATGAAATCCTCGAGCGACTCAGCGAGATAAATCCAGATGTTGTTCTCCTCAGCCTCTCCCTATCCCTCAAGAGCATACACGAATTGCAGAAGCAGCTGAAAAGCCAGGGGGAATTCCAGAACATATCTCTCATCCTGCTCAAAGGCACTTTCGAGCCTCTGGAGGAGGAAAAAATTTCAGGATTGGATTATGATCATATCGTCCAAGCGCCGTTTGATTCGCAGAGATTGGAGAGGATTGTCCGAGACCTTATCGAGAAAAAAAACGACCCTCGAACCCTTCCCGAGGAGCCTTTTCCGGATGAGTTGCCAGACGAACGAGAGACGGACAAGCTGGAGGAAAGAATCAGAGCTCTGGTCAAGAATGAGATCTCGGAGGTAGAAAGAGAGTTAGAGAGAAGAATCAAAGACCATCTCATTCCTGAAATGAAGGCATGGCTACTTGAGCAGCTAGAGGAGATTAAGAAAAGCTTCGAGAGCAAAGAGTAAGGAACCACTTCGAGAGTGCCGATTCAGTGATCGCTCTTGTTTTTCTATAATCATGGTGTGGGCATTCGTTTAAATAAATCAGTCATGAGTTTAGTTGGCATTCTTCAAATCAAGATAACATTCAAGGGAAAGATCAGTGCAGATGAGCCGTAAAGAAGAGCCCTTTCGCCATGTAATACTTGTTTCCATCTGTGTTTTGTGTCTTGTGGCTCCTGTCTATTACTCACATCTTGTTGTTGCCAACACCGTCAATGCCCCTTACTGGGATGATTATGATAGCCTGATCAAATTTCTCAATTACTTCTTAGAATCAGACTCTTTCGGCGAAAAGTTTGGGCATGTCATCGTCCAGCATAACGAGCACCGGTTAATTTTCTTGCGTCTCGTTGCTGTTTCTGTTTTTTACTCGAAGGGTGATCTTGATTTTAGATTGTTGTGTTATACCGGTAATGCAGCTTTGGCTGTGATCGCTTTATTTCTGTTCCTTGCGTTCAAAACGAGGAAAACATTCAAGATTCTGTATTTCTGTCCTGTGTTGTTCTTGCTTTTTCAACCACAACATTATGACTCTGTATTCTGGCCGACGGCTCTTTTTTCCTACTTCTACGTTCTTCTTTTTTCGCTCATTGCGCTTTATTTTCTAGGAAAAAGTGGCTGGCTCTCTTTTGTCTCGGCCAGTTTATTTGGCATATTGGCTGCCTTCAGTCAAAGCAACGGGCTCCTTGTTTTTGTTGTTGGCCTTGGACTGCTCATTGTAAAAAAAAGCTACAAGAGTGCTGGCGTATGGTTACTGATTTCTGGTATGGTGTGGAGCGGTTATTTTATCGGTTACAGCCGACTTCCAGGAAATCCTCCGGTTGGAGAAGCCCTTTTAAACATAAAGGCATGGATTACCTATATCTTCTGTTTCGCAGGTTCAGCCCCTGGCTTTTCTTCATTATATCCCTCGCTTCTCTTGGGCATAGGCATCATTCTTTGGTTCATTTTTTTAACCGCCAGGAAATATTACCAGGATAATCCCACCCTGTATTTTCTTTTTTTGTTTGTTCTCCTGACAATGGCTTTAAATGCTCTATTCCGTTCTTGGAAAGGGGTTGAGTTTGTGCTCATCCAACCTCGTTATAAGTTCATTTCTGTCTGTGCGGTCATACTGGCGTATCTTTCTTTGTGTGAAATCGTGCAGAGAAAGAAATACAGGTTGACCTTGATTCTGACAGGTTTCTTGGCTTCTTTATTATTTTTTGGCTTTTCTTTCAAGCTTTACAGTCCGAAGGTCGTGGAAATATCAGAGTCCCTGAAACGTGGTTTGTTGAGATGGCATGTTGACGGCAGTGGCTTATATTACCCCTTTCAGGAAGAGGCGAACGAAATGCTGAGAGAATCAATCGAAAGAGGTGTTTATAAATATCCTGATCGTTTGATCGAAGAATTCACCAGGAGACCATTTCTCTTCTCTACGACTGATGTTGGGGCACATTTGGACTATTCCCTTGATGTTGTTGTCGAGAATAAGGAATTTGCCTATGTCGATGGATGGGCATTCCTTCAGGTGGAGGATGATGACAGACAGAACACTTTTGTCTTGCTGAGATCTTCTCGTCAGACAGTGATTTTTCCGACCCTCCCTATCAGAAGAACAGAAATCGCGGCCTCTTTTCCCACAAGGGATCCGAAAGATCTGGGGTTTGGAGTGATGATCAGGAAAGAAATGATGAGGCCAGGAAGGTATAGAGTTGGCATCTACGTAAAAAGAGGCGAACAAGGAGGCCTGGGATTTTCTGAAAGATATATAGAGATCAACGAATAAATGTAGAGACAGGCAGTGTCATGATTACATGGCGTGCGTGAAGACATCGCCGTTCGTTCAAATTAAATCCTCTTAAAAATTCTTCTCCATAAGCGCGAGAAATGACTCATTGCTTTTCCTATCACAGATTTGGGAATGTTTACCTTAAGAAATGAAGGGAAGAAAAATCTTCGGTATCTTGGTAAAATAGGTGATGCCAAAACGAGATAAACAGAGAGGACGAGCTGTTCAACTCCCTTCATTCTTGGTGCGATGAGGTTATTGTTGGACAACGAGACATATGATTTTGGAGTGAGTCATGAAGACAAAACAGATCTTAGAGAAGGCTTATGATCCAAGCCCTGTAGAAGAGAAATGGTCTGATTTCTGGATTAAAGAAGGGCTGTTTACGCCTCGAGTCCCTTCGTCTGGGAAGAGATTCTCTATGGTCCTTCCTCCCCCGAATGTCACAGGAAAGCTACATATGGGACATGCTCTCTGCTTCACTCTCCCCGATATCATAACGCGCTGGAGGCGGATGCAAGGCTATAATACGCTCTGGCTTCCAGGAACTGATCATGCGAGCATCGCTGTCCACAACGTGATCGAGCAGAGTCTGGATGAGAAGGGATTGACGAGAGAAAAACTTGGAAGAGAAAAATTCCTCGAGATGGCCTGGGAATGGAAAGAAACGTATGGAGGGCTCATAATCCATCAATTGAAAAAGTTAGGGACCTCACTGGATTGGACAAGAGAGAGGTTCACTCTGGATGAAGGATTTTCCGAGTCGGTCAGGCGTGTGTTCGTTGACCTCTACCACGAAGGCCTGATCTACAGGGATTATTACCTCGTCAACCGTTGCCCTCATTGCGGGACAGTGCTCTCAGACATTGAGATAGAACACAAAGAACGGAAGGCTAAACTTTACTATCTCAAGTATCCCCTCCTAGACAGTGAAGATTTTATCGTGGTCGCCACGACCCGGCCAGAAACCATGCTCGGGGATACAGCGGTGGCCGTCCACCCGGATGATGAACGGTATGAGAAAGTTCAAGGAAAAAAAATCCACCTTCCTCTTGTCGGCCGCATCATTCCCGTCATCACCGACAAACGGGTGGAGAGAGAATTCGGCACCGGGGCGGTCAAAGTCACTCCAGCCCATGATCCTGTCGATTTTGAGCTCGGGAAAAAGCATGCCCTTGAACAGATCATCGTGATCGACGGCTCAGGGAGGATGACCGAGGCCGCAGGAGAAGAATTCAAGGGACTAGACAGATCCGAGTGCCGAGAAAAGGTTATTACCAGGCTCGAGGAAGAAGGCCTTCTCCAAAAAACTGAAGACTATGAACATTCCGTGGGACACTGTTACCGCTGTCAGACGATTATCGAACCGAATCTGTCATGGCAGTGGTTTGTCAGGATTGCCCCTCTGGCCAAAGAGGCCATCCGCGTCGTTGAGGAAGGCCAGATCCAGTTCATCCCCTCCCACTGGGCCAAGACCTATTTCGAGTGGATGTATAACATCCATGATTGGTGTATTTCCCGGCAGCTCTGGTGGGGGCACAGGATTCCAGCTTGGTATTGTCAGGATTGTGAACAGGTGATGGTGGCCATGGAAGAACCCAAGACGTGCGAAAAATGCGGGGACACTCGTCTTGTTCAGGACGAAGATGTTCTTGATACCTGGTTTAGCTCTGCTCTTTGGCCTTTTGCCACCATGGGTTGGCCGGAGAAGACGATGGACTTGAAGACATTCTACCCGACAGACCTGATGTCGACAGGATTCGATATCATCTTTTTCTGGGTGGCACGGATGATCATGATGGGGCTAAAATTTGGGGGTGATATCCCCTTCCGGCACGTGTTCATCAACGGTCTGGTGAGAGATTTTAAGCGTCGCAAGATGAGCAAATCCGAGGGAAACATCATCGATCCTCTGGAAATGATCGACAAATACGGGACAGATGCTTTGCGGTTCACCCTGGCAGCCCTGGCCATTCCCGGGATGGATATTTCCCTTTCTGAAGAGAGGATGGCCGGTTACCGTGCCTTTGCCAACAAAATATGGAATGCCTCCCGGTTTGTTCTGATGAACATGGATGAGGACCATCAGAAAATCAAAGAGGCAGAGTTGACTCTTGCCGACAGATGGATCCGGAGTAGGTTAACTAAGATAACAGATGAGCTGAACGAGGCGCTGGAACATTACAAGTTTTACGAGGCCGCTGATAAAATCTACCATTTCATCTGGCATGAATTCTGCGATTGGTACATCGAGTTGGTGAAACCTGCTCTCAGAGAGGGAAACAAAACCAGCCAAGCCGTTCTCGTGGAAACCTTAGACCAGATCCTGCGGCTGCTTCATCCGTTCATGCCCTTCATCACCGAAGAGATCTGGCAGCACCTTCCCTCTGAGGAAAAAGCTCTGATCGTAGCCCCCTTTCCTGAGGCCCAGGATCATCTCAGAGACCAAGAGGCTGAGTCTGCCATGACTTTCCTCCAAAAAGCCATCGTTGGGGTTCGCACCATCAGGGCGGAGAATCGGATTTCCCCCAAGAAGAAAATTGATCTTTGGTTGAAAGTAAAGCAGGAAAAAGAGAAGGCATTGATCCGTTCCTATCAGGTTTACATCCAGGTTCTATCCAACATTCGTCAGATTTCTGTTCGGGATAAGCTCCCTTCAGAAAAGAAAATCTTGAAGGGCATGGCTGGGTCTTGGGAGATTGCGATTCCGCTCGAGGAAGGACTCATCGATTTGAAGAAGGAAAAGGAGAGAGTCGAAAAGGAGCTATCCAGGATCAGCAAGGACATCCATAAAATACAGGAGAGACTTCAGAACACCCATTTTCTCGACAGAGCTCCTGAAGAAGTCATCCAAGAAGCTAAAGAAAGACTACAGAGCCTTCAGGAAAAGAAGAGCAAGTTAGAGGAAAGCCTCGAACATGTTCTTTCTCTCCTGTAGGCGTGGCTCTTTTCGTCTCTTTTTAGACACGTTCCATCGATAAAGGAGGGGAGAAATGCTCTTAGCCATCGATATAGGGAACACCAGTATCGCCATCGGAGTCTTCGAAGGGCGGAGGCTGGTTCAGGACTGGAAAATTCACTCTGAGAGAGAAAAGACGAGCGATGACTACGGAATTACACTCTTGAACCTCCTGGCGATATCTGGATTAGAGGCGTCGAGCCTAAAATCAGCTATCCTCTCCAGTGTGGTGCCCCCTTTGACGCCAGTGTTCCAAGAATTAACTCAGAATCTCTTCCAGGTCAAGGCCCTTGTTGTCGGCCCTGGCCTCAAGACAGGCATGCCGATTTTGTATGAAAATCCCCTCGAGGTTGGGGCTGATCGAGTCGTCTCTGCTGTGGCTGCCTACTCCAAGTATGGAGGGCCATTAATCGTGGTCGATTTTGGGACGGCTACTACCTTTGACGCTGTCTCCTCTAATGGAGAGTATCTGGGGGGTGCGATAGCTCCGGGTATGCAGATTGCCGCCGAAGCCCTGTATCGCAGAACAGCAAAATTGCCTCGGATAGAAATAAGAAAACCCCGTAAAGCTATAGGACGAACGACTGAAGCCAGCATGCAGTCAGGACTTTATTACGGTTACATCGGGCTCATTTCCGGGATCATCAAGGAAATGAAGAAGGAGTTGGGAGAGGAGACGAAGGTCGTATCGACCGGCGGTTCGGCTGCTCTGATCCATCGCCAAATCAGTCATATTGACTACTATGAACCCCAACTTGTCCTCGAGGGATTGAGGATCATATACGAGAGGAACGAGGAGTCGCCGACAAAAAAACGTAATTCTCGATAGCGGCTTCCGAGCTTCACATAGAGTTTCCAGTGGATAAGGAAAGGTTATGGGTCTAGCGAGGAACAAAAAACGAAGTCAGTATTTTCAGACGATTGCGAGACATTTCTTCTGGTATCGGGGAGCCCCCTTTTTCCTTTCCTCCAAAGATCTAGATCTCATCGCTCGCTGGGAAAGGATGAAGATTCCTCTTCGCACGATTCTGGAAGGGATGAAGAAAGCCTTTGAAGACACCCCTCCAAAGTCAAGGGAAAAAGGCAAGGTTTTCTCCCTGGCCTACTGCCAACATCAAGTCCAGAAGGCTTTTGAGCAGTACAAGGAAAGAAAAATCGGAAGGAAGTCTCTTATTCTGGAGAAAGAAGAAAAAAGGAAAAAAGCCAAGACTGACGTGGAGAGATTCCTTGAGGCCATCCCCTCTCGGATCCATTTCTTGAGGGATGTATATTCTAGGGCCTTGGTGATGCTCTCCACTCAAAGCCCTGAGGAGGAGGATCTCGAGAGGTTGGAGGCGGAGGTTGAGCGTTTACTCGTGGAGAATTCTACACCAGAAGAGGCCGAACGGATGAAACGGCAGGTCAGTAAAGAATACGGATCCGCCAGTGACGAGGAGTTTTTTTCCATCTGGAGAACAAAATTAGTGAAACACTTCAGGGAAAAACACGAAATCCCCTACATTTCTTTGTTTTATTATTGAGAAAAGGCATGGTTGATCAGATTCTTTCCGTGTTGAGGGCGAAGAGGCAAGGGGCGAGTTTCCAGGGGTTAGCCCGAGCACTGCATTGTTCGCCTCAAGAGAGGCATCGACTGAAGAAGCACCTCGAGGTCCTGGAGAAACAGGGAATTGTGATCAGGATAAAACGGAGGTATTTTGTTCCGGTTCGGACGAATGTGATGAGAGGAAGATACATGGCTTCTTCGAGGGGATTCGGGTTCGTCAGGCCCAGTGATGGAAGGGGAGAGGATGTCTTCATCCCCACAAAGTACACGGCTGGTGCGCTCGATGGGGATGTAGTGGAGGTTCTTGGTAGGAAAGGGGGAAAGAAAGGAAAACCAGAAGGACGAGTGATCCGCATCCTGGAAAAGGGGAGGAAAGGGATGGTCGGTCTCTACAAAGAACATCTGGGAAGGCCTTTTTTTCTTCCGCTGGAAGCCCCGTATTCAGACGAAGTTCCGCTCCTCGTCTCCAACACCATTGCCGTCCAACCAGGGATGATCGTCGAGGCCGAGAGAGATACCATGCGCCTGACTGATATTTTAGGTTGGCCGGATGAACCTGGTGTGGATACCGAAGCCGTCATCCGTCGGTTTGATTTAAGAGCCACCTTTCCAAAAGACTCCCTAGATGAGGCCAATGACATCCCCTCAGAGATTGTACCTGAGGAAAAAAAGGGTCGTATCGATTACAGAGCCTGGAGGTCGGTGACCATCGATGGAGAGGCCGCCCAGGACTTTGACGATGCCGTGAGTGTGGCCAAGCGATCTAATGGACATTATCTTCTTGGTGTACATATCGCTGATGTTTCCCATTATGTGAAGCCTCGCTCTGCCCTCGATGAAGAAGCCTTCAGGCGTGGCACCAGCGTCTACTTTCCTGTTCGCACCCTTCCTATGCTTCCTGAGCGGCTTTCGGCAGACATCTGTAGCCTAAGACCGAAACAGGAAAAGTTGACGTTTTCTGTCGTCCTCGAGATTGACAGGGAAGGCAATATCCTCAGGAGCGAATTTCTTCCTTCTCTGATCCGAACCGAATCCCGATTAACCTATGATATTGTCTACAGGATCTTTGAGGGAGCCGATATAGAGAAAGAAGAATTGCGTCACCTTATCCCTGATCTGCTGTTAATGAGAGAACTGGCTCGTATCCTGAACTCGAGGAGAAGACGCGATGGGAGTCTGGACTTTGATTTGACCGAACCAGAGCTTGTCTACAAGGAAGGCAACCTTGTCTCTATCGTGCCGTTCGAGCGCAACGAGGCTCACCGAGTGATCGAAGAATTCATGCTGGCGGCCAACGAGGCGGTGGCTGCCTATCTGTGGCAAAAAAACATTCCTTTCCTCTTCAGAGTCCATCCCCAACCTGGCAGGGAGGATTTGGAGAAACTGCGGGATATACTGGAACATTTTGGCTTTTCTCTTCCCCCTGTGGAGAGGATTAAGTCAGCAGATTTACAGATGGTGTTGGACCAAGCCGAGAGTCTTCCTGGCGCGAAGTTTTTAAACCTCCGTGTGCTCAAAAGCCTCAAGCTGGCCATGTACTCTGAAGAGAATAAAGGCCATTACGGACTCGCCAAACGAGTGTACACCCATTTCACCTCTCCGATACGACGCTACCCAGACCTTGTGGTTCATCGCATCTTAAAATCTGTCCTCAAAGGGGACAGGCTTGAATCGGACTCGCTTACTTCGCTGGCCCTTCAATGTTCTGAGAAAGAACGCCAAGCCGAAGGGGCAGAGCGGGAACTTCTGGAATGGAGGATATTCAGACTCCTCAAAGAGAAGCTGGGAGAGGAGATTCAGGGAATTGTCGTTGATATATCCAAGGGTGGGCTGGTGGTTGAGCTCGAAGGTTATTTTGTCGAGGGGATGGTCTTTTTCTCTGATCTCAGCGGCGATCTTTCTGTTCACAGAGCCAAACGAGAGCTGGTGGGAAGAAACTCGGGCAGAAGGATTGGATTGGGAGACAGGATAACCGGGATTCTAGCATCGGTCGATCCCATCCTGAGGAGAACCACACTGAGTTTACCTTCTGGAAGACAATGATGAATACTTCGGAATTCGATGCCGTTGTCGATTTTTTCCCCAAGGGAGTGAAAAGATCGATCGACGCGATGGTCATCTTCGAGGAGGCGAAGACTTCGGCTTCGATTTCTTATTATGAGCAATCCCGAGTGCCTCAGCAGGAAAAGTTTTTTGTCAGAATATTGACGGGAAAGCCTATCAGGGTGCGATGGGGAGACGGATTCAGAGTTCGAGAACCCAGGAGAAAGAATTTTCTCGGTGAGGGAAGGGTTTTAAACCCGCACTCGGAGAAAGCGAGAGGAAAAAAGGTCAAGAAGAAAACAGAATTCCTGTCCAGACTTCTCGGAGATGAGAGAGACATGCTGGGCGCTCTCGTTCTGAAAAAGGGGACGAAGGGCCTCAGGGAGAAAGAAGCGAGAGAGTTTTCTGGACTGAGCCGAGCCAAACTGCTTTCTCTCAGCAAAGGATTGGAAGCCAGCGGGAAGCTGCGTATCCTTTCTTTTACTCCTCTTTTCCTTGTCTCGAAGCAGAGCTTTGATTATCTCTGTCAAAAGATTCTTGCCTATCTCTCCTCTTATCACGAGAAGCATCCGGGAGAACTGGGAGCTTCGCTGGATAGAATTCAGAAGCGATTCGATGCCGATCAGAGAATTCTGGCTTTGGTTTATAAACGTCTGGCCAAAGAGCAAAAGATTAGGCTGCTCGAGAACGCCATCTCCCTTATCGATTTTGAGTGGACTCTTTCTCCTCAGGAGGAAAGAGTTTTGCATCAACTGGAAGAGATGTGCTACAAAGGAGAATTCCACTCCGTCTCCATCGAAGATTTGCGCCGAACGTTTCGGCTATCTCCGGTGAGGTTAAACCGCTTGCTCGAACTACTGATCGAAAGAAAAAAAGTTATTCAGGGGAAGGACGGGTTTCTAATTCACTCTCGATGGTTGGATGAGATCGTTTTTCAGGTTCAAAATTCAGGAAAGAGAGAACTTACAGTCTTAGATTTTAAAAATATGACAGGCTTGAGCCGTAAATACGCCATCCCGCTGTTGGAATTACTGGATCAGATGGGAGTGACCCGAAGAAAGGGGCCTAGACGAGAGATCTTATAGCAGACCTATTTTTTCTTTTTGTCTTTATTTTTC
>CAYFXE010000009.1:42942-45768 GCA_964347035.1 uncultured Eubacteriales bacterium | reverse complement strand
CAGCTTCTTTTCGCCTTTGATCGTGGGCTCATTGTGACAGTCCATGCATTTCTTGACCTTATCTCCCTCTTTCCAGGTGTTCTTTTTCTTGTCCTTCTTATCCAGGGCTGTTTTCAGCTTTTCGGCAAAGACCCCGAAGACAGGTTCCTCTGAGACATAGGCCTTATACTCTTTTTTCTTTTCCTTAGGGCGAGCCTCTAGTCTCACTTCTTCGACCTCTTTTTTCTCTTCGGCTTTCACAGCAATCAAGGCTTCTTGTTCAGATTCTTCCAGCTCTATTTTCTCTTCGATGAGTCGACGTTCTCTTTTCCTGCGTCGGTCAGCTCTCTCTGCCTCAGGTCTTGCTTTAGGTTTCTTTTTCCTGATTTCTTTTTCTCTTTTTGGAGGAACTGGCCTCTCCTCTTCCATTGGTTCCCTAATCTCTGCTCGCGGAGCTTCTAGGGGTGCTTCCGTCCTAAGGGCTTCTTCTCTCTCTCCTTCCAGTTGCAGAGGTGTGATTTCTGCGGGAGGGGCTTCAGGAGGAGCTTTTTCGACGATTTCTTCGGGAATGAGCTCAGCAGGTATCTCTGGAGGAATCTCCATCTCCTTTTCTTTTTCTATCTCAATTTTCTCTTGGTAGAGAAAAATTCCTTTCTTTTTTTCTGACCTGCTAAATTCGGCCGTGTTGAGAAGAGTCCTCTCGACGTCATCCTCTGATGTTCGCTTCAAGACATCCACGAGATGATAGGCCCGAAGATAGTGGAGCGAGTATTTATCTCCATCCATACCAAAGGTTTTATGGACAAGAAAAAGAAGCTCTCTCAGGTTAAGATTTCGTCTTTGATTATAGAGGCCAAAGAGCTTCTGGAGGGTTTCTCTTTGGAGATGAATAATCTTGTTTGGGAGGGCAAAGGTAAACACCTCTTCACCTGATGACTCGAATTTATCCTTCTTTGAATCATAGGTAATTTTGGATACAGAGAGCTTTTTCTTGGACTTCTTGATCCAAAAGTGAAAATGAGTCAGGCCTTTCCTCTCCAGGGTCAAGCTGGCTCCTTGAGGGACGTTGTGAGTCTCATAAAATTCCTTGAGCCCGCAAAAGAAATGTGAGGAGGGGTAATAGTAGACCATGTAGTCTTTTTCGGCTTCGGCATCGGTAAAAATGTACTCTCTTGCCTGGGATAAGTGTTTGTTGATGCTCCTAGGAACCTTCAGCCCTCCTGATAGAATTTCTCTCCAGCTCAGATAGAGCTTGAGGGGAAATTCCTGGGAAGATTTTGTCATCGGTTCCTTTTCCTGATCGAAGGAGGGGAGTTTGGCTTTGGAAGCTGATAGGGGTAAATCCGCAAGAAAAGAGTTCAGCGTGTCCTTCAAGTTCCATTTTCCCCAATTATGGGGAGAGACATAGACAAAGGATTTCTTCCATTTTTTATCTAGCGAATAGTTCAAGCTAAGACAATAGAGAGGTAAAGACTCCTCCTCTAGGCTCAGGTTATAGATGCGGGAGACTAGTTCAGGAGTCTCAGCTGAGAGTTTTGTCTCTGAAAGGTAATGTTCAATTTCCTTTATCTTATCCTCTCCGATCTGGATTTGTTTTTCTTTGAGTTGCCAGAATTCATTCCAGCTGAAGAATTTGGAAGATTTGAGGAGGGCAGATTTAAGATTCTTTTCCAGCTTTTTCAAGTCTTTATCTGTCATCGGAAGCTCTTCAAGCCTAGGATCTTCTTCCTTCTTAAGGACCTTGGGGGCGAGAGCTTTTCCTTCGAGATTGCCCGGCAGGAGGACTTGTGTGTTAGTTTTCTTCATATATTCGATATGCTTCCTGAAGACGCCTCCTCCGGCGTAGTCGACCTCGAGCATTTCACAGTTAAAATTATCATAGGCGATTTTATTGATGACGGTGAGGACGATTCCTCCTTTGAAGGGCTCCACACCCTTGCTGCTCACCATCAGGGGTTCATCGTATTCCTTGTAGATGAGATCGCCGATATCATACTGACAATATGGATCATATATTTTGACTTCTTGCGCGAGTTGAGAGGATGATTTCTTGTAGGCCAGTTTTCTGGTGAGTTCTTGAAGAGTGATTGGGTGACCAGATTTAGAGAATTCCGCTTCTATGAATTCCAGGTCTTTATCTTCTATGGTGGTGCCTTCGTAATCTTGATTCATCGTCTTTTTTTCGTCCCCATTAATAATATCATAATGATTTTTTGAACGTGAAGTCTATTTTCGGCTTGGTCGAAGACGATGGATTGGGAAGAATCCATGACTTCGTCCGTCACTTCTTCCCCTCGGTGAGCGGGGAGACAATGCATAAAAACCGCATCTTCTTTGGCTCTGGCCATCAATTTCCCGTTGATTTGGAAATGAGCGAAAAGCGTAGCCCTGCTTTTCTTTTCTTCCTCCTGGCCCATCGAAGTCCAGGTATCGGTGTAGATCACATCCGCTCCCTCTGCGGCATCATGAGGGTTGTTTGTCAACCAGAAACGAGCTCCCGTTTCTTGGGCGTCTTCCTCGGCTTGTTTGAGTATCTCAGGTTTAGGCTCGAATCCCTCTGGTGTGGCGACGATCATTTCGCTCCCGGCCTTGGCCGAGGCCATCAGGAGACTGTGACAGACGTTGTTTCCATCTCCGATATAGGCCAGCTTAAGGTTTGTCAGATTCCCCTTTTTTTCTCTTAGAGTGAAGAAGTCGGCCATCGCCTGGCAGGGATGAAGAAGGTCGGTCAAGGCATTGATGACAGGAATGTGACACGCTTGAGCGAGATCGAGGGCAATCTGATGGCCAAAGGTTCTGATCATGATACCATCCACCCATCGCTCCAGGTTTTTGCCCACGTCATAG
>CAYFXE010000009.1:33039-42932 GCA_964347035.1 uncultured Eubacteriales bacterium | reverse complement strand
CCAGTCGAATATCGGAAGGACTCAGATAGACGGCTTCGCCTCCAAGCTCTAGCATCCCCACTTCAAACGTCACCCGAGTTCGGAGAGACGGTTTCTCGAAGACCATCGCCAAGATTTTATCTTTCAGTTGATTCCGGAAGCGTTGAGGATGTTCCTTGATGTCTTGAGTCATGTCCAAGATCTGGTAGAATTCATACAGGCTCAGATCGTGGATGGAAAGAAAATCCTCGAGCATTCCGACCTCCTAGATCATCGCTTTGATTGTTGTCCCTGAACGGTTGATTAAGGCGGCCTTCAGGGTATTTGCTGAGGTGATCAGGACTTCTTTACCGCCATTCTGGATGAAATCGATCGCTGCCCTTATCTTCGGCCCCATCGATCCTTCTGGGAATTGCCCTTCTTCGAGATAGGCGCGGGCTTGATCGACACTCATCACGGGGAGGGGCTCTTGATCGGGCTGTCCATAATTCAAGTAAACCCGCTCCACGTTGGTCAGGATAATGAAAAGATCGACTTTGACCTCGCTGGCAATCAGGCCGGCGGCATAGTCTTTATCGATAACAGCTTCGACACCCTGGAAAACGCCGTTTCCGTTGATAATGACTGGGATGCCTCCTCCGCCGGCCGTGATAACGATTTTTCCTGAACGGACTAAATCGCGGATGATCCTTTTAGGAACAATGTCTATAGGCTTGGGCGAGGATACCACTTTTCGATAGCCGCGCCCCGCATCCTCGATCATCGTCCATTTCTTCTGGCGGGCGAGCATCTGGGCTCTGTATTTTGTGTAGAAAGGCCCGATGGGTTTAGTGGGATTCTCGAAAGCATTGTCCTCTCTGTCGACGACTACTTGAGTAACCAGGGTAGCGACTTCCTTATCCAGAGAGTTCCGGCGCAGTTCGTTGATGAGGGCCTTCTCGAGCATAAAACCCATGCTCCCCTCAGTCATGGCGTCACAGACTTCCAGAGAGAACGGAGGAATCTTGGTCACCGCTTCTTCCATCTGAATAAGGAGATTCCCCACCTGGGGACCGTTGCCGTGGACGATGATCAGATCAAACCCCTTTTTCACCACGTGGATCATCAAACGGGCGGCCTTCTGGGCGTTTTTCATCTGTTCGGATTGTAGCCCTCTCTGGTTATTTGGGAGGATGGCGTTTCCGCCAAAGGCTATCAGAGCTGTTTTTCTTTTCATCAAAATTCCTTGAGGATCTGTTGAAGATCAGGAGAACCAATCTCTTCTAACTCGTAAGTCACGCGGATGATTCTTTTGTTGGTCTGGATCAACCGAGAAAGATCGATGGGTGTTGCCCCGACCACGAGCTCGCAGTTGACCTTTTCGATGGTCTGAGTCAGCTCATCGATCTGTTCTTTTCCGTAGCCCATAGCCGGAAGCACTCTGTCGAGGTGAGTGAATTTTTGGAATGCTTTCCGGATACTCCCGACCGCATACGGTCTAGGGTCGATGATTCGGGCCGCCCCGTATTTGGTGGCAGCAATAACCCCAGCTCCATAGGGCATTTCCCCGTGGGTCAGGGTCGGTCCATCCTCGATGACGAGAACCTTCTTCCCTGCAATCTCTTTCCCATCTTCGGCGAAGATTGAGGAATTGGCTCGAATCACAGTTGCCTCTGGATTATAGGTTTTGATGTTGTTCAACACGTGCTTGACTTTTTCTTTTTCGGCGCTGTCGATCTTGTTGATGATAATGACATCAGCTCTCCGGAAATTGGTCTCTCCTGGATGGTAAAGCAGTTCATGGCCGGGACGGTGGGGATCGGCGACAACGATCTCCAAGTCGGCCTTGTAGAAAGAGAAATCGTTGTTCCCTCCGTCCCAGAGGATGATGTCGGCCTCCTCCTCAGCCTGTCGAAGGATGGCTTCATAATCCACTCCGGAGAAGACGACTATGCCATTCTTAATATGAGGCTCGTATTCTTCCATTTCTTCAATAGTGCACTCTTGCTCAATCATATCTTCGTAGCTGGAAAAACGTTGGACTTTCTGCTTGGCCAAATCTCCGTAGGGCATGGGATGGCGGATGACGACCACCCGTCTTCCCTTTTCTTTGAGAATCAGCGCGATTTTCCGACTCGTTTGGCTTTTCCCACTCCCTGTTCTTACGGCACACACAGAAATCACGGGAAGTCGACTCTGAATCATCGTCTCTCGAGGACCCAGAAGGGCATAGCTTGCTCCAGCGGCCATAACCTCGGAGGCTTTATGCATGACATATTCGTGAGAGACGTCGCTGTAAGAAAAATAAACCTCATCGACTCCGTACTCTCTGATGAGGGAAGGCAACCGCTCTTCGGGAAAGATAGGAATGCCCTCTGGGTAGAGTTTTCCTGAAAGGGCTGAAGGGTATTTCCTATCCTCGATATCAGGAATTTGAGTCGCCGTGAAGGCGACGACACGGAAATTTTCATTATTTCTGAAGAAGACATTGAAATTGTGGAAATCTCTCCCGGCTGCACCCATGATAATCACGTTTTTCATTACAGACATTTTGTTGTTAGTCCTGAATCATTAAAGTTATCCTTAACGAAAGGATCAAAAAAGAAAACTAAAGTATAGCAAAATCAGGAGTTCCTCTCAACCTATTGGGTCAGGCTTCGCTATCATGTATAGCCACGGTCAAAATCATTTTCTTTGTCTATCCTTCACGATGAAGTCTGACCCCGAATGAGTGACCCCGAATGAGTTGCTTTTTTTTTCTTCTTGGGCCTTTTTTTGAGGAGAGCAGGTTTCGGGGGAGGAGGAATAGGCTTCCGGAGTTTCTGCCAGGCTGGCTTCTGTCGTTTATCGATTCCTCTAGGAGACATCACATCCTCCTGTTTCCAAGTTCAGAGGGGGATGACCTCTACATCCATCGTCTTGGGATCGAGGAGCACGACCGTGCTTTTCCCCGTTAACCATCCCCCTGTTTCGCCCGGATTTATAAGAAGGGCCTCGTTTTCCCGGCCGATTTCTGGTTGATGCGTATGCCCGAAGACGATGACGTCATATTTCCCGGACAAAGCATAAGATTCTACGGGTGTATGGAGATGACTGATCAGGAATTTGAGGTCAACGAAGGTGAAGATAAACGGGGCTTGTTTGATTTCTCCTAGTGATCCAAAGGCCTTTTTTAAACCCCTCTTCTCTCCATCGCAGTTGCCGAAGACAGCATTCACCGGACAGGTGAGATCCTCCAACGGCCTCGCAGAAAAAGGAGCAACCAAATCTCCGGCATGGATCACCAACTGACACTCGGCAACCTGGAAGAGACGGACGGCTTTTTGGATAAAGGGAACATTATCGTGGGAGTCTGCCATAATACCGATCATCAGGGTCAGACCTTCATATGTTTTATAATTCTTTTTTGTCTATTATTCAAGAGGCCAACCAGTGACACCTTAACTCAGCAAGACAAGAAAATTTAGCAACTCAGTTACTCCGTGATGCAGCGAGATAAAGATTTCTTTTTATCTCTTCCTGAGTGACTGAGTGACGGTGTTAATGAGTCACTGACCCAAGGTGCGGTTGACAGTTAAAGAGGAAATGATTTATATATATCCTTGTATAGTAGGCGCGTAGCTCAGTGGTAGAGTGCTTCCTTGACGCGGAAGAGGTCGAGGGTTCGATACCCTCCGCGCCTACCATTCTTAAAAGGAGTTCGTATTCAAGAGGCAGAAATAGAGCAACACTGGATTTGCCGACCCTTTTGAATACATATACATTTTCATGGCCGAGCTAGCTAAAGTCAGAGCCGAGGGGTCTACCTATTCCGTCGAGAAGGGAACCTCCCTTTCGGACTTCGCTTCCCACCTTAAGCTGGCCCAGGAGCCTTTGTTAGCCAAGGTGAATGGTCAGATCGTCGGGTTGGAGACTCAGGTAGATGAAGATTTGGAGATTCAGTGGATTTACAAGGATTCCGCAGAAGCCTTGGATACTCTCAGACACAGTGCGTCCCATCTCATGGCCCACGCAGTCATGGAACTTTTTCCAGGTACGATGACCGGAGTCGGCCCCGCTGTCGAAGACGGATTTTATTATGATTTCTTAAGGGAGAAGCCGTTCACTGTCGAAGATCTCGCAACTATAGACGCGAAGATGCGGGAGTTCGTCAAGGCTGACCTCCCGATCGAAAGAGTGGAGCTTTCCAAAAAAGAGGCTCTCCATCTCTTCCGAGAATCGGGACAGGAGCTCAAGGTGGAACTAGTCGAGGAAAAAGGAGGCGAGACCGTCACCTGTTATAGACAGGACAGTTTTATCGATTTTTGCCTAGGACCTCATGTGCCATCGACCAGGCACATCCAGAACTTTAAACTTCTATCTGTCTCAGGGGCTTACTGGAAGGGCGATGAGAAGGGAACGAAGCTCCAGCGGATTTATGGAACCGCGTTCTTCGAGAGAAAGGCTTTAGAAGAATACCTGAACTTAATCGAGGAAGCCAAAAAAAGAGACCATCGTAAGCTCGGGCCTGAACTCGATCTTTTCAGTTTCAACGAAGATCTGGGAGCTGGGATGATTCTCTGGCATCCCAAGGGAGGCACGATCAGGCATATCATCGAGGACTATTGGCATGAGGAGCACATCAGGGATGAATATGACTTCCTGTACACCCCGCATTTTGCCAAGCTGGATGTCTGGCGCCGGAGCGGACACACCGAATTCTATGATGCGATGTATCCACCTCTCCAGATTGACGAGGTCGAGTATGAATTGAAGCCGATGAACTGTCCGTTCCATGTCATGGTTTACAACTCGCGCCCCCGAAGCTACCGTGAACTACCTCTGCGTTGGGCCGAACTCGGCACAGTCTACCGCTATGAGCGAAGCGGGGTGCTTCATGGGTTGATGAGAGTGAGGGGATTCACCCAGGATGATGCCCACATTTTCTGTCGGCGGGACCAACTCGAGGAGGAGATCAAGAAAGTTATCTCTCTGGCCCTTAGGATTCTTAATACCTTTGGATTTACAGAGTTTGATGTGTTTCTCTCCACATGCCCGGAAAAGTATTGTGGAGCAGATGCGGACTGGGATAGGGCCACTCAGGCTCTCAGGCGAGCCATGGAGGATGTCGGGCTTCCGTTTCAGGTGGACGAAGGCCAGGGTGTTTTTTATGGTCCCAAGATCGATATCAAAATAAAGGATGCCCTCCGAAGGTCTTGGCAGTGTACAACCATCCAGCTCGATTTTAACTTAGCCGAGAGATTTGACCTGCATTATGTCGGTCAAGACGGAAAACTGCACAGACCTTTCCTTATCCATAGAGCTCTCTTGGGTTCTCTCGAGAGATTCTTCGGCATCCTGATCGAGCATTATAACGGTAATTTTCCTGTTTGGCTGGCGCCGGTCCAAGTAGTGGTTCTCCCTATCGCTGACAGACATAACGATTATGCCTCTTCCCTCGATAAGAAATTTAAGGAAAACGGGATCAGGTCTTTGGTGGATCTCAGGCGTGAGAAGGTAGGGTACAAGATAAGAGATGCAGAGACCCAGAAGATTCCGGTGATCCTTGTCGTCGGTGATAAAGAAGTCTCCCAGGGGAAGGCATCCTTGAGGATTCACACCGTGGGAGACCAAGGACAGATTGATCCGGATGAATTCCTTGAAAAAATAAAGGAAATGGTTAAAACTAAGATTCTTAGCTTTAACATTTAAAGGAGGTCAATCATCAGAAGACGGACATTTTATCCTGGAAGAGCAAGATACACGAAACCCCATAGGATAAACGAAATGATAAAAGCCAAGGAAGTCAGGATTGTCGACGAAGACAAGAAACAACTCGGAGTCTTCGCTCATGAGGAAGCACTTAATTTGGCCAAGGAAAAAGGCCTGGACTTGGTCGAAGTTGCCCCGCAGGCGGTTCCTCCTGTTTGCCGAATTATGGATTACGGAAAGTATCTCTACGAACTTCATAAGAAAGCTCAAGAGGCCAAAAAACACCAGAAGCAGATTCAGGTCAAGGAGATTAAATTCAGGCCAAAAATAAGCATCCATGATTATAACTTTAAAATACGCCATGTACACAGGTTTCTGAAAGAGGGAAACAAGGTCAAAATCACGGTCATGCTTCGGGGAAGAGAAAAAGCAAAACCAGAGTTGGCCCGACAGATTTTGGACAGAGTGTTCGAGGATGTCGAAGAACTCGGTCATCAGGATGGCGATGTTCGCGTCCAACCTTGGGCAGTCTCGACCATGCTCAGTCCCGGTAAATCAGGAGGAAAAGATGCCAAAACTAAAGACGCACAGGGGAGCAAAGAAGAGGTTCAAGGTCACAGGGAAGAAAAAGATCGTTTACAATAAGGCGTACAAGAGTCATATTCTGACCAAAAAGTCAGCAAAAAGAAAGAGGGCATTGAGGAAGAAAGACGAAATTAGTTCTCCCGATAAGGAAAAAATCAAGAAGATGCTTCCCTACCAAACCTAACACCTTAAGCTCAGATTCAAAAAAGAGGAGAAGACAATGCCAAGAGTCAAGCGTGGTACCAAAAAAAGACAAAGAAGGACAAAAATCCTTAAGCAAGCCAAAGGCTACTGGGGAGCCAGGAGTCATAACTATCGTACAGCCAAGGAGGCAGTGGAGAGGGCGCTCCTGTATGCCTACCGAGATAGGCGGGTGCGAAAGAGGGAATTCAGGAGATTGTGGATCGTCAGAATCAAAGCAGCCGCAGAGCAGCATGGGCTTTCTTACAACCGCTTTATCCATGGACTTAAGCGTCTGAACATTGAATTGGACAGGAAGATTTTAGCTGATTTGGCTGCCAATGAACCCCAAGCGTTTTTCCAGATTGCGGAGAAGGTCAAACAGATAACTTCCTAGAAGAGCCTGCGAGCCCCTCTATTTCGAAGCGTCCAATAGCTATGAAAAGTCTCAAGGACAAAATAAAAAAATACAGAAAGAGTTTCGATGAGGATGTGGTTCATGCCGAGGACGAGCAGTCTCTCCAAGAGGTCCGCAATCGGTATTTGAGTCGTAGTCGCGGCCATTTAACCCTTCTTTTTGATAAACTGAAGACAGTAAATCTTGAAGATCGACCTGTGATCGGGCGGGATATTAATGCCTTAAAACAGCATATTCAGGAAAGGCTCAAGAAGAGAAAGGTTGAGATCACAAAGCCTGAGGAGATTCCGGAAAAGGCGGACTTGACGCTCCCTGGAAGGAGGAAGTATTGGGGTTTCCCTCACCCTGTGTTGATCTTTCAACAGGAAATTGAGAATATCTTCTTAGGCATGGGCTTTTCTATCGAGGAAGGGCCGGAAATCGAGACAGATTACTACAATTTTGAGGCGCTCAATTTCCCTCCCCATCATCCTGCTCGGGATGATTGGGACACCTTGTACGTCAGCGGCGGCCTTCTCCTCCGCACGCATACATCCCCGGTTCAAATACGGGTTATGGAAAAACGAAAACCTCCCATCCGGATCATCAACCCGGGCAAAGTCTTCCGGAAAGAGTCCCCTGACCCCACGCACCTGCCGATGTTTTACCAAGTGGAAGGGCTCGTTGTTGATCGTGGCATCACCTTTGCTCATTTGAAGGGCACCCTGGAGCATTTTCTCAAACGTCTCTTCAACGAAAAAATCCAGATCCGCTTTCGCCCCAGTTTTTTCCCTTTCACGGAACCTTCGGCGGAGGTCGATATCCAGTGTACTGTCTGTCAAGGAGAGAGCAGAGAATGTCGGGTGTGCGGTGGTGGAGGATGGATCGAGATCTTGGGGGCAGGCATGGTCGACCCACAGGTGTTCAAGAATGTCAACATCGACCCGGAGAAGTATTCTGGTTTCGCCTTTGGTCTGGGTACAGATCGGACTGCTATGTTTGCTTATCAGATTCCGGATATGAGATATTTTTATGAGAATGATCTCAGGTTTTTAAGACAGTTTGCACGAAAATGAAAATCAGTCTAGATTGGCTTAAGGAATATACCGAGATCGATCTGCCTCTCCACCGATTGATCGACAAGCTGAATATGATCGGACTTCTCGTCGAGGACTGGGAAGAGGTTGAGGAAGACACGGTCCTGGACATAGAGACTTACGCCAACCGTCCTGACACACTAGGACATTTGGGAGTTTCCAGGGAAATAGCGGCTTGTCTCGGCTTAACACTCAAAACACAGGAGTGGCCTCTACAGGAAGGGAAAGAGGAGACATCCAGCCTTGTTGACATCCAGATCAAGAACCCCAAACTCTGCCATCGTTACTGCGGGATCATCGTCAAGGGCATCAAGGTGGAAGCTTCACCTCCCTGGTTAGTGAAGAAGATAGAGGCGATGGGGCTTAATCCGATCAACAACGTCGTCGATGTGACGAATTATGTCCTGTTCACCACAGCTCATCCGATTCATGCCTTTGATATGGAAAAGATTAGCGGAGGAATGATTATCATAAGGCGGGCCAACCCAGGAGAGACGCTAAGGAGTCTGGAGGGTGAAGATGTCGCTCTATCGCCTGAAATGCTAGTGATTGCTGATGTGAAAAGGCCGGTGGCTCTAGCTGGTGTCATAGGGGGGGAGGAGTCTGGAGTCACCGAGGCGACGCAGGATGTTTTTATCGAAAGTGCTTATTTTGATCCTGTCTCCATCCGAAAAACCCGAAAAAAGACAGGGCTCTCCACCGATGCTTCCTATCGTTTTGAAAGAGGCGCAGACATCGCTTTTCCTCCTCAAGCCGCACTGATGGCCGCCTCATTGCTCACTCAGATGGGAGGGAAAGCCACGCGGGGGATCATGGATGTCTACCCGCGGCCGAGGAAAGGAAAAACTCTTGTCCTCCGTAATCATCGCATCTCAGAATTACTGGATATAACGGTTGATAAAGACTTCATCTTTCAGACGCTCTCTGCCCTCGGTTTCGGAATCAAGGAGGAAAAAAGAGGAATCTATCAGGTCAAGATTCCATCTTTTCGGGTCGATATCGAAAGAGAGACTGATCTCATCGAGGAAATCGCTCGGTTCTACGGGTACGATCGAATTCCTGCCCGGATTCCTCCGCTTCGGGAAATGGAGCCCGCTGTTGATCCCAAGAAGAAGAGTATAGAAAAAATACGCCAGGTGCTCTTCCATCAAGGTTTTGATGAGTTCGTGAATTTTAGTTTTTCTGATTCGGGAAGAGAGGCTCAGTTTAAAACAAGTCACAAGCCTATCGAGATCAGGAATCCTATCTCCGCTAAGGCCTCTCTGCTCCGAACCACATTGATTCCCGGGTTGTTGGACAATGTCCTCTGGAACAAGAATAGGGGCACACAAGGGATACATGCCTTTGAAATCGGGAATATTTATTTTTTGGAGAGGAGGAAATGCCGAGAACGATTGTTTCTGAGTCTCGTCACGACAGGAGAGATCGGGTTTCTTCAATGGCAGGAGCAGGATGCGATCACGGATTTTTTTCACCTCAAAGGAACCTGCGAATTTCTGCTGTCGCATCTCAGGTATGAACCGTTTTCCTTCCAAAAGAACCACCACCCCTTTTTCGAGGATGGATATGCCTTAAGCCTGAATTACAAAGGAGAGACGATCGGGCACTTGGGTTTGATTAAGAGGGAGATACTCGAATTCTTTTCCCTGACGGATGAGGTTTGGGCCGCAGAGTTGGACCTGGCTACTTTGCTGGAGAAACAGCCGCAGGACTTCATGTTTATTCCAGTGGCGAAATTCCCGAGTGTCATCCGGGATGTCTCTTTCATCGCCGAGCGGCATACGTCTTTCCAAGCTATGAAGGCGACCATCGAGAACCTCTCCCTTCCCCATTTAGAGACATTCGACCTCCACGACCTGTTTTCCGGACCATCGGTCCCCAGGGGGAAGGTTAGCTTGTCTGTCCGTTTTATCTTTCGCCACCCGGAGCGGACATTACAGGCTGAAGAGGTGGATACACTCCAGGGGAGGATTATCAAGACTTTG
>CAYFXE010000009.1:30926-32946 GCA_964347035.1 uncultured Eubacteriales bacterium | reverse complement strand
AATTGAGAGAATGAGGCAAAATTGACAAGTGAATTGGAAAGAATTAAAATTCTCGAAGGAAAGATTACACAGGTTGTTGAATACATAAATAAACTCATTAACGAGAATAAGAGACTGAGACAACAGATCAGCGAGGTGAAATCAGATAAAAAGAGATTCGAGGAGCAGGCCAAGCAGGCCTCGAAGCTCGACGAAAACGTAAAGAGATACGAAGAAGAGAGAAAGATCATAAAAGAAAGGGTCGAGACAATAATCGATCAAATCGATCAGCTGGGATTATGATAGACAAAATCGTCGAAATCGAAATTTATGGACAAAAATATAGGATAAGAGTCAAAGGAGAAGAGGATGAAAAATATATAAGCCATTTGACTTCGTACGTTGATCAGAAGATGCGTGAAGTGGCCGTGAAGTCGAAGTCAGTCGATGTCTTGAAGATTGCGGTCCTTGCCGCCTTAAACATCGCCGATGAATATTTTTTGTGTCAGAAGAAACTGGATCAACTCAGCGAAGTCATCGGGCATATGGAGAGTGAAATAGAAAGTTTGGAGGTCCATTTTTCGAAAAATGAGAATAGATACAATAAAATTGAGAAAGCCAGTTGAGCTGAAGAAGAGCATAAATGAGCTGAGGAATTATCAAGGCTTACCTAAAAAAGCACCTTTTGAGATCAGGACAGAGTGTCCTTGTATGAACTTACGAAAGTGAAGATTTTTTAAAGCCCTCCAACCTTTCCTCTCCTTTGACGCACCCAACAAGGAGGTGGTCAAAGTGTCAACAACTATCTTGATCGTCGTCACAGCAGCCGTTCTCGTGATCGGTACTGTGACGTTCATTGTCCTAAAAAAGATCCATGGAGCCCGATCCGTTTTCAGGGCTCAAAAGGAAGCCAAGGAGATTCTGGAAAAGGCCAACCAAGAGGCTGAGAAACTAAGGCGCGAAGCTTCTCTAGAGGCCAAGGAAAAGTATCTCAACCTCAAATCTGATTTTGAGAGACAGACACGGGATAGACGGAGAAAAATCAATGATATGGAAAGAAGGCTGGTCCATAAAGAAGAGAATTTGGAGCGTAAATATCAAAACTTGGAAAGGAAAGAGAAGGATCTTTCCAACAAAGAGCGCAGGTTCTTTACAAGAGAAAGAGAGATCGGAGAGAAAGAACGGGAATATGACGAATTGATCCTGAAAGCTAAAGATGAGTTGGAAAGAATTTCCGGCCTCACCAAGGAAGACGCGAAAAACATCCTGATGGCTAAAATGGAAGAAGAGGCTAGGATTGAGGCCGTTCAAGCGATCCGCCGGTTCGAGGAAGAGACAAAAGAGAAGAGTCAGGTTCTCGCCCGAGATATCATCAGTCAAGCTATCCAGAGATCTGCTGCCGAGCATGTGGTCGAGACTACAGTATCTGTCGTCGACCTCCCTTCCGATGATATGAAAGGCCGTATTATAGGACGGGAAGGACGCAATATCCGAGCTCTGGAGATGGCAACAGGGGTGGATATTATCGTCGACGATACTCCAGAAGCGGTGATTCTCTCCAGCTTCGACCCGATCCGCCGCGAGATGGCTCGACTGGCCATCGAGAAGCTTGTCGTTGATGGGCGGATCCATCCAGCTCGTATCGAGGAGGTCGTGGATACGGTTAAGGAAGAGTTAGAGGAGAAGATTAAGGAGGAGGGAGAGGCTGTGGTTCTTGAATTAAGGCTTCAAGAGCTTCATCCTGAGCTCATCAAACTCCTCGGAAAGTTGAAGTACCGGACGAGCTACGGACAGAATGTGCTTCAACATGCCAAGGAGGTTTCCTACCTGGCTGCTTTAATGGCTAGGGAGATAAATGCAGATGTGAATGTGGCGCTGCGAGCCGGTCTTCTTCATGATATAGGGAAAGCTGTGGATAAGGAAGTCGAGGGCACTCACACCGAGCTGAGTGTGGAGCTGGCCAAGAAATACGGAGAGACCGAGGCCGTCGTGAAAGCTATTGCCTCCCACCATCGTGACGTCGAATTTCCTTCAGTGGAGG
>CAYFXE010000009.1:18360-30916 GCA_964347035.1 uncultured Eubacteriales bacterium | reverse complement strand
CCTTTCAGCCGAACGGCCAGGAGCGCGCCGCGAGCTCTTAGAGAAATACGTCAAGAGGTTGGAGAAGCTCGAGGAAATCGCCAATTCCTTCGAGGGGGTATCAAAAGCCTACGCCCTGCAGGCAGGAAGAGAAATCCGAATCATCGTCGAAAGCCAGAAGATAACCGATGAGAAGGCAACGCTTGTCGCCAAAGATATCGCTAAAAGAATTAAAGACGAACTGGACTACCCTGGACAGATAAAGGTTACCGTGATTCGCGAAATGAGAGCTGTAGAATATGCCAGGTAAGATTAGGGTCCTTTTCTTGGGTGACATCATAGGACGGCCAGGGCGGAGAGCCTTGAGCAGGTATCTCCCCTCTCTTGTCACCAAACATTCGCCTTCCCTCATCATTGCCAACGGGGAAAACGCGGCTGGAGGCATCGGGATCACAGAAAAAGTTGGTCAAGAACTTCTCAGCCAGGTCGACATCCTCACTTCAGGAAATCACGTCTGGGATAGAAGAGAAGCTATCCTGTTTCTAGAGAAAGAACCTCGGTTGCTTCGCCCAGCGAATTATCCTCCCCATAATCCTGGGCAGGGGAGTACGATTTTGAAGGATAAGAAAGGGACGAGGATCGGCATCTTGAATCTACAGGGCCGAGTATTCATGGAGCCCATTGACTGTCCCTTCCGGGTTGCCGATGAGGAGGTCGAGAAGCTTAAGGCAGTGACTCCGGTCATCGTCGTTGATTTCCATGCCGAGGCGACTTCAGAGAAGCAGGCAATGGGATGGCATCTCGATGGGCGTGTCTCAGCAGTCATCGGAACGCACACCCATGTCCCCACGGCCGATGAGAGGATTCTCCCTAACGGGACAGCTTTTATCACGGATGTGGGGATGATCGGAGGCTATAATTCAGTGATCGGGATTCGGAAAGAACAGGCACTGAGCCGCTTCCTGACTGCTCGACCCCAGCGTTTTGAACCAGGAAAAGAGGGGATTCTTTTCTCGGCCGTTTCAGTGGAGGTCGATGTCAAAAGCGGTAAAGCCCTTTCCATCAACAGGGAAATCATCATCGAGGAAGAAAGTGAAGGACAGCAGTCTAGTTAAGCCCGAAAAAATCTACACCGTCACTGAGGTCACTCTGCTGGTCAAACGCGAGTTGGAAAACGCCTTTCCGCAACTGTGGGTTGAGGGAGAAATATCCAACTTCAGCCGCGCTCACTCCGGTAATCTGTTCTTCACATTAAAAGACGAGACGAGCCAGTTAAAGACAATGATGTGGCGTTCCGATGCGGCTCGAGTTCTTTTTGAGTTGAAGGATGGTCTTCAGGTCATCTGCCGGGGTGGGATAAGTGTCTATATGCCCTGGGGACAATACCAGTTCTATGTTGATTTGATGGAACCCAAAGGTAAGGGTGCCCTCCAGTTAGCCTTCGAACAACTCAAAGAAAAGCTTATGAAGGAGGGACTTTTTGATTCTAAATATAAGAAGAATCTTCCCCTTTTACCCAAAAAAGTCGGGATCGTCACCTCTCCTAGAGGAGCGGCTATAGTCGATATCCTGAGGATTTTAGAGCGCAGGTTTGCTCGACTTCATATCGTGATCTATCCTGTCAGAGTTCAGGGAGAAGGAGCAGCCGATGAGATCGTGGAAGGTATCCAATATTTAGGAAGATTACCTGATATCGATGTCATCATCGTCGGTCGAGGCGGAGGCTCGATCGAAGATCTCTGGGCTTTTAACGAGGAGAAAGTGGCCCGGGCGATTTTCGAGTGCCCTATCCCCATCATCTCTGCAGTCGGTCATGAGGTCGATTTTACCATCGCTGACTTCGTGGCGGACATCAGGGCCTCAACGCCCTCTGCGGCGGCGGAGATGGTCGTCGAGAAAGAGCAGTCTTTCTTGGACCGGATCGAAAACTTAGAAAAAAGGATGATTCATCATCAAAAATACTTCCTCCAGGGAGAAAGACAGAAAGTCCTTAGCCTCATCCATCACCGCGCCTTCCAGAATTTCAAGCTCCATCTGATGAATCTCCATCAGAGGGTCGACGGGCTTGAAACCGACGCCTGGACAGTCCTCAGGAAGACTCAGCAGAGAATCGCAGAGAGCAAGGCCAAGGTCTCTCTTATGGAAGAAAAAATGGGAAGCACCTTGAGAAGAATTCTTCAACACGGGTTGAGTCAGTGGGAGAAGCTTTCGGTCCAGTTGCATAACCTGAGCCCCTTGAATATACTAAAAAAAGGATATGCCCTCTGTTGGAGCGACGGGGGGGAGCGCCTTGTCCACCGCATCGAAGAAGTTACGGAGAGAGAAGAGCTAACAGTGTCTTTCTTTAAGGGAGAATTTTCCTGTATCGTCAAAGACGTAGACAGAGCCAAACTCATCCAGTCGCGTGTGGTAAAGGAGAAGAAATGAGCGAACAGAGTTTTGAAAAAGCCCTTGAGGAATTGGAGGGAATCGTCGAGAAATTGGAGAAGGGAGGCCTTCCGTTGAACCAGTCTTTAGCCCTGTTTGAAAAAGGCGTGAAGCTGGCCAAGTTCTTGAGAGAAGAACTCGAGAAGGCTGAGAAAAAAGTTGACATTCTTCTAAAAGACGAAGAAGGAAAAGTCAAGGAAGAGTCCTTCGATATCGAAGAGACCGAGTCAGAAAACGAGGAAGAACCCCCTAAATCTGGAGAAAATGATGATCTTCCCTTCTAATCTCAGATGGGAACGAAAATAAGTTCTGAATGACATGAATAGAGACTTATTCGACCTAAGAGGCAACTCTCATAACGAGTTGGCCCAAAATGAAAGGTGAGAATAAAGATGGGAAAAATTCTTGATGGTATAGAAAGTCCACAGGACCTAAAAAACCTGTCACTGAAGGAACTATCTCGATTAGCTCGGGAAATCCGCGCCTTAATCCTCCAGGTTGTCTCCAAGAATGGAGGTCATCTCTCACCCAATCTTGGGGTTGTGGAACTGACGTTGGCCCTCCATTTTGTGTTCGATGCTCCTCTCGATAAGATCATCTGGGATGTGGGGCATCAGTGTTATACCCACAAGATCATCACTGGGAGGAAGAATGAGTTTTTGAATCTTCGCCAATATAAAGGCCTGTGTGGATTTCCTTGTCGCGAGGAGAGTGAGTATGACGTCTACAACACTGGCCATGCCTCCACTGCTCTCTCCGCGGCTTTAGGAATGGCTGTAGCCCGGGAGAAGAATAGGGAAAATCATCATGTGATTGCCGTTGTCGGAGACGGGAGCTTGACTGGGGGGGTAGCTTGGGAGGCCCTCAACCAGATCGGACAACTTCGCGAAAAATTGATCATTGTTCTTAACTACAATGAGATGTCCATCTCTGAAAATGTCGGGGCATTATCCAAATATTTTTCCTATCTTGTTTCTGGACAGCATTATCTCCGGATGAAAAATCATGCCAAGGCGATCCTGAAAGCCATCCCCGCTGTAGGTGGGAGGATGATCAAGGTCGGGAGGGCTGTGGAAGAGGCCATCCAGAAGATCTTTTTTCCCGGCTTGGTTTTTGAGCGATTGGGCATTCATTACATCGGACCTGTTCAGGGCCATAGTCTCTCCTCTCTCATCGAGGTCTTCGAGGAGGCCAAATCATCTAACGGGCCGGTGCTCATTCATTGTGTCACTCATAAAGGGCGAGGTTACCGTCCAGCTCTGAAAAATCCGGCCCAGTTTCACGGTGTTGCTCCCTTCGATATCAAAACGGGAAAGCCACTCAACCAGGATAAGAGGCCAACGTATTCTTCTGTGTTTGGGCAGACGGCCGTCAAGATCGCCGAGGAGGATAGTAAAGTCGTTGCCATCACAGCTGCCATGCCAGAGGGGACGGGGTTGAGCCTGTTCGCCTCCAGATTTCCGGACAGGTTTTATGATGTGGGTATCGCCGAACAGCATGCCGTGGATTTTGCCACAGGTTTAGCCCTGAACGGATTCAAGCCCCTTGTGGCGATTTACTCCACTTTCCTTCAGCGAGCCTATGATCAAGTTTATCATGATGTTTGTCTAATGGATATTCCAGTCGTCTTTGCCCTCGACCGCTCGGGAATCGTTCCTGATGACGGCGCAACTCATCAGGGGATTAATGATATTGTCTATCTGAGACATATGCCTAACATAATTATCATGTCTCCCAAGGATGAGAACGAGTTGCGGCATATGATTAAATCCGCCTTTTCTTATGGCCATCCTGTGGCCATTCGTTTTCCCAAAGGAAAGGGTTACGGTGTTTCTCAGAACAGGGGCTTCAAGGAGATTCCTCTTGGCCGGGGTGAGGTCCTCAAGGAAGGACGGGATTTGCTGATCGCTTTGGGAAGCATGGTCTTCCCCGCCTTGGAGGTAGCAAGAAGACTAGAAAAGAAAGGGATCCATTTGGCCGTGGTCAATGCCCGTTTTGCCAAGCCGCTGGATGAGGAATTGATCCTCCCCTTTGTCAAGCCTGGCAGAACGATCATCACAGCAGAGGAGGGGATCATAACGGGAGGATTCGGGAGCGCTGTTCGAGAGTTATTGGATAGAAACGGATTGTTCGATGTCAAGTTCAAGAGCATCGGCCTTCCTTTGGAGATATACCCTCTAGGTAGTGTTGAAGATATAAAAAAGAAGTACCTCCTCGATGAGGATGGTCTGTTTCATCAAATATTGGATTATTATAAACAGACTCAGGAATGATTGTTGACCCAGAAAGAGAGAGCCGATAAGCTCGTTGTGGATCGGGGCTTGGCAGAAAGTCGTCATAAAGCCCAAGCCTTGATCATGGCCGGGCTGGTTTATGCTGGGGGAGAGAGGGTGGAGAAGCCCGGTCAGAAAATTCCCTTTGCGGAGAGAATCCACCTCAAGAAAAGACTTCCTTACGTCAGTCGTGGGGGGATGAAGCTGAGAGAAGCCCTCGATGCTTTCGGGATCGATGTTAAAGGGATGGTGGCCGCAGATTTGGGAGCTTCAACAGGAGGATTTACGGATTGCCTCCTCCAGAGTGGGGCTAGGAGTGTCTACGCCATCGATGTGGACACGACTCAGTTGGACTGGCGCCTGAGGAAAGACTCGAGAGTCATCCTCATCGAAAAAAACGCCCGCCACTTGAGCAAGGAAGATTTCCAGGACGATCTAGATCTTGTTACTATGGATTTAGCCTTTATTTCCATTCTCAAGGTCTTACCCGCTATCCGGAATTTCCTTGGGGAGGGAAACCTGCTTTCACTCCTCAAGCCTCAGTTCGAAGTAGGGAAAAGAGAGGTTGGGAAGAAGGGCATCGTCAGAGATCCTGACCTTCATCAGAAGGTGTTGCTCAGCATAACGAGGGAGGCTACTGAAGCAGGATTCGAGCTAAAGGGGCTTATCAGGACTTCTCTACGGGGGCAGAAAGGAAATCGCGAATTTTTTGCCTGGTGGACGTTAGGAGAGGGTTTCGATTCGAACCAAGTTCAGAGATTAGTAAAGGAGGTCGTTTGGGATGAGAAGAATTAATCGAGTCGGTTTTATCATCAAGCCCCATGCGCCTCGAATCGATAAGATTCTCGCAGACCTGGTGCGTTATTTCGAAAAAAAAGAGGTTTCCTATTATTTAGAGGAAGAAGCGGCTGAGAAACTGAAGAAACAACAGGGATTCAAGAGAGATGAGCTGCCCGGAAAAGTCGATTTGGTGGTTGTCCTCGGAGGAGACGGAACCCTACTCAGCATCGCTCATCTCGCCGCCCAGAGAAAGATCCCTGTCTTGGGCGTCAATCTGGGAAAGCTCGGATTCCTGACGGAGGTCCCCCTCACAGAGATGTATCTGACCTTGGATTCCTTCTTAGCTGGGGATGAGAAGATCATCAGTCCCAGGAGGTTACTGGAGACAACCTTCAAAGAACAGACATACTACTGCTTGAACGATGTGGTCATCAATAAAGGAGCTCTAGCCCGGATGATTCAGTGTAAAATCTGGATTGAAGAGAAGGAAATAGCCACCTTGCGGGCGGATGGTTTGATCATCAGCACGCCCACAGGTTCGACGGCTTATTCTTTAGCTGCCGGGGGGCCGATTATCCAGCCTTCCATTCCGGCAATCGTGATCGCCCCTATTTGTCCTCATACCCTCTCTTTCCGACCTATGGTCATCTCCTCCAAGCTCGCGATCAAGGTACAGCTTTTGACTGGAGGCGAGGAAGTTTATCTGACTCTGGATGGACAGCGGGGCAATCCATTGAACAAAGATGATGTGGTTAAGATCAGAAGCAGTGATCTGATCCTGAAGCTCATCTCTTCTCCCCAGAGGAACTACTTCGATCTTGTAAAGGAGAAGCTCGGCTGGGCCGAATAGCCGAAGCTAAGCCTTATCAATTAGTACGATTAGAAAATATTCGGCATGGTTTTGCTCCCCTTCAGATTTTTCACGCCATTCCCTCACCGTCCATCTCGGCGCCTGCTGGGGTCAGGCCTTGTCGTCCGAAAGCGCTGTATCTCTACCTTTACCTGGGTACAAAACCTTGGGATAAGGCCTGACCCCAGCTCAAACATACTGGCGAACGATTCTATTGGCTTCCCTCGATGGACGATTCGGAAAGGCCGGGTTAGGTTGGGTCGGGGTCTTCAATAGTCGCATCACCCATTCCGAATATTTCCTTTAAGTTTCCTGTATTATCTTGAGCTTGGTTGACTTTTTAAGACCTCGATATTATCATTATTCACTCCATGAACCAGAATTTCAGAGTGGTCTACGTTTCGGCCGAGGTCTCGCCTTTTGCCATATCAGGAGAATTGGCTGATGTGGCTTCGTCTCTTCCTAAATATTTGGCTTCAATGGGGATGGAAGTCTCTGTCTTCATGCCTAAATACAGAAGGCCGGAGATTGAATCCCTGCCCAAGGAAAAGGTTTGGAAGGATCTCCTGGTCCCTTTAGGAACGGAAAAAGTCAAAGGCCAAGTCTACAAGAGTGAACTAGGTAAATACGATATTTATTTTATCGAAAATCCAAAGTATTTCTGGAGAGAGAATGTTTACGGTACAGGCAAGGGTGAGTACCTGGATAACGATGAGAGGTTCATCTTTTTCAACCGTGCCGTTCTTGAGTTTCTGCTGAAATCTAAGATGTCTGTCGACATCATCCATTGCAACAATTGGCCGACCGCTCTGATTCCGGTCTTCCTGAAGACACACTATTTGCATAAACATCATTTCAAGAAGGTCGCCACTGTATTGACCCTCCACAATATCGCCTATCAGGGGGAATTTCCGGCTGAAACTCTCAGCTCAGCCGGATTGAATTGGAATGACCTGAACTCCAAGCCTTTTGTCTACAACGGGAAATTCAATTTTCTCCGGACTGGGCTCATGTATTCGGACATTCTTAACACCGTGAGCTCATCTTACAGAAGAGAAATTCTCACCGAGCAGCATTCTTTTGGTTTGAAGGATGTACTGAAAAACCGAAAGGATGTCTTTTTTAGCATCCGAAATGGGATTGATTATGAGGTTTGGAATCCAGAGACCGATCCTTACATCGTGGCCAACTACACGCCTGCAAACTTAAAACCAAAACAAAGATGCAAGCTTGATCTCATCCACGAGTTTGGACTGTCCGTATCTTTAAAGACCCCTCTTTTGGGTGTGGTCTCCTACCTGAGTCCGCAGAAGGGCCTGGATGTACTCCTCGAGGTCATGAGTCAGATCTTGGAGAAGGATATCGGTTTTGTTGTCCTCGGTCGAGGAGAAGAATCCTACGAAAGTCGATTTAAAGCCGTCGAGGAGCGACATCCGGGGAAGTTCTCGATAAAGTTGGAGATCAATCCTGCCCTCGCCCATAAGATCGCAGCCGGTGCGGATATCTTTCTTATCCCCTCCCTGTACGAGCCGTGTGGCTTGAATCAGCTGTACAGTTTTCGTTATGGCACAGTGCCGGTGGCAAGGGCAACGGGCGGTTTAGGAGAAACGGTTAAGCCCTTTGATGTTAAGACCAAGAAGGGGAACGGATTTGTTTTCAAAGAGTTTTCGTCCCAAGCGCTACTCGAGGCTTTGGAGGAAGCCCTGGAATATTATGCCAAACCTCGTCTCTGGCAGAAGATCATTCGAGCTGGCTTGAGGGAGAATTTTTCTTGGCAGAGTGCCGCCAGGAAATATGCAAGACTTTATCAAACGGCATCGGAAATGAAGAAAGGAGGCTAGAGTGACCGAAGACATCACTCATGTATCCGAAAACACGTTCGAGGAGGAAGTCCTGAAAAGCGATCTTCCTGTTCTAGTCGATTTTTGGGCCCTGTGGTGTGCTCCTTGTCGGATAGTAGTTCCTTCGTTGGAGTACATGGCTCAGACCTACAAAGATAAGCTGAAGGTCAAGAAAGTGAATGTGGACGAGAATCCCAAGATTACTGCCCAGTACGGGATCATGAGCATCCCGACGCTTATCCTTTTTAAGGATGGAGAGCTCAAGGAGACCATAGTGGGGGCTCTTCCGAAAGAGAAGATCGAAGAAACCGTAACCAAACACATATGAAGACAACTCTGGATGCAGTCATCATAGGGGCTGGGCCCGCTGGTTTGGCCGCCGCCCTCTACACAGGGCGGGCAAGGCGCGAAACCCTGGTCCTAGAAAAGGGGATGCCCGGTGGACAGATTCTTCTGTCGGATTTTGTCGAAAACTACCCTGGCTTTCCGGATGGCGCTGTCCCTTTCCAGTTGATGGAGAATTTCCGAAAACATGCTGAAAAATTTGGCGCCAAGATACAAACAGACGAGGCAAAAAAAATACAGCAGAAAGACGATCTCTGGGTAGTTGTCGGGCATAAGGCAGAGTACCCCGCGCGGTCTGTCATCATAGCCACTGGCTCTGTCTACCGTAAGCTGGGGCTTGAAGGGGAGGAGATGCTGACCGGGAAGGGTGTTTCCTACTGTGCGACCTGTGACGGGGCTTTTTTCGCGGATAAAGATGTGGCCGTGGTCGGGGGAGGAGATAATGCCCTCAGGGAAGCGTTATTTTTGACCAAGTACTGTCGATCGGTCAAGATCATCCATCGGCGAAATCAATTCCGTGCTGAAAAAATATACCAGGAGAGAGTTGAGGCCGATGAAAAAATAGAAGTGATGTGGGATACAGCCGTACAAGAGATTCTGGGTAAAGAGAGATTTGAATCGGTTAATGTCAGGAACAAGACAACGAACGAGATTTCTAACCTGAAGTTTGACGGGCTCTTTATCTCTATCGGAATGGACCCGAACTCAGGCTTTGTGAGAGAGCTTTTGAACTTGGATGAATGGGGACAGATCAAGGTTGGCCCTTCGATGACCACTTCTCAGCCTGGTATCTTTGCTGCTGGTGATGTCACCGACGCTTGCCCTGAACAGATGGCTACCGCGGTAGGTACGGGTGTGGCCGCCGCCATAGCTCTGGACAAATACCTCAGTGGGGTCAGACCTTCATAACTTTTATATTTTTATCAGATCTCATTCCTGAGAATAAAAACACCTAGAGAATTTCTTACTCCTTCTGAATTTACGATTATGAAAGTTATGAAGGTCTGACCCCATTCTTATCTTTTTTTTCCCAGCTCCTCGACGTGCTTCTTGAGTTTTTTCATGTCCTTGACAAGATTAACCAGGTGAGGCAGGGAAACCCAAATTTTTTTTGCCTCTCTTATATCGAAAGGAGGAATTCCACCTACGGAAGAATTGGGAGGGATGTCTTTGGGAATTCCGCTTTTAGCGGCGATTGTCACGTTGTCCCCGATCGTGACATGGTCGGATATGCCCACCTGACCCCCCATGAGGACATTCTTCCCGATTTTCGAACTCCCCGCGATGCCAGTCTGGGCAGCAAGGATCGAATTCTCTCCGATTTCAACATTGTGGGCGACCTGAACGAGGTTATCGATCTTGGTGCCACGCCTAATCACTGTTTCTCCTAGAGTAGCTCGGTCGATCGTCGTGTTGGCCCCCACTTCAACATCATCCTCGATCACCACAATCCCCTTTTGAGGGACCTTGATGTGAGCGCCATCTTTTCCTTTCAAGTAGCCGAATCCATCCGCACCGATGACGACACCGTTATGGATGATGACTCGATTGCCAATTCTCGTCTCTTCTCGGATGGATACATGAGAATGAATGGTGGTTTTTCTTCCGATTTTCACTCTTGGGTAAAGACTGACGAAGGGGAAGATAACGGTTTCTGCTCCGATTTCAACCTGGTCTCCGACATACACAAAGGCGCCTACGGCCGCGTCCTTTCCGACCTTTGCTGTGGGTGAGATATGGGCGTGAGGGTGAATTCCCGGTTCCAGCCGATAGGGAGTGTAGAAGATTTCGACCGCTTGGATAAAGGTCAAATAGGGATTGTCTGAATAGATAACCGGGATTTTATCGTATTTTTCATCCATGGGTATGATGGCTGCAGAGGCTTTGCTTTTTTCGAGAAGAGGGAGATGTCTCCGGTCGGCAATGAAGACCAAGTCGCCTTCTTTGGCACTCTCCGGAGTAGAGACTCCTCGCAACACCGTCTTAGCATTTCCCTCACACCGGCAGTTTGAACGCCGAGCAAGGGCCTCGACCGTGATCGAGGGTATCTCAGGCAGCTTTTTCATCGATTCTCTCGTTCAAGACAGAGGCCAACTCTGCTCCCCAGAGCAGAATCACCATGGAAAAAGATATCCAAAGAAGGAAGAAGATGAGCGAGGTGAGGGTTCCCTGGAGGAACCTGGACAGGACGATTCCGATAGCCGAGAAATGAGCGACGTAAAAGGCAAAAAGCCTTTTGAAGGCTTCCCAGAGAATGCCTCCGATCAAAGCGGCGATGGCTGCGGCTTTTGTGTGCACTTTGATTTCGGGGATGAATTTATACAAGGAAAAAAACACGAGGAAAGTCAACGTGAACGGTATCAGGTACTGGATCAGAAAATTGTCTATGAGGGAGACGATTTTGGGGTTGATGTAATCAGCCACGATGGCGCTTTCTCGAATTGTCCGGTGGACGGCTGTCCAGATAGCTGTTATCGAAAGGGAGATGAGCATGATGATACCGATGATAAACATGATCAAGTATTCCATCAGTCGGTTGTAGAAGAAGGACTTCTGGTAGCTCGCTTTGAAAATGAAATTTATAGAATAGATGAGGTTGGAGAACAGAAAGCTAGCCGCCACAAAGGACCCAGCTAGCCCAAACCACCCCAGGTTGGTTATGTTCCTCGAGAGTTCTTGGACTCTGGTAAAGAAATAAGGATCGAGCTGGGCGAAAAATTCCTCGGAGAAGATGTTCAGACTGCGGAAAGCGATTTCTGCTCCTCCAAAAATTCTGGCTGTGATGAAAGCAAATAGAGCCACCAGAGGGATGGAACAAAGGACGGCAAAATAGGAAATCATGATAGCGAAGTTTCCGCACTTGTCCTCATTGAAGCGTCTAACAGTTTTGCTTAGGATATCGAAGACAGGAAACTTCATAGACTTAATTTTATCTTTGAAATGGCTTTGTTTATGCGTATTTACCCCATTGAACCATGAGAATGATGATGGTGATGAGGAGGGCGTAGATGACCAGGGTCTCGATCAAAACCAAGCCAAAAATCAGAATGAAACGAATGGTGGGAGCTCCTCCCGGATTACGAGATATACCCTCACAGGCGCTGCTTATAGCTTTGGCCTGGCAGTAGGCTCCGGCCGATACACTAAGGGCGATGACGGCTCCACCGATGATAAGCGATAGTTTAAACAAAGAAGCCTTGGTGTCATCAATAGGCGTTTCTTGGGCAAGAAGAGGGGTAGCAAAAAGAGCGGTAAAGAAAAGAGTCAAAACTAGAGCTTTGAGATTTGTTTTCATTATTCCTCCTTTTTCGTTAATGGTTCTCCTCATGGGCCACGGCTCCTGCGATGTAAATGGAGGCCAAGAGGACAAAGACGAAAGCTTGAATAACCGAAGTAAAGATGGCGATAGCCATGAATGGAAGGGGAAGGAAGAAAGGGATGATAGAGGCAATGACGAGAATGAGCAGCTCTTCTGCAAATATATTTCCGAAGAGTCGTATCGAGAGCGAGACGGGACGGGAGAAATGGCTGATGATCTCGATCGGGAGCATAAGAGGAGCCAGAAGCGGGATGGGCCCTGTGAAATGCTTCAGATATTTAAACAGACCCTGGGACTTAATCCCTTGCCAATGGTAATAGACAAAGACCACCAAGGCACAACCGGCCGTCACATTGAGTTTGCTGGTGGGAGCCATAAAGCCTGGAATGAGCCCCAGAAGGTTGCAGGAGAGGATAAACAGACCGATGGTGGCGATCAAAGGCATGTATTTCTTTCCGTCTTCTCCTATGATGTCCACCAGCAGATTCTCAAAAGCCTCTATGGTGAGTTCGAGAAGGCTTTGGCGCTTCGAGGGAACGAGCTGGATCTTCCGAGAGGCGAGACCGAGGATTAGGATGAGCAGGAGGGCCACGATCAGGCTCATCACGATATAATCGGGAAACAGGTGTTATGGGGCAACCACGTTGATCCCTACCAAACGCAACGCACTCTGACGGTTTACCAACAAGCAATCGAGGCAAATTGATGATTCAGAATTTCAAATTAATGTTTACCAATTGTG
>CAYFXE010000009.1:0-18350 GCA_964347035.1 uncultured Eubacteriales bacterium | reverse complement strand
TACCAAACCGAGAAGGGATGCGAGGGGCTTGCCGATGATTTTGTTGAAGAGTTCGACGATGAACAGACTGTGTTCTAACTCTTCCATTTTCTTAACTCTAGGAGTCCGACAAAAGCTTCCACCATGAGGACAAGTATGATCATCGAGAAGCCTGCCGCGAAGGCGATAATCTTCTCTGAAAAGAAGATGATTATAATAAAAAAGAGGGCAAGAAGCAACAGAAGTCGTAGGCTGTAAAGAACAAGTCCGGACTTCAAAGCTTTCTCTTTTTCTGGAACTAGAAACTTGCTAAGAGATGTTTTAAGCCATATGAAGCTGAGGCTGGCAAGTCCTCCGCCGGCGAAAATGAAGAGAGAGGTGAGCACGTCAAAAGGAATCAGTGAGAAAAGGGCTATGATGAAGGAGAGGGTCAGGATTTCAAAGGGAATTCGCTTCAGAATTCTTTCCTCCAAAAAAAGGGGACTGTTTCCCTTTTCTATATCTTTTCTATTCATCCTTATATTTGTTTAAACCCCTGATCAGGCTGTAGAATCCAGAGATAACACCGAGAAGGGTGAAGACGAGAAGCAGCCAAGGTTGAGTCTTGAAGAGTTTATCGAGATAATACCCCAAGAACAACCCAACAGCAATCGAAGAGGGGAGCATCAGCACGAGGGAGCTCAATTCGGCGATTTTTCTGTAGTCGATTCTGAGAGGTTTTTTGAAAGGCATATCAAAGCTATGATACAGGGACGTCCCTGAATTGGATATGACCCACGGCCACACCGAGATTTCTCGGATCAGGCGCTCCATTCGTTTTTAGAGGATTCCAAGTTCTGGAGACCTTGAAGAGCAAGATGACTTCTTGGCCGACCTCCTCAGGGATATGATAGGTATAGGTCTTCCAGCCTCGCTCTTTGATGAGGATGTCAGCGAGCGTTGACTTCTGTTTGAAAAAATCTTTTACCAGCATGATGTTCAGACGAACAGGGTTTTTTTCCAGATCAGGATGGGAAGCCTGTAAGGGGATGTCGATGAGTGGCTTTTCTATCCTTATCATCAGCCCGCCGTAGCTTCTCGTCCAGCGAAATTCTCTTTCGTCCTGTGTTTTCTCTATTTTGTATAAGCCAAAATTCTGTTTGATACCGAATTGCTCTGTTCGATTTTTTAGAGAGAGAGAACGGGTGGAATTCCATAAGTGCACTCCACAATAGAAGCCCAGGAAAATGATGATCAAGATTTTCGTTTTTCGGTTGAAAGAGATCTTCTTTTCTGCCCCTCCCTCAATTTGCAGCAGAGAAAACATAAGGGCCACCATAAGCCAGAAGGTGTACTTGATCTCGTAGCTTCCGATATAGGTGTGAACGAGAAAAATCAGAAAAAGAGAGATGATGGCGCAGAAGATTCCGATCTGAATGTATCTCCAATCAGGGGGGCTGGAATGTTGAAGCAGGCCTTTTCTTATCGTTAGAAGGATTTCCCAGAAGATCCAGAAAGACAGGAACAGGACGAATATCCCAAGCTCGGAGACCACTTGAAGAAAATAATTCTCGGCCGAATCAACCCATTCGTGATAAAGACCTTTATGTTTCGTCGCATAATTGGGAAGTTCGATGATGTAGGAGCCTATGCCCACTCCTGTTAGAGGATAATCCATGAACATGTGAGCCGCCATTCTCCATTGGTTGAACCAGCGGATATTTATGGTCTCCTTCAAGCCGCCATAGGGGGTGCCTACCCCTGTTAATCTCTTGTAGGTTTCTGATTCTTTGGAAAGGACGACGACAAGGGAGACTATGGCTATCATCATAGCCGTGACGGAGACAAAGACAATAACATTCCGCCTGGAGACAGACTTCCGTTTTTTTCGACGAACCTGTTGGTGAAGGGAGAATACCAGGAAGAGAAGTAGAGAGATGAACACCCCCGCAAATCCGCTCTTCGACCCTGTATGGGGGAGGAGGAACAGGCCTCCTATAAACAGGAAAACGGAAATGATTCTGACAATCCCTTTGAAAGCTATGATTGCGGCCAAAACGACAGGGATAATAAGGGAAAGAAAGGCTCCGAAAGAAAGGGGATCCTTGAAGGTGGCATTGATGATGGATTCATTTATCCTCATCGGAGTGTTGCCAAAGGTGATATCCTTGAAATGCTGGTAGAAACCGAGACATAAGGCGACCGTTGTGCCGAGCAGGAGAGCGATCAATATTCTCTTTATAAAATCTTTACTGTTTATCGTGTTCAGAAGAATGAAGAAGAAGGCAAATCCGGTGAGGTAATTCAAAGAAAAGAAGAGGGTACTCATTATGGCTCCGCCCGCAGTGACCCCATGAACGTTGGTCAGCAACTCATAGATGGAATCTGTAAGGAAGGGATAGAAATTCGCATACCGCAGGAAGGTGATGATTCCAGAAGCCAGAATCATGATGGAAAACAGGATTACGGGTTTGAAGATGGGGTGCTTGAAGGATAGAGATGATATGGAGAGGGTGTTATGGATGAGCCACCCCCAGAAATAGAATAGGAACAGGACTAGAGCAGTGGGGGCATGAGGAGTGTGTTCGAATATCCCGAAAAAATAGGGCAAGCTGTTGACGAGCGGAAAGAAAAAGACAAAAAGGATTGTTCCACGGCGCACATCCAGGGCTGTTAGGGCGAAAACCAGGAGGAGTAAAGGGAGGAGGATGATCTGGAAGGATTTGACCAGAGGGACATACTTTATGTAAAAGCCATACAGGCCGGCGGCAAAAATGATTGAGCTCAGCAGGAAGATGATTCTTCTATTCATTTTTTCCTTGGAGGAAGATGATCCGTTTAGCCATCGGTAGGAGTCGAGTAATTGGTGGAAGTGAGATCAATTCCATCGGCTATTCATCCGGCGTCTGTTCCTTTTTCCTGGTGAAGAAGGAGTAGTAGCCGAGATAACGGAGAAGGAGAAAGCCGATGAAACAGATGAGGATGAAAAGCATCAGCCTGAGTCTTGTCTGGATAAAGTTAAACAGCACCCCAGCCATCGAGAAAAGGAAGGAGATGAAGATGAGAGAGAGGGTAGCTTTGGTTTCGGAAAATCCTTTTCTCAGGAATCGATAATGAAAGTGGTCCGTATCTCCGGTGAAGATACTCTGTCTTCTGTAGACTCTTCTGGTGATCGTGACCAGGGTTTCCAGGATGGGGAGGAAAAGGATGATGATCGGAATCATCAAGGCCATGGCCAAGGAGACCTTTCGGTGGATTTTGGAGATGGAAAGAACAGCCAGGAGAAACCCGATCACCATACTGCCAGAGTCTCCCAAGTAGATTTTTGCCCTCGGAAAATTAAACGGGAAGAATCCGATCATGGCCCCTAAGAGAACGGCGATCATCAGGACGATATGGTATTGAGCGGATATGAAGGCCAAAAGTCCCATCGATAAAGCAGCAAAAAACGACACTCCCACAGCCAAACCATCCAGACCGTCCATGATATTGACAGCGTTGGTTATGCCCACAACCCATATGATAGTCAGGAGGAAAGAAAGGAAATCAAAGCCCAAGCTTTTGGTCCCGATGAAGGGAACACTGATTTCGGCAATTTTAAATCCAGCAAAGTAGATAAGAATAGCAGCGATAATCTGTAATAAAAATTTTTTAACGGCCTCAGCCCCTTTCAAATCATCATAGATTCCCAAGATAAAGACGATTAGAACTGCGAGGGATAATAGGCTGTAGTTAGCTTCCTCCTCGATGTTCAGGAAGATATGGCTGAAGGTCATCCGGATGATGAGAAGGGAAATAATGAGAGAAATGACGATGGCTATCCCCCCGATTCTTGGAATATTCTTTTCCTTGAAATCTTTCTCGTCGATCTGATTAAAATTTTTTTGGAGAGCAGAGAATTTCATCAGGGATAAAGACAGGATACAGGAGAGAGCCGCGGGGAGAACAAAGGCAATTGTTGTTTCTATTATGTCCATTCTCTATTTTTCGAATATCCTGTGGCAAAAAGGCTGTCCGTGCCTAAAAAGAGAACCCAAATGCCACCCCTAAATCAAGCCCTCCGATGTTAAACTCTATTTCAGCCGGCTTCATCTCACAGTAGTTATAACTTATGTAGACGTCAATTATAAATTCTTTCATGATTTTTTTTAAGCCTTTTATCCTTGTGTATCCTCCTGTCCTCACCGAGAATCCGAATTTACTCTCATCGACCGTACCTATGGGATTCCTTTCCTCGAAGATATTATAGGTTAATCCTCCTCCGGCATACAGATGGGCTATCTTTTTTAAGAAAACGTACCTGAGGCTTGCTCCGATCGGGAGAATCTTCAAACGTGTGCTTTCTTGAGTAAACGTAAGCTTTCCCCTCTTGTAATAATATTGGACATCGACATGGAATTCCAGATTTTTCCAGATGTTTCGTCCGATATCGAATCCATACTTTATGCCCTGCCCGTAGATATCTCTGAACGCCGTTTCGAAGGGGTAGAAATAGGACGCATTGAGTTCTAATCGAGCAATTTCCGCTTTGAGCGGAGAAAGAAAAAAAAGAAAGCCCATCCAGCCAAGAAGAAGGGTCTTTAATATCCTCGATCTCAATCTATCCCACATCCACATAAGTTGGCTCGCTTTCCCTTCCGTAGGCATCCACCGCCGTCAATCCATATCTGTACACTTTATCTCTATCGACCTTGCGATGCAAGTAGACAAACGTCTGAGCATCGACCACGGTCAACAGAGTTGTGCGGCCTCCCTCCACAAGGTAGATTTTATATCTGGCGACAAACTTGTTTTTGGGATTTGCCTCCCAATTGAGGACGTTAATATATTCCTGTTGGGAGAGAGATCTATTGGTTTTCTTTTCTGCTTTGAAATTTAGGGGTGAGAAGAGAGGAGGGATTTGGAGATGAAGAAAAATCTTTAATCTTTGAGGATTGTTCGAGGCGTTTTCATCTCTAACGGCTACCTCTCCTTCGCTGGTTTCAGCCATCAGATTGGAGATATCTACAGCGACTTGGATTTGATCTCTCTCACCACTAGAAATTCCGCTGGTCGGGGTGACGTTTATCCAGGCTTTGTTGGTTGTGATTTGATAACGTAGGATTCCAAGCCCTGAATTTCGTATGGAAAATTGTTGAGCTGGGGGGTTGGGCCCTCCTGCCGTTGCCTCGAAATTAAGTGAGGATTTATTCAATTTGATGATGGGGCTTGTGATGTCAAGGGTGATGGTCAGGACTTGCGGGCTGTTGGCTGTGTTCTCTCCTTTTATCCTGACCTTACCTTGATAGGCTCCGGCAGAAAGGGAGGAGATATCGACCGAGACTTTTATTCTATCCCATTCTCCTGTTGAGGCCCCGCTCGTAGGAAAGACCTGGATCCAGGGTTTGGTCGTGATGATCTGGTAGTAGAGGGTTCCCTCTCCGGAGTTTTTGACCTTGAATACCTGTGATACTGGGTTTGATTCCCCTTTCACTCCCTCGAAGGGAAGAGAGGACCTGTCGACTTGGATATAAGGTCCCAACATGGTCAATTCGACCATGATGACCAAAGGGCTGTTCGGAACATTGTCGGCTGTGATCGTCAATTTCCCCTGATAGCTTCCCCTAAGCAATTTGGAAGTATCTACGGAGACTTCGATCTCATCCCATTCTCCGGTTGAATCTCCGCTTGTAGGAAAGACAGTTATCCATTTCTTGTTGTTACTGATCTGATATTGGAGCGTCTCCACTCCCCCGTTTCTGATTCTGAGTTTCTTTGGAGCAGGATTTCCTTCTCCCACGCTTGCTTCGAAGGAAAGCGATGTCGCATCCACTTCAATGATGGGACTCGATATGCTCAACTGAACCGTAATGACTGTGGGGCTGTTTGGAGTGTAGTCGGCTCCAATGGTTATATCTCCTTGGTAGTTTCCCGGCGGCAGGTTGGATATATCTACGGCAACTTCGATCTCATCCCATTCTCCGGTTGAATCTCCGCTTGAAGAAGAAACGCTTACCCAATCTTGGTTTTCACTGATCTGATATTGGAGTATTCCTTCCCCTGCGTTTTTTATACGGAACGTCTGCGGCGGCGGGTTGGGTTCATTGATTTTGGCTATGAATAACAGGGATGTCTTATCGACCTCGATAGACGGCAAGGTGCTGACAAGGGCCTCGTAAAAGGTCTCGGCCATGATCTGGTAACCTTGCTCATTCGGATGCGTGGAGTCGCTGTAATATAACGGACCCGAGAAAGCACCCCCGAATGCCTGAAACTGGTCGACAAAATCTATGTTGAGATCAGCGGCGATGGATTTAATTTTTTCATTGAGGTCAAGGGTTCTTTCTTCCCAGAGCCCATCCCAAATATCGGCCATCGGAATAATAGAAGCTAAAAAGACATTCATACCGAAATCGATGGCTCTTTTGGCCATTTCTTCCAGGTTAAAGGCCGCTGTATCCGTAGAAATATCGGTATTTTTGACATCATTTGTCCCTTCCATCAGAAATATTGTTCTGGCTTGGGCTTCGTTGATCGCAGCATTGAATCGGCTTAATCCTTCAGCCGTCTCTTCACCTCCAACACCGTAGTTTAGGACTTGACTGTCTTCGATATTCTCATTGATAAGTTTTTCTAATCTAGGGATATATCCCTTTTCAGAAGCAGGGGTATTATTTATGATGCCAAAAGTGATGCTGTCGCCAAAGCCGACATATTTATCCCTTTCTAAGGCAAAAATTCTCGCATAATCGATAGACTTCGACTCGGAGACAAATCGACCAGCCAACTCAAAAAAATTGATTAAAGCGATTTTGATTTTCTCTTGGACTTGCCATGATATACCTATGAATTCCCCAGAAGAAATGAGCCTTGGTGGCTTTGTCAGGTTTTTTTCTTCTGAGAAGATGATCTTTGGAATCCATTCATCATCAATTCTGTAGCTTAAATTGACATTATGTTGTTCGTTGAGAGAGCTTGACCAGGCAACGATCGGAATCGTACCCCAAAGCAAAGAAACAGAAGGATGGATATCAGCCATATCTTGATTTTGGGTTATGGTTTTTTCTGGTGTCCATGTGTTTCCATCCCAGCCTGAATAATATATCTCATAATCATCACCATCGTAGGCACTCCAAACAACATGAGGGAGACCATTGGAATCAACAGAAACGGCAGGAGTCACATGGGGGACATCAGGATATTGATTCAGGCTTTTGGGTTTTCTCCATCTTAGGCCATCAAAGGAGGAGTATAATATCTCATCAAGTTTTTCTTGTTGTCCAGCCCAGAAAATCCAAATTGTTCCTGTCCCATCGATTATGATTCGCGGGGTCAATACGGAAGCATCGGGCGCTGAATTTATCGTCCATGATTGATCTTCAGTCACATTTTTGATCATGATTGTATATTTTTTCCGGGAAAAATTGATCCACGTCACCCACAAATCGTTCCAGTAGGAAAAGTCTATGCTCGGCGAGAAGTTAAAGCCCTTCAGGCCAGCTGTGACCTTGATGGGTTTTCCTATTTTCCGATTCTTTAATTGAGCTATATAGATATCACTTTTTCGAGATTTTCTTTTTTCCCAAACGAGCCAGATTTCGCCACGTCTATTTTTTTTTATATTGATAGAATAGATATTATTGTCGTATTTAATCTCGGAGGTTGAGAAATTTTCGATTCTGTATATTTTAGGCAATGTGGCTATACTCATACCTCCATCCAGGTTAATGTAGACTATGTTCAAGTTTCCTTGAGTGTCAAAATAGGGGACTCCGCTCTTTCCTGGTATCGATAGGATATTCTCAGCGGCGGGTTGACATTCGACCAGGACAAAAAATAACAAAAAGAAGACTGAGATCATCCTCTGGCTGAGGAAAGAAATTTGTTTGCCTCCTTTATTCATTTTAGTGCGAGTATGTTTGAGCTGGGGTCATGCCTTATCCCAAGGTTTTGTACTCAGATAAAGGAAGAAACAAAGCGCAATCGGACGACAAGGCCTGAGCCCAGTAGCAACCAGGATTTTCGTATTATAGAAAAAGAGACATACAGGTTTCAATATTTAAATTTGATATGTAAACATCTACAATTCAGTGATATGAGAACAGAAAAAGTATGCAGAGGTGAAAAGATGGCGAGGTCCTATCCGTTTGAGCCGCATAGAGGCGGGTGGCGGGATCTTCGACAAAGCCTATGCCTGCGAAAGCAGGTCACGGATTGGGCCTCTCATTTAAAGGTTTCATCCAAAAACACCTTAATCACGATTTTGGAAAAGCCAACCTTCTTGACTGTTAAGTTGACTTAGGACTCACTATTAAATAGATTGGAAATAATTTATAATTTCATCTTTCATACACAATGAAACTAAGAACCTTAATCCTCCACTTTTTAAAAATATTATTTTTTATTCTCTATTTTGGTGTTTTAAGTTTGATTATAGAAATAACTTTTTTCAATAAGAATAGAATTCCTTTTGATTATTATTGGATTCGACATTTAGCTGTTTTCCTTGTTTTGGTATTGTCATTTGTCTCCCAAAAAAAACGAATTCATATCAATAATTTAAAGCCCTACTCAGCAATATTCTTATTTTTTATCAACATGATTCCTGGAATATCTTACTTGAGCAAATATTCTGTCCTCTTCCTGTCATTTTTGCTATTCCTGTATATCAAATCTGATTTCAAAATTTTTAAATATAGACTTTTGTTGCGAAAAAATATGCATTTCGTCGTTCTTTTCCTTGTGTTGTTTGTCCTCTTCTTTCCGTTATTCCTCGAAGAAGATTATGTGTATGATCCGCTCTCGTTGTTTATTAAATTGCCCGGGTATCGTTTGTCCTATGTTGCAGGGCTGGAAGAATCCGCTGGTGGGGCGAGTGATCTGTTTGATGCTTTTTTGCCTCAGTGGACGTATACGTATCAATCCATAAGAAGAGAGAGTTTTCCTCTATGGCAATACAAGAAAGGATTGGGAGAACAGCTATACCCGCAGTCTTATCATCCTGAAAGACTCATATCCTTCGTAGTGAGGCCTGTTGATGCCCTGACTCTTAGAGTCATCCTGAAATTATTATTGAGCATGACCGGAATGTTTCTTTTACTGCGAGCCATTCGTCTCAGAAATTTGATTTGTATCATAGGGGGTTTGGCTTACGCTTTCTCTGGCTACATCATTGGCTGGTTGTTTGGGCCTCAATCTTCACCTGCCTATCATTTTCCGTTTCTATTCTACTTTCTGATCAGCTATCTAGAATCCAAGAATAAGAAATTCCTTTTGTATTTTGCCCTGGGGAGCGGCTTAACGATTTATTCAGGTTTTATTGCCGTTGCTGGCTATGCCATTTATGCAGTTGCTCTTTTTTTAATTCTATACTACTTGGTGGCTAAACTGAGGCTCATACCTAAAATGAAAGAGGCTCTTAAAGTATCCCTGTATTGGATCCTAGGTATTCTCACTGCCTCATTTCTTTTTATTCCATTATATTATCGAGTGTTCGTCAGCCAGAGTTTTGACATCTCATACCGGCGGATAGGAAGAGTCTTTCACTTATCTCCCGAGTATTTTGCGAATATCCTTTTTCCTGAATTTCACGGCTGGAAGATTTCACCCGAAATTAGACCTTATGTGAGTTCAATCATCATATTCTTCTTGCTCGTAGGGTTAGTTGTTTTTGTTGTTAGAACCAAAAAATTTCAGAGTGATATCGTGGAAAAAGAGAAGTATTACATCCTGTTTTTCCTCTTATTGATTCCGTTTCTGATGGCGATGTTTGGCCTTTTCCCCTTCTACCAGATTGGCTGTCAGTTGCCCGTTTTAAAATCCTCTCCTCTCTCCAGGCTTCAAAGCCTCAGCTGCTTTATCCTTGTTATCCTCGGAGCCAAGGGCTTAGAAATGTTTATCCAGTCCTATAAGGGCATTCAAAATTTCTACAAGAAAAGGAAATTTATATTTTTTGTGATCACTGGGATTTTATTCCTATCCTCAGTCGTCGTTGCTATCACTTCGGCCGCTTCTGAAAAAGAAACGAGCTATCATTCGATTCATACGGCGTTTTTCCTGTTATCTGCGATCATTATCATTTTTCAATTATCCGTTATTTTGAAACGGACATCCGCATTTTTCCTTGTCCTCTTAGTTCCTCTATTTGCGACAGATTTTGCCCTTCAGAATCATCATTATCTCCCGGTGAATAGAAAATCACATTTCTTAACAGAGATAAATACACCGCTCATTAATTTTGTCAAAAAGAATTCTCGAAAATATGAGGGAGTCTTAGCTTTTGATTCGAATTACAATACAAACGGAACCTTGGGAAATTATGGGGTCAGAGAAAAAATTGTCCATCAATTCTACCACCAGGATCATAAGGCCTTGATTGTCGATACCTTTTCTCCACAATCATTTGTAACAGCAACCGCTCCTAACTTGCAATCTAATCATACTGATTTTTCGTCCTCGTTTATTCAGCTCTTGGGAGTGCGGTACCTGATCTTCCGGTATGAATTCGACGGTGATCATCTGCCTCCCTATTATAATCTTGTCTACAATCAACTGGACGGAAAGGTTTATGAAAACAGTTTACATAAAAAAAACAGAGGCATCTTCTTTTGTAAACCAGAATATTTTAAACCCGAAGATAAGGATAGGATTATCCGGAAAATCCGATCCATGAATTACTCAAAACAGGTCTATGTTGAGGAAGGTCAGAAGTTGAATCTAAATTGCAGACCAAACATGAGATGTCGGATTAGAGTCGTTGAATACACCCCGAATAAGATTATTTACAGGTACGAAGCGAATAGCGATGGAATACTCACCTTTCCAGAGGCCTATGATCAGGGCTGGTCCGTTACGGTGAACGGACGAAGTAGGGAGGTATTGAAGACAAATTTATTATTCAGGGGAGTGGCTATAAAGAGAGGAAAAGGATTAATCATCTTCACGTACCATATATCGAAAATATTTATTTTATCTACGTTTGTGGGGTTAGGATCATTACTTTTGTTAATAGGTTTATACGTGCATTCAAATAGATTGAAAAAACCTGCACGTTTATAAAGTAAAGACTAGCCTTCTGTCCTGATATTGGAAAGAGACAGACGCTTAAGATACAGAAGAAGGGGCTAATTCCTCAGCCTTTGTGCCTCTAGCCGCCGGCTAATCTTCGATGAAAAAGGTAATGAATCTAAGATCACCCGAGGTCTTTTTTCTGTTTATATAGATGGAGCCCTTTTTATAATGACTTCTCTTTTTCGCCCAGATAGTGATCGCATCCCCGGGTGCGGATTGCGGGGACTCGAAAGAAAAATAAAACATTTTTCCCTTTGAGTCGGGAATTAGCGGAAATTCAAAAGATCTGTAGGCATTATCAACGACGTCAGCGGCGCTGAATTTTTCTGTGTGTATCGCTGCCTCATCGTCCGGGGAGTATTTCAGACGGAAGATGATCTCTTGATGGTTTTTTCTTTTGTAGGTCGCCAGCATCACATCTATCCGAGTTAAATTATTATTACTACAGGTGAAGGTCTGACCGATTTCCGTTCCCTGGATGATTTCTCCGATGGCGAAATTTGATTCATCTTGCCGACTGTCAACCTCAAGAATCTGAGGAAATCGAGAATTGGCAGCTTTTTCGAAGACAACGACATGGAAAGGATAACCTGGTTGAGATATGTCTTTAATCCGCTCATAACTTTCATCAAACCATGGATTGCCAAAGATTGGGTTTAACCAGCCGTTGAATTCTGAGTTGCTGATAAAGTAATCTGGTCTGTATTTGATTATCGCCCATTGTAACTCTCGATTGCGAACATGTCTGGCTACACCAGGGGTAATGAGGCCGACCAGGTCGATGACTCTTCTATCGGAGTGATAGCCAAGATAGCCTACTTCGAGAGCCGCGATGCTGGCCCCGAGAGGGGTGTTTTCGGCAATCCATTTTCCGACTTTGGCATAGAGTTCTAGCTTCGGGAAAGGAAAGGACTTATAGGAATTCCTGAAGGCATTCAAGCTACCATACAGAGTGATGATGAGAGAGGCGATGATCATGAATGATACAGTTCGGTAGATCCATTTTAAAGGTCGATCAATGTCTTTAAATTTTGCCATGGATATTTTTATCTCTTGGTTGAGTATTTTTACATTCCATTTTCTTATTCGATTGTCTTTAAAAAAAAGCGGCCCAGATATGAGCAAGCGGAGACTGAAACCACTCAGGAGCATGAGTAAAAATATCAGAGGGATCAGGTACCAGTGATAGAAGGACACCTTGAGGAATGTATAGCCCAGAGTATGGAGGACAGCCCAAGAGGTCATTAAGAGCCATATTCTCTGAGACACGATGAGAGATATGCCTCCAAAGATTAACAAAGGAATGAAAAGATAAAACAATTTGTTCTGTTGTAGTATGACTCCTGCAAAATGACGGAATCCAGGGACAAATTTATACCATAGACCCGATGCATATTGGGCTTGCTTTGCCTCTAAAGTTGAAGGAATTAAGGCCCCGAAATTCAGCTTGTAGAAAAGAAAAAAGGGGGCACAGATGATGATAAACAGAGCTGCTTCCTTGACAGGAAATTTTTTGTTCCTGAATAGGTAATCTGCAAAGATGATACCAACAAGAATGATTCCATCGGCCCTGACCAAGAAGGCAAGGGCACAGAAGAGAGTTGTCGGGATATATTTTTTTTGATCATAGAAATAAAAAGCACTGACGACCATCAGGAGTTGAAAAAAGGTCTCGCTTCCAAATGTTTGTAAAAACCATGGATTCATCAGGATGAATAGGCCACATAATAATCCAACGGCTGGGAAGCCTTTTCTTAAGGTCAGTAGATACAGCAACAGGAGGGCTAGAGCTAAAAATAATCCACTCAGAATACCTCCTATGGAGGGGATGTTAAAACCAAGAATACCAAATAGGGATAAGAAGAGGGCATAAAACGGGGTTGTGGTTCCCAGGAATGGCTCGTCCTGATTATAGACAATCCCCTTTCCTTCGGCGATGTTTTTTGCATATCTGTATGTTATATACGAGTCTTCTGTGGAGAATTTAGAAAACAGAATAACAGTCAGAATGGACAGACAGATAAGGATCAATACATAGATGGCTTTTTTTTGTTTTTCATACTTAGGTGTCATTTGTTTTCCTTGGGTATTCATCATTCCGTTCGACACATTATATTTATGTGGAGGGACTCTTTCAATCTTTTTAAAAGGAGGGGATTTTTTTTAAGCAGAGATGCTTATATCTTAGAATGGATTATTGAATCTTTCCTATGAAAAATTTAGGATTGCCTTTGGGGACGGCTCTAAAATAATTGACCAGGACAGGTCGTTTTCCGAATTCGATGATTTTATCGATGTTTTTGAAAGAAGAATTAAGTCTCGATGATAGCTTTTTTCCTTTTGGCCTGCGCTCGTCGTATCCATAATCAGGAATCAACACAAATGCCCCGGGTAGAGACCTTGGAAAAGAGCGCTTCAACTTCAAGCCTTCATAGAAATTTATTTGATATTCCTTTTCCAATTCTCTCGAATCCAGATCGAGTTCTTCAGGAATAAAGATTGTTTCACCTTGAGGGACAGTTTCCTTGATCCAAGTCACGGCTAGATTTCTTGAATCTTGCTTAAGGTCGTAGAGATCAATTATTTTTTGCCAGGGAAGGAAAATGGCGATGATTCCCCCCACGATTAAGACGGGTAGAGCAATTTGGGAAATTTTGGCATGGAGTAAACTGGGGAGCTTTTTGATTTGTGATCTTAAATACCTAAAGAGAAATAAGATTCCAAAAGAGCAATATATGCCAGCAAAAACATAAATGATGAGTATGTTTCTTAAGAAATGCACCCGGATCGAGCACATATAAAGGAGTAAAGACAAGGGTAAAGAAACAAGGACTATCCCTTTTTTAAAATCGGAGAGTAAACTCCAAAGAATTCCCAAGAGAACAAGCGCCATAAATCCATACCCAAATTCTTGTATTAATGCATTCCCATAGTAGATAAACTGAGGAAATCCAGCGGTTCCGACAAAGCCTTCGTGACCAATTTTATAGTGATAAATATTAAACCCGATCCCGTCTAAGAATGTATTGAAATCAAAAATGCTGTAGGGTACACAGATGATAAATGTGATTATTGTCACGAGTATTAAGATGATAAATTTTTGGGTTTTCTGCTTTTTTGAAAAGAAGACAATGGCCAATACTGAAGGCAATAAAACAAAGTAATAGTTATACTTGGAAGCAATGGCTAATCCACAAAAGATCCCGGTGATGACAGACTTATGCAAAAACAGATCCCTGTCCAACTTGAGGATGATGTAACAAACAGCCAAAATGGCGATGAAGGCACCGATGATATCGACGTTTAAGTACTGGGCTGAATGAAAAAAGTATAAGGAGGATGAAGCCAAGAGAAGCGGGGTGAGATAAAGAGCGTGTTCATTGGAAGAGACTTTATAGGCCGTTATTCCAGCCAACAGCATTCCGATGATGGATAGCAGTGCGAAAAATAATTTGGCAGGGAATACAAGTCTCCACTGGGAGAAATAAGGGTAAGTCACACGGCCTAGGTCTTTGGTATTTTTGATTTCTCCCTGAGAAACAGAATTCACGTACCCAAGGACAAACATGCCAGCTGTTAGATAGGTGGATAAGGCGGGCCAGAAAAAAGCATGCGGATTAAAGTCCCCGGTTTTTAGGATGCGCACAGCGGGTTTGGTCAGAGCCTCTTCGTCAGGATGACCAACATAAGGGAGGGAGCCGCTAATCTTTTTATACCTCGCATAGCTGGAGAATAGAAGGATGAGCACGACGAGGAGCACGATCCCATTTTTTTCTTTTACCCAAGTCAACTTCATGTTTCCTTGATTTTTATCAAAATTATATTCCTCTTTTCAAGCTTTAAGCGAGAATAATCGCTTTCTTTGGATCTGTATACAGAGAAGCTGGCTCAAAGGGCAACTTCGGAGCTAGAACGCTAATTCAATTCAAGCACAAACTGGGTGATACTCTGCGGTCCGATTTGAAACCTTTTTAAGATACTGATATCTAATCTTTCAAAGCTGTCGGAATGGGCATTGTCCAGTTGGTATCGTTTTAAAAAAGATTCCTTCCTAAATTTAATGCTCTCGTCTATTTGGATGGATAAATTGCCGAACCTCCTCTTGCTCGGATTGAGGAGAGTGATGACGAGTCCCTTTTTATCACTGAGGAGAGCTAAGATATGAATTTTTCTTATAGTATGTTCCACCTTCAATAATTTCTTGCCGAGGATCCCTCTGGACATCAATCGAAAGGCATAGAAAGATTTAGTTTTTTCCGCATCATTAGGATCATCTTGGTGAAACTGGAGAACGCCCAAGCCCTTCTTAAATTCTTTGGGTTGAGCAGGGCCGAGGTAAAGAGAGCCGTAAGCGCTGCCAGCTATTTGGAAATAAAGAATTTGAGCAATCCTTAAGGCTGTTTTTATAGAATTGATATCATGGTTCGGCCACCAAGCCCATTCGCTGTTGAATACGAGATTGGATGCTTGAGGAGAATACGATGATAATGCTTGTTTGAGCTCTTCCAGCGTCTCTTCATCTTTGAGATTTCCACAAACGTTATGATAGGAAAACCCATCCAAACAGGAACTGTTCTGACGGAAAAGTTCTTCCAGCCAGGATCGATCCCAGGAGGCAAGCCCAGGACCGATGATCCTTGCATCTGGCACGGCCTGTTTGATACCTTCCCTGGTGCTCTTGAGAAGATCGCTGTATTGGGCGGGAGAGATGCCTCCGGTTGGTCCTTGATACCCGGGAAGAAATGATTCTCCATCGAAGTAGCCTATGTCGGGCTCATTCGTGACTTCGAAATACGGTGTTATACCCGGCCAGTTTTCTTCAAGGCATTTCGCAAGGTGGAAGCAAAAATCCTTCCAGATTTTGAGATAATCAGAGGATTGGATTATAAGAGAAGGACTCCAGTAACTTTTGTAGGATGGATTAATACAAACCAGACACTTCCAACCTAAATCTTGACAGCGCTGAAGGGAGTACGAATAACTAGTTCGATCGGCTTTGGCCCAGGAAACTTCGTTGTTCTCTAGTCCTCTCTTTATGTGATCGGCCAAGGGGGGCTCGATGTCTTCTTTATCAGGCAAAAAATGTCTAATGGTGAATCCCAACCTGACCATGTTTATCCCGATTTCCTGGCTGTAGCTGTCCCATGAGGGGGCCTGCGAACTGAGGGGCCCCGCGCCAGTAGGTCCTCCATCGGCCCATCCTCGTCCACTCCAGCCCAGATACTGGACTCCGGGTCCGATGGATTCTGCGCAGATTGTGATCGTCTTCATGTCGCCTGTAGGACATTTTCTACGGCGCTTCTAAATTTTTGAGTGCACATCTTTCTTGTGTACTGATTTTCTAAGACCTGTCTTCCTTTCTTTCCCATCTCTTGTATTTTTTCTTGGTTGTTGTAAGCCCAGAGCATAGCCTTTTCGAGCGCCTCAGAGCTTGAAGGCTCGACAACAAGGCCACATCGGGATTCTTTCACTATTTTATCGATCTCGCTATCCTCATCGACAGCAGCTATGAAGGGCTTACCTGCGGCCAATATTCCATAGACTTTGCTGGGGACGATAATACCTCTCATTCCTTCTTTTAAGGGAATCAGATGAATGTCGGCAGCATTCAGGGAAAATTTTAGATCTTTTTTCTCCTGATAAGACAAGAATTTTACGTTCCTCAGGCCAAGTGTTGCAGCCATGTTCATGAGTTTTTTCTTCAGGGCTCCATCACCGATGAACACAAATAGGATATCTTTTATGTCTTTAAGGCGGTCGGCGGTGTCGATCGTTTTTTCAAGATCTTGAGAGAGGCCGATGTTCCCCGAATACATCACCACAAATCGACTTTCCAGTGAGTGTCTTCCAAGGAAGAAATTGTCTTCGGGTTTGACCGGATAAATTTGGTCGGGATCAGCCCAATTCTCCACAACGGCAATTTTGTCCGAGGAAAGGCTAAACTCTTCCTTTAGTTTCTGCTTCATGTCTCGTCCGGGGACAATTGTGCGATCAGCCTTTCGATACAGGAAACCATTCATTGCTTTTAATGATTTGGCAAGAAAAGGGTTGGTCATTTTTCTGTTGACAAGGCCTGCATGGGGCCAAATATCTTGGGAATAGTAGATGAAGCGGCTCTTGTGAAGGCGACTGTAAATGTAAGCGATGGATGCCAGGAGCGGAGGATCGGTTTCGGCAATAACACAATCCATTTTTCTAAGCGATAATGCTCGAAAAAAGCAGAGGATGAAATAGGAAAAGAGGTTGATCAATCGAGTGAAGAAATACTTCTTGGGAAAGGTTGTGTTGTTCATCCTCCAAATCGTAATCTTTCTGTATTGGCTTTTGTTGAAGAACCATCTGTTTTTGACTTTGCGGTAGAGGGGATTTCCGCAGACCACATGAACATCAAAATCGCTCCCGAGTTCTTCACAGAGTTCGGTCAACAATTGACCTGTCGCCTCAACGTCGGGGAAGAATGATCTGTTCAGGAAGAGAAGGCGTTTTGGGATCGTCATCGGGCTTTTTTAATTCCAGTACACTCCATAAAGGCGGAAAGCTTTGCGGACTTTGTCGGATAACCCTCGCCATTGAGAGCGGAAAAAGTATTGCTCGACTTGGTAAACACTTTTGAGCCTGTCCGCTTCTCTCAATTTTAATTTCAACTTTTTCCTTTCCTGGAGTAAATAGCCAAGATTCTTAAGGAATCGGATCTTTGCCCTCAGGAAGGGAATTCCTTTTCCGGCTGAGAGAAAGAAGAAAAAGAGAATGAGTTCGTAAATGAAGTGGCTTAGAAAATACTTGGCAAACAGAGTTCCTTGCATATTTTTGACAAACAGGAATTCGATATTCCTTCGGCCGTAATCTATATAAAATTTACTATCTTTGTCTTCTTTGACCCCTCCATGGTGAAAACAGGCAGCTTCTGGCTCGTAGATACACGTGTATCCAAAAAGCCTTAACCTGAAAGATAGGTCTGTGTCCTCGAAATAAATAAAATATACGGGGTCGAATAAGCCGATTTGATCGAGAATTCTTTTCCTGTACAGAGCTGCTGAGGCGCAGGCCCCAAAAACCTCTTTTCTTTTATTGACTTCTGAAGAATTGACAGGCAGACCCTTGTAGTCCCAACCGGCTCCAAATCCTAAGTGTTCGGCTCCAGCCGTATCGATGACGTCTCTATTATGATAATTAATGATTTTTGTGGCCACACTGCCCACCCTCTCATTGCCTTCTCTCTGGAAAACATGTATGGCCTTCTCCAGCCAGGATCTGTCGAGTACGGTATCATTATTGATCAGGGCAATGTACTCTCCTGTCGCTTGTTCAAACCCGATATTGTTGGCTTCAGCATACCCATGATT
>CAYFXE010000008.1:79204-84225 GCA_964347035.1 uncultured Eubacteriales bacterium | reverse complement strand
TCTTGGGGTAAACCCAGAAAGGAAGCCTGGATCTCACTGCCGACGAAGCGGATGATCCGCTCAAATCAGCCTCTTTAAAGGGACTGAAGTAATAGACTTGACCCGAATTACAATAGAGGGAAAAGTGGAAGTCTTCCAGCCTCACCCTTCCTGTATTTTTTACCGTAGAAGTGATATCAATTTTTCCTGACTCGGGAGTCAGGTGATACAGCGTTTTTACTTCCACTTTTTCCCCTTTTTCCCCTAAGTAATGCGCAACAGCATGGAATTGAAGGGCCCCGGCTTCATCTTTCTTAGGAATGGTACTGAATGAAGAATAATTGAGATATCGGCATTTATTTTTAATCCTGATATACGGCGAGCCGATGACCATATCGCTCATGAGGCCTTTCCCTTTAGGGACATAGCCCAGAACAGATCCCAGGGTGTGTTCAATAGGGTATTGATAATAGGATTTCAAAACTCTTTCTGTACCTCCGAAAAGGACCAGGTTCTTATCGCTCGAGACGAGGACATCTCCTTCTCTCCACAAGGTGTTGAGCTGTTCTGGCAGATCCGCCGCATTCTTGATGACCGTCACTTCAAATTCTGCCGCTTGGAGAAAAATAGGAACGCAAAGGATCAGGATGCCTAACAGATTTCTTTTTAATCCTTTCATTTCGGACCTCCTAAAATATGCTTAAGAAAAGGACAAACGAGTCTTAAATAGCGATGGACGAGGTTTACTCTCCACAGTTTATTTGCAGGCTGGGCTACTTCAGGCTGCGCATCAGGGCTTCGACGCGGGCCAGTCCCTTGAGGGTCTTCTCAACATCGTAACCAAATCCGGCACGGAAGCCTTTATCCAGTCCATGCTGGTCGCCAGCGGTAAGCAGGACGGACTGCTCGACACGCAGGCGGTTAACGAGTTCTGTTGAGTTGATGGGGAGTTTGTATTCACAATAAACGAAGGCTCCGGCTTCCGGACGGGTATAGGTAAAAATATCATCACGCTTTAAGAACCATTCCTCTATTGGAGGCAGGTTTTTGCGGATGATCTGGCGGGTGCGAGCCAGGATGGACTCTCGTCGCTGCGGTTCCATGACAATTGTACCCAAATGGTCACTCAACAGGTTGGGCGTAACGGAAAGATAGTCGAGACGAACCCTTAATTCCTCGATCAATTTCGGTGGCGCAACGACCCAGCCTGTCCGCAGTCCACCCAAGCTAAAAGCCTTTGATAATCCCGATGTAATGATAACTTTTTCATACCGTCCCCAGAAGGTCGGTGTAGTCCCACCTTGCACCTCAGCGCCGCGGTACATTTCATCTACCACTAACCAAGCTCCAGCCTTACGGGCGACATCAACAACGGCATTCATCTCGGCGGCAGTGAGTACCGCCCCGGTCGGGTTATTGGGATTGGTGATCAGTATGACATTCGTCTTGGGCGTAACGGCGCGCTTCAAACTTTCCACGTCAAGCCTCCAGCGGTATAAACCGGCCTCTTTTTGTTTCATAAGAAGGAAAGCATCAACTCCATCGGCGTAAGCACGTCCTAATCCCCAGGCCTGCATAAAGTTGGGGATCATACAGGCCAGGCGGTTACCCGGTTCAAGCAGTGTCCACAATGTCACGTAATTTGCCTCGGTGCCGCCGTTGGTGACAGTAATATTCTCCGGCTTGCAGTCCATGTAGAACTGCGCGATCCGCTCACGGAATAACTGAGATCCTTCGGATTCAGGGTAGTAGAGCTCATTGGAGATGAAGCGCTCAAAGTCATCCACACCATCTAGGAGTTCGGATAGCCTCAGTGGCGGAACGGTTGTCTCTGAGAGGTTGAATTCAACCTCTCTTTCGTACAAGCACTGCATCCGCGTCATCTCAAATTTTTCAATTTTCATATTGCCTCCAATTGAACGATAATGTTTATTCCTGGCCCGGGACGCGGAATTTCAGGAACGCCAGCCAGGCGAAGGTTGTATTTTATACCCAAACGACGGTTAGATTACATACAGTAATCTCTCTCTCTCGTTTTGGCGAAAAAACTCTGCTGGGATTGGTTCTCCAGCCATTTATAAGCTTCTGATAACACTTCGTCTCCCCTTCTCTCGACAGCGTCAAGACTTACTGTTTTGTACTTTGTTGGGTCAAAATTGTTATAGTAGTAGTCAAAACCTTGATCGAGCCCTCACTTCTTGCCTTCCTTTTGTCCTTTCCTGCTGTATTTTATGATATTTTCTGTTTCCAAGTCTATTGCATGATGCTATGATGGGCGACAGCTCAAAAAAAATCTTAAAGATTTTTGTTTACGATAGGAGCATAGAATGAAAAGACTAATTGTGATGATTTTTGTCTTGCCGACTCTTTTATTTGGGCAGCAGAAGATGTTCGATCCTGCACTAAGCGATCGCGTCGCCAATTATTCCATCGACTGTCGGCTTGACCCGGAGAAGAAAACCATCACTGGAGAAGAAGTGTTGATCTGGAGGAACTCATCCGATCACCCTGTTGACGAACTGCAGTTCCATCTCTATCAGAATGCCTTTAGCAATGCGAAGAGCTCTCTCCTTACAGAGATGACCGAGATTCCTGAGAAGCTCATCGGCCACTGGGGGTACTGCAGGGTGTTGAAGATGGAGCTTCCGGACGGCACGGATCTTGTTCCCCGCCTGACCTACATCCAGCCTGATGACGGCAACCGGCATGACAAAACAGCCTGTTCAGTGAAGCTGCCGAAGCCGGTAACTCCCGGTGAGGAACTATCCATATCCATGACTTTTGAAACAAAACTTCCGCCTGTTATATCACGGTCAGGATATGAGAAAAACTTCTTTAGTGTGACGCAGTGGTTTCCGAAGATTGGTGTGTATGAGGGTGGACATTGGGTCTGCCATCAGTACCACAGCCACGGCGAGTTTTACTCGGATTTCGGCGTCTACGATGTGACCATCACGGTTCCTGAGGAATATGTCGTGGGCGCGACGGGAATCCGTATCGAAGAGAATAAGCTCGGAGACGGATGGAAAAGACTGCGCTACTACTGTGAAGATGTGCATGATTTTGCGTGGTGTGCGGATCCAGATTTTGTGGAGTATCTGGATCGATTTGAAGAGACAGAGATTCGATTTCTGTGTCAGCCCGATCACGTGGATATTGCCGATCGTTTCATCAGGGCCATCAAGGTCTGCTTTGAATACTACGGAAGTCGGTACGGTAAATATCCTTATCCCGTCGTAACGATGGTAGATACAAAACACAGGGAGACTGGAGAAATGGAATATCCTACCTTTTTCCTTACCGGGAATTTCGATGCGGATTACAAGATTGAAGTCTATCAATCTGAGCCTCTTCCTGATTCCGAACTGTACATCGAATGGTTAACCATCCATGAATTCGGCCACAACTGGTGGATGGGCATGGTGGCCAACAATGAAACAGACCATGTCTGGATTGATGAAGGGATCGACTCTTATGCTTCAACCAAGGCGCTCGAATACGGATACGGCAAATATCTTTTGAAAAACTATCAGGGCCAAACAAGAAAGGCCAGAGAACATGTGAGGAATTATTATCTTGATAGACCAAAGGCAGCGACTGTGCTGCAACATTCCTGGCTTTATCGTCCTGGCGATGAATACTTCACGTTTACCTACTGCAAACCAGAGTTGATGCTCCACACTCTGAACAATTACTTTGGTGACAAGGTTTGGAATACGGTTATGAATACATTCTTCCAGAAATGGAAATTCAAGCATCCTGGCACAGAAGATTTTTATGAAGTGGTCTACGAAGTCACGGGCAGGAACTTAAAGCGATTTTTCGATGAGTACATGAATACCACGCATACTCTCGATTTTAAAGTGGAGGAGGTGGAAGATAAGAAGGTCTGGATTAAGCGAGATGGATCTCTTCGGTTTCCGGTGACGATCTTAGTCCATTTTGTTGATGACAGCGAAGAAATACGTGAGTGGGATAACGTCCAGAATTCTGTGACGTACGATTTCAGTGATGCTCCTGAGATCGAATACATTAAGATCGATCCAGAGGATATCATCGAGTTTGAACTGGACAAAGAAAATAATTATTGGATTAAATAACGGAAGACGGCGGGCCTCAGTTTTCGTCTATGTGGCTCTAGGCTCTTATCCGGGTCTTGGGATTCAGATGAAATGCAGATAATCCATCTCCGTAGAAACACGATCATGGAAAGGAATTCTATCAGCTTCTTGATAGCTCTATCTTTTTTTTCTGAGTTCTTTTATTATCGCTGTCACTGAATCAGCCTCAGGCGCCTCGGGTGCCAATTCTAAAAATTTCTGGAAATTCTCTATACTCTTTTCATTTTCCTGTTTTCTCAGATAGAGAAGCCCCAGTTGATAATAAGTATCGGGCAGAGAAGGGTCGAGCTCCATCGCTTTGAGCAGAGCCTCCAGAGCCAAATCATTTCTGTTAGTACTGAGATAAAGTGCACCCAGGTTGACATAGATCTTGGCATCATCGGGATTTATGGCTATTGCCTTTTTGAAAATTTCAGTCGCCTGTTCTTCCTTACCTTTATCAATATAGGCCTGTCCTTTTCCAAAATAGGCCGCAATAAAATCGGGTTTGAGTTCAATGGCTTTATCTATGGCTTCTATCGCTTTATCTGGATCGCCTTGGCGCAGGTAAGCCATTCCTAAATTGTAGTAGCCTTCGGCAAAATCGGGTTTGTTGGTGATAACATCTTTAAAGGCTTCAATGGCCTCATCAAATTTTCCCTGCTGATAGAATTGGACACCTTGGTCAAAATTGTTCTTCGCTTCTCTATCCTTGACCTCTGCGACCGAAACACTCTTAGCCATGACAATATCCATTTTGTATTCTTGCCCGACACTGATATAAATTTTCTGTTCGTATGGCTTAAATCCTTCGACTTCAACGGACAGCATGTATTCGCCCGGTTCGATTCCCCGGCGGTAAAACTTCCCTTTCTTGTTGGTTTTAAAATCGAAGCTGTAATTCCTGGCAATGAGAGTGAGAACAATTTTGCCGTTAGGAAT
>CAYFXE010000008.1:78495-79194 GCA_964347035.1 uncultured Eubacteriales bacterium | reverse complement strand
GGCGTCTTCGTCTTTGATGGTGCCTCGAAATTTTGAATCTTGGGCCCATGAATTCAAACAAGCAAAAATGATCATAATGATAATGGCAATCAAACATTTATTAACAATCCCTTTTTTCATTCTGATGGAAATCCCGATTTATTTTTCTACGACATTGGCCGTAGATTATAACACATCTGCCTTGAAATATCCGATCCTTAGAGGGGAAAAAAAAGGGAAGCTAAAAAGAGCTTCCCCTTTTCGGAAATCTTCCAGCCAGAGCTTTTAGAATCTTATCTTCAAGCCGACTTGAGCTCTTCTCGGCGCCCAGATATAACCCCATACCCATGGCTGGTTAGCTGTTAAGGAATAATCCATCTGTGACGTTGGAGTCGCTCGATTCAGGAGGTTGAACACTTCAAATCGTGCCTGCATCGCAAATCTGTTGCCTATTCTGAACGTCTTGCTTAAGTTCAAATCCAACAAATAGGCGGTCGGTAATCTATGATCGTTATCGCCTCGCGCTTCCACGGCAACAGTCTGTCTCCCTTGTTCGAGCCCGGATATGGTTGCCGAGCGGGCATAAGGAGCACCAGACATGATTTGGAAATTCGTACTCGCAGAGATGCCATAAGGGAACATGTAAGTCCCTTGAATCCTGATGGTGTAAGGTCGGTCTCCAGGCATGCGGCCTTCTATATTGAGGAAGTGATTTGGATC
>CAYFXE010000008.1:23253-78485 GCA_964347035.1 uncultured Eubacteriales bacterium | reverse complement strand
TGAAGAGCTGTTCCATAAGATGTTTTCACTGTATGTTTGACGGTAACTCCCACGCGGGCCCAATCCCCATATTTTGGAATAAGTAAACGAGGCAGAAAGCTGCCAATTGTTAGACATACGCTTGTTGGCTACGACGGAGATCATCCGGAAGCGGGAATAGTATCTGTCAGGATTCGATATGTGAAGTTCCGGCAGTTCGTCTATCAAATTGAAGACCTGAAGAGGGTCTCCTGTCACTGGGTCGGAGACTGTGATGAGCTCGTAATAGTCATCCCAGGTTCCTTCTGCAGGCTCAAATCCTATCATATCCTTGGTCCATTTCTCCATATAGGTAACGCTCAACCCGAAATCAGGGAAAAGTTCCCTGTCAATACCCACAGAAAACTGATCAGAATAAGGATTCTTCAGATCGGGATCCACACTCACCCGTGCTGGTGGATCGTCCCAATAGAATTCCCATTCAGAGCCGTTCCACCAGTACGCAGTCAAGGTTGTCGATGTCGGTGCTGGGAGGTACCAATTTCCCATAATCATCATGTCATAATACCGTCCAGCATTGGCTCGGAAAAGAGTCTTTCCATCTGGGGTCAATTTGAAAGCAAGCCCGATGCGGGGAGAAAAGACTCTCCATTTAACCAGGTCTGGTCTTCCAGGAACGATCACGTTAGAATCAGTCCATTCGTAATTCGGGGCCGGGCCGACCTCTACCTCAGGCATATCAGGTATCCACCCATTACTGCGGTCATACCGGAGTCCGATGTTTAATGTCAAACGGTCGCTTATGGACCAAGTATCATCCACAAAGCCTGAAACCTGATTGCTGAGAGCACCGTAATTATAGGGAGTGAACTCGTACTTGTACTCGTACAGGTAAGGATAACCATAATAGTAATAGGTATATGAGGCATAGCCTAATCCGGCGGAATAGCCACCTGTGACTTCCGATCGGCCGCGGGAGTACTGGACTCCGATCTTAAAATCATGATCTCCGGCGATAAAATCTTCGGCAAAGTGAGACAGGGTGGCATTCACACCATGTCTTGACGGCCAGAAATACCAGGTCCACCAAAGGCCTCCTGAAGAAATATCCGTATCCCAGTTGTAATAAGCCGGTCCTCTAAAGCCGGAAATGGATTCGTAAAAGTCTTTGCCTCCAGAGTAGTTGTACTTCAATTCAAAGAAGGTTGTGTCGCTCAGGACAGCCGTCAAACCAAGGCTTGCCGTCTGCGCAGTTCCATGTTCATAGCCGACAGAATCGAGGCTTTCATAATCAGGCGTAAACGCATCCGGCAATTCAAACCACTCATAGTCGATAAGGCCTGTCAGCTTGAGATTATTTGTTGCTTGGACAGTTCCTTTGAAAAACAAGTGAGTATCTTTCCATTCTGTGTAAAATTGAGGATCAGTACCAGTGGGGGTTGAGGCATCATACTGATGCCACCCTGAGAGGAAAAACCAGATCTTATCTTTGATAATAGGTCCGCCTAACTGGAAACTGAGATCGCGGAATGCTTGTCTGTGGTACGGGAACATATCTTCTTCAGAGATATATTCTGCATCGAGGAGATCTTGAAGGTAGTCTTTTGAATTATTCGCGGTCAGCTGATCAAACTGGAATAAAGCGCTTGATGAACCGTGAAATGCGTTGCCGCCTGATTTGGTGACGATATTGACGGTCGCTCCCATAAAGTTGCCGTATTCGGCTTTTCCTCCGATTCCTATAACCTGAATTTCCTGGATGACATCGGGATTCAGCCAGGACCAGGCTGCGCCATAATCCGGGGAAGTCGTGTCAACACCATCAAACAGGTAGGTATTCGACTCTGAGCCTGTTCCGTAGGCGACACTCCGGCTGGAGTCTGTATTCCCTCCATGGGACCAGACCCCAGGTGTCGAGTTCACCAGATCGAAGAAACACGTCCGGAGCAACGGCAGATTGTCCATCATTTCAGTCTGCCAGTTTATGGAAATACCCGACTTGGTCACATCCACGACAGGGCTTTCCGCCACTACTGTGACGCTCTCCTCGATAGTGGCAACCTGGATGACCACATCTTCAGTAACAGTCATGTCCACTCTGACGATTATTCGCTCGCGCACGAGTGTCTGAAAACCTGGTAGAGAAAACGTGAGCACATAATTCCCTGGAGGCAGGTTTGCAAATCGATACAAACCCTTATCGCTGGTGATGGCTGTTCTCGGACCGCCAATCAGGACTGGGCTTTTCAGTTCAACATTGACGCCTGGAAGAGGTTCTCCATCGTCGTCTTTAACGGTGCCTCTGATCGAACCAGTAAGAATTTGTCCATATGAGTAGCTACAAATTCCTAACACCAATAGAAGTACCGCTGTCGTGAAAAAACATTTTTTCAAATCCATTCATTTCCTCCTTTCATATTTATTAAAATATCTATGTAAAGATCATGAGAATTTTGTTTCGTAGGGAATTTGCCATCACCACTGTATTTACCGATTGAGACTTTATTACCTTATATAGTAAAACCAGTCTCTCGTCAATATAATGCATGTTACGTGCCAGATTGAATCCTAGTTGCTTAATTTATTGAGCGTTGAAAATAAATAAGATTCGGTTTTAGTCCATCATCCGAAAAAGAATAAATTATTCAAAAGTTTGGAATTCAGTTCAAATTATTGAATTATCTAGCGATTTAAACAAGTATCTGTTGACATCAACACCATGACTATTCTACGATTTTTACTAACCTGCAGGAGTCATGGTTGCATAGACAAAAGCGGAAATTGACCATTGCTGTTAGATACTTGTGGTTAATATTTCTTGTGTTGGGCCTTTTTTCGCAGAGCGCATGGACCGTTGATGATCCAGCGTCCGAATTCAATAAGATTGAAAAACAACTCTTCAAACTTTACAGAAATGGAAAATACGCTGAAGCGCTTAATGTCGCAATGAAGATGCATCAACTCAATCCTGGACATCTGAACACTCTGTATAATATCGCCATTCTCTACAGTAAGCTTGGGGATAAAGATAAGGCTTACAAATGGTTCGAGAAGGCAGTCGATACTGGAGGGCTTCGCTCCTTCCGTCGGTCATACTTCGAAAGATACATTGCCATGCTCGAACACAAGGATCGGGATGCCTTTCAAAAACCCGACCAAATCATGGCAGCTTTAGCATTAAAACCAGGCGAACTGGTGGCTGATATTGGCGCTGGGTCTGGTTACTTTACGATTCGAATTGCTAAGGCAGTAGGGGAAAAAGGAACTGTATGGGCGGTCGATGTCGAACAAGAAATGCTTGATTATATTGAACGAAGGCTCAAGGAAGAAAAACTTCAGAACGTAAAACGGAAAAAAGTACCTCCTGATGATCCTCAACTTCCTCAGGGGTGTGTGGATACTATCCTCCTTGTCCATACCTACGCTTACCTCCAAAATCGCACCGAGTACGCCAAGAAACTTCGTTTAGCCCTCGCGCCAGGAGGACGGGTGGTCATTATTGAATACATGCCTTCATCCTGGGAAGAAAGGCCATGGGGTCCTCTTCCCCATCAACAGGTTTCTCGCGAAATAGCGGATGCTGAAATGGCAAATGCTGGCTTTAGACCCGCCAGGATCCACACCTTCCTTCCTGATCAATACTTTGTCGAGTATGTCGTGAAGAATTGATCTACTTGTTGAAAAAATAAATTTTGTTCACTGGGGACATTTTCTTCCATGCTTGATATTTAACCTGCTCTAGAGAAGATGTATAATTTCATTCAAGAAGGGAATTCTGTATGAAGGCTTAAGGGTTCAAGTCAATGTTGTTCTGTATTCTTCTCGCTGACCTCGCCTTTCGTCTTTATGACAACGGATTCTTAACCTTGTCTTGAATTTCAGATGAAATGGAGATAATCTATTTCCGAAGAGACTCGATTATGAAACGGAGATTGATCAGCTTATCGATAGCTTTATTTCTTGTTTTTCCTGTCGTCGGGGCAGCGAAGAAATCTCCGACTGAGCTTCCGCCAAAATACAAAAACTGGCTGGAGCAGGAGGTGGTCTATATCATCTCTTCCACGGAAAAGGATGTCTTTCTTCAACTGGAAACAGACAGAGAGCGGGATCTATTTATCGATGCTTTCTGGAAGCAAAGAGATCCAACGCCTGGTACCCCTGAGAATGAGTTCAAAAGTGAGCATTATCGAAGGATTAACTATGCGAATTATACTTTCGGAAGAGGGGTTCCCAAACCAGGGTGGAAGACCGATCGAGGGCGTGTCTACATCATTCTCGGTGAGCCTCAGGATATCGAGAGGATTATCGGAGAGACTCAAATTCACAATTCAGAGATCTGGTTTTATCAGGGTTTATCAAAATACGGCCTCCCGGCTGGGTTTAGCCTCGTGTTTTTTCAGAAAGGGGGGATTGGAGAGTACCTCCTCTACAGCCCCACAAACGATGGCCCGCAGGCTTTGCTGACGTCATACTTCGGCGATCAGTCCAACTACCTGGCTGCTTTTAAAGCCCTTAAAAAATTAAGCCCTTCCTTAGCCAGAGTATCTCTCACTCTCATTCCAGGAGAGGGAGCTTCTTTTGGACGTCCTTCCTTAGCTTCAGATATCCTCATTCAGAATGTATTCTTAGTCCCCCAGAAACAAATCAAAGACAAATACGCCGAGAAATTCTTGATGTACAAGGATATCGTCGAAGTCGATTATTCTGCCAATTACATTGATAACGATTCCTCGGTCAGGATCATCAGAGATTCCACCTCTGGATTGTTCTTCGTCCACTATGTTGTCGAGCTGAGAAAGCTTTCGGTTCAGGAATACCAAGGAAAATACTCAACTCATTTGAAGATCAACGGAAATGTTGCCGATTTAGACGGGAAAACAATCTATCAGTACGAAGGTTCTTTCTCTGTTGAACTCGATAAAGTCGAACTCATAAGCATTTCATACAGACCCTTTGACCTTTATGATATGTTTCCTTTACTTCCAGGCCGGTATAAATTTTCAGTCATCATAAGAAATGAAGTGTCCAAAGAATTCACCACTTTAGAGGAAGAGATCACGGTTCCTGAGCCTGAGTTCAAACCACGAATGAGTTCTTTGATTTTGGGCTACAAAATGGATCATGTTTCTTCCGTTTTGAAGGAACTGAGGCCCTTCTTGGTAGGGTTTGATCAGATTTATCATCAGCCGAGGAATATCTTTCACCCCAAAGAAAGCCTCTATTTAAGCCTTCAGATTCTTGGTTTGAACTCTGAACAGCGTCAGAACGGTGCCTTGACATTTAAATTTTATAAAGGAGATGAGTTAATTTATGAGATCTCCAAAGGATTGAAGGAATATCAAGAAAAAGTCAACTTTGTCGAATCCTTCCCTCTCCAAGAATTCCTCCCCGGCTATTATCGGATCAAGGTAGCCTTTGTAGATGGTGAGCACGAAATACTGACGAAACAGGAAGAATTCGAGATCACATCTGCTTCGGTTATGCCCCGTCCATGGATTCATTACAAACAAATGTCGCCTCCGGATGATCCTGTTTATGCCTTCATCCTAGGAAAACAGCACTTAAATCGAGGCGAGACAGAGATGGCTATGAATAAGATGGAGGAGGCCTACCGGAAAAAACCCGATTCGTCACATTATGCCTTTGGTTTGGCCCAGGCAAGCTTCGCACTAAAAAATTATGTCCAGACAAAACAGATTCTACTTCCTTTTTCAGGTTCAGAGAAAACGCCATACCAGGGCTATCTTATTCTAGGTAAATCTCAACAAGCTCTAGGAGAATATGATGAGGCTATTTCGACCTACCAGAAGGCCCTGTCTCGTTATGGGATAAATATCATTCTTTTGAATTCTTTGGGAGACTGTTATTACAGCCTGGGCATTAGAGATGAAGCTTTAGCCGCCTGGGAAAAATCGTTGGAGATCAGTCCTAATCAGCCAGAAATCAGTAGAAAAATAAAAGAAATCAAGAAATGATAACTGGTTCTATTGATTTTTTTAGGTGGATAAGTAATATTGGATTTTCTGTTTTAGATTAGTGACTAATAGACTTATTAGGTAAGTTATCGTTCTTATTCTTAAGGAGAGACCATGGAGACAGAAGAAATTTTGGCCAGAATGAAGGAGTCAATAATCGAGGGAAATAAGGAAGAGGCAGAAAACCTAGCCAGGGAAGCGATTAAAGAAAAAATTAACCTGAATGAAGTCATCGAAAAAGGATATGTCCCGGGGATTCAGAAGGTCGGTGAATTATGGGAAAAGGGAGAGTATTTTCTGCCCGAACTCATCACCAGCGCAGAGTGTATGAAGGCGGCCATGGTTGTGCTCCAGCCTGCCTTGAGTCAAGCAGACCTTGAGATGAGGTCATCGGGGAAAGTCGTTATCGGTACAGTCGAGGGCGATATTCATGACATAGGAAAAAATCTTGTGGCTTCCCTTCTTTCGGCCAACGGGTATGAGGTGGTGGACCTCGGCGCGGATGTGAAATCGGAAAAATTTGTGGAGACAGCAGAAACCGAGGAAGCTGAGTTTATCTGCCTCTCGGCATTGTTAACGACCACCATGGTTAATCAGAAAAAGGTCATCGAGATACTCAAGGAGAGAAACCTCAGCGGTCGGTTCAAGGTTCTGGTCGGAGGGGCCCCTGTCAACCAGAGATGGGCTGACGAAATCGGAGCCGACGGGTATGCGGAGAATGCTATGTTGGCGGTCAAGGTGGTCAAGAACCTCTGCGAAAAGTAATGCCTTCATCTTCGGAGATTATCAAGAATTTTAATATTGAGATCGACGATAAGAAGATTCTAAGACTCATCGGCTATAAAAAAAGGGATTCTGAAATAACAGCCTCAATCAAAGACCTCATATCCGAGGAGAAAGAAAAGCTTGGACGGCTGATCGAGCCGATATCGATATATACCATCATCGATTACGCACAAACAAACAAACATCCTATCTTCGAGGATGCTGCGAAGGTTGCTCTTTGTGTCTGTACTATCGGACCGAAACTTGAAGAGACGGTCAAAACGTTGATGACTAAGGGAGAAATGATGAGATCTTTGATCCTGGATGCTTTCGGTTCCGAGGCGGTCGAGGAAGTGGCCGTTCAGTCAGACGCTTTCCTGGTTGAAAAAGCCAGAAAGATGTTCCTCTGGCCGAGCAAAAGGTTTTCTCCAGGCTATAAGAAATGGAAGCTGGAGGAACAGAAGTTTGTTTTTGCCATCCTGCCAGTCCATGAAATCGGAGTCAGGCTGCACAAAGACTCATGGATGATGATACCCAGGAAATCCGTTTCCTTTCGAATAAATTTTTATTCAGACCAAAAGCTTACGACAAGAAAAATGAATCGAGGAGTGAAGAATGATTAAAGCGAAAAGACCGATATTGGAACTATTAAGCCCAGAATTTATCCAGAAAATCATCGAAGAGGCTTTGGAGGTTTTAGAAAAAGAGGGTGTGTTTATCGAAAATCCGGAGGCTTTAGAGCTTCTCTCTGAGGCGGGGATGAAAATCGAGAAGGAGACACAGAGAGCGTATTTTTCCTCTGAACTCGTGAATGATTGTCTAAAATCCACCCCCTCTTTGGTCAAACTATACGATAGATCAGGGGACAAGGAATACATCGTCGGAGAGGACCATGTGCATTTTGATCCGGGGTCGGCCGCGGTGACCATCCTCGACCACAGAACCTCCGAGCAAAGAAAAGCCGTGACCGAAGATCTTGTCGAATTCTACAGGGTTGTAGAACACATGGACCATCTTCACTTCCAAAGCACTGGTCTCATCAGCGGAGATGTCCCGGATATGATCTCGGACAGCTACCGACTTTATTTGGGTCTTCTGTTTTCCACAAAACCGGTTGTCACAGGTACTTTCCGAGTTGAGGGATTTAAGCCGATGTTGGATATGCTTGTCGCTGTCAGAGGAAGCGAGAAATCTCTTCGAGAGAAACCGCTGGCTATTTTCGATGCCTGCCCCTCCCCTCCTCTGAAATGGAGCCACCTGACGGCTCAGAGTCTGATCGATAGCGCTCGTGCAGGCATTCCATCAGAGCTTATCTCGATGGGGATGACTGGAGCCACCTCTCCTGTGACCATAGCCGGAACTCTGGTCCAGCATGTCATGGAAAATCTCTCAGGATTGGTGATCTGTCAACTGGCGGAAAAAGGGGCTCCCGTCATCTTTGGGGGGTCTCCCTCTAGCTTTGATATGAGAAAAGGGACGACTCCGATGGGGGCTATCGAAACTATGATGATCGATTCGGCCTATGCCCAGATCGGGAAATATCTCGGTCTTCCCACCCACGCTTACATGGGTTTGAGTGATGCGAAGATTAACGATTCCCAGGCGGGTTTTGAGACTGGGATGGGAGCCATTCTGGCTGCCCTCTCAGGGATTAATGTTGTGTCCGGTCCAGGAATGTTGGACTACGAGAGCTGCCAGAGTCTTGAAAAATTAGTCATCGATAACGAAAGCTGCGGGATGGCTTACCGGTTGATCGAGGGTATTTCACAAAGAGATGAGCCGATAGCTAAAGATCTATTCAGGGGAATCCAGCCAGAAATCCAGTTTCTTTCCCTCCCTCATACAAAAAAATGGTACAGGCAGGAACACACCTTTCCCAAAGTCGCCGATAGAGATACCTATGATTCTTGGTTTGCTCTGGGAAAGAAATCGAATGCCGAAAGGGCCTCAGAAGAGGTCAGAAACCTTTTTCGGGAAACATCCCCCTCTCTTCCTGAAGAGGATCTTCAAAAAGGGCTACGAGAGATTATGCTTTCTGATGCCCGTAACTACGGTATCTCATCGCTTCCATCTTTAGATATCTAGCATAACTTCTTTCGGAGCCTTGAGCGGTTTATGGCCTTCAGTCTCTAAGACGTTGTTCAGCCGAGAAAGGTCTATTCGGATAAGGTCATTAAGCTGATCTTTGATTAGCTCAACTTCTTCTGACAGTTCTTGGAGTTGTCTCAGGTCTGTCTTGGAGGGAGCCGAGGGGTATCCCACGATGGACCCGGCCAAAGAGAGTATCAAACCAGATAGAGATCCTCCTCTTAGGGCCATTTCTCTGGTGGCTCTGGTGCCATATTGCTTGGGTACGACCGCTTTCTCGATCTTACTGAATTTGACATCAAAATCCTTGACAGCCTTAAGGACCTGTTCGCTTTTTTCTTGATCATCCTTTTGATTTTTATCAAATTTCTCCAACTCTCTCCGGATATTCTTGGCTGCTGTTATCGAAAGACCCATTTTCTTGGAGAGGATGATGACCTCTGTCAAAGCCTCAACCTGTGCCTTTTTTTCTTCAGGACTTATCTGAAAACGAGGATCAGGGAGGACAACTCCAGAATTCTCGAATGTCTTACCGTCCACGGAGATATTGATTGTGTATTCTCCTCGAGAGACAGAGGGAGCAGCAACGAATCCGGCCAAACCAGGTTTAATCGTCTTCCCTTCTTTTGTCTTTGGCATGTACTGCAGGTTCCAGGTAAACCGTTGGAGTCCTTCTTTTTTTTTGAGGCTCACTTCATAAAGGTCCATACCCTCTTCATCAATTATCCGCAGCTTTGGCTTTTCTTGGGGACTGTCCTTCAAATAGAGAGTGATTGCCATTCCGTAGTCTGAATTTTTGGCCGCATAAACTGGTTTGGAATAAGGTTCTCCTTTAGAAGAGAGGAACATGGCAGTGGCTGGTCGAATGTTAAAAACATGGCCGTCAGATGCTAAAACCTCTTCTGTCATTTCCTCGAGGGGTGAAATGTCGTCCAGGATCCAGATTCCGCGGCCATGAGTGCCGATTATCAAATCCTTCTCCCGGGGATGGATGGCGATATCCCTTACAGCAACGGTTGGCAGATTATTCTTCAGAGAGAACCAGCTTGTTCCTTCGTCCATTGAAGCGTAGATACCGAACTCAGTCCCGACAAACAGAAGTTGCTTGTTTATTAAATCCTCCCGGATAACATGAACCCAGCCAAAGGGAAGGTCCGCTTTGAGGGATGTCCACGTTTTGCCGTAGTCTGTAGTTTTGTAAACATAGGTTCTGTAATCGTCATGACGATGGCCATCGAAAGCCGCGTAGGCCTTCCCCTTTTCGAAATGTGAGGCTTCTATACAGGCGCACCAGGTGTTGGAAGGCAGACCTGGGATATTCTTGACTACATTCGTCCAGGTCTTTCCCCCGTCACGAGTTATCTGGACGTTACCATCATCGGTCCCCACCCAGATAACATCCTTCTCGACCGGTGATTCGGCCACTGTCAGGATTGTGCAGTGCATCTCGGCGCCCGTGTTGTCGGGAGTTATCGGTCCACCTGAGTCTATCTGCTTTGCAGGGTCGTTCGCGGTCAGGTCAGGGCTTATGATTTCCCAGGATTGTCCCCTATCCGTTGATTTAAACAGAAAATTTCCTCCAGTATAGACAGTTTTTGGATCATGGGGTGAGATGTGAATCGGAGAATTCCAGTTGTAACGGTAGGGAGTCTTTTTGCGCGAGGCGATGGGTCTTATATTTTTTCCCCTCCCTATTCTCAGGTCATGCCGGTAAATGTTATTCATCTGCCAATTGCTGTAGATGATGTTGTGATCTGTGGGGTCGACTTGAGTGAAGAATCCATCACCGCCACCGATCATGTACCAATCGCTGTTCTTAATGCCTTGGTAATCATAGGTCGCACTCGGACCGCCCCAACTACCGTTGTCCTGTAGGCCACAATAGACATAATAGGGTTTTCTCATGTCATAGCCGATGTGATAGACCTCGGCCAAGGTCATACTCTGGACGCCGTACCAGTTTTTTCCACCGTCATAGCTGATGTCGATGCCACCATCGTTGCCGTCGATCAGATGGAGAGAGTTGGAAGGATCAATCCAGAGGGCATGATGGTCAGGGTGTGTTCCCCCGGAAATTGCTCTGAATTTGTTTCCCATATCCTTGGAGACAAACAGGCCTCCGGAAAAAACGTAGACGACTTTGTCATCAATGGGATCGACTCTGATCTGGCTGTAATAAAACGGGCGAAAGTTGACCATCCTGTAGGTTTTGGTGTCACACGTCCTCTTCCAGGTTTGGCCTTTGTCCTCAGAGCGCCAGATGCCTCCCTCTTCATGCTCGATCAAGGCATAGACAACGTTTGGTTTGCTGCGGGAGACGGCGATCCCGATCCTTCCCAATGTCCCTTCAGGCAGATCCTTGGTCAAACGCTTCCATGTTTTTCCCCCGTTTGAGGATTTATAGAGACCGCTCCCCGGACCCCCGCTAGTGAAATGATACGGGAGCCGGCGATGCTCATAGGCAGCAGCGTACAGGGTGAGGCTGTCCTCAGGGTCGATGGCTAGATCGGCAAAGCCCGTGTTTTCATTGATGTAGAGGACCTTTTTCCATGTTTTTCCCCCGTCTATAGTCTTGTAGATACCTCGCTCCTCGTTAGGCCCCCATAGATGGCCCATGGCTGCCACGAAGACGATGTTTGGATCACCAGGGTTGATAATAATGCGGCTGATATGCCGGGTCTCCTGGAGGCCCATGTTTGTCCACGTCTTACCGGCATCTACGGATTTATACACACCATCACCGATGGTCACACTGTTCCGGCAGGTGGCCTCTCCTGATCCGACCCAGATGATGTTCGGATGGGATTGGGCGATGGCCAGGTCTCCTACAGAAACTGTTTTTTCTTTGTGGAATACAGGCTTCCAAGTAATCCCGCTGTTTTCCGACTTCCAAACGCCGCTGGGTCCGATGGCAGCGTAGATGATCCAGGGCTGCTTCTCGACAGCCTCCACATCCACAGTCCGCCCTCCCATAACAGCCGGTCCAACACACCGCCAGGAAAGCTTCTCGAACAGTGTCCCGATCTTATCAGCCTTCTGGCTGAACCCTGTCTTGGAGATGAAGATGATGAGCACAATGAGATAGAGTAGGATAACTGATCGATTCTTGTTCATGTTTTCTCCTCGAATTAAAAGTTAATGTTCTTCTCAAAGAGTTGGTTTTGAGATCAAAGATATGAATATTACTCGGGTCAGATTATTTATTCAATAGATTATCCAAAGATTCTTTAAGGGTAGGGTAACTGAACTCAAAATCATTTTCGAGTAATTTCCGGGGAATAACTCTCTGTCCATGGAGGAAAGTCTGGGCAAATTCTCCCAGGACTAACCTCAATACTAAACTAGGAACTTTAGGTAACAGGATAGACTTACCAAGTTTATGGGCGAGAGTTAGAGTCAAGTCTTTATTCTGGACTGGATTGGGAGAAGTGCAGTTTATTGGACCTGATAGCTCAGTATTATCTAGTAGAAAACAGAATATTCGGCTCAAATCTTCGAGATGGATCCAGGAAAACCACTGTTCGCCCCCTCCAAGCTGTGCTCCTAGATATCGTTCGAAAATCTTTCGCATCTGGGCCAAAGCTCCTCCCTGCTTTCCTAACACTATACCTATTCGGCAGAGAACCACACGGATGCCAAGAGGCAGAGCTTCCAGGGCGGCCTTCTCCCAGTGGGAGGAGACGGTTGCTAAAAAGTCGTCACCGACTGGGCTGTTTTCATCGAGGATTTTATCTCCACAGTTGCCGTAATACCCGACAGCGGAGGCATTTAGGAGATGAATCTGTTTTGTAGCCTGTTTATACAGAGCGTTGATGATATTTTGGGTGGAGAGGATCCGGCTTTGGAGAATCTGCTTTTTGGAGGCCTTCGTCCACTTACGAAAAATCGATGCTCCGGCTAGATTGATGATGACTTCGTGTTTGGTGATTTCGTCCTGCCAGGACCCTGGTTGCATCGGATTTCCCTGAATAGCCCGAACTCCATCTGACAGGCTCTTGGCCTTATCTAGGGATCTTGTGAGCACCGTGATATGATGTCCTTTTTCTATTAGAGCTCTGACCACCGAGGATCCGACAAACCCTGTTCCACCAGTGACAAAAATATCCATGCTTCTAAATATTCATGATGTGAGTTTGAAATGCAAGATTTTTCATTAAACGCCAATATTCTTAATACGGTTCAACCAAGATCGAGTTTTTAATCCAGTTTACAGTTTTCAGTTAATAGTTATCAGTAAAGAAAAGAATCTTTTCTAAACTGACAACTGATAACTTGTACTTGTATATTCGCCTAGAATTAAAGAAAATATCTAGCGTCAAGACAGCGATCTGAAAAAGGAGGCCATCGTGCATGGATTAGAAAGCAAACGAGTCCTTATTACTGGAGGTGCGGGAGGGATCGGAGAGGTCACAGCTGCGCGCTTTCTGGAGGAAGGGGCCCGTGTTGTCATTCTGGATCATGACCAAGAGGCATGCCGGCAGCTCGAGGCTAAAATGCCTGCGTTAGAAGGCGTAATCGTCGCCGATGTTTCTGATGTTCAGGCTGTCTTGCGATCCTTCCAAGAACTGGATAAGATGACGGGCGGATTGGATATTCTGATCAATAATGCCGGAATCAGCATCCGAGAGTCGTTTCTCCTGGTCGATCCTCAAGATTGGGAAAAGGTTATCAGGATCAATTTGTCCGGAGCTTTTTATGTGGCCCAGGAGGCGGCGCGCCGGATGATGGAAGGCGATGGAGGTGTCATCCTCAACATGGGGTCGACGAACGGGTTGATCGGATGCCCTCTGTATGCAGCGTACAATTCTTCAAAGGCAGGTCTTATAGAACTAACCCGCTCGATGGCTCTGGAATTAGCTCCGAACATTCGAGTCAACGCCGTCTGCCCTGGATTTATTCTAACCCCGATGCAGGAGGCAGAATACACGCCCGAGATGCTTCGGGCTTTCGAGAGCAAAGTTCCGCTCGGCCGATTAGGAAAACCAGAAGAGGTGGCTGCCCTGTTCGCCTTTTTAGCCTCGGATGAAGCGCGATTCATCACGGGGCAGGCCTTTGTTATCGATGGTGGTGAGATAGCCGGGGGCTTAGCCAGCCAGAAGCCGAAAGCCTGATACTCCCCGATTATCAAGAGGCCTATTTATCTGTTTTCGAAGTTTAAAAAGAAATCCGGGTCTGGCCGAGACCGGATGAGCTCAAAGATGGCTGCGATTTTTTTCTTTTTCTTCCCCGTACGGTATTTGTTGATATATTCCCAGACAATCTTACCCTCAGGACTGACCTCGAAAACTCTTCCTCTGTCGGATTCTGTTATCAGGGTATTACCGTTTGGCAACCTTTGATTTGAACCCGAGGCAAGGGAGAAGAAGGGGTTGTTCTCGTCTCCTTTATATTCCCAATCGATCTCCATCGTGAGGGGATTTAATTCGATAACACTCGATCTGTTGTCGGTATAGAGCTTGTCGTTAATGAGTTTATACCCATTCGTCTGCATCAATCGTTCATATTCGGCTTTATCTGCTCTTTCCTCGATGTGAAGATTGTTGAAGAGAAGAATATTTCCGTTCTCGAGCAGGGTGGGTTGATGTTGGGTTTTCCAGAATCCTGGTTTCTGGGCCCAAACAATCTTTTTTACTTCCAAATCAGCAATAGCGATTGTATCCGTCATCCGCATAGAAAGTAGAACATTTCCCTTTTTGAATACCGGGGATTTATCTGCAAATTTTCCGTCGAAAATTTCGAGGGTGTTGGTGTGGAATATATCTCCGGCCGGAGGCATACCTTCCAGTAATGGCATGTATTCTGAATTCTCGAAGAGTTCAAGAATCGATATGTTTTCAATAATCTGACCATCGGCATCAAGGATGGTTATCAGATCTTCTAGAATGGGCTCTTGTTCGTGGATTCGAGGAAGAGTGACCAGCCTTCTGTTTAAGGCATAAATTTTATCATCGACAACCTCTAGATCATGATGAAAGTATCCATTCGTAGCCCAGATGAGGTTGGAGTGTTTGTCAATCTTGATAATACCGTTCCCTTCGTAAATAGCCAAAAGGTCTCCGTTATTGAACAAATGCACACGTCGCCAATACTTTTTCCATTGTTTCTGGCGGTACCAAACGTGAGTGTCTTCAGCATCAGGAAAAGCTTGCTTGAAATTGTATCGCCATCTGTGGAGCTCTTTGCCCCGCATATTCATCAAGAACGCAGCTGTCCTGTGGGCAGAAATATATAGATTAATCCCAACATAGGACATATCTGGGATAAATTGAGTCACTTCGGTTTGTTGAGGAGCTTCGTATTTACCGGCTAAATACGGAAGCGTACGTAGTCTTGAAAAATCGGCTTCATCTGGTTCTGTGACGATAACTTTTTTGTACATATAGACTGTTGAAAATGCCAGGAAAAGGAGAATAAATGACGAGATCAAAATTATGAAAAGAGTTCTTTTGTTTTTTGTCTTTTTCTCCATTTTTCTCTGGAAGGACTATCTGCGAGATCAATGTTTTGGAATGAGCCGCACTCTCTTTTTTATTTACCGCCGATTTGCAGCTCGAGAACACGAAAAGTTGGGGCTGTCATACTTCGATTCAGGTCCAGATCGTCGGCGACCGTATCGATCCCGTCGAGGATTTCATCGGCAGTTCCAGCAATGGTTAATCCTTTGACAGGATGGAGGATTTTTCCCTCTTCAATCCAGAAACCTGAAGCACCGCCGCTAAAATTCCCGTTGACAGGGTTAATTCCGTAACCTGTGACGCCTTTCACAAGAAGGCCCTTTTTTGTCGATTTTATAATCTCTTCTGTATTGCTTTTGCCGGAGTCCATATAGAAATTATGGGGACCGATTCCTGGGAGACTCCCGAATCCTCCCCGGGAGGCGTTTCCTGTGCTCTTGACACCGGCTCTCCTGGCGACGATTGTGTTGTACATAAACCCTTTGAGGACTCCCTTGTCGATGATAACTTTTCTTTGTGTCGGGACGCCTTCCCCGTCAAACGGCTGGCTGGCCAGTCCTTTTGACCGCGTGCCGTCATCGATAATCGTCAACAAATCAGACCCAATTTTTTGATTGAGCTTTTTTGCCAAGAAGCTGGCCCCTTGAATCACCCGCTCACCGTTTATCGCGCCCAGAATCCCTCCCAGAATGGCTCGAGCCGCATCAGGATCGAAAATGACTGAGGCTCTTTGCGTTTGGATCATCTGGGGGTCGAGCATTTCATAGGCATCCTGAGCCGCCTTGTTGGCAATCTCCTCCACCGGTTTTAAATCGGAGAAGAATCGGCGTCTGCAGAATTCACTCCCCGAAGATTTCTGCTCGTCTTTTTCGGCCACGACAGAGACTCCGTAGGAGCAGGCTGAGGCGGTATAGTTTTTCAAAAGACCGTTTGAATTGGCTAGGAATACCTCTCCTTCGCCCTCCGAGTACCTGGCTCCGGCGCTCTTGGTGATCCGGGGATCTTTCATGGCCAATTTTTCTGCCTTTTTAATGAGATCTATCTTTTTTTCCATCGGAACCTGGCTAATTTGTGGATCGTAGAGTTCCTTGACCTCAGTTATTCCTTTCTCATCAGGGAGAATGTTGTTCTCGTCAGCAGTGGTATGTTTGGCGTATTCGACAGCACTGGCGATGGCCTCATCCAGGGTGTTTTCCGAGAGGTTGTTGCAGCTAGAAAAAGCCATTCTTCCTTTAACAAATAAGCGAAAGCCGACGCCGCGAAGAGCCGATTCCTGGACTGTCTCGATCTCCCCGTTGCGGACTCTTAGGCTGAGGTTGCGCCCTGATTGAAGGAAGACTTCAGCAGCATCAGCTCCTTTTTTGACACATTTTTGAACGAGTGTTTTAGTTAAGTCTTTGTAGTCCATGATTCACTCCTTTTGGTTTACCGCCGGGCTCGGCTGCCACCAACATTGATGCCTCGGATCCTGACTGTGGGCTGACCAGCCGAGACTTCAGCAGCCTGCCCTTTACCGCAGATGCCTGGACCAAAATCCAGGTCATCACCAACCGCATCTATGTTGGATATGATGTCCAGGCAATTCCCGATCAACGTGGCTCCTTTAACAGGGGCGGTTTTCTTACCGTTTTCGATGATATAGGCCTCGCGGCAGGTAAAATTAAAAACTCCAGTGATGGGGTTCACGCTTCCTCCGCTGAGGCTTTGAACGTACAGCCCGTTCTTCGTGCTTTTCAGTATATCTTCAGGTTTATCCTTCCCCTTTTCGATAAAGGTGTTCGTCATCCTCGGGATCGGAATATAACGAAAACTTTCCCGGCGGCCGTTTCCTGTGCGTTTCCTGTTGATTTGTTTGGCTGATAAGATGTCAGTCATGTATTTTTCGAGCACGCCATTCCTGATCAGAACATTGCGTTTCATCTGGGTTCCCTCGTCGTCAAAATTGGTTGTTCCTCTCCGGTTAGGAAGAGTGCCGTCATCCACCATTGTGAAGACATCACTGGCGACTTTCTGGCCTAATTTTCCGGTAAAGGCACCAATTTTTTCAGCGATGTTATCCGCTTCTAGGGGATGGCCGACCGCTTCGTGAACCAAAACTCCGCCCCATCCATTCTGCATGACGACATCCATTATCCCTGCCGGAGCCGCTTTGGCATCGAGCATAGCAACAGCTTCGCGGGCTGCTCTGCGGGCAACTTCCTCGGGCTTGACCTCATCAAACATCTCGAAGCCAGAGTGACGGCTCAGTCTCTCTCGGCTCATGTGCCGGGTGTTATTCCCAACGCCTAATGTCTGGACGATAAAAAACAACAGAGGGAGTCTGTCTTTAACGAGGAGCCTTTCGCTGTTGGCAATCGTTCTGCCCCTTGTTTCATCATAATAGCTGATCATGGCCATCTTTATTTTGGGATCATAATCCAGGGCTGCCTGGTTGGCCCGTTTTATGACTTCGAGCCTCTTCTCATCGGCCAATTCATCTAGAGGCAGCTTAACCGTGATAAAAGAATCTCTCTTAGCTTCTTTGATCTCAATAGGTCCGGTTGTTTTAGCGCCTTTGGCGACATAAGAAGCCACTTCAGCTGCTCTGAGAAGCTTTTCCTCAGATAGCTCGTCTGTGTAGGCATAACCCGTCTTTTCTCCGCTGATGACTCTCACTCCCGCCCCTTGGCGGATGCTGGAGACAGCGCTCTTAAATTTCGATTCCTCCATGACAATCCGACGGGAGATTCTATCTTCTACATACACTTCTGCGAATTCCCCTCCTTTCTTGAGGGCATGTTGAATTACTTTTTGGAGAAGCTGCGGGTCGAGCTCAAGCTCTGTGCCTGAAGCTTTCGAGGATAAAAGATACATCATGAGTGAAGGGGTTGCGGCTAGAGCCACCCCTCCTTTGAGGCTCATTTCAAGAAACTTCCGACGTGGGATGTCTTCGATAATATAATTTCTCATTTGATACCTCTTTAAAAAAACTTTTGATTATTATAATAGACTTGAATGTCTGAAGCAAAAATTATAAAAATAATGTTCAATTTAAAGAAGGAGATATTGAATGTCATCATCTCACAAAAAAATGGAGAGAAGGAGACGAAAGTGATGAAAAGGGTGCCTAGTATTGCTTTTTTTATTTTAATCTTGGCTATTCAACTATTCCCTTTTTCTCAAAAAGTTCCCCCAAAAAAATTGACAGTTGAGTGGCTGTTTGATGAAGAAATACAAGAGAAATTTCGTCCCCCTCGCTACACCTGGCTCGACGATGGATCCGTTCTCCTGCTCGATTACCAAAAGGCTAAGGGAATCCGGACACTAGAGCTTTTCGACCCTAGGATGCCAGGAGAACGGACTGCGGCCATCGATAGAGGTAGAGTTCTCAAAGCTTTTGAGAAGATGGTTGGTGAGGAAGCGCCAGAAGAAATAGAATGGCCAGAGGCTGTTGATCCTAAGGGCCAGGCTCTGGTCTATATACTGGATGATGACCTGTACTGTGTTCAGATTTCTGACTCAGCTGTCAAACGCCTGACAAGGACTGAGGCTGAAGAAACTTCCGTGACATTTTCTCCTGACGGGAAATGGATTAGTTTTATAAGAGATAACGATATTTACGCTCTGGATTGGAGAGAGGAGTCTCTTATACGGTTGACTTCTGGAGCGACAGAGACTCTTCTAAACGGTACCCTATCTTGGGTTTATTGGGAGGAAATTTATGACCGAACTTCTCTCCCCTACACCTGGTCTCCTGATTCAGAAGCAATTGCCTATCTTCAAACCGATGATTCTTCTGTGTCCGTTTCAACCTTTGTCAATTTTGAGCCGGCCACACAAGAAGCCATCAGGCAGCGTTATCCGAAGGCCGGCCAGGTCAATCCCAAGGTGCGCCTGGGAATTGTCGAACTTGTTTCAGCGAAGACGACCTGGATGGACTGTGGGATGTATGAATACTTAGCCCGGTTTAACTGGCTTCCTGAGAGCAAGGAGATCGCGGTCCAGACGATGAACCGTCGGCAATCCGAACTCAGGCTTTTGATCGCCAGTAGACGAAGTGGCCGAAGCCGAGAAATTCTGAAAGAGAAACAAGCGGCTTGGATAAACCTGAATAATTCTCTCCGCTTTCTTAAGGATGGCCAGCGTTTCATTTGGCTTTCCGAACGAGATGGCTACCAGCACCTGTACCTTTACCGAAGAGATGGTCGGCTTCTTAGACAGTTAACCCAAGGGGATTTTATGGTTTTCTCTGTGGTCGGAGTTGATGGGTTAAAGAACCTGGTCTATTTTTCATCAAACAAGAAATCTCTGAAAGAGAGGCATCTTTTCCGTGTCAACCTGGATGGATCTGAGCTCGAACGGATAACGCGACAGGATGGGATTCATGCTGTCCAGATTTCCCCATCCCGGGAGTATTTTCTCGATAGTTACTCCAGTTCATCTGAACCTCCTTCACTTTCTCTCTACAACGCAGGGGGAGAGCCAATTTTAACAGTCAGCTCTTCAGCTAAGGATATCCTCCTCGATTACCCGATTTCCTTTCCTGAGTTCCATACATTCAAGACTGATGATGGGCTCCTTCTTCCCGTGATGATGACCAGGCCTGTATCATTTAATCCACAGAAAAAATACCCGGCCATCATTTACGTCTACGGTGGTCCGGATGCCCCCACGGTTGTCGACCGCTGGGGTCGCCGGACGTTGTGGAATAGCCTCCTCTGTCAAGAGGGATTTTTTGTGTTCACCTTTGAGGTCAGAGCAGGCATGATGAAAAACAAGGCTCTGGCTATTTCAGTCTACAGACAAGCCTACGGAATGCAGAACGTCAAAGATATATTATCTGGTATTCGATGGATCAGGAGCTTCCCCTATATAGACGCCGAAAGGCTCGGTATCTGGGGCTGGAGTGGAGGCGGATGCACCACTCTCTACACCATGACCCACTGCGATGCTTTTAAAGCGGGTATTGCCGTGGCCCCTGTCTCTGACTGGCATTTTTATGACACAATCTACACAGAACGCTACCAGGACACGCCCCAGAATAATCCAGAAGGCTATGAGGAGACATCATCGGTTTTGGCCGCCTCTAACCTCAAAGGGAGACTGTTGATCGTTCATGGCACGTATGATGACAATGTCCATCCTCAAAACACGTACGCGTTCGTCGACGAGCTCATCGAGCATCATATTCCGTTCGAAATGATGATCTATCCCTGGAGAAAACACGGCATCCGTGACAATCCTGCTCAGATACATCTGTATAATCTCATGCTCGATTTCTGGCGACGCAGCCTGAAATAGAACACACTCAAAACATATAAGAATGGATTTGTTCTCCTGAGGATAAAGAATGAATTTTGTGTAAGCGGGTTGGTTATTTGAAGCTGGAAAAGAATGTCTGGGCAATATATCCTGCAATCGGAGGGAAGAAGAAGGTCGCAGCCAGACGAGCGATGACAAATTTCCACCCGAGAATGCCTATCTCCATGGGCATTCGACCCACCGCCCACAATGACCAGCCCGTAAGATAGGCCACCATGGTTCCCACGCTGGCTCCGGTGCGCAGGAATCCGGCCACGAGAGGGAGGCTAACGTAAGGTCCGCCTGGAGTTAAGCCTCCGGCCAAAGTCCCGATGAAAATGCCTTTTAGACCAGACTCTTCTCCTATCCATCTAGAGAGGAGTTCTTTGGGTAAGAGTGTCTGGACCATTCCTGCGACGATAAAAGCGAATATGAGTAAGGGGAGAATCTCCACTATCATGTTTAGGGCGGATTTTAATCCTGTCGTGTGCTGGCCTTCCCCTTTCGAATACCCGACAAAAAGGAGAATTAGGGCTAAAACAGCCATGATGATTGTTGGGACGACCATATTCGATGTCCTCCTCTTTTTATTCATTTTTTTTACCTGAAGGCCTCTTTTTCTGTCTTGAAAGACGTTCTTATAGGCCTCTTCTAAGACCTCTTCTTGAGATCAACCTTTTTGATGACTTTTTTTGTCAAGAATTTCTTTATATTGTCAACAAAATCTTGAGGCCATTCCCTGAGCATCCGGTTGAGCATATTGTTGTTCACGGTGGAAACATCGACATACCTGTTCTTTTCAATCAGGTATCCCCTCAAGCTTTCCCATTTCTCTTCGTCTTCCCTTCGCGTCGGTGCACTGAGTTCTTCCTTGATGGTTATCCAGAGCTGGCTATCAGGGCCATCAATGACGCGAAGGTCGTCTTTTTCGGCCAGCTGTATGGCGGCGTCTTCAATTTTTTTCTGGTCTAGTTCGATGTCAAATATTTTCTTTTTCAACGCCTTCTTTTCTTCCTCCAACGCCACATACCGGGAGACGAGCTTAACACCTGGATCCTTCAGGTATTCATTGGCGTCGAGTTTTTCGACCTTCTGAGGATGTTTCCACAGAGGACAGATATCCTGATACCCACACCAGTCGCACAGGGCACTCTTGTTCGGAGAAAATTCCTGACAGGCCTCGACCTGTTTAATCCGGTCGATTAGCTTCTCCTGCACCTGGATCAATTGTTCCCGGGTTCTGGAAGATTCAACCTGCTTGTTGAACAGAAGGTAATGCCAGACAAGTTTTGCGTTATCGGCTTCGGGCCATTTTTCAGTAAGAGCTATCTGATATAGAGCCAGCTGGAGATCTGCGTCTGCTTCATGTTGAGACATGAGCGATCCTGAGGTTTTGTAGTCATGAATTTCAAATCTTCCCGCTTTATCATCCCAATCCAACCGATCCAGGATTCCCGAGAAAAGGAATTCCTCCTCCCCACGTCTCAGGTTGAAATACAGCAGCTCTTCTGTTTTGACGATTTTTGTCCGGTCGAACGGTTTATATTCATCGTAGTAATCGATCAGGCATTGTCTGCCCTTCTGATAATAATCCTCTACCGTGAGTTCTGCTTTTACTACCTTGACCGAGCTGTGGAATTTTTTCTTCCAGTGGTCCTCGTACCTGGAAAGAAGCCACTCCTGGGGCTTAACGACCCTGTTCTTGACGAAATCATACAGGTCTTTGAGGGCTTCATGGACGCGATTTCCCATGAAAGCTTCGATTGTCTCAACCTCAGTCTTCATTCTATCAATATACCTGTATTTGTACTGGAGTTGACATTGCATAAAATTTTCGATTTTACTGTAGGAGTATCTGTTTTTCTTCATGAATTTCTTTCAGTTCTCCCTGAATTCATGCCATCTCTTATAAAGTTGTGCATTCAATCTAGATGAGAATCTGCAGGATGTCAACCGGAAAGATGTATCCTCCATATTGGGTTACATCATAGATAGATTAAAGGTGGTGAATTATTGAATGGGGAACATGATTTTTGGAGAAGCGTTGTTTCAAGAGGTCTTTTCCCAAGATATAGAGATGGACGATTTTGAAGAGGGGATGTGAAAAATCGGACGTTTGAAATTTACTCTTCGATTTTGATCTCGAAAGGCAGGCTCTGCCACTGGCCGTGGAGGTTGCATCTTTCCTTGGCCACTAAGGCATGAGCGTGATCTAAGGAAACGGTGAATTTCACTATCGGTTCAGTGAGTCTGGGGACGAGATCGACCCTGGCGAGGAAGGTGTTGCCCGAGTATAATTCCATCCATTCGATGAAATGCGCATTTTCATTGGGGTGTTTCATGTGCTTTCCCACTTCTACCTGAACTTCGAAGGGTTCTCCTTTCTTAACACTTGGCGGAGCTTCGATGACAGGAGTATGTTTTTTCTCCAGGTCGCTCATTTCTTCGATGCTTCCTGATTTGGCCTTGTTAATCCCACAGAAAATATCGTCTTCACACATTATTTCCTCCATTAGAAATTGCGATATCTTTAAGCTTTTACCTGTTCTTTTTCCGATCCCCGGGTGCAAAAAAAAGTCTTTGTTAGAGAAATCTCTGAAAAAACTGGACATCCGGGGCATATGCACTGATCTTCGTTTTCTATTTTGTCGTTCTTTCCTATGGTCGGAAAGCAATACCCGACCGGATCAGCCCCAGAGACATAAGTCGGGCAACTGCGACAGATACATATAGTCTTAACTTCTTCTTCTTTCTGTTTCATTTGTTCAGGATCCATCTCCATTTTGACCTCCTTAAGTCGTTATTAATATTGATTATATTATAAAATTCCTTTATTAATTAGCTCTTGGCACCTCCAACGTAAACACGCTACAGTTATCAAAGGGTACAAAGAAAATAAAGTGCAACATTTATGCCAACCCAATACGCTTAGGTGCATACAATTATATCGTTGATAATAAACGAGTTATATTAATCTTTTATTCACTTTGGATTTTCAAAAAACGAAATATCGGGTTATGCCGCTATTTCGGTGAATCTCTGTTTATTTTTTCTTTGTTTTTGTCTCTTGTTTTTTCTTTTCTTCCTTCCAATAATCCAGACAGTCTATGTTGCAAAAATGAAGGACATACTCCTCTCCCTCTGCGTGGGTGGCGGCTGCTTTAGGTATCATCGTCTTGCAGACGTGACAGGCAATTTTCTCTTCTTCTTTCTTCATTGTCTTTCCTTTCAATCAAAGTCTGACATATTATTATCTCTATTCTGTGGCTCAAAGAAAAGCCATTTCTTGTCCTGAGGAGGCATATCCAATATAAAACTTTCCCTTGCTTTCATCCAGCCCAGAGATTGGATTTGTATTTTTTAAGAAGAAGGTGGCTGAAAATGGAATTTATCTTCCTTCTTGACGACTCTCCCGAAAAAATAATGGGGATCATGGACAAAAGCCAGCATCCATTCTTCTTCGATCGCCTGTTCGAAAAATTTTCTCTTACTGGCCATTGTCTCCATCGGGAAAAGATCGTAGCTCATGATATAAGGAAGACCGATATGGGCGGATGTCGGGACTAGATCTCCCAAGAAAAAAAGCACGTTTTCCTCAGATGAAATCTTCACGCTTTGATGATGGGAGGTATGACCAGGCGAGAGGAAAACCTCCACCCCCTCTGATACCTTCGAATCGCCGTTTACAAGCCCGACCAAACCGAACTGTTCCAACGGTATAAAGCTCTCAGGTAAATAGCTGTCCTTATCCCGTTCGCTGGGATATAGAGCATATTCCCACTCTCCCTCCTGGATAATATACCTTGCTTCGGGGAATGTCGGCACATAGTCACCCGCTTTGTTTCTATGCGTGTTTCCGCCGCAATGGTCAAAATGAAGATGAGTGTTGATGACGATATCGACGTTTTCTGGTCGGTGGCCCAGTCTTTCAAGGGAGGCTAAAAGTCCTGGGGCCGTCTCGATCTCGTAAAACTCATAGAACTTGGGGTCGAGATTAGCTCCGGGTCCTGTCTCGATCAAGATCAGTTCTTTTTGAGTTTTGACCAGAAGGCAGTTCAACCCGAGTTTTATCCTGTTCTTCAAATCCGCCGGGAATTTCTTGGCCCAAAGGGTTTTGGGGACGACTCCAAACATCGCTCCTCCGTCCAGGTAGAAAAAGCCGCTTCTGATACCATGAATCTGGAATTGCCCCAAGGAAATATTGTCGGATGTCATCCGAGTAGTCTATCTAAGTCGTAGATTAAATCTTGACGGGTGTAATCGGCCACTTCGATCTGGTCGCTGTCCATCCGGATGGCGTCCTCTGGGCAGGCTTCCACACAGAAACCGCAGAAACAACAGCGGCTGACATCGATCAAAAACTTGGCCGGATATTTCTGGATCTCTGGGTCGGGATCTTCGGCTGCTTCCACGTAGATACATTCCGATGGACAGACAGTCACACACAGCATACAGGCAACGCAACGGGGTTTTCCATCCTCCCTTTTCATCAGTCGGTGCAGACTTCTATGCCTGGATGCTAGTTCTTTTTTCTCCTCAGGATACTGAATAGTCACCGCGCCTCTTTTTTTGACCTTGATGCCTATGACTTTGAGAATGTGAAAAACCATATTGACGACGAAGTGACGAGCGGTGATCAGGCTGCCCCTTATGATTTCGATAAAATATCCTAACGCTTTTATCATCTTAGAGACTCATGATAATAAATCCTGTGCCCAGGATGTTCAGTAGGCTGAGAGGAATGAGCAGTTTCCAGCCCATGTCCATCAGTTGATCGTACCGGAACCTTGGGTAGGTCCAGCGGATAAGAACTTGGAGCCAGCAGAAAAAGAAGACCTTGATGTTGAACGCGGCGATTTGAAAAAGAACGACAGCCCAATGGGGAAGTAACCAGGTTCCTCCCCCAGGAAAGTGGAATCCATCCGTTGCCAACCAGGGAACCTGCCAGCCTCCGAAGAAGAGGGTGACGAGTAAGCAGGAAACAATGAGGATTTCCATGAAATCTGTCATCATGAACAGGCCCCACTTGAGACCGCTGTATTCGGCGAAAAAGCCGATGATCTCCGATTCCCCCTCCGGAAGATCAAAAGGCACCCTTTTTGTTTCCGCCAAGGCGGCAAAAAGAAAGATCACGAAGCCCAGCGGCTGGAGAAAGATTCCCCATTTCGGCAAGAATCCGAACAGGTGTTGGCCCTGGAAGTGGACAATCTGAGAAAGCTTCAGCGATGGATAGACCATGATCAAGCCGACGAGCGACAACCCGAGGGCCACTTCATACGAGATGAGCTGAGCCGCCCCCCTTAAACCACCGATCAGGGCGAAGCGGTTATTCGATGACCAGCCGCTGAGGATGATCCCGTAAATTCCCAGCGAGAGCATGGCTAACACGAAAAGGATTCCCACGTTTATGTCCAGGATCTGAAGGTTGATTGTCCGTCCGCCTATCCGGATGAAATCGCCGAAGGGAATCGCGGCAATGGTGATTGCGACAAAAAAGAAGGAGACGAAAGGAGCCAAGTTGTGGAGAAATTTTTTGGAGAAAGAAGGTGTAAAATCCTCCTTGAATATCATCTTTATAGCATCGGCAAAGGGCTGGAAGAGTCCGATGACGCGCAGTCCTAGGATAGAGGCCCGGTTAGCCCCGATCCTATCCTGGATGACCGCGCTTTCTTTTCTTTCGACCCAGGTCAAGTAAAGGGTTATCGTCAAAAACCAGACCAAGGCAAAAACAATCTTGAGGAAGACGATGAGAATCTCGATCACTTTTTCTTCCTGAAAAATGAAATTTCTTGTTCCATCCTCTCTTTTATTTTCTCTGGAGAAGTGAATGGTTTATCGTTATTGAATTTTAGGTTTAGCTCCTTGGCCAGGTTGACGAGAATCTGCCATTCTGGCCGGCTATCTCCAGGGAGCTCTAAAGCCTGGGAAAAGCTTTGTGTTTTTCCCTCGATGTTTGTCAGTGAGCCCCCTTTTTCGGCAACCAAGGCTGAAGGCAGAACCAGGTCGAAAGCCTGGCTTAGTTCATTCTGATGAGAAGTGAATAAAACTTTTGTCTCTATCTGGTCGAGAGAAGGCTTTATTTCGGCTTTGGGCCACTGTGAGGGGACAGCTGGGCTGAAGGCTAACAAAAGTTCGGTGTCCTCTGCCAAGGATTCCGCATCTATTGACTGTATGGAAAAGCCCATTTCCTGGACACCTCGCCTGTTGGGGCTTCGTTCCGGAGTCAGCAAAAATGCATCCCCCTTCTCCTCTGGAGGATCGAGGACGAAGATTTTTTGGACATCCAACTCCTCGACAAAGATCTTCTTCACCAAGAAAAGCTCCTCATTCGTCAGCCAGGTGTTAATGAGCAGGGTAATCCATGAAGTCCTGTGCATATGATAAAGTTTCATAAGCCTTTTCGCCAGAAGGAAGGAGATGCTGCCCCAATTCAGATCCTTGCTTTGTCCTTGATTATTTGAAATAATTTTATCCAAACGGTCTTCGTTGATGTAAGAGTAGCCGTACCGGCCGGTATCACAGATCCAGCGGTCGTTAATGTCAGGGTTTTCTCTGGCTTTGATCCTATACACCCTTTTGGGAACAGGAAAGTGAGAAAAGCCGGAATGATGCTCGATCGTGATGTTGCATCCCCGGCTGCAGAGAGGACAGATGGATTCTCCTTGATTCAAGAACCAACTCCGGGTTTGAAACCTGAAGTCTGTGTCGGTTATGGCTCCCACAGGGCAAATTTCGGCGAGATTGCCTGAATAATTATTTTCCACCAGCGTTCCCTCGTAGAAATTCACCTCCGAACGGTTGCCTCTCTCAAAAATACCTAATTCTTGAGTTTTTGTCACTTCTCTCAAGAAACGGACACAACGTGTGCACAGGATGCATCTTTCTTGGTCGAGAAGCAGCTTTTTTCCGATCGAGACTTTTTTCTCTCTTTTCTGTTTGGTCTCTTCAAACTGATTCTCGAACAATCCGTATTCTTCGTAATAGTCTTGGAGCTTGCATTCGCCGGCTTTGTCACAAATAGGACAGTCTATCGGGTGCTCTGCCAGCAGGAACTCCAAAACGCTCTTCCGGGTTTCGATGACCTTTTCGGATTGAGTGAAGACGTTCATGTTCACCCTCACCTGAGTGGAACAGGCCAACTCAAGCTTAGGTAAACCCTCGATTTCCACCAGACACATCCGGCAGCTTCCTTCTGTAGGCAGAGACGAATGATAGCAGAGATGAGGAATATCGATTCCGGCTTTTTTGGCTGCTTTGAGGATAGTTGTTCCCTCTTCGGCCTTAACCGGTTTTTTATCTATGAATATCTCGACCATCGTGTTTCAGTTTTTTGTGTAAGATTCTAGCTCTTCTCGGAACTTCCGAGCGATTGAAAGAATCGGCATGGCCGCTGCATCACCGAGCGGGCAGAGGGTTTTACCCAACATGTTCTCGGCCAGACGAATGATCGTATCGATGTCTTCCTTCTTTCCTTGACCTGCGGTCATCCGGTTAACGATCTTCAAGATCCATGAATTGCCGATCCGGCAAGGCGTGCACTGTCCGCAGGATTCGTGGGCGTAAAACTTGGAAACAACCCTGAGGACATCCAGCATGGATGTTTCTTGGTCGATGACGATAATCGCTGCTGAACCGAGCATGGACTCAGCCGCCATCAAGGAATCAAAATCCATCGGGATATCGATCTCATCAGCTGTCAGGATGGGCGCGGACATTCCTCCAGGAATAACCGCTTTGAGTGTTTTACCATCCTTCATTCCTCCTGCGTGTTTAAAGACGATCTCTTTGAGTTTGGTACCCATCGGCAGTTCGTATATTCCCGGTTTTTTCACCATCCCACTGACACCGAAAATCCGAGTTCCCCCGTCCTTGGGAAGCCCCTTCTTCTGGAACCATTCGGCTCCTTTGAGGATAATCAGGGGAATGTTGGAGATCGTTTCCACGTTGTTGATAACTGTCGGGCATTGGAAGAGTCCCACAGAGGCCGGGAAGGGCGGTTTAAGCCGGGGATGTCCCCGTTTCCCTTCCAAAGACTCCAGAAGTGCTGTTTCTTCTCCGCAGATATAGGCTCCGGCACCGCGGTGAACGAAGACATCCAGGTCAAAGCCACTCTCCAGGATGTTCTTACCCAAGAACCCTTTCTTGTAGGCTTCGGTTATAGCTTTCTCAAGCCGGGTTGCTACAGCTTCGTATTCACCACGAATGTAGATAAAAGCGCTCTGAATCCCCACGCAGTAAGCGGTGATGATGATTCCCTCCAACATGAGATGTGGATTATGGTTCATGATATAGCGGTCTTTGAACGTCCCAGGTTCGCCCTCGTCGGCGTTAACACACAGGTATTTGGGTTTGTCCACGTTTTTGGGAACGAAATCCCACTTGACACCTGCTGGAAAGCCTGCTCCGCCTCGACCCCTGAGATTGGCTTTTTTGACCTCTTCCAGGATATCCTCAGGCTTCATCTCGCTCACAGCTTTGCGAACCGCCTGATATCCTTTATGCTCCAAATAGACGTCGATCTTATGGTTGTTTTTAAGGCCAAACTGTCGGGTTAAGATTTCTTTTTCCACTTGCCTATTTCAATCTTCCCAGGATTTTGTCGATTTTTTTCTCGTCTAGATTGCCGTGATAATCAAAATTAATCATCATCGATGGGGCCTCCTCGCAGGCACCAAGGCATTCCACCGTCATCAGGGTGAATTTTTTATCCGGGGTCGTCTCACCCAGCTCTATCCCCAGCTTCTTTGTCAAATGATCTATCAACCTTTCTGCTCCGAGAAGCGTACAGGTATTTGCCCACAGGCTGACGATTGAGCATGCTGTAAAAAGTGACGGCTTCTCTGACTCTTATGGGATTAATCTCCAGGATAGCCGCCACGAGTTTTTCTTCTGTGGGAGAGATACAGCCGAATTCTCTCTGAGTTAGATGAAGAACAGGAAGGAGTGCTGCCTCTTTTTTAGGATAATGAGAGAGGATCTCTTCGATTTTTTTCTTGCTCTGGTCTGAGAATTTCGGGCTCATCGATCCAATTCTCCACCGATCATGTTAAAGGAGCCAAAGGTTGGGATGACATCCGCTACATAATGACCTTGGATCATCTCTTCCATTGCGGAGACAATATGGAAACAGGGCGCTCTTACATGAAGGCGGTACGGTTTGTCTGTCCCGTCAGATACAATGTAGAAACCTAACTCACCGTTTCCTCCCTCGACGGAAAAATAAACCTCGCCCTTCGGCGGCCTTATCCCGTGTTCCTTCATGAAGAATTTGAAGTGGTTGATCAGGCCTTCGATGGTGGTATAGGTCTTTTCCTTCGGAGGAATGACATATCTTTTGTCTGAAGTCATGATGTCTTTATAACGAACCTTCTCTGATCCTTCTAAGTTGGGCGACAATTCGATCTTCTCTGTGGTTTTTTTAGTCCGTGAAGCCTTAATGGCTTCTGTCGGCTCGATTCCTCCAGCCTTGAGTCGAGCCGGAGAAGAGGGTTTTGGGATTTTTTCGATCACCTGTTCGATGATCCTCAGACTCTGCTCCATTTCCTTCATCCGAACCATGTATCTATCGAAGTTATCTCCTCTCTCCCCTAATGGAACTTCGAAATTGAGCTTGTCGTAGACTAGATAAGGATGGGCCTTGCGGACATCATAGTAGACACCTGTCGAACGCAGACAAGGACCTGTCCATCCGTAGTTGATGGCCATCTCCTGGGAGACGACTGCGATATCCCTGGTGCGGTTGAGAAAAATCTTATTTTTATCCAGAAGGCCATGGACATCCTTGAGGACTTTGCGGGTCTCGATCGTGGCTTTCTGGACATCTTCTTTCCAATCCGGATGAAGCTCTGCTCTCACACCTCCGATTCGGATGTAAGAAGTCGTCATCCGGGCACCAGTCGTGCGCTCGATGACATCCCAGATAAATTCCCTTGCTTTCATTTTGTACAGGAAGACCGTGAAGGCTCCACACTCCATAGCCATAGCGGCCAGACACGTGAGATGGTCAGAAATCCGGGAGAGCTCGCTCATCAGGACTCGAATGTATTGAGCCCGCTCTGGGACCTCCAGTCCCAGCATTTTCTCCAAGGTCATAACATAACCCACGTTGTTGATTAAAGGAGACACGTAGTTCATCCTGTCTGTATAAGGGAGGAGGTTGAAATAGGTTCTGTGTTCACAGGTTTTCTCGAATCCTCGGTGAAGATAGCCTACCTCTACTTCGGAGTTGAGGATCTTTTCTCCGTCGAGTTCGAGCATAACCCGAATTGTTCCGTGCATAGCCGGGTGGGAGGGTCCCATGTTGAGGAGCATGCTGTCTTTCCGGGCTTCTCTCTGGATTCGGGTTGTCATATTATTTTCTCAACGGGATACGCGGTTGCTGCTTCCGTAGATGGTAATCCTTGCGCAAAGGATATCCTTCGAATTCGTCCCACATAAAAATCCTTCTCAAATCAGGATGGCCTGTGAACTGCACACCGAACATATCGTAGACTTCTCTTTCTAGCCAGTTGGCGTTTTTCCAGAATGATGTTAAGGAATCGATGGATGGATCTTCTTCAGGAAGGGAGGTTTTGATTCTCAAGCGCTGATTATTCGAAAGAGAGAACAGATGATAGACCATCTGAAAACGTTCGTCCCGATCCTTATAATCCACGCAGGTCAGGTCAAGGAGCATGGAGAATGTGTAAGGATCCTGTTTCAAGAATTTGACGATTTCCAGGAGTGCATCCCTTTCGATGAGGATGGTGTCATCCCCTAACGGAGCAGAGATCTCTTTGATTTTTTTGGGGAATTTGTCCCTGAGGGCTTTTACGACTTTCTTCTTTTCCATCTCCATTCCTGGTCTTGATTCTGGATTTTTTCTTGCAGTTTGATCAAAGCATCCAACACTGACTCTGGTCGAGGGGGGCAGCCGGGGATGTAGACATCGACTGGAATGATCCGGTCGATTCCTTGGACAACAGCATAGTTGTCGTAGATGCCTCCGCTGGCAGCACAGGTGCCGAAGGCTATGACCCATTTTGGCTCTGTCATCTGATCATAGACGGTCTTCAAGACAGGTGCCGATTTATGGGTGATAGTTCCCACGACCAGAAGCATATCGGATTGACGGGGAGAAAAGCGCGTCCACCCTGCCCCGAACCTGTCCAGGTCAAAATGAGCACAGGCCGCTGACATGTACTCCATCCCGCAGCAAGCGGTTACGTAAGGATAATGAAAGAGAGAAAACTTACGGGCCCACCCCAGCATGTGGTTGAACTTGGTTGTGATGAATCCGCCTTCCATTTTCACTTTTTATGTTTGAACTACTTCTCCCACTGGAAAGCGCCCTTTTTCCAAGCGTAGACGAAACCAACAGCGATAACCAAAATGTAAGCGAACATGACGATAAAAGCTGTGGTTCCGATCTCCCTGAAAACGAGAGCCCAGGGGAAGAAAAACACAACTTCGATGTCGAACAGGAGAAACAGGAATGCGACGAGATAGAACTTAATCGGAACAGGATTGATTCCGTCCTGAAGATAAGGACTGCCGCATTCAAACGGACTATCTTTTATTGGGTCACTCTTTTTCGGGCCGAGAAGCTTGTTCATGATGACCAGCACGACCCCGAGTATTCCGAATATCAAAAAGACCAGTAAAAACTCGATCATCTTCCCTAAATCAAAGGCATAGATTTTATACAATTCACTGTAAAGATGCAATCATTTTGACAATTTTTTTTTATTTTTTCATAATAGATAACCCGGTTAGAATTCATCAGAATTTTTGACCTAGAAAACAGGAAGGATCTGGATTTGGAATATATTTATTTTCAATCTGTTAGTAGAAAAAAACGCGCTTTTCCCTTCCTGATTTTATCCGTAATCATTGTCTTTTTTGTCCTTCACGGTTGTCAGAAAAAAGGCAAGGATGACAATGTCATACTGATCACTTTGGATACCCAAAGGGCTGACTTTGTCAGCTCTTATCGGCCAGACAATGCCTCCACACCCAATATCGATGATTTAGCACGGAGAGGGATTCTCTACGAGAATTGTTATAGTCTCATCCCCATCACCCTTCCCTCTCATGCTTCGATCTTCTTCTCCGAACCTCCTTATGTTCTTAAGAATTACAACAACGGTCAACTCCTGGGGAAAAGGCGGAAAAAGCCCTCTTTTGTCAACATCTTCAAGAAACAGGGGTACAGAACAGGAGCGGTTGTCTCTCTCGGGGTATTGAAATCTCGATTTGGCCTCGATGAGGGATTTTACGCATACGAGGATGCTTTTCCTAGGGGACGTTGGTATTTAACAGCCGAAGAGGTCAACGAGTGGGCGCTTCCTTGGTTAGATCAAAATAAGGATCATAAGTTCTTCCTTTGGATCCATTATTCCGATCCTCATGAACCTTACGCACCGCCAGATATGCCCGATGACCTTAGAGTTTACTTGAATGACCAATTCCTTGGTGAGTACTGCTTGGGCAAGTATATGACCTATGAAGTTAATCTCGAATTAAAAAGGGGAAAAAACACTCTAAGGTTTGAAATTAACAATATTCATCAGGAAAATCCTGAAGATGTTCAAGCCAGATTCGATAAGCTCAACATAGTGACTTCAGGAAAAGAAGAGTTCAATATCCACTTCTCTCAGGGATGGTCGGACTCCAGAAAAAGAGATGTCCTGCTTTCCAAGAGAGTGAGTGTTTGCTCAGTCCTCAATGACTCCTCACCTCGTCCAGCGAAACTTTTCTTTCGAGGGAAGCTCATTCTTCCTGTGGATGTTGCCCGAGCGCTTTATAAAAGAGAAGTAGAATACATGGATGAGCAGATAGGAAAACTCTGGACGAAATTGGAAGAATTAAAGCTTTTCGAAAAGACGCATATCCTGATGGTCGGCGACCACGGGGAGGGACTTGGAGAATATCTTAATCGACAGGGGAATCCTCACCTCGGGCATATCCACTTTCTGTATGATGCCTACATGAGAGTTCCACTCATCATTCACAATCCATACGAGAGAGATAAAGGGCGAAGAGAGAAAATTCCAGTCACACTCCTCGATATCGCCCCGACGATCATGGAGAGTGTGGGGCTGCGAAGACTTTCTCATTTTCAGGGGCGGAGCCTCCTCGGACTCGAAAGAGGAGATAAGAAGATATCTATTTTTCAGGAGACGTACAAGCCGGAAGCAATACAGGACAGGTTTGCTCTTCTCCATCATCCGTGGCATCTCATTATCACCCCTGAGGATAAGACATACGAGCTCTTTAACCTGAGTGATGACCCGGATGAGAAAGAAAACATTTATGAGAAAAAAGCTTTGTCTCCAGATGTTCTTAGTATTAAGAAGAGCCTCGATTCCTTTGCCAGAAAAGCTTTGGAGGAGAAGCTGGAGATCAAGATAGACGATAAGACCAAAGAGATGCTTAGAGCTCTTGGTTATATTAGATAGCCTATTTCTCTCTTCTCTCTCGTAAGGCCCGGTAGGCTCGGCCGGGCAACCTGAAAAAAACTCTATTCAAAAACCGGAGAAGCGCTGGTCTTTGCTGGGGAGATAAATAAGAAAACAGAGATTTTTCTCTCTGTTCAGCCAAATGCCTCTGGACAATCGGACAAGAGAGGCTGTCTAAACAATAAGGGCTTAACTTTCCCTGGCTGAGGTAGCGTCTAATCTCTTGCAATCGAGGGGAATTCCAGGCTGTTTCCCATTCGGACATGGGAGCAATAGGCTGGCTTCCATGACAACAGGGCAGGATTCCTCGCCTCAGGATGTAATAGCTCTCCCAAGGTTCTCGACAGAGAGGGGAGCGAGCGGTTTGACTCTCTCCTGTCTCTGGCAAGACAGGTTCTTTTTGTACCGTGTTTTCTGTTTCCATATTAAAATCGTTGTTTTTCTGGAGTGAGTGGAGACTTTGAATCTGGTACTTCTTGCTCTCCGAAGGCGAATTGATTGGCTATAGGAATCCTGTATTTTACAGAAAATTCATCGCATTTGCGAATAATGTCCTTCAATTCATCTAGCGGTAATAGTTCTTTCTCGTAATTGAAGTGATATCCGGCTCGATCGATCTCAATCTGAGGATTCTCGAGGTAATTCAAAGGACGAAGGACGAGCGCCTCGGCTTCAACTTTTTGACAAAGCCGGAAATACGCCTCAAGATCTCCTTTGTTCACCTTCATCGGCATGAAGACCATGTAGATTTTGGGAAGATTGTTGTTCTTTTTTCTTGCCTGATTCAGGCGCATGAGGCTGGGAACAATGGTCTCCCAGCGATCATTCCGGATTTTCTGGTAGGTCTCTTGGCAAGCCGCATCTAGGGAGACATACAGATAGATGGGTTTTCCCACGAGCGCTTTGATCGTCCTCTCGGTAAAGGATTGTCCGTTGGTTGAGATTTCGAGGATTTTGTGCTGTTTCTGGCAGAAGTCGAGAATTTTGCCAAAGCGAGGATGAAGAAGAGGCTCTCCGAAAGAACAATTGATGATTAGCCGGGCCGAACGGAAAAACGGACCGTATTCCTTTAATGTTTTTTCATCAACTGGGGTATCCAGATGTTCGCCTTCCAGTTCCTTCATCCGGTCCCACAAACAGTAGACACAGGGAGGTTTAATGTTGCATTTTCCGTACAGGTCAACTCCCAAATTTGGCGGGAAAGAATCCAGTTTTGTCTTTCCTTCGAGCATTTCTCGATAGTTGAGGATGGCATTCTGATGGAAGCTGATAAAATTTCTATGCGCTTCCTCATCATCGTGGAATTCGGGTGGACTGACTCTGATTCCCAACTCCCGGCGATCCTCCGGGTGATAATCTTTAGGATAGACCTTACTCAATGAGAGGTTAAGCTCGGTCCACTCCCCTTCCTTTTCTTTAAATTTCTCCCCATCTTCGCCAGGCTGGGGCAGCAGAAGCGCATAGCTGTAAAAGTTCCACTTGGGAAGCAATGGTATTTCAGAAAGGAGTTTTCCGTCCACAGCAGTTTTTAGCTTTTGACTGAAATCGGAGAATTCAGAGAAGATGTAGAATGAAATGTATTTATGATGCTTGGCTCCGAGAGAAGCCAGGTTGATTTTAGCCGTTTGTTTCATCCAGCGAAACGGGAAAAAATCATCATATTCAAAGACATACCATCCCTCTATGAATGGGTTTGCTTCAGGGGGAGATAGTACCTCCATTTGTCGAAACATAATCCCTAATTCTCTTGAATCTCCTGGAACTTGGTGGGCCGCGCTCAACCTGAATTCAAACTGGAGATCCCCTGTTTCCTCGAAAAGGAAAGCATAGGAACTAAAAACATGGTCGATTGTTCTCTCCCCTTTTTTATGCCCGTTGAGGAAGAGCTCAAGAACTACGGTTCGTTCTTCAGGATGGGAATGTCCAGCTGCAGTGATAAGGAGATACTTTTTTCCTTTGATATTATAATTCTGGAGAGAGAGAGTGGCCTGTCTCTTCATCCAGCGGAACGGATGTGTCCCATCGTGCTCCTCAGGATACCAGCCCGTTTCATACAGAAACTGTGTCGTATTCATTGTCTTTTGAGGAAAATTGATTATATTCTCTCTCCTCCTCGCCTGTCAATCAGGAGCAGGCTCCAGAATAGTGAGAAAGAAAAAAGAGGATTTCACTCCCGCGATTTTTTTTGACAAATATGTTGTTCGCTATTATAAAGTCTAGGATGGATAAAATTAAAGTTTTGAAGAATAAAATCATTTTTCTTTTCCTCCTTTTTCTAATCCTGTTAACGTTCATCCATTTTCTGCCTCTTTCTCTCCACCCCATCAATGCGATGCCAGGAACTATTGATTGCCTGTTGAATACCTGGATCCTCTCTCATGTGCATCATCAATTGTTTTCGCGGCCTCTCCAGATATTTGAAGCTAATATTTTTTATCCCCATCCACAGACCTTGACCTACTCAGAGAGTCTGTTTCCCCAGGCTATCTTCTCCATACCGATTTATTATCTGTCAAAAAACCCAATTCTAGCTTATAACTTCGTTTTTTTTCTCGCTTATCTCCTTAACGGGATCTCGATGTTTCTTTTGGTTCGGTATTTGACAAAAAATAACGTGATCGGGATGGCCTGTGGGATCATGTTTGCCTTCAACGCCTTCAATTTCAATCATATGACCCATCTTCAACTTCTCTACGCATGGCCTACTCCTCTGGCCTTTTTATATCTTCATAAATTTTTCACAGACAGGCGTCTTAAACATTCAGTCCTTTTTTCATTTTTCTTTGCTGTCCAGGCCTTGTGTTGTATCTATTATGGGCTTTTTTTCCTTTCTATCCTGGCCTTGATTCTTCCTGTTTGTCTCTTGATTTACCGCCAAAAAATGAGCCTCTCTGTCCTCGGTCAACTCATAATCCCGTTGGGTTTTGCCGGAGCCGTGCTTATTGGTTTTTCCCTTCCCTACAAGTCTCTCTTCGAGACTTTCGGGTTTCAGCGGGGCTTAACAAAAGGCGCAGATCTGGTCAATTACCTCGCCGTCAATCCCAACAATGTATTCTTGTCAAAGTTGCTCACCCCACTTGGTCGTCACGAATATTTTTTATGTCCCGGAATCGCAGCCCTGATTCTGGCGTCCCTGTTTATCATCCACAAGAAAAAGCTCTTTCGTCTGAGGGTGAAATACTTCAGGATAGCTATCTTGGGGATTGTCCTCTTAAGTCTGGTCATGATCATACTGACAAAAGTAACCGGAGGATTTTCTCTGGATTTAGGACTCTTCCGTCTCACAGCCCATAACGTGGCTAAACAGGTATCACCTGTTCTGATCATCGGCCTCCTTTTATTGCTTATTGGTCTCGTTCGATTCATCCTTCGACCAGTGGAAGGAGAGTTGACCGAAGAGCACAGATATTTTTTCCTTTATCTATCCATTTTATGTTGGGCACTCCTCCTTTCATTCGGGAATGCGATGAGCTTCCTCGGGGATTCTACCTCAATCTTTCCTCTCCCTTTCAAATGGTTCTATGAGCATTTCCCTGGTTTTAAAGGAATCAGGGTTCCCTCGAGGTATGCCGAATTTGTGATCTTCTCGACTGTTATCCTCGCTGGTTTTGGGATGAAATATCTTCGAACAAAATTCGATAGAAAGAGATTTGTGATCTGGGGAACTATCGGTTTGCTTCTTTTTTTAAACCTGGAATATCTTTCACTTCCTCAAAGAATAAGATTTATACCTATCAAGAACGATATCCCACCTACGTACCGATGGTTAGAAAGGGAGGTTTCAGATGGACCGGTTGTGGAACTCCCTTTTCATAAGAATATCGGCCGCGATGCCGTTTACATGTATTTTTCCATTTTTCATCGGAAAAAGATGATCAATGGTTACAGCGGGTTTTTTCCTCCGGCCATTTTTTACATTCGAAAAATCTTTGAAACATTTCCATCCCCGGCGAGCCTCGATATCTTGAACGCCTTGGGAATAAAATATGTTATCCTCCACCCCAAGATGTACAGAGACAAAAAGGGAGAGAGGGTTGTTCGGAGAATCCGCGAAGACTTTTTCACGGATCTGAGCTTGAAGAAGGCATTCAGCTATGCCTCTGGTCGTCCCCATTTTTTTGAAGATGAATTGGGAGAAGATTTTGTGTATGAAGTTGAATACCAGAAAGATCAGCAGCGGCCGATGGAAGAAATCAATTTGCAGGAAATTTCGCCTAAGGCATGGACGATTGAATCCAATCGAAACCAGTTTCATCTTTCTTCTCTCAAAGATGATGATCTCAGTACGGTCTGGTCAACAAGCCGGACGAAAAGAACAGGAGATTTTCTTGTCGTTGAGTTTGATGAGCCTACCAGGGTTAGGAAAGCTTCTCTCTTTCTGGGCGAATCTTTGTTTGATTACGCATTAAGAATTCGTGTTGAGACCTCTCTTGACGGCAAAGAGTGGCGCACATTCAGATATTCCTACTCTCCTGGAGAATTCACCAAGAATTTGATTTCCTCACCGCTCTCCCTTGTCCAGAACATTCGGTTACGCGGGGAAAAGATCAGATTCTTGAAAATTATTCAAGTCGGCAAGGATAAGAATTTCTGGTGGTCTGTGGCTGAATTGAAGATCTACAGAAAACAAGATTAAATCGACGAAGAGGAAATATATTCTCGCCTATTCTGTGTTTAAAACATGAATGGCTTGTCCTTTAATCTTCATAGCCGCTTCCATCACTGCCTCTGATAGCGTGGGATGAACATGAACATTCTTAGCGATATCTTGAATTCTTAACTCTTTTTGGATGGCTAAGCTCACCTCAGCGATGAGCTCACTGGCCTGGGGCGAAAGAATATGAGCACCCAGAAGCCGATCCCTCTGGTCGGCGATAAGTTTGACCAGCCCTTCGTGCTGTCCGAGGGTCAAGGCCCTTCCACTTGCCTGGAGAGAGAATGATGCCACCTGGATTTTGATCTCGGTTTCCCTTGCTTCATCTTCGGTTAAGCCTACCGAAGAGAATTCCGGGTCCGTGTAGACAGCCATCGGAAGCGCTGTATAATTCATCTCTCTTTTTTCCCCCGAGGCATTCTCGACAGCGATGATGCCTTCATGCGAAGCTTTATGAGCAAACAGCTTACCGCCGATCAAATCGCCTATGGCGTAGATTCCTGGGATTTCTGTTTCGAGATGCTCATTGACTTTGACGAAGCCAGCCTTATCTAAGGATAGTTTCGCTTCTTCCATCCCTGCCGAGTTGGCGATTCTGCCCACGGCCAACAAGACTCTGTCTCCTTTGAATTCAAAAGGTTTTTGATCCTTTAGGCAGAGTCCTTCGAGGCAGACCTCGTCCTCTTCAACAACAGCTTTCTCTATTTTCATATGCGTGTATATATTGAATCCCTGAGTCTTGAGGATTCTTTCCAATCGCGTGGTCAACTCTTTTTCAGCGCCGGGAAGGATGGAAGGCATGATCTCAAGAACATAGACCTCGGCCCCGAATTTTTGGAAGATCATTCCGATTTCGAGTCCTACGGCTCCGGCACCGACGACCAATAATCTTTTGGGAATTTTTTTGAGTTCGAGAGCCTGGCGGCTGGTGAGCACTGCTTTACCGTCCGGAGAGAGGAAGGGCAACCTGGCTGGTTTGCTGCCTGTGGCCAAGACTGTTTTTTCGGACTCAAAGATTCGTTCCTCATCCTCGGTCTGGACCTGAATTTGTCGTTCATTCCGCAATGAGGCGTGACCTTTTATCAGGTGGACACCGTTTCTTTTCAGTAAGAATTCTATTCCTTTGACGAGGCGGTCGACGTTTTTTTGTTTTTCTTCTTGGATTCTTCCCCAGTTGAAAGTCACCTGGTCCAGAGGTCCTTCCAAATTCCTGTTCTCCTTACACTCCCTGTAGATTCTTGCCTGATGAAGGAGATACTTAGTCGGGATACACCCCCAGTTGATGCATGTCCCTCCGACCTTTTCTTTCTCGATGATGACGACTTTTTTCCTGAGTTGGGCCGCTCTGAGGGCCGCTACGTAACCTCCTGGGCCGCTTCCCAAAACCGCTAGATCATATTTCTTAATCATTTTTCGCTCTTTCCCTGGACTTCAGATCATCCAAAATGGAAATGTCGACTGAATATCTATTTAAGTTCAATGCTTCGAATTGAAAGTATACTGATTTTTTTCCACAGAATCTGGAAAACAGTATTATACTCTTTCTACCTGGAAATTATAAATAGTAATTACCATAGGTAAACATCTTCAAATCCGGAGTTGGGGTCAGGCCTTATCCCAAGGTTTTGTACTCGGGTAAAAATAAAGACACAGCGCTTCCGGACGACAAGGCCTGACCCCAGCATTAATTACGGTTTTGGGTGTGCTTACGTGGGGTGCTTGACAGTCTACGGAAAAATAGAAAAAATATTACGACTGAGAGGAGAAATTACCTGAGAACTAAAAAGAACACACTCATCTTCCTCCTCATCCTCTCTGTTTTTTTGTTCTGGGTTTACTCCCGGAGTGAAGAGCAGGCTAACCTCTGGGGGAAGGTGATCGGTGCTGATCAGAAGCCCCTCCAGGGGATAAAAATTCAAGTCGAGAATAAAGCGGTTCATTTTCAGACAACAATCTACAGCGATGCTGATGGGATCTTTCGAGTTTGGGGCCTCCCCTTCGGGCGGCATACTCTTATCTTCGAAGGGGATGATGTCAATACCTATGTCGCCAAGGATTTTGTCTGCGAGCCTTCTCAAACGTATTACCTCAAGGTCCTCCTTTCGCCTAGAGAAGGAGAGATATCACCCTCCCCTGTCCAAATAGATTATACGACCTGTCTCCACCAAACTATTCTCAGTCAAAAACAAATCCGACAATTGCCTTCGGCACATAATGTTTGGTCTCTAGTTGAGAATCAGGATCTCTCTGCTACCACCAACCGCATCGATGTCGGAGGACTCTGGAGCAGCGAACCAGCTCTATTCAGCGCCCGGGGAGGTTGTTCCTGGACACAGAGCCTTTACCGCCTCAACGGACTGGATGTGACAGATCCCTACTGGACCGGAATGCCACTCGTCTTTCCTGATTTTTTCGCCCTGCAATCCACAAGATTGACCAATGGAGGGTTTTTCCCTGGTGGTCTCTCTCCAGGTGGGCATCTCAACCTGGCGGTGCGCCAGGAAACAGCCGAATACCACGGAGAAGCCTCTGTTTTTTTTATTCCTAGAAAATTCCAGAGTACGAATATCACTCCCGAACTCGAAGCCGAAGGCATGACCGAGAGCCATTCTTTTAATCATTTTATCGAAGGAAATTTTGCTATTTCGGGCCCACTCATTTCAGACAAACTTTTCTTTTCTGCTGCGATTTCCAGTTTTCATCTGTCACGGGATGTGGCCGACTATGCTGAGGAGGATAAAGCCTCTCTCATCTCTGGCTTTTTCAGTCTCAGAAGTATTTTTCCCAGGGGAAGCCTGCGTTTCCTGTGGATGGGTCAGGTCCTGGATCGGCCTTCATACGGTGCCGGGCGGAATATCCCTTTTTCTGCCACCCATGACCGCAAGGATGTTTTCAACGTACTGCAGCTATTATGGAACTTCAGGATTAGGAAGGCTCATGTCCTCAACGTAGGACTGGGATTTAATCACGGCTTGATCAACGCCGATTTTCATCAGGAATTCTCAGGTCCACATGGCCTCGAAATTTTAGAAGAGATTCCCTCTGGTTTGGCTCCCTTCTCCCACAAGGACAGACGATATTCTCTCCATTTTCTAGTCAAGGGCGACTCTTTTACAACGACTGTAAGACAAGCCAACCACAGGTTACAGTACGGATGTGATCTCTATTATGCTTCTTCATCCTCTTCCAAAGATATCCAGGAAGACCTTCATCTCCGCTTTTTCGAAGGTATCCCCCTCGAGATTGTGAAATTCAACACCCCAGTCGAGCATCGAGAGAGATCATTCCATTTGAATGTCTATGCTCAAGACGCGATGAGCTTTCCCAGTTTTCTAACTTTGATCCTGGGTATTCATCTCGTTTCGAGCCATGGCTGGATGCCTGGCCTTCCTAAATCTTTCAGTCAAAACGGTGACAGCATTCACTGGTTTAATGTATCTCCAAGGTTTGGGCTTGTACTACCCCTATCGAAATCTAAGGCTACAGCTTTAAAGATATCCTTGGCTCGTCTGTACTATTCTCTCCCCCTGAACTACCTGACCTACGGGAACCCTAACGCCTTGGGTGGATGGGTTTACGCTTGGGAGGATCGGGACATGGATGGGAATTTTCAACAGGAGGAGGCAGGACAGCTACTCCGCCGAGAAGGGCCTTTATTTTCCGAGATAGACAAGGACTTAAAAAGGCCTCGTGTGGATGAACTATCCGTTTCTTTTCATCATGTCTTCGGACAGGACTGGTATCTGACTGTAGCCGGATTCTTGAGGGAGCACAGAGGCCTCGTGGAAACACTCAACATAGGCGTTCCCTTTTCTTCGTATGAACCTGTCGAGATATACGACATCGGGGATGACCGCATCCCCGGTAACCATGACGATCTGTCCATCACCGTCTACAATCAAAGTGCCGAAACATTAGGACAGGATTTTTTTCTGTTGACGAATCCTGACAGAAAAAGTCATTATTATGGCCTTGACCTCACCCTCATCAAGAGATACGGAGAGAAATTTACATTTTTCCTAACGTTGACGGCGACTGAGGCCCCAGGAACAACCAATCCGGGTAACACCGAATGGGAGAACGACGATGGTGTGGTTGGCACTTTGTATGACAACCCCAACACTCTTATCAACACCAAAGGCCGGGTACGTTTCGACAGAGCCTACACTGGCCGGATTGGGTTTAACTATTTAGCGTCGTTTGGTTTAAGACTTGCTGGTATCCTTAAGTACTATGACGGGCAGCCCTTCACGCGCAAGATTATCGTTCAAGGGCTTAACCAAGGCCCGTTTTTTATCCAGGCGTTTTCTCGTGGGGTGGCCAGATATGAATACAACCTCACCTTAGATTTAAGGCTCGAAAAGATATTTGTTTTAGGAAGGTCAAGGTTCAGTATTATCCTGGATGGTTTTAACATCTTCAACAGCGGATTAGCCACAGAGGAGAACGAATGGACAGGGCCCGATTTCCCGTTGCGGTTTGCCACCGAGATTCAATCTCCACGGGTCTTCCGCTTAGGCCTCTCCTATGAATTTTAAGAGTGAAAAAGACACGCCAGCTTATTTTGGCTGGTTTTTCTGGACATCATTCTTGAATTGTTCTCCTAAGTGTGATATTTCAGGTTTGCACTGATGCATGAATTCCAAATCTTGATGGATTCGAACAACCCCCTTGAATGATTGATGTCGCTTAGCTATCCTAATATGTCAACATGAGGACGATCATAATCAAGATAGTGTGAGAGATTTATTCTTCATGTGTTTTAGAAGAAGCATATCACTCGTTTTCATCATATTCATCCTCTGTATTGATCTTGTTTTTCCCCAAACATATACCGATCAAGAGTGTCTAGACTGTCACGGCAAGCCCACTCTCTTCCAGATCATGCGGGACGGCAGGGGACGTTCCTTATTCGTCAATCCCGAGGAATGGTCTCAAGACGTTCACCTTAAGATTAATATGACATGTGTAGATTGCCATATAAATGCCAATCCCTTCATGCATTTCAGAGAGGGCTTCATCGATGTGGATTGTGCTCGCTGTCACCCTGAAGAGGCCGAAGAATACCAGAAGAACATTCATTTCGACTATGGTAAACCTATCTCCAGGGATAAAGAACTTCCTCAGTGTTACCATTGTCATACGAAACATTTCATTCTCCGTCATGACGATCTATTTTCTTCGGTGCATGAAAAGAACATAGCCGAGACCTGTGGAACATGTCACGCCGAAGTCATGGTGGAGGGGATCCTGGAAGGGGCTTCGTTGGGAAAAATATCCGGGCATCGCAAGGGAGACCTCGGTGAAAGATTTGATATGAACATGTGCCTTAACTGTCATTACACTGATTCGGCTCATGGGGCTAAACGAGTCTACAAGGATTTCTGTTCTCGGTGCCATAACGTCCGTTTGAAAGCTGGCTCTGTGATGGGGCCGACTCACCTCAATTCAAAAAAATGGGATATGCCCAACTATATAGGTGGTGGATTGATCGTTTTCCTTATCGTCGGGATGTGTATATTTGTAGGGTATAGATCACGGCAGGACATCTCAAATGGGGTTAAGAATTGGTATGAAAACCTTAAAATCAGAAATGAAGAGGCGTCAGGGGAGGAAAAAAAAGACCTGGATGAGCTAGATAAGGATGACAACAAGATAACGCAGTAACGTCGTCATCATGAAAAACAACAAAAAGAGATACGCCATGCTGATTGATTTAAGGAAGTGCATCGGCTGCAATGCCTGTGCCGTAGCCTGTAAGAGTGAAAACAATGTCCCCATCGGAGTCTGGAGGAGCTGGGTCAAAAAAATCGAGAAAGGTCATTATCCTGATTCACAAGAATTCTTTCTCCCAATTGTCTGCAACAACTGCGAAAAACCTATCTGTGTTACAGTCTGTCCGGTCTGGGCTTCTATCAAGCGGCCAGATGGGATTGTCTACATAGATCCGCATAGATGCATCGGCTGTCGATACTGTATGGCAGCCTGTCCTTATGGAGTCAGGTATATCCATCCAGATCGAAAAATAGCGGAAAAGTGCTATTGGTGTCACCATAGAGTGGATGCTGGTCTGCTGCCCGCATGTGTCGAAGCCTGTCCCGTAGAGGCCATCATATTCGGTGACTTGGAAGATCCTGAAAGTACGATAGCCAAGGCTGTGGCCAAGAATGCTGTGCAGGTAATAAAACCTGAAATCGGAACCGATCCACACACATTTTATATCGCCTTAGATATCGATGCAGTTGAAGCCAAACATACTGAAAAAAAATAAGAGAGAGAATAAAGATTTGAACGGTCATTTTTTATGAGATTCTATGATTGAGTTTGATTTAGAAGATTTGCTGTTCGTTAAGATAATTTGGCTGAAGAGGTGAGATGTGGATACTCAAGTTTTGTACAATATTGTTCACCAGGAATCGTTCGGTTTGAACATCGCTATATATTTCTACCTGACCGGTTTGAGTGCAGGATCTTTTATCTTGTCCACACTTGCCTATGGTTTTGGATTAAACCAGTATAAGCCGCTAGGTAAGGTAGGCGTTGTCCTGGCAACCGTGCTTCTCATCATGGCTCCCCTCTTCCTCCTTATCCATATCGGAATGCCCCAGCGTTCCTGGCATCTTTTTGTTTATCTCAATTTTGAATCCCCGATCACATGGGGCTCATTTTTACTGGTCTTATACCCGATAAATTGTATTATTTACGGCTATTTTATGTTTAAGGAAAATATAAAACCCGCCAGAATTTTTGGGTTTATAGGTATTCCCCTTGCCATATTGGTTCATGGTTATACAGGGTTCATCCTGGCTTTCGGCAAAGCAAGAGCGCTCTGGAATACAGCTCTCATGCCTATTCTCTTTCTCGCTTCAGCTGTGGTTTCAGGTATTGCTCTCATGATCCTTGTCTGCATTGTTAAGGATCGGTTCTTTTCCAAAGAAAAGAAAATCAAACGGGAGTTGATTTATAGCCTTGGCAAATTATTGGCCTGGATGATCGTCTTCGACCTCTTCCTGGTTGCCTGTGACCTGATAGTTCTGTCTATCTCCCACTCAGATGCCCAGGCCGCAGCTCACCTCATCCTCGGCGGCAAATTTAGTCTGATGTTCCTCATTATCGAGAACTTGCTGGGGAAAATAGTCCCCTTCATTCTCCTTGTTGTCCCGAGGCTTAGGACGACGACTACGGTCATTGTGGCCTCAATCCTGGTGGTCATCGGAATATTTTACATGAGATATGTCGTTGTTGCGGCCGGAGAATTTATTCCCTTGATATAGAGAGATTTTTTAGTATGTCAAAATTAAGGTTCTCCCGACGAAGATTCATCCAGATGGGATTCGTCGGTGTGACAGGGTTAGCTGCCCAGACTGGCGCCGTAGAGAGAGGACTCTGGAACAATGACACTGTTGGGGTGTCCAGAACCTCGCTCAAACCGCTCCGAGCCATCCCGACGACATGTAAACAGTGTCCTGCAGGCTGTGGTGTTATTGCCTATTTAGATGGAGAGCAGCTTGTCCAGCTCCTCGGAAACCCGAATCATCCCAACAACCGAGGCAGTATATGTGCTAAAGGTATTGCCGGGATAAATCTGGTCAATGATCCTGAAAGGCTGTTATACCCTATGAAGAGAATAGGCCCAAGAGGGAGCGGTCGATGGACCATGATCACATGGGACGAGGCCTATTCTACCTTAAGCCTCCGTGTCAAGGATTTGATGAGGTCGAACAGAACAATCGAGTTCGTGGTTGACAAGGGCCAGGATGATTTATTACTTAACCGATTTACTGCCGCTTTAGGATCGGCTCGCATCATCGACAGGTCGGCCTTGAAAAACCTTAATCGTGAAAAAGCCTTTATTTCTATGGTAGGCTCCCCGTTCCTTATGGAGGATGTGGGATGGAGTCGCACCATTTTAAATTTTGGTGCCAATCCTTATGCCAACCATGATCATTACATAGGAATGGCCCGGCGTCTTGTCCATGCTCGAGTCAAACAGGGGACGAAACTTTACACATTTGACGTTCGGCTGTCTGAAACGGCGGCCAAAAGTGATGCCTGGTTCCCGATTAGAGCAGGAACAGATGGCATTGTCGCCCTTGCCATGGCTAAAGTCATTGTGGAAAAAGGGCTGGCTGACAAGGAATTTTTGGATCAGAAGACCAACTCCTCGCTATCGAAGATAAAACAGCATCTTTCACAGTATGGTTCCGATGCTGCTGAAAAAGAGAGCGGAGTAAAGGCAGAAGTCATCGAGCAGCTGGCAGTCGAGTTTGCCACCCAGAGGCCTTCAGTTGCTATCATTGGAGGTGGGGTCAACGACCACGAGAACGGGAGCCAGAACGTAAGGTGTATTGCTCTTTTGAACTGGCTCGTCGGAAATCTTGAAGAAAAAGGGGGCTTGTTCTTTCCGCGCGTTCCGAGTATTTTCCAGCCAAATGCGACCGATACCCAGGATGACGAGTCAAACTTAGATAATATTACGAGAGGAATCAAGGAGCTGCTGGATGGTCCAGACCGAATTGATACTTACTTCGCATATCTCTCCAATCCTGCATATGCTGATCCTGAATGTAAGTCCACAGCCAAGTTACTCAGAGACGAAAAAAAGGTCTCTTTTATTGTGGTCATGGATACGCATTTAACTGAGACGGGGATGTTGGCTGATATCGTTCTGCCGGCTGCAACTTATCTGGAAGGATGGGGATTAAGCAGTGCCCCATCCCTGGATATGATTCCCATCCTTAATCTCAGACAACCAGTGGTTTCCCTAATAAGTACAGCCAAGGCTTTAAGATCCCCAACCTTTGATATGGGGAAGCTCCTTAAGCCAACGTTCCGACCCAAGGGAGAATCCAAGGAAATAGGAAATGTCTGTTTGGAGTTGGCCCGGAGAATAGGGGGAGTCATATTGAGCTGGTTTCCTTATAAAAATACCAAGGATTATGTGACCGAGATCGTCTCTTCAATCCCTGGCCTTAAAGATCTTGATGCTTTATCTAGAAGAGGCCTGTGGATAGATGATATTGAGGGGCAACACAACCGCCGGTCTTACGCTGGAAATGGCCTTTCAGAGAGAGCCCTAAAAGTTAAGGTCTACTCCGATAGCATGAATCAAGATAAACAATCTCCTCTGCCAGAATATCGATCTATAGAAAGGCATAAAAGGAAGAAAAAAGGTGAGTTTGTTCTGACCTCGTACAAATCCAGCCTGGGAGCCAAAGGGGCTGCCAACAGTAAATGGGTTCGGGAGATATCCTATGAAAACCGCCTTTGGATGAATATGGAGACAGCCAAAAAGCTGGGAATTAAGAACAAAGATAGGGTTCGAGTGACATCTTCTGTGGGAAGCTTGATCACCCGCGTGCTCACGACGAATCGGATACATCCAGAGTCAGTAGCCCTGGCTGATGGACTAGGTCATACTGCAGTTGGAAATGTCGCCAAAGCTCGACGATTTAAGAGTAAAGACCAGGATACAAATCTCATATGGTGGGAAAAAGAAGGGAATGGAGTAAATCCCAATGAGCTAATCGAGGCTCGGGCGGATCCTACTGGTAGAGGTTATGCCTTAAAAGATACGGTCGTTCGGATTGAAAAGCTATGAGTTTCTTACATCCTTGATTCGTGAATAAAAATGGAGGCATAAGAAACATGCTCAAGAAATTCTTGATAATTTTTGCGACTGCTATCATCCTTTGGATGCCTTTATCATCCTCCAGTATAGCGAATATAAATGTCCGGGGTGAAATAAAGAGGCTCACCTACTCGGGAAATAACACAGCGCAGTATCCATGCTTGAGCGACGATGGTCGATGGATGCTCTATGTATTGGAGATAAAGAAAGGTGAAGAAAGGATAAAGTCAATCAAGTTAATGAATATCGAGGATGGAAAAGAAAAAGAATTATTCAGAGATGGAGGAAAAAAGGCACCCTCTCCATTCGAGGAAACACCTCTCATCTTGGGCACGAAACCTCCCCTCCTCAGCGGTGATGGACGCGTAGCCGCTTTTTCTTTGAGCCTTGGAGCTCCTTTGAATATTCTTGATCACTATTTGGCAGTGGTCAATTCTAATGGGACCAATTTTCGGATCTTTGATTTTCCTATCCAAGCTCTCAAAGGAAAGGACATAAAATCTCTTGAATTTTCGAGTATTCAGTGGGAGCGAGTTTCCACTTTTGTAGCCAGTCATGATGGAAACCGCTTTGCTTGTGCTCTGAAAGGATATTTGGGTCCGAGAAGATACGGACAGGCGAGCGGAATCATTCTTCTTGATATCTCATCAAAAGAACAAAAAACGATCCTGGCCCCCGATTTTATCGAGAACGAGTGGAGATGGCTATCCTCACCACGTCGTCCGCTTACTGGAGGAGGCTGGGCCTTAGCCATGAGCGGAGATGGAGAAAGAGTGGTGTTCGGAGCCCAATCTTCGCCAAATATCACCGATTACGATTTGTATGTATCCGATTGGCAGGGTGTAAAAATAAAGAGGATCACCGACTTCGAGGACCGCTGGTTCAGTTTAGCAGACATAAGCCACGATGGTAAAAAGGTCGTTTTTTTCTATAACGGAAGAAAAAAACAAGGGATCGGCACATATCTGGTGAGTACTGATGGGTCAAGGCTGGAATATCTTGTATCTCGTGTGTCCTCAAGAGTCGAATTTTTTGACTTGTCAGGGAGTGGCCGCTATGTCCTTTTTAAGCATATTTATACAGGCATGGTTTTAGACCTCGATACCGGTCGAGAAATGGTGGCCTTTGATGACAAAACTCCAGGATATATCACAGGTGTGATACCTATGGATTTTCCGCGCATCCCGGCTTTCTGGAGTCCCAGAATCATGAATTTCGATGGAAACAGGATCCTCTTAGTCGGCCCTCCTCAGGGAAAAGAGACGCCTGAGATCTATCTGCTCGATTTGGATGTGAAATAAGAAAGACATAAGTATAAAATGCCTCTTCCTAGATACAAAAAGAAATTTTGGGTCATCCTTTGCCTCCTGATTATTGTCGTTCTTATAGGTGGAGGGAGCATTATTGCCTACTTCATTCGTTACTCGGCAACTGACGAAAGGGTATGTGGACAGTGTCATCCCCAGCTTGTTGAAATGTGGAAAGAGTCAAAGGGACATCCAGCAGAGAAAACGAGATGTCATCACTGTCACTCCCGAGGTCATAAACTTGTACCCGAAGATTGGAACCTCATCAAACATGCCCGGGATCAACTCGTTCCTCCTGAATATCTAGCAGACGATACCTTGACTTCACAAAGGTGTCTAGAATGCCATGAGGCTGTGCTCGATCTAGGGTATATGGTCAAAAAGAAAACTCTAAAATATAACCACAGGTTTCACTATACAGAGGGTTTAATTTGTGTTGACTGTCATCGGTCGGCAGGGCATGAATATTTGTCAGACAGTACGAACCGTCCCTCTGTATCGGAATGTCTTGAGTGTCACCGGAGGGAATTCGAAGGCCCGCCCAAGACCCAAAAGTGTCTGAATTGTCATGATGTGATCCTGGTCCCAGGGCGAAGCTGGTAGCTTGCTTGTTCTTATAAAGAGTGGAAATTTGGTAAAAAAAGAGACACAAATTTGATCGAAGAAAATTCAGTTCAAAAATGATTAAGACATTCGATATATTCTTCATTCTGATAGCTCTCATGATCTTCTCTTGGGGATTCTACAAACGCACGCGAGCGTGGCGCATAGGAAAAGAAGATGATCGATCCGAAAACATGGGGACGAGGATAAGATCACTTCTAGTGGAGGGAATCGCCCATCAGAGAATACTCCAAGAGCCTTATCCTGGCTCTATGCACCTAATGATATTCATCGGATTTGTGATTCCACTTATCGTTATCGTTCTAATCCAATTCATTTTCACTCTCCCCCCAGCTATTGCCAAGCCTATATCATTTGCCCTGGATATTATCGCCTTATTTGCCATTGTGGGTTTGATCTTGTTGATATACCGCCGCTACATATCTCGTCCCACTCGGCTGGACAATCGACCTGATGATTTGATAGCCCTCATCCTCATCCTGTTTATCCTCTTAACAGGCTTAATCCTTGAGAGCCTGAGGTTATCCGTGATCGGGAAGGATGTGCAGGCGTGGGCACCTTTGGGAAACATCCTAGCAGCTCTGTTTAATAGAGCAGGTTTGGAGACGAGTACAAAGGTTCTACTAGCAATGGTTATTTTCCGGGTCCATTTTTTTCTTGTTTTGGTAATCATAGCCTATATTCCTTACTCTAAACTCTTCCATGTCTTTAGCTCTCCGATGAATATATTGTTTCGTTCTTTCAAGCCCAAGGGGATTCTCTCTCATTTGGATCTTGAGGATGAGGAGGCCGAGCGTTTTGGCGTGAGCAAAATCGAGGAGTTTACTTGGAAGCAACTCATGGATCTGGATGCCTGCACCAGGTGCGGCCGGTGCCAGGATCATTGCCCGGCGTATTTAACCGAAAAGCCCCTTTCCCCCAAGAAGTTTATTATTGACTTAAGAAACCATCTCCATGCCAGGGCCCCTCAGATCATTGAGGCGAAAGCCAATGAGAAGGGACCTGAGGAAGTCCCTCCTCTTGTGGGCAAGGTCGTAGAAGAAGATGTTCTCTGGGCCTGCACAACCTGCCGTTCTTGCATGGAACATTGTCCTGTTTATGTTGAACATGTGGATAAGATCGTTGATATCAGACGCTATCAGGTGCTGATGGAAAGTAAATTTCCTGAGGAGCTCACAACAGCTTTCAGGGGGCTGGAGAAAAGCTCGAATCCCTGGGGTTTAGGGCATGAAGCCAGGGCAGATTGGGTGAGGGAACTGGATATTCCTGTTATGTCGGAGATCGAAAGAAAGGATATCGAATACTTATTTTATGTGGGATGTATTCGCTCATACGATGATCGTAACAAGAAAGTCGCCATGTCACTGACAAGAATCCTCAACTACCTCGGAGAAAAATTCGCCATTCTCGGTTTAGAGGAAGGATGTTGCGGTGATCCTGCTAGACGGGTGGGCAACGAGTATCTTTACCAGATTTTAGCGCAAACGAATATTGAAACATTCAATCAATATAATATCAAAAAAATTCTCACCACTTGTCCCCATTGTTACAACACACTCAAAAACGAATATTCACAACTCGGTTTCGACTGTGAAGTCATCCACCATGCTCAATTTCTGCAAGAGAATATCAAAAATGATCGCCTGAAACTAGACTATTCTCTGGCCAAGCGGCTTACCTACCATGACCCTTGTTATCTCGGAAGATACTCCGGTATGTACGAGCCTCCAAGAGAGGTGTTGAAATCAATCCCTGCCCTGGATGTCAGGGAAATGAAGCGGTCTAGAATCGATTCTCTATGTTGTGGCGCAGGTGGTGGATGGATGTGGATGGACGAGAAGATCGGCAAGAGAATGAACATCGCACGTTTAGAGGATGCTCTGACCACCAAGCCCGAATGGATCGCGACTGCCTGTCCATTCTGTGTCACTATGTTCGATGACGCCATAAAGGATAAAAACATGGAGGATGATGTGAAGATCTGGGACATTGCAGAAATAGTAGAACAGGCCATCTTTGGGGAGAAAAAAAGATCCTATCCTCCCACCAGCGGGCCGGACTGATAATCGGTCAACCAGGAGGACCAATACCACAGGGAAATCGGGTATCGGAACAATTGCAGGCAATATTAATGCTGCACTTCTGAATTATCGTATTTTATGTTTTTTGTCTTCTTGCTTCAGGAAATTCACGCATTTCAGATTTAGGATAGTAAGCTCCTTAAAACAGATATGGCTTTCTCTATATCCTCGTCGCTAATATCTTTGTGGGTAACGAATCGAATTCCTCCTCTTGTGGCGAGGGCCAACACTCCTCTTGCTTTAAGTGCTTCTAGGCATTCGGGGATGGAATAGCGAGGGTGGTTGAGGTCGAAGATAATCATATTTGTGTCGATGTGATCAGGGTTAAAGGTGATGCCGGGTAACTCGGCTATGGCTGAGGCTAATCTTTTCGCTCTGATGTGATCTTCTTTCAACCTGTCGACCATTTCTGTCAGGGCCACGATCCCGGCAGCGGCCAGAACACCTACTTGGCGCATCCCTCCGCCCAAGGCTTTTCTCACCCGCCGGGCATAATCGATGAAATCCTTCGGGCCGTTGATGATCGAGCCTACTGGAGCCGAAAGACCTTTGGAAAGACAAAACATCAGGGAATCGCCGATCGCTGCATACTCCTTGAGGGTGATACCCGAGGCATGACAGGCGTTGAACACCCGAGCTCCGTCGAAGTGAATTTTGATGTCATGTCTGTCGGCGATCTCCCGGATAGCTTTCAAATTATCCATCGGAACCAAGGCCCCACTCCAGTTGTTATGGGTGTTCTCAACACAGATCAGGCTCGTGCGCGGGATGTGGACGGTCGGCTTGCGGATGTTTTGTTCCACTTCTTCTGGATCCATAGCCCCACGGTTAGAAGGGAGAGGCCGAGGAGTAACCCTGGCTATGAAGGTCATATGAGTTGATTCCATGTTGTAGAGGTGTGCCCGTTCCTCCACGATGACCTCATCCAATTCCCTGGTCCAGACCTTAATCGAGATCGAATTTCCCATTGTTCCGGAGGGGACATACAAGGCCGCTTCCTTACCGGTCATTTCTGCAGCTAGTGATTCTAGCCTCTGGACTGTGGGATCATCTCCGAGGACGTCATCCCCAACCTCTGCTTCAGCCATGGCTTTTCTCATGTTTTCTGTCGGCCGGGTGACCGTGTCGCTCCGAAAGTCTGAGTATTCCATCACGCGTTTTGTCTCCTTCTTTCGGCCCCATTATAAATAAAATCATTTTCAGAGTAAACATCTCAAAAAAACTATCTTCCATAGGTAACGTTTTCCGTGTATACTTTGTTATTAATCTGTGGAATAGATTGACTTGGATTTGATGAAGAAGGATGTCCGGTAATAAGCTGTATAATTTTTCTCTGCTCGCCTTAACAGCCCTGATTCTTTTCTTTCTCAGTGCAAATGTTTCCTTCCATATCATCTTCCATGGAGAAATGGTAACCATTCCTGATCTAGTTGGAAAAACAAAACAGGAAGCAGAGGAAGCGCTGGCAAAAAAAAGGTTATTCCTCATCCAGAAAGGGGAACAGTTCCACAACCATTGGGAACAGGGCCGAGTCATTCTTCAGGATCCCTCTCCTGGCTCTAAAATTCAAATATACAGAAGAGTTCGCGTAGTTTTGAGTTCGGGCAGTGAAAAAGTCGTAGTACCAAACCTTGAGGGAAAGAATTTTCAATCTGTCCATACCGATTTAATCGATGCTGGCCTAAGAAAGGGTAAGGTATCCCAAATCCATACAACCAGGTACGCAGCGGGCAGAATCATTGCCCAACAGCCCCGAGCTTCGGAGGAGATCGGGAGGAATTCTCCGGTCAGTTTCCTCGTCAGCCGAGGAGAGAGAGAAAAAAGATACCTCATGCCTGATTTGATCGGGAAAAGAGCCAGTCGAATCATCTCCAGACTTAAGGAGATGGATTTTAGAGTAGAAGATGTAAGATATTCCTATTATCCGGGGCTTGAGCCTGGGATTATCATCAAGCAATTCCCACCCCAAGGCTTTCGTATTCAGAAGAGAAATCTTATCACCATGGAGGTCAGTAAGTAATGGGGGCCGTCGCTCTAGCTCCTATTTTGGTTTTTTTGGTGCGAATACAGGCACAGGAATTCATCGAATCCCGGAGAATAGAATTATGAATTGTCTGGTCACTGGAGCTTCTGGATTCATCGGTTCACATCTCTGTCAGAAACTTCTCAAGGAAGGTTACCAAGTCCTCGGTGTGGACTCCTTTTCGGATTTTTATCCTAGATGGATTAAGGAGCATAACATTCAGCCCTTATTAAAGGCGAAAGATTTCGAATTCATAGACGATGATCTCACTAGGCTTGAATTGGGAAAGCTCTTGAAAAATGTCGACCAAATTTTTCACCTTGCGGCTCAAGCCGGTGTGAGGACAAGTTGGGGAGAGAGTTTTTCAGTCTACACCAAGGACAATATCGAAGCCACTCAGAAATTGCTCGAAGCCTCGAAGGAGGCCCAGATCTTTAAATTCATCTTTGCCTCTTCTTCCTCTGTTTACGGAACTTGTCCGGAGCTGCCCATGAGTGAAACAAGCCCTCTCCAGCCTTTCTCGCCTTACGGAGTGACAAAACTTGCAGCGGAACAGCTGTGCTTTCTCTACTGGAAAAATCACGGCGTCCCCTCTGTCTCTCTCAGATTTTTTACAGTTTATGGTCCTAGACAGCGGCCAGATATGGCCTTTCACAAGTTTTTTAGGGCGGTCGCAGAGGATAAACATATCTCTATTTTTGGAGACGGAAAACAAACTAGAGATTTTACCTATATCGATGATGTCATAGAGGCCATCATTTCTTCGTTGGATAAAGGGCGGGTCGGAGAAACGTACAACATTGGTGGAGGAAACAGACGGCGATTAGTAGACATTCTCCCACTGTTGGAGGATATCTGCCAGAGGAAGATCAAGATCAATTGGGTTGAAACTCAAAAGGGGGATGTACCTCACACCTATGCTCAAATCGAT
>CAYFXE010000008.1:10405-23243 GCA_964347035.1 uncultured Eubacteriales bacterium | reverse complement strand
CAAAGAGTTGGATTTTGAACCCAAGGTCGACCTTTATGAGGGTCTCAGTGAGGAATGGACTTGGCTCCAAAATATTTATTCATCTTAAAGGTTTCTTGTGCTGCACTCAAAAAGGAAGATAAAAATGAAAAGAGTAGCAATATTCATGATAATGAGCCTTCTCGTCTTGACCGGGCTGAACTGCCGGAAGGAAAAGACTGAGCTCTCTCCTGATATTGCTTCCTCTGATGAGGCTCTGTATAAACTCGGGGAGGAATATCTGGAGAAAGATGTGGAAAAAGCCCGACTCTACCTGAGGCAAGTCATCGATTCTTTTCCAAAAAGCTTCTATGCCCAAAGAGCTAAACTGGCCATCGCTGATTCTTATTTCAATAAAGGGGATGAGGGAAGCATGATTATAGCTGCCTCTGAATATCGCGAATTCATATCCCTTTTTCCGTTAAGCCCTTCGTCCGCCTATGCCCAGTACCAGATAGGAATGACATTCTATAAAAAGGTTCTCAAGCCAGGTCGAGACCAAACAAAGACAAAACAGGCTCTAATCGAGTTCAAGAAGGTTATCTCCAATTATCCGCTGAGTGAAGAGGCCAAACTATCTCAGGAGAGGATCAAGGACTGTGAGGAACGTTTGGCTGAACATACTTTCGGTATTGGGCATATCTATTATAAGATGGGAGGGTATAGAGCCGCAATCAGCCGTCTGAAAGAGATCCTCACCGAATTCCCTAATTACTCGAAGATGGACAAGATCTACTATCATCTAGGGGATTCTTACTTTAGGGGGAAGAGATTCGATGAAAGTGTCCCTTATTTCACCAAGCTTATATCAGATTTTCCCGAGAGCAAGTATGCCAAAAGGGCTAAGGAGAAGATGGAGGAGATCGAAAAGAAAAAAGGGATTAATGATTGATTCCTCGGAATAGATCAGAGTTTTCGTCCGGAGGTTTTCATGAAAACACGTCGTTTTGTTCTGATTCCACTATTTTCTGTGATGTTATTAACTTTCTGTTTTGCTCAGCCCGAAGAAAAGGGCTTTATCCAAAAAATGAAGATTAAACCAGGAATCGGGTTTGAATACTTCAACAGAGAGGTCGATTTATTCACGAAGAATGCGGATGGAGAATGGGAGGAAGATGAGGTCGATTCCTGGCTCAAATCCTATTTCATAACGCTCAGTGTGGAATTCGAACTCCAAGGAGGATTCATCTTCAATCCTGTTGTCGGATATGCCGCCTCTGATTATGATTCTATGATTTTCAGGTCACTCCCTTTCTCCATAGACCTGGATGCAGGAGGAATGAAGGGATACCTCGTCGGGGCAGAACTCAGGAAAAGCCTGTTCTCTATCCGAGATTTTACCTTCGAGGCCTCAGGCCAACTCATGTATTATACCGGACGAAAGGAAGTATGGTCTATATCAGGACTCAATGTTGATGGCTCGGTCGAGGGCAAACCCTATTGGCTCAGAGGAACCATAGGCCCGGTCCTCATTTACAAGGGATTCGATTATTTTTTTCCTTCTCTCAACGTCAGCTACAGCAGACTCTGGGGAAAGTTTAAGTTAGATCAGGCCATCCTCGATCTCTCCGGTGAGGAGGAGAAAAAGATAGAGGGAAAAGGGAATGTTGTCCTATCTCCCGGGGCCATCTATGAGTTTACGGGAGCTTTGATTCTAAAGGGGGAAGCCAACCTGATATTCAGGAAAGGGGGGATTGATTTTGGAGCTATTGTGAAAATCGCATTTTCCTTTTGAGTATAGGAGGAGATGATGATGCTAAGAAAAGAAAAAATTATATTTGTGATCTTGGTCATCTTTGTCTTGGTAACGGCCGTTAATTTTCAATATTTCTGGAGAGGGAAGACAAAAGAGTCCCCTCCTCGTTTTAAACCGAAGGAACTCCGCGTGTTGAACAACGGATTACCTTACTCCTCAAAGGGAGTGAAATATGCTCAAGACCAAATTCTGGTCAAGTTTAATCCTTCTCTCTCCACTCAAGATATTAGAGCCACAGTAACTGCTTATAAAACTAAAAGGATGAAAAGAATTCCAAATGTCAACGTCTATCAGTTAGAGCTACCAAAGGATGTCACCGTGGAAGAGATGATCTACGTCATGAGTCAGAATCCCGATATCGAGTACGTTGAACCCAACTACATTGCCCACATTACCGTCACCCCCGATGATACCTTTTTCGAATTCCAGTATGCCCTTTTCAACTCAGGACAAGAAATCGGAATTCCAGGAAGCCCACATGGGAGAGATCGGGCGGATATCAAAGCAACCTCAGCCTGGGATGAGACAAAGGGTGATGAGGGAATAGTGATTGCCGTCATCGATACAGGAATAGATCTCGAACATCCGGATATCAGGGATGAGATTTCTTCGACAGGTCGAGACTTCGTCAACGATGATTTCGATGCAACAGATGATAACGGTCACGGAACCCACGTGGCCGGGATTGCGGCCGCATCGACCGACAACGGCGAGGGAATCGCTGGTGTTGCATGGAATTGTCGAGTTCTGCCTATCAAATCTATGGATGAGGAAGGGTCCGGCTACTACAGCTGGATTATCGAGGGGATCGAATGGGCTGTGGATAACGGAGCGGATGTGATCAACCTCAGTCTAGGTGGGGATGTGCCTTCTCAGGGATTAGAAGATGCGGTGAGGTATGCCTTCCAGGAAGGAGTCGTCGTCGTGGCTGCAGCCGGCAATGACTCTGACTCTGTTCTGTACCCAGGAGCCTATGATGCCTACTGTCTGGCAGTGGCGGCCACAGACTATGATGACCTACGTCCCGATTGGTCAAATTTCGGCCCTGAGGTCGACGTGGCTGCTCCAGGGGAACGAATCCTCAGCCTGGTTCCCACCTGGTTTTGGGAGCCTGGTGCATTTCCCTATGCCTTTGGCTCGGGAACTTCGGCCGCGACTCCCCACGCGGCGGGATTGGCCGCGCTCATCAAGAGCATCAAACCTTGGCTTACTGTTTCAGAAATCATGAATGTTATCCGTTATTCGGCCGATGATGTTAATTCTGTTGATTACCCAGGGAATGATGAGTACATCGGCTACGGCCGGATCAACATGGAAAAGGCTTTGGTCCCGATAAAGATAACAACTTCTGCCCGGTAAAAGAAGTCCATGATAAAGTCTATCCGGATTCAAAATCTAGCTACCATTGAAGAAATTGAGCTCAAGTTAGAGGAGGGATTCTCTATTTTGACAGGAGAAACGGGAGCCGGCAAATCGATCATCATCGACGGGATACGCCTCGTTCTCGGTGAGAAAGGATCTCCGGAGGTCATCCGGACTGGGGAGCGAGAGATGAGTGTGGAGGCTGTCTTCACCGTGCTCCTAGGCGAAGATCTGAAAGAGGTCGAGGAGGAGTTGTACGTACAAAGAAGAATAACGGAGCAAGACATCGGAAAGGGATACATCGATGGAGTGCTGGTACCGATCAAAAAACTCAAGGACAAAAGCAGTGATCTAGTTGATATCTACGGACAAAATGACCATGCCTTCCTCCGCAATCTAGAGAACCAATTGGATTATCTTGATCAGTATGCCAGAGCTTTGCCCTTAAGAAACGAGGTTTCGCAGTGTGCCAGAGATCTAAAAAAACTTAACCGGGAAAAGAAAGAACTGGAAGCCAAGCAGAAAGAGAGGGAGCAGCGGTTGGACTTTCTTGATTTTCAAATCAAGGAAATTGAAAAAGCCCAGCTCAAAAAGGAAGAGGACGAAGAACTGCTGTATGAGAGAAACATCCTCAAGAACGCAGAAAAAATTAGAATCCTTGTTGAGGAGGCCCTCGATATCGCCTATGACCGAGAGAATTCCATCTCACCTCTTCTCTCCAAGCTGCAGCCGATCGTTGCCGAACTCACCGACTTTGACAAGACATTTAAAGAGTTTGAGGAAGCACTCAATCAATTCTCGATCACTATCGGAGATTTTTCAGATTTTCTTATCAAGTTCAGAGAGAGACAGGACTGCTCTCCTGAAAGACTCGAGAATATCGAGGAGCGGTTGAGTCAGATTGAAAAATTAAAAAGAAAATACGGCAGCACCATCCAAGAAATTCTTTCCCACTTGATGAAAGTCAAGAAAGAAGTTGAAGAACTGAGTACGAGTCAAGAAAAGCTGGAAGATCTCACCAAGGCTATGGAATTCAAATTCAAAGAATACCAAGCAAAAGCTAAGAGTCTTTCGGTCCTCAGGAAGAAAGAAGCTCGCAAGCTGGAAAAGCAGATCGAAGAGGAAATCATTCATTTGGGGATGAAGAAGGCCAAGGTCAAAATCGATATCCGATCCTCCCCCCCTCATGCAGAAGCCATGGGAAGAATCAAAGGGACCGGGACCGAGGAGGTTGAATTCTTGATCAGCCCCAATCCCGGTGAGGACCTGAGACCCTTGCGGAAGATTGCCTCTGGAGGAGAGCTTTCTCGAGTGATGCTGGCCTTGAAGTCCATCGGAAGGGAGACGGAGAGGTTAAAAACCCTGATTTTTGATGAAATTGACGCAGGCATTGGGGGGAAGACGGCCGAATTTGTTGCCCAAAAACTTAAAAGCCTTTCCTGTCGACACCAGGTCATGTGTGTCACGCATCTTCCTCAGATTGCTTCCTTTGCTCCTCATCATTACCGGATAGATAAACAGGTGTCCAAGAATCGTACTTTTACCTATGTTAAGAAGCTGACGCATGAGGAGAGAGTGGTTGAAATAGCCAGACTATTGGCCGGAAGCCGGATCACTGAGACTACTCTCCGAAACGCAAGAGAAATGCTCGCTCATAATCTGGGAAAAGAGTGATAGCGACTGGGCAAAGGCCTGCTGATGTCAAGCAAACCTTGACCCTTTTCATGGAGATGGAAATGCTCTCTTCCTGAAGAAAGGAATTGACAAATGAACAGGATTGATGATGCCCTCTCCTGCTTTAAAGACGGATTCAACTGTTCCCAATCTGTGTTGACAGCCTTTTCAAAGTCCTTTGGTATGGATCGAGAAACGGCTCTCCGAATAGCCCAGGCCTTTGGGGGCGGTATGGCCCGTATGGCCGAAACCTGTGGAGCCGTGACCGGAGCGTTCATGGTCATCGGTTTGAAACACGGCCGGATCAGCATTGAGGATGAGTCAGCGAAGGAAATTACTTACGAAAAGGTTCAAGAATTTGTGAAGAAGTTTAAATCTATCCATGGTTCTCTCCAGTGCAGAGAACTGTTGGGGTATAATATAAGCGATCCTGAACAATTAAGGCGTGCAGAGGAAGAAAAGCTTTTTGAGACTCGCTGTCCTGATTTCGTCCAGGACGCTGTTAAGATTCTTGAAAAGATTCTATGAATCAGGAATCTTTCTAGATTAAGAGACCGATGTCAAAGAGATTACAAAACCTTAAGTTTTACATCCACACCTTCGGCTGCCAGATGAACGAGAATGACTCAGAACGTATAGCTGGACTGTTATTAAGGGATGGGGCTCAGTTGGTTCGCTCTCCTGAATCGAGTGACCTGGTCCTCATCAACACTTGTGCGGTGAGGAAAAAATCCGAGGAAAAGCTCTATTCTCTTCTGGGGCGGATGGGATCACTAAAGAAGAAAACTGGTCTTCTGATCGGGGTGGCTGGATGCGTTGCCCAGCTCCACAAGTCTCGATTGGTCGAGATGAAGCCGTTTATCGATTTCGTTATCGGTCCGGACAATTATCGTGAGCTTCCTCGTATCCTCTCGGAACACTCACAAGAAAAAGTCATCGCCACAAAATGGAATCATCGCTGGCATGAATATTCCCCCAGCACCATCTCGAGAGAAAGCTCAGTGAGTGCCTATGTTACTATTATGGAAGGCTGCAACAATTTTTGCGCCTACTGCATCGTGCCCTTCACTCGAGGACGCGAAAAATACCGACCTTTATCTCAAATCCTGGATGAAGTGAAATACCTGGCCAGTCGAGGATATAAAGAGATTCAACTGTTAGGGCAGAACGTGAACTCATACAAAGATCCTGATAGAGGCAGCGGCTTTCCTGAACTTCTGGAAGAAGTCAATCGTGTGGAGAGGATCGAATGGATCCGCTTCATCACTTCTCATCCAAAAAATTTTACCCAGGAGATAGCCCAGGCCATGAGAGATTCAAAGAAAGTCTGTCATCAGCTCCATCTGCCGGTTCAATCTGGTTCGAGTTCCATCCTCAAAGCCATGAGCAGAGGATATTCCAGAGAGGATTACCTGGAAAGGATTGCCTTTATCCGTGATCTCATCCCCGATATCAGTCTCAGTACAGATATCATCGTCGGCTTCCCCGGGGAAACAGAACGGGATTATCAAGAAACAGTCGATCTGTTGAAACAAGTCCGGTTTACCAATATCTTCTCTTTTCGCTACTCCCCTCGTCCTTTGACCGCTGCATCCAACAAAAGAGATGATGTTCCTCTAGCTGTGAAGAAAAAGAGGCTAGTTGAACTCCAGAAAGTCCAGAAACAGATACAGCTGGAGTCAAACGCATCGCAAGTGGGGCAAGTGGTCAAGGTTCTCTGCTCAGGTCGGAGTAAGAAGAATTGTCGTCTCTATTCGGGACGGAATGAAGGGTACCAGGTCGTCAATTTTAAATCAAGCAACGATGGCATCGGACGATTTGTCCATGTTCGTATTCTTTCCTGTGGGCCTTACAGTCTTGGAGGAGAAGCCATTCAAGGAGATGGTCTTTCCTGAATAATAGTCTTGTATTCACTGAGAAAAATGTTTCTGAAATAGCGCCGTCTCTGGATATGACCTGATTCAGACTCGATCTCTACCCAGGCAACATTGATGAGCGAATCTTTTCGTGGCTTTAAAAAGAGGCTCTTTTCGATGATGGACACATTCCATTTTCCTTCCTGTGAAATCCATGTATGGGTGAAGATTTCAGGTTTCTGCTCCGGATGGGAAAAACTGGTTTGGATAAATCGGATGGTCTTCGGATCTTCCCAAGCTAACCTCATGGCCAGTCGATGAGATATGGATAGATCACTCATTTTCATCAGGTTTCTTCTCTCTGAACCACTTCATAAGAATGGGACTTATGATACTGAAGGGTGATTCTCTGCCTCAATCTAAATAGACGATTGATCGTCTCAAAATGGCTCACTCTCGGAAGGCTCTTCTTTTCGTTCTATCGGAGTGACCTGGGGGCAGGCCTTATCCCAAGGTTTTATACTCGGGTAAAGGTAGAGACAAAGCGCTTTTGGACGACAAGGCCTGACCCCATTTTTCAAAAATTGCATTTTGGTGCTTTTTGTGCTATACATCGTCGCGAAAAATTGAACAAGGAAGTAATTTGATGTCTATACTTAATCTCATACCATACGCCTTCATTCTCGGCTTTATCGGATTAGCTTTCGCGGTCATCCTTTACTTTTTTATCAAAAGGTATCCCAGCGGAACTCAACTGATGAAGGAGATAGCCGAATCTGTCCATTCCGGAGCTATGGTCTTTTTAAGAAGAGAATATACATATATCTCCCTGTTTGTCGTTGTGGTCTTCATCGCCCTTTGGAGATTGTTTTCCATCTACACGAGCCTTGCCTTCTTGACCGGAGCAAGCTGTTCGATGTTAGCAGGCTTTATCGGTTTGAAAGCGTCCACCCGCTCAGCTGTTCGTTCTACACAAGGAGCCATCATTGGAGGTGTGTCTCGGGCCTTAACCCTAGCCTTTCAAGGCGGATCGGTGATGGGCTTTTCGGTGGCAGCCTTGGGTGTAGCTGGGATTGGCCTCTTCTATTTTTTCACCCAGGATCCTAAGATCATCAACGGTTTTGCCATGGGGGCCAGCTCTGTCGCCCTGTTCGCCAGAGTCGGAGGGGGGATTTACACCAAGAGTGCTGATGTGGGAGCAGACCTTGTAGGAAAGGTTGAAGCGGGAATTCCTGAGGATGACCCGCGCAATCCGGGTGTTATCGCTGATAACGTCGGGGACAATGTCGGAGATACGGCTGGTATGGGAGCGGATCTTTTTGAATCCTACGTAGGATCTGTGGTGGCTTCGATGGCCATCGGTTCAACGCTGACTCCGGCTCTCCACTACATGTCCCTGCCCTTGCTTTTGATCGTGATCGGTTTGCTCAGCTCTATTCTTGGTTTTTTCTCAATGAGCATCTTGAAAAACTTCAATCCTCAGTCGGCTTTGAGGAATGCCACTTACGTCAGTGCCCTTTTATTTATCGTGGGCGCTTTTTTCTCTGTTCGTGTCCTTCTGGGTGAATTGGGTGTTTTCTGGGCTGTATTGAGCGGGATGTTAGCCGGAGTTTTGATCGGCTTGGAAAGTGAATACTTCACCTCAGGCCCGCCCATCAAAGCCATTGCCAAGACAGCCCAGACAGGAAGCGCTCCCACGATCATCACTGGCTTGGCCGTCGGCTTCCAAAGCACGATACTCCCGCTCTTGACTATAGCTCTCGCTATTTACATCTCGTATAGATTCTCTGGACTTTACGGCATCGCCCTATCGGCCGTGGGGATGCTGGCTACGATAGGCATTGTAATGTCGACAGATTCCTACGGCCCTATCGCTGATAACGCTGGGGGAATTGCTGAGATGTCCAAGGCTGGCGAAAACATCAGGAAGATCACCGATAAGCTTGATGCCTTGGGCAACACCACTGCCGCCATAGGAAAGGGATTTGCTATCGGTTCGGCAGCACTGACAGCGCTGGCTCTTTTTTCGGCTTACCAGAAAACAGCCAACCTCACAGCCATCAACTTGACGAATGTGGAAACTGTGATCGGCCTGCTCATAGGAGCTCTCATGCCTTTTGCTATTGCCTTCATGACCATAAAGGCTGTTGCGAGGGCAGCAGATAAAATGGTGGTCGAGATCAGAAGACAATTCAAGGAGATTACAGGGCTTATGGAAGGGAAAGCCAAGCCTGACTCTGATCGGTGCATTGACATCGTCACCCGAAGCGCCTTAGCCGAGATGATTCTTCCTGGATTGACGGCGGTCCTCATGCCTTTAGTCATTGGGTTCGTGATCGGGGCAGAATCGTTGGGGGGATTCCTGGCCGGAGCGACAGCCACAGGAGTTCTGATGGGGATTTTCATGGCTAACGCCGGTGCCTCTTGGGACAATGCCAAGAAATGGATCGAGGAGGGCCATCTTGGAGGTAAAGGAACAGACGTGCATGCCGCCGCTGTTATCGGGGATACCGTGGGAGACCCCCTGAAGGATACAGCCGGACCGTCCATGAACATCCTGATTAAACTGATGGCCGTCGTGAGCCTTGTCTTCGCCCCGTTGATCATGTGATTTGTCGAGTTACTGAGGCTTTTTTTTAAAAAAGACATCTGAAGGAAAAAGTGGCATTTCAAAGCGAAGAAAGCGTCTCTATTGTCTTATTGACAGACGATCTCCTAACTCTCATTCCTTTTATTTAAGAGGAGAGACTTACCGGGCAGCTAGATTTGATATTCTTTCTCATTTTAGATATAATTCTCGCCTCTTCGAATCCCTGGTTTAGACCACATCGAGGAAGCAATTATGAAAGTAAAGGTGTGGGATACTATCGTTCAGCTCAGTAAGGAAAGAGGAGTGGAGACTGATGTCATCGTTCAAGCCATCGAAGAATCCCTAAGGGTCGCGTCATCGAAATATTTCACTCACAACGAGGAGGTTCATATTTCTTTCCAGCCTGAGAAGGGAGAACTAAGAGTTTATGCTGTCAAAATCGTAAGCGAGAATCCTCAAGATCTCGCCACAGAGATTTCCTACGAAGAGGCGAAAAAAATTGATCCTGTGGCCACCATCGGAGATCAGATCGAACTTGATCTGCCTTCGGAGACTCTTGGAAGAATTGCGGCTCAAGCTGCAAAGCAGGTGATATACCAGAAAGTGAGAAATGCAGAACAAGAAAAAATCTATGCTCAATTCGCTCCCCGGGTAGGAGAAATCGTCACTGGAGTTCTGAGAAGATTCGAAACCAACGAGAACATGATCCTCGAGGTGGAAAAAACAGATGCTCTCTTCCCTCAGTGTGAAAAACTGAAGAATGAGGAATTCAAACGGGGAGATCGCGTCAGAGCGGTCATTCTCAATGTTTTGAAAGAGAACAAGGGACCGCAGGTAATCGTTTCTCGGGCTGATCCTAAATTTTTGGCCAAGCTCTTGGAGATTGAAATACCTGAAATTGCCAATGGCAACATCGAGATTAAAGATATCGTTCGTCATCCCGGAGAAAGGGCCAAGGTGGCTGTCTTATCAAAGGAAAAGGATATCGATCCCATCGGAGCGTGCATTGGTATCAAAGGAAACAGAATCCTTGCCATCAGTAAAGAATTAAACGGAGAGAAAATTGATATCATCGAGTGGTCGGATAATCCTCTCTCTTACGCCAAGGCGACTCTCAGCCCAGCGAGGGTGGAAAGGGTATTTATCCTGGACAAAGAGGGAAAACGCCTTCAGGCCATCGTCGGAGAGGACCAACTGTCCCTGGCGATAGGAAAAAAAGGGACGAATGTCAGGCTTGCTTCTAGGCTAGTTGGATGGAAGATCGAGATAAAGAGTGAATAGGAGTTAAAAGAAAAGAAAATGGAGACTAAGGACAAGAGCAAAAAAACGAGTCAATCCGCGAAAAAAGGAAAAAGCGCGCCAAAAAAAATACAGATAAGAGAGGGAACAAACATAAAAGACTTGTCTGACATAATAGGGATCAGGGCAAAGGACCTTTTAAGTAGATTAATCCAGCGGGGGCTGGATATTAATGTCAATGACATCATCAACGAGGATCTGGCAGAGTCGATTTCTCAAGAACTTAACATGATCATCGCTTTGATATCTCTAGAAAAGGAGATTCGGACTCAAGCCGAACAAAGCTCCAAAGACCTTGTGCTTCGTCCTCCGGTGGTAACTATGATGGGGCATGTGGACCATGGGAAAACAACTCTTCTCGATGCCATAAGACAATCGAATCTCGTAGGTAGAGAGTCAGGAGGGATCACCCAGCATATCGGAGCCTATCGGATTTTCTATAAGGACCGCCCGATCACGTTCATCGATACCCCAGGCCACGAAGCATTTACGAAATTGCGGGCCAGAGGAGCGACGATAACGGATATCGTTGTCCTCGTTGTTGCCGCAGATGATGGGGTCATGCCTCAAACACGCGAGGCGATAAACCATGCGAAAGCCGCAGATGTTCCGATTATCGTGGCCATAAACAAGATGGATAAACCTGAGGCAGACGCCGAGAAGGTGAAACAGCAGTTATCGAAGGAAGGATTGCTTGTGGAAGAATGGGGAGGCGAAGTCATCAGTGTGGACGTCTCGGCCAAGGAAAAGACGAATCTCGAAGAGCTCCTCGAAATGATTTTGCTTCTCAGCGATGTTGTCGAAATCAAGGCTAACCCCAATGTCCAAGCCCAAGGTGTCGTGCTCGAGGCGCGTCTGGATTCGAAAAAAGGACCCGTGGCCACTGTCATCATTCAGCATGGCGTTCTCAGCCCAGGCGAGGCTTTTATCTGTGGTCTAAGTTACGGGAAAGCAAGAGCCCTGTTTGACGAGAACGGAGGAGGCATGAAAAAAGCTGAGCCCTCAGTTCCAGTCGAAGTTCTCGGATTCTCCGATGTTCCTTTCGCAGGTGATATTTTTCAGGTCGTTGAGGATTTCAATACGGCCAAACAGATAGCTCAGTTTCGGTCTTCTCAGATTAAGAAAGAAGAAACTCGGCGTCCTGAGCACCTCACTCTAGATGAGCTATTTAAACAAATCGAGGAAGGAGAAGTGAAAGAACTTTCGTTGATCATCAAGGGAGATGTGCATGGGTCGGTTGAAGTTTTGACGGATATTCTTCCTAATCTCAGCAGTGAAGAGGTGAAAATTAAGATTGTCCACTCAGCCACCGGGAATATCACAGAATCCGATGTGCTCCTCGCGTCTGCCTCGAATGCCATTCTCATCGGCTATAACACAAAGCCGAATCAGAAAATATTAGACCTGGCGAAGGAAGAAAATGTGGAGATCAGAAGCTATAATGTGATTTATCAATTGACCGATGACATCAAAAAGGCGCTGAGCGGTATGTTAGAGCCGACCGTAAAAGAAACGTTCTTAGGAAGAGCTGAAATCAGGAGAATCTTCAATATTTCTCGAATCGGAGTTATCGCCGGTTGCTATGTCCAGGACGGAAAGATTACTCGGAATGCGGAAGTAAGGGTGATTAGAGAAGGAGAGGTCATCCATCAAGGCCGAATTTCGTCCCTCAAACATCTCAAGGAGAATGTGACTGAAATCAAGAAGGATTACGAGTGTGGGATCGGGATTGAAAAGTTCAAGGATATTCAAGAAGGCGACATCATAGAAGCCTTTATTACCGAGAAGGTTAAGCCCTAATAAATTCGACATTTTTCTCATGGTCATTGGTTTTCTTCTTTTAGATATCCATTTCCCCCTGTCCCACTCACTCAAGGAAAAGAGAAAAAGGCTGAACAGGATCAAGGATAGATTCAAGAACAGATACAATATCGCTTTGGCCGAACTCGAATATCAGGACAAATGGCAGAGAACGAAAATCGGAGTGGTCACGGTCAATACCCAAAAGAGTGTGGTAGAAAAGCTCTTGAGCAGAATCATCAGCGAAGCAGAAGAAAACATCGATGGTGAGGTTTTAGACTACCAGATTCATTATTTTTAGGTGCTCCAAGTCAGTGGGGAGTTGGAGACGATTAAGGATGCATGGGTTCCTCCTTCATCGTTTCACCCTTTAAGGTGGTTTGTGCCATGAATAGTAGTCACAGGCAGAAAAGAGTATCCAGCCTCATCAAAGAGGAATTGAGCCGACTCCTCATCGAACTCGTCCAAGATTCTACATCTGGC
>CAYFXE010000008.1:0-10395 GCA_964347035.1 uncultured Eubacteriales bacterium | reverse complement strand
GATAACAGTGACCAGAGTCGAGGTGAGTAAGGATTTAAAGTCAGCCTATATCTACTTAAGTCTTTTTGGGGCTCAAGACAAAGAAAGAGTGATGGGTCTTTTAGAAAGAAGAAAGGGATTTCTCAGAAAATCTATTGCCTCTAAAATAAAATTAAAGTATAATCCCATGCTCATTTTTAACCTAGATGCCACATCTGACTATGAAGAGAAAATTGATGAAATACTGAGAGATATGAAAAAAGATGAAAAAGGACGCGGTTGATCTCGTTGCCCAAAAAATAAAGGATAACCAACGGATTGCGATCACCTCCCATCTGCGACCAGATGGCGATTCTATTTGCACGGGTCTTGCACTGTATTTTATGGGAGGATTGTTGGGAAAAGAGATGGCCTTTATTAACAAAGACAGGACACCTTTCCCTTTCAATCATTTTCCTGATCATGACATTATCCAAGTAGGACAGATTCCGGCAAAGATCTATGATATGGTGGTCCTACTTGAGTGTGCGAGTGTGGTCCGTTCTGGACAAGACAACATTCAGGACTATTTCAAGGTGAATATCGATCACCACCATTCTAACTATCACTATGCCGATATCAACTGGGTCGATCCAGAAGCCTCGGCTGTGGCTGAGATGGTCTATCTGTTGAGTAAACGACTAAATGTTGACCTAACTCCAGACATAGCCAGCTATTTGTACTGTGCGATCATCTCGGATACGGGATCTTTTCAATTTTCCAACACAAACGCGAGATCCTTCGAAGTCTGTTTTGAATTGATCAATCAAGGGGCCAACCCGACCGAAGTGTCTGAGCGCTTGTATAACAATAATCCACCTGAAAAAATCAAACTCCTGGGAGAAGTTCTCTCTACTCTCCAAATGAACGATAAGGGAAACATTGCCATAATCAGCATGTTCAAGAAGCATCTCGAATCCCTCAACTTGAGAGAAATAGATACAGAAGATATAACTACCTTAGCCCGATCGATCAAGGGAGTGGAAATCGTTCTTTTTTTCAAAGAAATGAAAAAGGATACTTACAGAGTCAGTCTTAGATCGAAAGGGTCGGCGAATGCTGCGCTTATCGCTGAATATTTTGGAGGAGGAGGACATCTTCATGCCGCCGGATTTCCTGTTACGGGTAAATATGAGAATCTGCTTAAGGAAATCCCGAAGACGGTGGAGCAACTCCTAACCGAGCAACCCAGGACTAAAGCCACAGAAAAGCAAGACGTTTATTGATCATAGGCTAATAATGGACGGCCTTATCCTGGTGGATAAACCCAAAGACCTCACATCTCATCGTGTCGTCATCGAGATACGAAAACTTTTTAGCAAAAGCAAGGTGGGACATTATGGGACTCTTGATCCCCTGGCCACAGGTCTTGTTGTCGTGGCTGTTGGCAAGGCTACTAGGCTTTTCTCATTTTTCTCCAAAGTAGATAAAGAATATCAAGGTCGGATGAGACTGGGTTTCTCCACCAATACCTACGATTCAACAGGCGAACCTACCTCCGAGGAGTGCCTGGAATACCCGTCTCGGACTCGCCTTCTTGATGCAATGAGGAAATTTCAGGAAGAGATTGAACAATTTCCCCCTCCGTTTTCGGCAAAAAAATACAAAGGAAAACCGCTGTATACCCTCGCCAGACAAAATAAGGAATTCGAGCTGCGGTCTAGCAAAGTCATAGTCTACGATTTTAAGTTGACCTCGTATGCCCCTCCTTTTTTTGATTTCGAGGTCCGGTGTTCTTCGGGAACTTATATCCGATCCCTCGCTCATGATCTCGGCCAAGCATTGAATTGCGGAGCTCATCTCACCCAACTTAATCGAACCTCAGTCGGAAATTTTAAGCTTGAAGATGGATTTCTCCTGGAGGAAATCAAGAAATACGCTGAACAGGGAGAGATCGATCGATTTCTGATTCCTATGGAAGTCCTGTTGCCGGAGTTTCCGAAAATCGTGCTCAAGGAGAGGGGTGCTTCCCTGGCCAGGAATGGGAACTTCATTTTTCCAGAGAATATTTTGAAAATATTAGACCAGGATGATGCTTATTTATCGCCCTCAGAGAGGACAAAAGCCACTTTTAGGTTATTCAGTGTCGAAGGAAAGCTGTTGGCATTGGGTAAGACAGACCCCGAGAGAAGAGGCATCCATCCCTTTTTAGTCATTGATTCGTAGAAAAACCCGATGAGAAAAAAAGAAATATTTGCATCTCGTTGGGGGATTATATTTGCCGGGATGGGGATGGCTGTGGGAACAGGCAATATATGGAGGTTCCCCAGAATTGTTTCTCAGCAAGGGGGCGGTGCCTTCATCGTCGCCTGGATTCTCTTCCTGTTCCTGTGGTCTATTCCTCTTCTCATAATCGAGATTTCGATCGGGAAAAAAACGAGGCGAGGTGTTATCGGTTCGTTTGGAAAGATCATGGGTGAAAAATTCACTTGGATGGGAACTTTCGTGGCCTTTGTCACCACGGCCATCATGTTTTATTATTCTGTAGTTACTGGATGGTGTTTAAAATATTTTTTGACTGCATCTTTTCAAGGGTTGATTCATAAGAATTCCTCAGAAACTTGGCGTTCTTTTACTTCCTCTTGGGAACCGGTTATTTTTCATCTGGCTGCCATAAGCATCGGAGCGTTGATCATTTATGCTGGAGTTGTTAAGGGAATAGAGCGGGCCAACAAAATTCTCATCCCGTCCCTTTTTTTTCTCCTGATCATAGCCTGCGTGAGGACATTAACTCTTCCCTCTGCTTTCGAGGGGCTCAATTTTCTCTTCTCGCCAAACTTGGCTCGGCTGGCTGATCATAAAGTTTGGTTGCATGCACTGACCCAATCAGCTTGGTCGACTGGAGCAGGCTGGGGATTGATCCTGACCTACGCAGTTTACTCGCACAAACAGGAAAATCCTGTTTTGACAGCGACGACAATAGGTTTCGGGAATAATCTGGCCTCCTTGCTAGCTGCGGTGGCTGTCATCCCCACCGTGTTTTCCTTCTTTTCTGCTCAGGACTTTTCTCAGCAGAAAGTTCTGGAAGTCATGAAAACAGACAATCAAGGCCTGACGTTCATCTGGATTCCTAATCTATTCTCGAAAATTCCGGCGGGATCTTTCTTCCTCGCCCTGTTTTTTCTGGCTCTCTCCTTTGCTGCCTTTTCTTCTCTCATCTCGATGCTCGAACTCGACACCAGGATTCTGATGGATGCCGGGTTCTCGAGAAAGAGAGCTATACTGGCTGTGTGTGTTGCTGGTTTTCTCCTGGGCTTTCCTTCGGCGTTGAGCATGGGTTTTTTTAATAATCAAGATTGGGTGTGGTCATTTGGTTTGATGGTCAGCGGCTTTTTTTTCACCTTCGCTTTCCTCAAGTTCGGCCCAAAAAAATTTCGTATGAGAGTTATCTCTGCTCCAGGAAGACAGGTCAGATTAGGGCGATGGTTTGACATTCTGGTTTCTTTCTTGCTTCCCATCCAGTTTCTGGCCATGCTCGGATGGTGGTTTTGGAAAAGCTATGTGGACGATCCCCAAAATTGGCTGAAAATATTCTCCCCTTTCTCTTTGGGCACGATTCTTCTTCAATGGTTCATTGCTCTAGCCGTGTTCATCAGTCTGAATAAAATTATTACCAGGAGAGTTTTAAGGCAGAACGATGACTCTTGATGCCCTTCTTTTTATGATCTTCATCTTTGCCCTTTGTCTCGGGGGGTTTGTCTACACCCTTTACCTCGCCTCAAAAAAGAAATAAGCCCTTCCTCCAAACTCTGCCCTTGAATTTTGGGAGAATGTATTGTATTTTAAGGGGGACATGAGACTGAGCAAGAATCAAATCGAACATATGGCTTTTGTAATCGTCCGTAACTTGATGAAAGATGAAAAAATCATCGTAGACAACAAGAACAAGCTGATCGAAGATGTCACGAACCTGATTACCGATGAGTTTCAAAAGGAGGATAAGCTCGACCAAGAGGTCAGAGAGATACTCAGTGAGCACATGGAAAAGATCAGGAAGGAGAACATCGAATACCAGACCATGTTTAGGATGATCAAGTCAAAACTGGCTAAAGAAAGGAATATCGTTCTGTGAGCGTCCGTTTATCTCGAGAAAAGATAAATTATCTCTCTCGTCAGATTCTCAACTCTCTTTTTAATGATGACCAAGTCGAATTCCTGGATGAGCCCAATGAAATCAGGCTATCCATCGTCAACAGCATCGAAGAGGAGTTGAGACTCTACGAGCATTTGGACAAGAAGGCGATAGATAAAATAAGCGCTCAAAAAAAACCGATCAAAGAAGGAAGCAGAGAATGGGAAATTCTCTACCGAAAATATTACAATGAGGAAATCTCAAAACTGGGAAAATTTGTCGCCTAAGAAAGCTTCTTCATCTCTCCATCAATCCTACATCCAGATCAAAGAAAAGGTCCGCTATTCTGAGACGGATCAAATGGGAGTGGCTCACAATAAGAATTATCTCGAATGGTTCGAGATAGGGCGGACAGAATTCTGTCGAAAAAGAAATATCCCCTACAAGACGATGGAAGCCCAAGAGTATTATCTCGTTGTCGTCGAAGCTTTTTGCAGGTATAAAAAACCACTCAGGTATGATCAGGAATTTCTCATCCGGGTTACCTTGGAAAAAATATCACCAAAGAAATTGGTCTTCAATTATGAATTGCGGACTGAAGCAGAGAAAAGCCTGGTTGCCTCAGGATATACAGTGCACATCGTGACCAATGCCCAGGCTAAAGCTTGCTCTCTCCCACCCCATATTCTCGAGAAAATGAAAATCACTGATGCTTGATATTGTCTCCTGTATAATTCCGTAAATGTCGTCCATTTTCATCGAGAAAGAAAAGAATCCTAAATTCAAGCTTGAGTTATTCCAGAGCTAGTTTCAAGCGAGGTAGCCTTTCTTGATGAGATAGTTCTTGAGGGCTGTTTCCCATGAGGAAAAATCCGTGATTCCGATTTTTTTGGCTCTTTTGTTTTCCAGAATGGAGTAAGGTGGACGGACAGCCTTGGCTCCGTAGGTTTTAGAATCAATAGGAATGAGCTGGGGCGTCTTCCTAGTCAGACGAAAAATGGCCTGAGCAAATTCAAACCAAGTGCATTGACCTTCATTCGTCAGGTGATACAGTCCGTAATGGGTTGTCTGAATCAGTTCCCCTATTCTTACCGCTAACTCCTCTGCCGAGGTCGGGGTTACCCATTGGTCATCCACGACCTTAATGGTTTGGCCTTTTTTTTCAAGGGAGATCATGATGTCCACAAAGTTCATCCCCTTTCCCCAGCACCCAGCCACTCCGTATAATCCACAAATCCGGATGAGGAAATATTTTTCCAAGAGTGAAACCACAAAATATTCTCCGGCTAATTTAGAAACGGCATACACGTTCAACGGATGTGGAGTGTCTTCCTCTGTATAGGGGGTTTTCTTCTTACCGTCAAAGACATAATCTGTGCTGAAATGAACAAGTGTCCAACCGAATTCGCGGCAGATCAGGGCGAGATCCCTGACCGCTATGGAATTGACCAGGAAGGATTGCTGGGGATTGTCTTCGCATTCATCAACCCGATGGTAAGCAGATGTGTTGATTAAGATATCTGGATGTATCTTGGTAAGTGTTTCCTTGGCTTTATCTGGTTGTGTAACATCAAATTCTGGATAATACAGGGGAGTTATGTCTTTTCCCCTGAGGATTTTCATCAAGTCAGTACCGAGTTGACCGTCGGCACCGATCAGGGCAATTTTCATTTTTGTGGTAAAAACCTCTCTTCAAGCTTTGATAAATGAATGAGAATCAGTCTGAGAAAAAGGCCAGGAAATACTCCCTGGCCTCTCGACAGCAATCTCTACAAAATCGATATCTCTTAGAAAAGGACTCTGAACCCGAACATGAATTTGTGATGTTTGGAGAAACTGCGGTCTGAACCTACAGGAACTCTGAGTTCGGAGAATAGCGATCCGACAAGGGTATATGTCTTGAAAATATCCACACCAGCCTGACCGAGGAGTTCAAAGTCTGCCTCCCTCTCTTCTTTGACTTTGGTGGTGAAGCCCAATCCCGCACCTAGGAAAGCCGGCGCTGCATGGTAGGTAAGAACTCCCTCAGCCATGAAGATGGATTTCCATGGGTCATCTTTAAGAGCTAATCCCGGTCCTCCAGAGAGGATGAAGGAGAATCTATCAGGGACGATCATGTACTGGAACCCTAACCTGGCTGCAATGTACGATCCGTGGGATCCTCGGGCAAAGAATGGTCCGACTTCCCCCAGGATGAAGAGCCTTTTCTGTGTCACCTCGAGCTCGATTGATACGGGATCAGAGACGGCCCCGAAATCATCCGTGACGATAGCGGTTATGGTGTAAACTCCTGGAGCATCAAAGATCTTTTCCCATGTAAAGGGTTTTTCTGTGTCTGAAAATCTGTCGATGACATTTCCCAGTGCGTCTCTAATTTCGAAATCTGCCTTGACAACTTCACCATCTGGGTCAGTTGAGTCAGAAGCATCGATGATGACCGGTCTGCCCACATAGTTCTTACAGGGATTGCAGGAAGTCCAAAGTTTAGCAACAGGAGGAAAATTGACATAGGTTTTAGCCTCGCACGGATTTTCTGATGGTTTTCCTTCGGGATTGATTGCTTTTCCTTTGAAGATGTATTCTCCGGGTTTATCGAACTTGGTTTGCCATTTGGGGATATCAGGGGTGAAAGTATGTGTTGTGATTTGTGTGCCGTCTGGTCCGATCACCTCGACTTCCATGGATTTGGCATGCTGAGAATCACCCATATCCACAGAGACAGGATCGTTTATGTTGACTTTGGCAGGCTCAACCTTGATACCACAGATGGCGTCGGGAATGATTTCCTCCACTTTTCGCAGGGCGATGTTCCCACAGGGTTTGGGCATGATGAATTCATAATGCTTGTAGCCTTTTTTGACAATGAAGGAAAAAACCGGGAGGGGTTCTTTTCCGGCCCATTCGATATCTTCGACGACCTTGACTTTTCCCCTGGACCGAAAAAGCATCCAGATCATTTTATCCCCGACAGCTAACTCCTTTTCCTCGAAGGATGCAGATTTTATCTGATCGATAAAAGGCAGGAAGAGATCACCATAACCTGCTGTGTCGAATCCATACTTAATATCTGCGGTGTATTTATCGAGAACGATTTTCATGACTTCTGCCGTAGGAATTTCGCCTTTGATGCGGACAAGAGTGTATCGACCGATTCTTTTGAGATTCTTCGTTTCTGCATAGGAACTCAACGAGAAAAGGATAAGAACTCCGATAAGGAGTAAGATGAATTTCTTGCTTTTCATGCCAGCCTCCTTTTTGCTAAAAAAATGTAATCATTATATTTACGATATAAGTAATTAAATATAAAAAGTGAATTTTGTCAAGAAAAAAAAGATATCACAAACACCTTGCAACAGGCGATTATAGAACATGAAATACGTCAGTTTAGGTGTATCGAAAACACGCAGAATTTCCCCAGCGAGGAAATCCTGTACTGATACGGGCTTCGCTGGGGTCAGGCTTCATTATTTTGTAAGGCCTAGGCTGGATTCTATGTCCCTTATACATTCTTCACGATGAAGCCTGACTCCAACTCAGTCTTGCTCAGGGTTTTCTGCACACCCAAACTGACTCATCTAATTTCCCGATAACGATCATAATCTTGTGGTACTTATGGAGGGTGTTCTATAAAGGTTTTAGGAGTTTATGTCCTTGGGGATGAAGCGAGAAAACGTTCGACGATCCGGGTGATGAGTCCAGAATCCTTCGGTGTTTGTTCGAGCGCTTCTTCGTAGTAGGATTTGGTTGGGAGGTCGAGTGATATCGAATTTTTGATATAGACAGTCGCATCTCTGATGTTCATCTCAGGATGGATTTGCAGTCCCCAGACGGGTTTGGTCTTCAGTCGGAAAGCTTGAATCTGACAGTGTTGTGAGGAGGCTAGAATGTCAAAACCTCCTCCCAGGTGAAAAACTTCATCGAAATGGCAGGAAAAGGTGAAGACCCATCCTCGTTTCCCGAGTAGAGAGTTATTTTTTTTTATTTGGATAGGGATCCATCCCACCTCAGGGTTCTCACATCTTCTAAGATGGGACGGGCCGCCGAGAGACAAGGCAAGGAGTTGATGACCATAACAACTGCCGAGGATCGGAGTCCCCTTTTCAACGGCTTCTGAGACCAACTCGACTTCCTCTTCAACCCATTTAGCCCTCTCTAGGATGGACGCTTCTGATCCGGTTAAGATTATGTGCGTGTAATCTTTATTTAAGTTCGGAAAACAGCTCTTCTTTGCCTCGAAGGCTTCCCATCTCACTTTGAGGGAAGATGCCCAGTGTTTTATCGGGTTGTAGACTATGGGATTTATCGAGTTATCGATGATAGCGACTTTTATTTCTCTTTTCATAGTTTTCCCCGGAAACAACCATAGAATTATAAGCATTCAGGCAGAAAGATCAAATTTCATATATTTTTATCTGTTTTTAGAATCTGGGTTCTGGTATAATTCGGGTCTGATAAAGGAGGGAAAAGTGCATAACGTATGGGAAGAATCAGAGCTCCTTGTGACCACACCGAATGAGCCAGGAATAATGGGGCGCGTCCTGGGGACCTTGGCCAACGCTGGAGTCAACCTCAAGGCAATGTGTGCTTATTCAGAAGAGGAGATAGGAATATTCTTGCTCGTCACCTCTGATAACAAGAAGGCGGAGAAAGCGCTGAAAGCTTTGAAATATGATGTAAAAATCAACAACGTTGTCGTCGTCAAGATAGATGATCGGATAGGCGCTGGGGCAGAAATCGGAGCTCTGCTCGGCAACGCTGTTGTCGACATCGAATACTGCTACGCAACTTCAGCCGGTACAGGAAAGGCTCTTCTTGTTTTGAAAACGAATAACAATAAAAAAGCCATAGAGACCTTAAGATAAGATGGACCTTGAGTTGTCGAGTGTGAGACACTAACAGGGTCTCGACTGATATCGTGTTGCTCTCGATGCCCATCTCTCAAAAATCCTTTATCCTAAAAGAAGTTCTGCCTCAGGGATTGACGAGAGAGGAGGCCCTCCGCTGGTTTGAAGTTATTCATGACTGGAGAGCGGCCCTCCTGGAGCACAAATTCGAGTCGCCTCGGATTATTCTTGTCTCCCTGGGGAGCTTGAGCGATAAAATTGCTTTCATCGTCGCTCCACTCGTTGCCTCGGGAGGGGTTTCTGCTCCTCAGATCTGTGATTTCTCTTCCCGTTGGAGAAGAAGTCTCCTTGACTATATTGAAGCGATTTCTGAGAAAAAGACCCAAAGACAGCTCGAGGAAATCAGAGGCCTGCTCAGGAATAAAAAGATTATATTTTTCCATGCTCCACCTCCTGTTCTGTCATCTTTGAGTAATGTAGTAGATTTGTTTGATAAAGGAGAATTATCCTGTCGAGGAGATGAGTTCGATGTATTGGTCCGCAATATCGTCACCCATGTCTGGGCGAGTGGAGCAAGCGGAGTTTTGTTCGATATTAGGGTGGGTAAAATATCATATGTCAGGAATCATGAAGAGGCCTTGATTCTAACCCGTCTTTTGAGGAGCAGATGTCGTCGATTGAAAATCCGCACTTCCTGTATGCTTTGCCGTCCGAATCCGTTCCTCGGGCAGGCTGTAGGGAATTCTGTAGAACTAAAAGAGGCTCTGGACGTGCTCGGTGGAAAGGGTCCTCTGGATGTCTTGAAAATCGCTATCGAATTTGGTTCAGAGATGCTGATTTTAGGACGGAAAGCGTCAAACAGGATAGATGCTAAAAGGCTGCTCAAGCGAAATCTGAGGAATGGCCTGGCATTAGACAAGTTCACAGATATCCTACCTATCTCCGCAGGGAATTCTCAGTTTTTCGAGAGAATCAATTTTCCTAAGGAAGGCAAGAATAGTGTTAAGATCTATTCAGGAAAATCCGGCTTCCTTCAAGATTTTGACAAAGATATATTACTCTCGCTTCTGTCTGATTTAGGCCTCCAGCAGAAAACACACAAAGCACTAATCCATCCTGATATCGGCCTCATTTTTTATAAAAAGAGAGGCGATCGGATAGAAAGAGACGACCTCTTGGCTGAGGTTTATGGCCCAGTTAAAGACGCATTGTACTTGAGTCAAAAGATTAACAATCTCATCTTGCTCCAACCTAAACCTCCTGCTTTTCAGCCTTTGATAATCGAAAGAATCAGGGATACAGACAGCCTTTGATGTTTTTTCATGAAAGTTGTCTTCTCTTGCATTTTAAATTGAGATATTTGGGGATGGCTTTGCTCTCCTTCAGATTTTTCACGCCATTCTCCTTTCGTCCTTCTCGGCTGCTGCTGGGGTCAGGCCTTGTCGTCCGGAAGCGCTGTAT
>CAYFXE010000007.1:71041-85387 GCA_964347035.1 uncultured Eubacteriales bacterium | reverse complement strand
GTTTACTCTAAATTCCCCTCCTCCCTTGAGTTCTCAAGGAAGGAACCCTGCCTCTTTTCCTTGTCATGAGTGTGAGAAAAGAGACACCTAACCGTATAAATTCTCTTTCTTCTCTTTTTTCACCTCCTTGAGTACACATAGGATTGTATAAAAAGTACATGATAATGTGTGCAATTTATGTGCCATTCTAAGATTATTGGCTAAATTATTTTAAATCAATAGGTTAGATAAAGTCAGGTGGGATTAGGTCCGTTTGTATTATCCAAAAAAATGGATGGGCTTCAAATTATTGGATTTCAGACGGATCCTTTTATGGAGGACTTAGGCGTTTCTATTTTCCAGTGTTCCGAGATAAGGGATTTCAAAGCTTTCTTTTCTTCACTTTCAAGTATGCTCATAATTTCTTTATGCTCTTTTACCTTCTCATTCAAAAATTCAGGATGTTGAAAATATGAATCTAAGGTATATATAAATCTTCTAAATTGGATGAGGCAAAAGCGCAGATTCTCACGCAGGAATTCGTTTGGAACGAAAGACCATATTTTCAGGTGAAAATCAAAATTAAGATTGAGATACTCATCGAATTCTCCATTTTGACTGGCTTTCTTCATTTTGTTGTTCATATTTTTAAGTTCTTTAACATCTTGTGTGCTTATTTTGGCGGCCGCCTGCTCCACAGCAAGCTCATCCAAAGCTCTCAAGACTTCCAGAATATTTTTTACTTCCCTTAAAGTGATTTCCCTAACCACTGCTCCATGGTGAGGATCAACTTGGACCAATTCTTCTGCGGTCAATTGAGCAATAGCCTCTCTGACAGGAGTTCTGCTGATTTGGAAAATATCAGCGATTTCTTGCTCGTTTATTTTTTGGTTTGGCTTAAGTTTGTTTTCGATGATAGATCTTCTAAGATGTTTATAAACGGATTGAGTGACCGTTTTAGGTATATCGATCCTTAAAGGTTTTCTATTTTTTTTATTCATAGCACTCCCCTTAATGCATACATAATTTTTCGTAATGTACGTATTATACATTCTCTTTTTAACGTATTTTTTCTTCTTTTGCAAGGTATCGGGCAGGTTTTCTTAATTAGAGGGGGGAGAAAGGACTATTGGTGAGTACGTCTGATCGTCCTAAATGAAAAGCCCCACGCCCGGAAGGGCGTGGGGCTTTGAACTTCTGCGTGAGCTTATTAGAAGCTGAGCCTGAGGCTGAACTTGAGGGTTCTCACACCGGTGACTTCGTCAATGGCTTTATAACCGGATTCCAGACTCACATTATCTGGCTCGCTGACATTTTCCCCAGAGGGGTTGTAGCGGTAGACATCGTCGCGGTTAATATCAATACCTGACCATCCTAGCACGTTGAGCACATCGATGTAGGCGCCCAGCCTTCCGAAGTCTCCGATCCTGAATTCTTTCTCGACTCTCATGTCGAGTATATTCCAGGACCTGTTTCTTCTGGTATCACGGGGTTCAATGTAGACACCGTAGTAATCTCTGTAGGCGTTGTTGGCCGTTGTCCAGCTCGTGGGAGGTCTGATGTTGGCGTATCTGCCCCAAGGTGAGCCTGACTGGAACCTGTAGTAGGCGCTGAGGAAGATGCGGTAGGGAAGCTGAGCCGTACCCATGAGCTTGATCTGGAGGGGTCTGTCCACACCCTGAGCACCCTCGCGGTTGACAAAGTAGTTGGGACTGTCAGCAGCACCTGACCAACCCCAGCTCTCGCCGTACCAGCCGCCGATGTTACCGTAGGCCTTGCTGTAGACGATAGAGCCGTTGAACTGCCAGCCGTTAGCCATCCGTTTGTTGAACAGGAACTCCAAAGCCCAGTACTTTCTTTCCAGCTCAGGAACATTCCTGGCTTGGTAGAAGGTTTCTGGGGCATCGTTAGACCGGACATAGAAAGTAACGGTTGTATCCTCATAGTCATCGGCCCCAGGAACGATAGCTGTAAACGGAATCCAGTATTGTTTGGCTGGACCCTGATCGATGTGATACCAGTATTCACCCGTGTCAGGATTGTATCTGACATCTTCGAAGAGGTTAGTCTTGGTCTTGTAGATAAAGTTCAGACCCAGCGAGAAATTCCTGAAGAGCTCATGCCAGATGCCGACCGTGAACTCGTTGTTGACCGGGGATTTGGTATCCGGATCGAGCTTGTTCTCGGCAAAAGCCGGATCCATGACGCGGTAGTCATACGGATAAACGGTGTAGTCATCGCTTGTGTCTGGATTTCCGTCATAATTAGTATCATACCAGTAGAAGCGGAAGGAGCGGGGATAGAATGGATGGAGTGTGGAGAAATACTGGAGCATCAGGTATTCGGTGTAGCGTGAATAGGACGCTTTAAAGGCCGTCTTCCCATCACCGAAGACGTCATAGGTCAACCCGAATCTCGGAGAGAAGGCGTTCCAGATGATGATATCATCCCATCTCTCAGAAGTGATCTCGGTATAGGGGTCGATTCCGTCGGGATATCTGTCAGGATACAGGTCCTGGGTATAAGGAATGATGTAGGCTTGACCGATGTATTGAGAGAGCGCGCCGCTTGCTCCCTTGGTGACCGCAGGCTTGAAGCCCCAGGAACGGTCATACCTGATACCGACATTCAGGGTCAGTCTGTCGGCAAAGGTCACCGAATCCTGGATGTAAGCGCCGATTCGTCTGGCCTTGTCTTCGATCTTAGAAGATCCTTCGGCAGTAGAGCAGATGTAGAAGTTGAGCAGCCCTCTTCCGACATTAGTGTACTCGACACCGGTGAGGGAGTGGGTGTGGGATGACCTTATGCCATAATAGTAAGGTCCACCGTACTGGTACCAGAGCATGTTGTTCTGACGCCACCAATCCCAGTCGCCGTAGGCATCCTCGAACTCGACTCCGCCCTTCCATTCGTGGTTTCCTCCGAGGACGTTATCCATGAACTTGGTGAAATAGGCTCCAGTCTGGAATCTCTTCCGGAGATAGGTTTCGTTGAATCGAGCTGTGGTGTAACCCCCATAACGTTCATTATAGTCTCGCATCCAGGCAAGGCTCTGGGCAGCCTCCTGCATGGGTAATGGGAACCAGCGGTGGACATAGCCCACTCTCAACTCGAAGAACGTGTTCTGGTCGAGGATGTAGCTGAGAACACCGTTTCCGGTGTAGTCTCTCTCATGATCCCAGATTCGGGTGGCCTGGAAGATCGTCCTTGGACCCGGCTGTTCATACATCGGACGGTAGCGGTCGACAGCATTGAACATGCCCATGAACTTGATGTTTGAACTGACTTGAGAGGTGACCTTGATAAACCCCATCTTCTCCTCATGGATCCAGTCATAGGTTGAATGGGAGACTCCTAAGGGGTCTGTCCAGGGAATAAAACTGGTGGCGATCTCCTGCTTGATGTAGCGGGCATTCGAGAAGAACCACACCCTGTCCTGGATGATAGGACCACCGATGGAAAGAGAGCCGTCAAACCACATCTTGTCCACTTCTGGCTGGGTGACACCCATAGCCATGACCTGCTCATCGGTCCAGAGATGCTGAGCCAGGCTGTCGTTGGTGTAGTAGAGGACAGCTCCTCCGCTGAACCGGTTTCCACCCGAGCGCGTCACCACGTTGATGTAGGCTCCATCCGTGTACCCGACCTCGGCCGGATGACCGGCTGTGACCATCTCCACCTCATCCATAACATCGAAATTGATGTTGGTCAGGGGATACATGACCACAGGGTCGTTCATGTTCACCCCGTCAAAGGCGTAGGTGTTGGACCGGACTGAAGCACCGTGGACAGAGCTTGTTCTTCTGTAGGTGACGTTTTCGGAGACGGCTCCGGGAGCAGAATTGACGATGTCATACAGGTCTCTGGCCATCGGAATGTTCTTCAACAGTTCCTTGTCCATGACCACAGCCAGTTTTGTCTGCTCCACATCAACAACAGGAGAGGCCGCTGTGACTGTGACCTCTTCCTCGATGGTGGTCATCTCCATCGTCACGTTGATGGTGACGGTCATCCCGACGCGCACTTCGATCTGTGACCTGGTGATCGTCTTGAATCCTGGCATTTCAGCAGTAACGGTGTACCAGCCAGGAGGAAGAGAAGGGAACCGGTAAGAGCCCGTGTCAGTGGTGACATAGGTCTGTATTCCCATCAGCACGTCCGCAGATGCTGTCAGAGTGACTCCGGGCAGCGGGTTTCCTTCGTTGTCGGTGACGATACCTTTGATAGAGCCTGTTGTGCGCTGGGCGTAAGTGGTGGAGACGAATCCGATGCAGAGGGCTAGAATGAATAGTGACTTGAGTAACTTCTTACTCAATTCGTACCTCCTTAAAAGTGTTTACTCTAAATTCCCCTCCTCCCTTGAGTTCTCAAGGAAGGAACCCTGCCTCTCTCCCCATAGTGATAATTCGTGAATCGTTGCCCGGGGAGAGAAACACCCTAGTGTCTTTTTTTTATTTACCTTTTAGTGCACCTCCTTTAATAGATTTTCTAAATTGTATACATGATACAGTATACAAAATACACATTTTGTTGTGTGACAACATGAATATAAAAGATACAGTGCAATATTTATGCCAATTATCCTCATATTCATAAAGTATTTATAATCAATTGATTACATGATTCTATTTTTTGTCTGGGTTGTTTAATATTCAAAAAAATGGAGTAGATTCAAAATTTTGGATTTCAGAGCTTTCTATCAATGTATAAATATTGTCCCTAAAAGCGGAATAGTAGGATTAATAAAGAAAGATTTGTTTTCAAATGGGACCGATAGGCTCATCCGGGCACGAAGAGAGACATCTTCTCTCTTTTACAGAAAGATGAGTCCGTTGTGATTTGAAAAATATCTTTCGATATTTATAATATATCTATAATAATCGAAAAGGAGGAAAAAGTGGGAAAGTTTATCAAGATTCTTTTTTTAGTATTCATGCTACTGATTCAGTTTCATCTCTCTGAAAATTCTCTCATGGCTCAGAGGTTTGTGACCCAGGAGCAGGGAGCGTGTTTTCAGATTGAAAAGGGAGAGATCGACGAGGCTATTGGTCTTCTTCAAAAAATCCTGGAATCCAGCCCTGATAACCTTAATGCACGGCTCTACCTGGGGATTGCCTTTTACATGAAAAAGGATCTAGAGCGGTCTTTTAAGGAGTTCGAGAAAATAGAGAAAGAGGTAGAAAGAAGAGTGGATTTCGACCGTCCACCAGGTTGGGAACGGCCTGAAGATGTCGATCCCAAAATACTCGAGAACTGGATACAGAAAAGAGGAGACACTTACTTTCCTGAAGAACGAAAAGGTCTTTTATATTTCTGTCGTGGCTTGACCTTAAAGGAGAAAAAAGATCTAAAAAATGCTGAAAAGAGGTTCAAGAAAGCTTTGAAGCTTAAGTATGATGAAAAAGCCGTCCGTGTGCAGCTTATTGACCTCTACATCGAAAAGAAAGATGTGAAAAAAGCATCCAAGGAGGTAGCAGAGCTTAAGAAAGTGGCAGGTGAAAGTGAGTTTTTCGCTTTTTTGGATGGTTATATCGCAAGCAGGGAGGGCAATATCCAAAAAGCATTGGCCGCTTTCGAGGAGATGGCTTCGTCAAGCTTGGAGGCTAAAAAGAATGTGGCCCTCATCCACTACAACAAAGGAGATTTCCAGAAAGCCATCGAGATTTGGGAGGAGATGCTTTCTGAAAATCCTGAAGACAAGGAGGCTATGATCAATCTCGGACGCGTCCATTTTCACCTAGGAAATACAGAAAAGGCACAAGAATATTTCACCAAGGCCGGGATACAGGTTTCTCCAGACAGGTATTCTCCCAAGAAGATCCCTTTGACCTATGAGACTCTTGTGAAAGAGATTAAATTCGACCTTCTGTGCGAAGCTAAATGACATTCCAATGACTCCGTGACTTGGTAAAACAGTAACACAGTTTTCAGCTGACAGTTGTCAGTGACTAGTTGTTAGCCATTTGTCATTCCTGCGCAAGCAGGAATCCACCCTTATCGAGATAATAATTTTTCATTCTACTGGATCCCTGCTTGCGCAGGGATGACGAAAGATGGCAGGGATGACGAAAGACAGCAGGGATGACATTATATTATTAAGAAAGAATGGCTGAATAACTGATAACTAGAAACTGACAACTGATAACTACGGATTTACTGTCTCAGGATAAAATCATTTTGACATTGGAAGATTCCTGTAATATAAATTTTTCAGAAAATTCCAAAACAAGGCCAAAGTCTTCTTAATGACTTTATTACATAAAAGAGAGGAGTCATGAAAAGAAAAAAGATTGCCATTGCGATTACTATCTTTTTTGCAACGTTGATCGTTTTCCCCCTGCATGCTCAAGATAAAATAACTAGCCCTTTTGAGCAATTTGGGTTCAATATCGGAGATGACTACCAACTTGTCAATTACTCTGGGCTTGTCGCCTACTGGAAAAAACTGGAGAAGGAATCAGAAAGGCTGAAAGTGGTCGAGATCGGTCAGACTGCCGAGGGGCGGACGATGATGATGGCCATCATCACCTCACCGGAAAACCATAAGAACCTCCTTCGCTATAAGGACATCTCCAAACGGCTAGCTCTGGCCGATGGATTAAGCGACGAGGAGGCACGGAAGCTGGCTGTAGAAGGCCGGGCCGTGGTCTGGATCGACGGCGGACTTCATGCCACAGAGATCTTGGGTTCCCAACAGCTTATCGAGTTGGTCTACCAACTAGTAAGCCGCGACGATCCTGAAACGCTCCGGATCTTAGATGATGTGATTCTTCTGGCCATCTGTTCTAACCCCGATGGACTGGAGCTGGTCGCCGATTGGTACCTGCGCGAACCGGACCAGAAAAAGCGCTCCATACAAGACATCCCTCGCCTGTATCACAAGTATATCGGCCATGACAACAACCGCGACTTTTACATGGTCACCCAGCCTGAAACAGAAGCTTTGAACCGGGTGCTCTACCGAGAGTGGTTCCCGCAAATTGTCTACAACCACCACCAGACAGGCCCGGCTGGATGTGTGCTGTTTGCTCCTCCGTTCCGTCCGCCTTTTAACTATAACTTCGATCCGATCGTGGCCATGGAGACTGAACTCTTGGGAGCCGCCATGCATACACGTTTTGTGAGCGAAGGGAAACCCGGGGCAACGATGAGGTCAGGAGCAGGGTATTCGGTCTGGTGGAACGGTGGGCTGCGGACCACCACCTACTTCCACAACATGGTTGGTATCTTGACAGAAACCATCGGAAATCCGACGCCGATAAAAATCCCGTTTCTACCCCAAAGACAACTTCCCCATAATGACCTGCCTTATCCCATCGCTCCTCAGGATTGGCATTTCCGCCAATCGATAGAATACTCCTTGACTGCCGATCAGGCGATTCTCGATACCGCTTCCAAGCACCGCCAGGATTTCCTTTTCAATATTTACCGAATGGGGAAAAACTCAATCGAGCGGGGGAGCCGGGATCACTGGACTATCCATCCAAGGATGATTTACGAAGTGGAGGCCAAAATCAAAGAAGATAAGGCCGAACGCGAAGGAACCGGCCGATTCCGAGGCTATCCCATAAAATACTACGAGATGCTTTTCGATCCCCAAAAACGTGATCCCAGAGGGTACATCATTCCTTCCGACCAGCCAGATTTTCTAACGGCCACCAAATTCGTGAACGCCCTGATCAAGAATGGCATCACGGTCGAGCGAGCGACCCGTTCTTTTGAAGTTATGGGGAAGATGTATCCTGAGGGTTCATATGTCGTCAAGACGGCGCAGGCCTTCCGTCCGCATATCCTGGATATGTTCGAGCCCCAGGATTATCCGGATGATATCCCCTGTCCTGGAGGCCCACCAAACGCCCTGTATGACAGTGCCGGCTGGACACTTGCCTTCCAGATGGCGGTGGAGTTCGACAGGATTCTCGACGGGTTTGATGGACCGTTTGAAAAAATCGTAGATTTGGTAGTACCTCATTCCGGGGAAGTGAAACTGAAAAAAAAGGCAACAGGGTTTTTGTTGAGCCACCGGGTCAATGATGCCTACGTGGCTGTCAATCGAGTGCTCCGAAAAGGGAAAGACGTCTATTGGCTTAAAAGACCCTTCAAAACTGAAGAAAGGATCTACTCTCCAGGCACGATTTATCTTCCCGTCAAGTCGGTTTCTGTCTCAGAGCTTCAAAACATGGCTGAAGAGATCGGGCTGAATTTCGATGCCGTTGTCACTACTCCCAGAGGAGAAGCTTTTCGTCTGAAATCAAGTAGGATCGGTCTGTGGGATCAGTATGGAGGTTCTATGGCTTCGGGTTGGGTGAGATGGTTGCTCGAGCGGTTCGAGTTTCCGTTTGAACTGGTTTTTCCGCAAGCACTGGATGAGGGAAATCTTAGGAAAAAATATGATGTACTCATCTTCGTCAGCGGTGCCATTCCTCCCAAGGATGAAGATCGCCCGAGTCGGTACCGTTTCTTCTCCCAACCTAAGCCAGAGGATGTTCCTGAAGAATACCGTAACCGCTTGGGAAGAGTTACAGTAGAGAAAACGATTCCTCGATTAAAGCAGTTCCTCGATGATGGAGGCACGATCCTGACTATCGGGAGTTCTACCAGCCTTGGCTATTATCTTGGCCTTCCCCTGGCGAATGCTCTGCTCGAGAAACAAACAGACGGGACTGAAAAGCCTCTACCAAGAGAGAAGTATTATGTCCCCGGCTCTGTACTTCAAGCCCATGTGGATAAACGCCATCCTTTAGCTTACGGGTTGCCTGAGAAAGTAGATGTCTTTTTCAGGTTCTCGCCGGTCTTTCGTCTTTTCCCTGAGGCCACTCTAAAGGGAGTCAAGCCTGTGGCCTGGTTCAGTGAGGGGAAACATCTGCGGAGTGGCTGGGCTTGGGGTGAGCATCATCTCAACGGAGGTATATTGGTCGTTGAAGCCATCGTGGGCAAGGGCAAGCTTTTTCTGTACGGGCCAGAAATCACCTTCCGTGCTCAACCCCACGGAACCTTCAAATTCCTTTTTAACGGTATCTACTACGGTACTGCTGAGGTCCGTAAGTCAGTAACACAGTAACTCAGTTCATAAGCATCATTAGTAAAAACGTCATTCCTGCTTTAATGAAAACTGATTAACAGACCGACTATTGAACTGATCAACTGAAAATGTTATGTTTTTTTAAGGACATCAACGATAAGGAATTGTCAAAAACATTCCGAGTCCAGCGGAGAATAAAAGAAATAAGTCCTTATAAAAATCATGAGAAAAATTCGTCTTCATCCTTTCCTTATTTTCCTTACTGTTTTCCTCTTTACAGTTCTCATTGCATCATCTCTATCCTCTATGAAGAAAGAAGGAACCAGGCAAAATGTTCTCCTTATCACGATTGATACTCTGAGAGCCGACAGGCTGAGCTGTTACGGAAGCCAGCTTCCCAAAACTCCGCACATCGACAGCCTGGCTGAAAGCGGCGTTCTCTTTACCAGGGCCTTTGCCCTTACTTCGACAACGCTTCCATCTCACACAAATATTCTCCTGGGAACAACTCCCCTCTATCATGGAGTTCATGAAAATTTGAATTTCATCGTAAGCGAAGAATTGCTGACCTTAGCCGAATATCTCAAAAGTCACGGCTACGCAACCGGAGCATTCGTGGGGGCCTACCCACTCGATTCGCGATTCGGGCTCACCCAGGGTTTCGATACCTACGATGACGAATACGCCCGCATTCATTCTGTGAATCCTTCCTCCCTTGAGAGAAAGGCTGAAGCTGTCGTGGCAAATGCTCTAGTCTGGCTGGAAAGACAGGATTCTCCTTGGTTTCTCTGGATTCATCTCTGGGATCCGCATGTTCCTTATGAGCCACCTGAACCCTTTAAAACCCAATACAAAGAGAATCCTTACGAAGGGGAGGTGGCCTATGTCGACTTTACTCTGGGGAAGTTGTTCAACCACATGGAAGAAAATGATCTATTCGATAAAACGACGGTGATTTTCACCGGAGACCACGGGGAATCGTTGGGCCAGCACGGTGAAGAAACCCATGGATTTTTTGCCTACAACACGACTCTCTGGATTCCTCTCATCATCTCCATTCCAGGGAACAATCCCGGCCGCATCGACCACTATGTCAGCCACGTTGACATATTCCCTACGGTCTGCGACATCCTGGGATTAAGAAAACCATCCTTCCTCCAGGGAATCTCTCTCCTCCCTGCTATCGAAGGAAAGAAGCTGCGGGAAAGGCCTATTTATATCGAGTCCCTGTATCCCTACTACAGCCGGGGGTGGGCGCCTCTTAAGGGGTTCATTCACCAGAAGAAGAAATTCATTGATTCGCCAATCCCTGAACTATATGAACTCGACAAGGACTTTGATGAACAAAAGAACCTTGCCAGACGAGAAAAATTGGACAGGTACAGGAAGCAGCTCGAGAAAATCATAAGCGATCAGACTCCCTCAAAGAAAATACAAGCAGAACGAAAAGTCGATAGAGAAACCCGTGAAAAATTGAAAAGCCTGGGTTATGTCTCAAGCGCCCAGGTCGTAAAAAAAGAGAATTTTGGCCCTCAAGATGATGTCAAAGTGCTCCTTCCCTACATAAATGAAACAGACAACGCCTGGAGGCTATATAAAAACGGGAAAGCTGATGAAGCTATCAAGCTGCTGTTGGAAATCATAAAAAAGAGAAAGGATGTAGATATGGCTTATAAACGGCTTGCAGCCATCTACGAAGAGACGAAAAGAACAGAGGAAGCTCTCGAAATCCTAGAACAGGGGCTCAGCATTCTCCCTTCAAACTATGAGATATTCCAAGGTTATGTGAAAATACTCGTCTCTGCTGGCCAGTATGACAAAGTCATCAGCACTTTCAAAGAAATGAGCCTTCGAGAAGTGGAATTCGACCCTGAAGTATGGAATAATCTCGGGATTGCTTTTGCCAAAAAAGGTAATTTTGAAGAAGCGATTAAAGCTTACGAAATGGGCCTTTCCTTGGACAATAGGTACGCAGAACTCTATAATAATATGGGAAACGCCTATTATTCTCTCGGCCTTAAAACAAAAGATACCTTTATTTTTAACAGTTGTTTCGAGCACTATAAAAAAGCAATAGAACTAGATCCCAAATATCCAGTGCCTTACCTCGGATTAGGTCACGCCTACATAGTGGTGGGAAACACGGAAGGTGCTATCTACTGCTGGGAAAAAGCCATTGAAGCAGATCCAAATTTCTACCAGGCTCACCTTGATCTGGCTTTAGCCTATTTAAACACTGGGAACAAAGCCAAAGCCTGTGAGATGCTCAATGATTATAAAAAACAGTACTACCATCTTATGGCAACGGATGATAGGATCCGGCTTGATGATCTCCTGAAAAATTGCCAGAATTAAAATAAAGGGATGACCTGCTCGTCATTCCCGAATTCTTCTCATGTCATCCCTGCGCAGGCAGTGATCTAGAAATATCTAGATAAGAATCTATCATATACCTGCATATACCTGGATTCCTGCTTCCGCAGGAATGACATTCTGAACTGACAACTAAATCAGAGGAGCAGGAACACGGGGTCAGGCTTCATCCCAAAGGACAGATAAAGACAATAATTTTGTCAGAAGCCATACAAGATAACGAAGCCTGACCCCATTTTTTATTTAATCTTAAGGATATTTAATTTTCGGAGTCTTCTTTGTTGGATTTTATCGCGGACGGAAAAATAGATTTTGTTCGTTCCCTTCTCTAATGGAATCATCATAGATTCTGTCAGAGAGTGTCCTTCCTTGATATTTTTTTTGAGGTTTTCAAGGGAAAATTTCTTTCTTATTTCTTTTTTCTCTCCGTAGGTGCTCTTTAGCTCCACGTTATTGACTTCAACATTCAATTCTAAATCGTAAACATAATGGTCGTTTTCTTTCCCATAGCCAATCGCCCTAAACGGAATTTTAAAGAAACATGGAACCGTATAATTACCTTCCTTGCTTTTTTCTATCTTTCCCATAGATTTTGAGTAATCCAAAAAAGGGAGAATGTGAAGCAGAGATTCATCCTTCTCGATTTCTCCTATCCATTGATACTTAACAAAGTCGGGATCGCTCTGGATGTAACTCATCATCGAGAAGGGCTGCACTTCTACATCTGTGGTTAGTTTGTAATCGCCATCGCTTTCATAGTCGACAAAGGTAAGACGGAGGGGCCCAGAGAAGTAGTCAGGGTACTGGTTGTAGATCCAGATCTCTGTTGGTCTCTCCGTCCTGGTTCCCTGTTGAAGGAGGTCAGAACTGAGGCTTCTGTTTCTTGTGCTTAAATCTGTTGTGGATTCTCCCATACTCTTCTTGATGACGTCAGTGGGGGGGCCCAAAAGGATATAGATTCTTCCTCTATCTGTCATCCACCCGGGGATACCAGCCCGGAAAGCTTTATCAGCCACAGCCAGCCTTGTGTAGTACTGATTCCGGAACTCGTTATCCGGGGTCTCTGGGTTGGGATCTCTTCTCTGCCAGAAATCTCTGACGAATTCATGCCTGTCTTCGGGCGGCATCTCTCGGAAGATTTTCTCTTCTTGAGGAGTGATGATATAACGGATAAAGTCCAGAAATTTTTGACTGTTTTGGCTTAAAGGAGGTTGTAAAATCTTGTAAGATGCACAGGATGAACAGAAAATAAAAAAAAGAAGCAGGAATAAGATAGAGAAGTATCTCTTCCTGTCTCCTTTGCTGATTGAGTTAGCCTCAAAACACAACATCAATCTATAGTATATCACTTTTCATCTCATAGAGGGGAGTTAATCAACCCCCAAGCATGTCAACCCCCAAGCATGTCAACTCCAAAAAATGTCAACCCCCAAAAATGTCATCCCTCAAACATGTCATCCCTGCGGAAGCAGGGATCCAGTTCCTTTTTACTGGTTTCCCGCTGGATCCTGCGCCCGCGAAAGCGGGTGCGGGAACAAGCCTGGATTCCCGCTTCCGCGGGAATGACAATAAGGAGTGCTCCACAGGGATGACAGTAAAGAGTGGGGAAGAGGGGGGATGCGCCCCCCTCTTTTTATCTCCTCAGAAAACTAATAAGTAAACCTAACACCAAAACGAAAAGAACGGACGCCATAGGCGCTGGTCACGAGTCCATAGTCACTGTCGAGCTCGATTTCCGGAGGATCTCTGTAGGGCCAGATATAGGGGCTGGGGTTTTGGCTGACATTGACGCCGCTTCTTCCCCCGATGTTGAAGGCATCAAGATACAGGCTCAGCTTGCCGTAGTCACCGAAAGAGAAGGATTTCTCCAGTCTCAGATCCATCATGGTATAGGGACGATTTCTTTGGGTTCCTGATGTTTCAGCAGCGATATCATCGTAACTCCATTGAGTATCAATTTCAGGGGCGAAGTAGACACGCTCAATCGTTCTTCTCCAGGGTGAGCCTTGGCGGTGCTGGAAATACCCGGTGAGGATGATGTCGTAGGGGAGCATGATCGTACCAATGAGCTTGATCTGGAGCGGGCGGTCAAAAGAAACACGGCCGTAAGAATTGATCATCACATTGGGATTGTCGAAGAGGCCTGACTCGCCTTCTGTAGCTCCGTATGTGGGCGCTGCATTACCTTTAAAGGCAGAATACAGGATCGAGCCCTTCAGCTGCCACCGGTTGCTCATCCTCTTGTCGAAAGTCAGGATACCTGCGATGTACTCTCTCTTGGCTTCAGGGGGGTTCCGACCTTCCCACGCTGGCGTAGGCGCGTAATCAGCCAGGCCATAAATGGTCATGTTCTGATCATCCGCTGTCCCCCATTCACCATCCCAGCCGGGATCAATAAAGTCATACGGAAGCCAGATGGGGCGTCCTTCACTATCGGTGGCGTTAGGATCGTAGCCGTTGAACTTATCCACGTCCTCGACGATGTTCTTGTTCACCTTGTAGACGAATTGGAGTCCCAGTTTGAAGTCCTTGATTAGTTCGTGCTCGATGCCAGCCATGAATTCATGCATGTAAGGAGCCTTCAAGTCTTCGATATAGTATTTCATATCGGGGTCTTGAACATCATAGCTGGTCAATCTGTACTGATCTCCATTTTCGTCTAAGTACTGAGATTGTACAGGTGACCCATAGCGGCCATCGGGTATGGGGAGATCCATGTATCCGTTGCCGTTCAGGTCGTACCAGTACCAGTTCATGGCTCCGCCGCTCATGATGTTGGCGGCGTTGTACTTGGCGGACCAGACGGGCTCATAGTAGCGGCTGAAAGAGGCCTTTAGAGCCGTCTTCCCATCACCGAAGAGGTCGTAAACAATCCCGATTCTCGGCGAAAGTGTTGTGAACTCGACGATTTTCCTCCAAGGGGTAGTGATCGCATCAAAAGCAGACGTTTGATTGAACTCTATGTCGGGATC
>CAYFXE010000007.1:69899-71031 GCA_964347035.1 uncultured Eubacteriales bacterium | reverse complement strand
AGGGCATGGAGGAGTATAGTGGGAGTTGAGGCAAGAGCGGGGTTCAGGAATTCGGGCCCAATATTATACAGGTCAATCATATCGGGACGTGTTTGCTCTGGTTCATACTGGTAGCCGTAATCAAACCGAAGGCCGACGTTGATGGCCAGTCTTCCTGTGGTGATGCTGTCCTGGGCAAAGGCTGACCAGCGGCGGGTGTTGTCATACTTCCACACTGTGCCTCGCGGACCAAAAGGACGCACTCTGAGCCGGCCTCGCTTACCTGAAGTTGAGTAGTAATACTTGTTGCCCGCGTTGTAGTCTCTCCAGTACGTGTAGTAGGGATTGCCGTCCTTGTACCTATCGAGGCCGTAAATCGTTTGTTCGAATTCACCGCCAAGCTTAAATTCGTGGCTTGCTCCCATGAGGTCGTCTTCGAAGTGGGTCAACGAAATCGAAGCGAGGGCTTTTTTACGGATGTAATCGTCCCCGTAATACGAGTTTCCCCATCTAACCTTCTCCTCCCGGTCGTAGACAAAATAGTTCATAGCATATTCTGGCCGCAGAAGAATGGGGAAATGGCGGTAGACATACGTTCCGCGGACATCGAGGAATGTATTCTGGTTCATGACCCAGTTTATCTGGTGAGTTGTGGTGTGGGTGTTCTCGTGGTCCCAAACGATCGTGTTCGCAAAAGTGTAAGTATTACTCGTTCTGTTCGAGTAAACAGGTTCATAGATGTTATTCCAATGGTACATGCCCATATACCGGATGTTTTTGGAGAGCTGGAAGGTCAGCTTGGCAAAGCCCATCCACTCCTCATGATCGATGTCAAAATGCTGCAGCTCTTCAGGAGAGAAAGTCCATTCCCTTAAGTTAATATTTCTTAATCGAACATCATACGTTTGAGGATTGGCCTGCGACCAGATAAGGCGGCGGCCGTTGAGGAAGAACCAGAACCTGTCTTGGATGATGGGACCGCCAACGCTTATAGAGCCGTCTTTGTAATCCTGGTGTGTTTCGGGAGGATTGACCTCTAGTGCACTGAGCTCCTCATCAGTCAGCAGATTCTGGGAGAGAGAGTCGGTGGTATAATAAGCGGTAGCGCTTCCTGTAAACCTGTTTCCACCGGCCTTAGTGACGATGTTGACAA
>CAYFXE010000007.1:61192-69889 GCA_964347035.1 uncultured Eubacteriales bacterium | reverse complement strand
TTCGGCCGGAAGCGACCCGATTCCGAATTCAATCTCTTCGTAGACATCGACGTTGATGTTGGCCATGGGATAGAAGGTAGCGGGATCATTCATCGGAACACCGTCCAGCTGGTAGAGCTGACTCCGGACCGTTCCTCCGAGTATGGAGGAAGTCCGACGGTAATCGACTCCTTCAGAGATAGCTCCGGGGATGGAATTCTGGATGCCGTACAGGTCTCGGTTCATCGGGATAGACGCCAGGAAATCACTGGCGTAGTGGACACTGACTTTTGAAGTCTCGACGTCTACCACCGGCGATTCAGCCGTTACGGTGACTTCTTCTTCTATAGTTGTTATCGCGAGTGTAATGGTTATCTCAGTCGTTTTTCCGACGCTGACTAGTAAGCCTCTTCTGGTCGTGGTTTTAAACCCGGGCATTTCGGCTCTAACTTCATATCCCGCGCCAGGTAAAAGGGAAGGAAACCTGAATTTTCCCGTCTCGCCGGATACATAGGTTTTTGAACCCATAACTGCTGGGCCAGATAGTGTGACAGTAGCTCCTGGGAGAGGATTTCCTTGCTCGTCTACGACTATACCGTGGATTGAACCTGTCTGTCTTCCTTGGGCAAAGCTTGTCGCAGCAAGACTTAAAGCAAGTAGAAATATAAAGGAGAGTTTGAATATTTTTTTAGGCATTTTTATCTCCTTTCTTATCAGTCCATAGTCCTTGGAGTATCGGGGTTAGCTGATACTCCGCTTTTTTCCCCTGTTTTTTCTTTGCTTTTTCTTTGGGCACCTCCTTTTTTTTCGTTTGATAAATATTCTCTTATTCCCTCCTCGTAGGAAGAAGGCTGAAGACGTGAATTCCAGTGTTCGAATAACAGGTTTTTAAGCTTCTTTTTATTGCGGTTTTTCAAAGCCGTGAGGATCTCTTTGTGTTCACTCATGGATGTTTTCAACACATTAGGCTTTTTGAATGCATTGAGATGGGCATTGCTGTACCTGAGCATTTGGTCATAGACATAATGAAGACTCGATCGAAGAACTCTGTTCGGGATGTGCATCCAAATTTTTTTGTGGATTTCTTGGTTGAGGGCGATATATTTCTCAGTAGAATTACGATGACAATGTTTTTCCATTTCCGAAGTCAGGTTTTCGAGGTATCTCAGGTCTTGAGCGTTGAGGTAATCTGCAGCCAAGCTGGAACCCACGCTATCCAAGAGGCCAAGAACATAAAATATATCCCTTAATTCTTCGTACGAGATTTCTTTCACCACGGTTTCTCGGTGAGAGTCAGTGATGACGAAACCTTCGGCGTTAAGCTTCAAGACAGCCTCTCTCACCGGTGTGGTGCTGACTTTGAAGAGTTTGGCAACTTCCTTCTCGTTTATCCTTTGGTTGGCCTTAAGCCTGTTATTGATGATCGAATCTTTGAGGTAATTATAGATGGACTCGCTCAGAGTTTTCGGAATGGCGTATGCTGAGGGATAGTCCCTCTCGTCCTTTACATTCATAATATAATTTATAAAATGTTATAGCAAGAATTATGCCAGACCCCCCAGTTTTTTTAAGTTGTTTTTTTTGTTAGACTTAGATTTTTTTTGGTATTTATAGAAATAGGAAAAAATTCAAAAAATTGAATTCCATTCATATTTTTGAAGATTTTCGGGGTCAGACCTTCATAACTTTCATAATTTATAGACAATGAAAGTGGCCAATAAACTAAGATACAGAGAATAGATATCTTACTACGAGTTGCTATCATTTCACTTAGATTAAGAATATAAAATTTACCAGCATTAATAATTTATCTAGGTCGACAGGATTAGATGTGAAGTGTTATTCATAAAATGAAAATTATAAAAGTTATGAAGGTCTGACCCCAGATTGCTCTTTGGACCAGAGGGCAGCACCGATAAACCCGGCATTGTTTCCGAGAGCAGCTTGCTCGATGCGGCAGCAGTCAAAGGCGGGAGTGAAGGATCTTTTTTTTGCCTCAGGGAGAGCGTGGGAGAAGATGAAATCACCAGCCTTCATGACTCCCCCGCCGAGGAGGATTTTCTCTGGATTCAACAGATTGATGGCGATGGAGAGTCCGATTCCTAGAAAGCAACCAAGCCTGACGTATACCTGGAGAGCTTCTGAGTCTCCTTTCTTGGCTCTTCTGCAGACCTCCTCTGCACTGACATCCTCGTCCAGCTTCTTCAGTTTTTTATAGCTTTTCACGATTGTCGGTGCCGAGACTTCTGTTTCGAGGCAACCTCGGCTTCCGCAAGGACAGGAGTCTCCTTCTGGATTCACTGGGGCATGACCCAATTCTCCAGCATAGCCACATTTCCCCTGCCAGAGTTTTCCATCGAGGATGATTCCCGTGCCGATGCCCGTCCCGATGGTGAGTAAAACCATGCTCTGAACACCTCGGCCAGCTCCCAGTTTATATTCACCGAAGGCTGCCATGTTGGCATCGTTGTTGACATAGAAGGGAGTATCGATGACCCGTGAAAGGGCAGGGATGAGGTCGTAATGATCGAGTTCCGGAAAGTGGGGAGATCGGTGGATTTTTCGATCTTCAAGGTGGAAGATGCCGGGGAATCCGAATCCGCACGCTGTGATGGGATTTTTGGCTTCTTTTTTGAGGTTTCCCCAGGTTGTTTCTAGGAGGGGAAGGAGGTATTTAATTTTTGTCGGGGTTTCGACTGTCCCCTGCCTAAGGATCTTTCCCCCTTCATCTATGAGTCCGTATTTAAGCTGGCTTCCTCCCAGATCAAACCCAGCATATAGAGACATGTTGGTGTTATGGTTTTAGGCCGATGACAGTATAGTTTGCGGGCGCGTACAGGAGTTTGTTCAGCTTATCGATGTTTTGGTTGAGGATGGTGGTGATCTCATCAGCACCCGGAAGCTCCTGAAGCTTTTCTTTTTCTAAGGGTGCGGAGTATTTAGTCTCGACTCCCTCGAATCCAGAGCTTTCTAACAGGAATTTCAGGGCTTGCGGATGAATCGGTTTCTGATGGGACATATCTAGAAAATAAATCTGGACAAGCGAAAAGACTGAAGTCGGGTTTATAGTTTCCAGGACGAGATATGAAGAGGGCGCGAGCTTAAAGTAGGATAGCTCGACCATTCTTCTTAGGTAAGGAGGCGGAAGATGCTCTGCAACCTGCGAACAGAAAATGCCACCGAGAGAGTTGTCTTCGTAGTCAGCCAGTTTCTCCAAAAGATCTCCTATGAGGCAGCGGAGGCCTTTGTCGCGACAGATTTCGACCATCTCCGTGTTTATATCAATGCCCTCAGCCTCGAGGCCTTTTTCGGCGAGAAGTTCCAAGAATTCGCCTCGGCCGCAGCCTAAGTCGACGATGCGCTTCCCTTTTTTAAAATATTGAAGGTAATCGGACTGTTGTGTCTTGACCTGTTCTTCGTAACCTCTATAGCGGTTCTCGAAGCCGGCGTAACGCCAATCCTCGAGAGGCTCGAGGAGTTCTTTGACTTGGGAGGGGGAAGGGATTTTTTTCTTTTCTAGCGTGGAGAGGAGCGCGCTGAGTTTTTCTTTGAGGAGGATGAATTTCTTCATCAGAATTTTCACATCTTCGTATTCTGCGGCGAGTTTGTCTACCCGCCATTCCATGCTTTTGAAGATCATCCCGACATGATTACTGCCTAAGGCGTCCCATTCCTTATCCTTGGCATCGGTGAGTTTGGTGTTGAGCTCAATAAGTTCGAGAGAAGCGAGAAGGAGTTGTTTCATCTGTTCGAGATTTTTTTCGAGAGTATTCTGGAATTCCACGAGGATAGGCAGCAAATGCTGAAGCGGTGGAATTTCTTCTGAATCTTTCCAAGGCTCTCCCGGGCGCGAAATGAAAGGCTGATCCGGTGAGAGATGTTGGGGAGCTAGAAAATCGTGGGTTTTGTCTTTTAGTTCTTTGAACTTTCTTGCGAATTCCTCTTCTTTCTGTTTTCTCTCATGGGCAAGTTTTTCGATAACACGTTTCATTCTTGCTTGGAGGGAGGCTCAGTTTTATTAGGAGGGCTTTCCTCATCTTTATCTTTTGTGGTAATGGATTTACGGAAATTCTTGATTCCCTCGCCTAACGATTTTCCGAGCTCGGGGAGTTTTCGAGCGCCAAAGATGATGATGATGATAAGCACGATGAGCAGAAGCTCTGTTGGGCCAACCGGACCGAATAGAAACATTCAAACCTCCTTAGAGGGCTTACTGTCGAAACAATTTAACCTCTATCAAAATTACTCGACTCCTCCCCAAAAGTCAAGTTGGGGTCAGACCTTCATAACTTTCATAATTTATTTTTATCTGACTCAATGGCCATATATCACTTGTTCTTTCGTCATTAATAGTGAGATGGCAAGGCAAAGAAGAGTCGAGTTTCCTGGGGCATTTTATCATGTATTGGCGAGAGGAAATAATAGACAGGTGGTTTTCAGAGATGATCAAGATTATTTGGTATACGTTACAAGATTAAAAAGATATTATAAGCGATACAATTTTTTCCTCTATGCGTACACTCTCATGCCAAATCACATCCACTTACTCATCGAGATATCCGAGACACCTTTATCAAAGACAATGCAGGGAATTCAGCAAAGCTACACATCTTATTTTCATAGAAAGTATAAATCAGTGGGACATCTATTTCAGGGCCGTTACAAGGCAATTTTATGTCAGCAAGAAAAGTATCTGTTAGAGCTGGTCAGGTACATCCATCTAAATCCAATCAGAGCATCTTTGGTAAAAAATCCAGACGAATACAAATGGAGTAGCCATTATGCCTATTTGGATTACTTAAATCAGCCTTTCGTGAGCAAGAATTTTGTACTTAAAATGTTTTCTTTTGATGATTTCACTGCGAAAAACTTGTATAGGCAATTTATAAATGAGGGTCTATCCCAGGGACAGAAAAGGGAGTATTACGATATAATTGATCAACGTTATTTAGGAAGTTCAGAATTCGTGAAAAAAATTGAGATAAAGTTGAGAGAAAATACAAAAAATGGCGAAAGTGAAAAGCGTCTCCGAATTTTCCAAAATAGAGTTGCTCCGGAAGATAAAACAGTGGACAATATATTAAAGGTAGTTTCAGATGTGACAGGAATTTCACCAGAATGCATTATAGGAAGAAGCAAAGTCAGAAGAATATCAGATGTTCGAGCTTTGTATTCGTTCTTTACTTCAAGATATTTTGGGATATCAAATAAGTCTCTGGCCAAATTTCTAAACAGAGAGGATTCAAGTATAGCCAACATGATTCGAAAGATTGAGGAGAGTATCGAAGGAGATCAATTACTTTCAGAACATTTGAATAAAATTATGAAAGTTATGAAGGTCTGACCCCGATGGAGAGGATAAGGAATTTTTCGATTATTGCCCATATTGACCATGGGAAGTCTACACTGGCTGATCGCCTCATCGAAAAAACAGGAGCCCTCCCCCCACGTGAACTCAAAGAACAAGTGCTCGACACCATGGACCTCGAGCGGGAAAAGGGTATCACCATCAAGGCTCAAACCGCCCGCCTCTCATACAAAGACAAAGATCAAAACACATACATCCTTAACCTGATCGATACTCCAGGCCATGTGGATTTCTCGTATGAGGTCTCGCGGAGTCTGGCCGCCTGCGAAGGAGCGCTCCTCGTCATCGATGCCTCACAGGGTGTTGAGGCTCAGACTCTGGCCAATACATATTTGGCTCTCCAGAGTGACTTGTACCTCATCCCGATCATCAACAAAATCGATCTTTCCCAAGCCAATCCAGACCTCGCCTTGGAGCAGCTGGAAAACATCCTCGGATATAAACGGGAAGAGGCCATCCTGGCCAGCGCCAAAAAGGGTACAGGGATCGAGGAGGTCTTCGAAAGCATCGTCGACCGCATTCCCACTCCCAAAGGAGAGCCGCACTCCCCCCTCAAAGCCTTGATTTTTGATTCCTGGTTTGATTCCTATCGAGGGGTGATCGTCCTCATCAGAATCTTTGACGGGGAAATCCATCGCGGAGAAGAGATCGAACTCATGTCTAACAGAGCTGTCTACGAAGTGGAAGAAATCGGCTACTTGACGCCCAAACCCCAGAAGGTCGGCTGCCTCCTCACCGGAGAGGTGGGGTATATGATTGCCGGGATTAAAGACCTCAGGCACGCCCGCATCGGAGATACTGTCACGGGCCGAAAAAAACGAACCACTCAAGCCCTGCCGGGTTTCAAGGAAGCCAAACCCATGGTGTTCTGTGGTATGTATCCTGCTGCCGGCAGTGGTGTGGAGGAGTTGAGGAAAGCGCTAGAAAAGCTGCGGCTCAATGATTCTTCCTTTCAGTATGAGCCCGAGAATTCCCCAGCTCTCGGGATGGGGTTTCGCTGCGGTTTTCTAGGCCTTCTCCATAGAGAAGTCATCCAAGAGAGGCTTGAACGAGAATTCGATCTCAACCTCATCACCACAGCCCCCAGCGTGAGCCATCGTGTAACGGGAATGGATGGCGAGGTCGTAGAAATACAGAATCCTTCCCAGCTCCCCCCTCCTCATCAGATTAGAAAGATAGAGGAGCCGGTTATAGAAGCCCTCATCCTGACTCCAGATAAATATCTCGGCACTGTGCTCAAACTTCTCGAGAATCGCCGGGGAGAACAGAAGAAGATGGAATACATCAGCTCCCAGCGAATTTTTTTGACCTATACCCTTCCCCTCAACGAGGTAGTCTTCGATTTCTACAATCAACTGAAATCTGTCTCCCAAGGCTATGCCTCGATGGATTATGAGTTTGCCGGGTACAGAGAGGCTCCTCTCCAAAGACTGGATATTCTTATCAACCGGGAAGCTGTGGACGCGCTGTCTTTAATAGTTCACCAAGATAAAGCCTATTCTTTGGGCAGGAGACTTGTGGAGAAAATGCGTAAGCTCATTCCCCGTCAGCAGTTCGAAGTCTCCCTCCAGGCGGCTATCGGAAAGCGGATAATTGCTCGGGAGACCATAAAGCCTTACCGGAAGGATGTCCTGGCCAAACTCTACGGTGGAGATTACACCCGCAAGATGAAACTCCTGGAAAAGCAGAAAGCGGGAAAGAAGCGAATGCGAAAAATCGGACGGGTGGAAGTGCCCCAAGAAGCCTTCCTGGCTCTCCTTGAGATTAGATGAGTTTAATAAGAGCATTATGCGGCTCAGACGGACAGGGCCATGCCTTCATTACACCTATCCATACTTTATTTGTTCTCGTATCATGGAAATGAAGGTGCTTAAAGGTCCTCCCAAAAAGTTGTAAAATAATATGAGAGACATATAATTAAGCCGTCATCTATGTTCCTCTTTGTTATTCCTAAAGGAATGAGACTGGATTCCTGCTACCTGCTTTAGCAGGCACAAGCTTCGCAGGCACAGGCCCTGCGGGCACAAGCCTCACGAGAACGACTTTAGGTAAGACAGGCATTAATCATTGCGAATAAACAGGAGATGAAACAAAAAAGAAAACAGCGTTGCCTCTTAAAGAAAAAAAGGAGACAGGTAACTTTTATAGGGTAGAAACTCTGTGACTTCGGTAACTCAGTCACTCGGTAAAATAGAGAGATTTCTTTTTTTGAGTAACTGTGTCACTGTGTTACTGAGTTACTGAAATAGAGGTGGAGTATGAGGCCGACGATTTACTGGGATAAAGACAAAGTCGTTATGATAGACCAGAGAAAGCTTCCAGCTGAGGAAATCTACGTGGAATGCAAAGACTACCAGCAGGTCGCAGAGGCTATCGAGAAGATGGTCATTCGGGGAGCGCCGGCCATCGGTGTGGCTGCTGCCTTCGGAGTGGCCCTGGGAATTTTAAAGGTTGAGAAGGCCGATGGACTCGAGGAAAAGTTCAATCTCGTCGTCCAACGTCTGAAAAAAACGCGCCCCACAGCTCGCAACCTCTTCTGGGTTCTGGAAAGGATGAAGGCCACATTCGAAGATAACCGAAATCTCGATCTTCCTCACCTCCAGGAGAGATTGGTAAAAGAAGCCCTGACGATCGAGAGAGAGGATTATGAAGCGAACGAGAAGATCGGTTCCTGGGGAAAGCAACTGATCAAGAACGGCGATTCCATCCTGACTCATTGTAATGCAGGCGCCTTAGCCACAGCCGGCTACGGAACAGCCCTGGGGATTATCCGTTCAGCCTTCGCCGAGAAGAAGAAGATTGAGGTTTACGTTGATGAGACCAGGCCCTTTCTCCAGGGGGCTCGACTCACCTGCTGGGAGCTGGATAGAGAAAATATCCCCGTGATCCTGATTACCGATAATATGGCGGGGCATCTGATGCAGAGAGGCTTGATTTCACTCGTGGTCACCGGTGCAGACAGGATCGCACGAAACGGCGATACAGCCAATAAAATCGGCACCTACACTTTAGCCATCCTGGCCAAAGAGCACGGTATCCCATTCTACGTGGCGGCTCCTCTCTCTACGATTGACTTCGGCCTCGAAAACGGAAGCCGAATACCGATCGAAGAGAGAGCACCTCACGAAGTGCGAGAATTGGAGGGGCAGTGCCTGGCTTTGCCTCACATAAAAGTCCTGAATCCGGTCTTTGATGTTACTCCAGCCGAGTACATCTCTGCCATAATCACCGAGAAAGGCATTGCCCGGCCTCCATTAGAGGAGAGTCTGGCGAAGCTCGAATAGCATCATTTCTGCAAACGGAAGAAAAAAGAATTAGATGCATCAATAAAAACGCTAGAACAAACTACA
>CAYFXE010000007.1:42580-61182 GCA_964347035.1 uncultured Eubacteriales bacterium | reverse complement strand
GAAGAGGAATTAAATGATATAATAAAAACTGCTGAAGAAAAAAGAATTAAAGATGTATCTCCTGGGTATCGAGACTTCTTGCGATGAGACAGCTGCCTCGGTTATCCTAGATAATCTTGAAATCTTGAGTGATGTCGTTCTCTCCCAGGACGAGATCCACGCTTCATACGGCGGCGTTGTCCCAGAACTGGCCTCACGACAACACATCGCGACCATTAGCTTCGTGGTCGAGGAGTGCCTTCGCCGAGCCCAGGTGAAAGTTCAGGACATCGATGCTTACGGTGTCACCCAGGGACCAGGACTTATCGGTTCTCTTCTTGTCGGCTTATCTTATGCCAAAGGTTTGGCCTATTATTTCAAAAAGCCCCTCATCCCTGTAGACCACCTCGAAGCGCACATCGAATCGGTTTTTCTCGAGAACCGTAAGGTCTCTTTGCCAGCGGTGGCCCTTCTGGTTTCTGGAGGACACACATCAGCTTTTTTCATGAAGAAGAGACTGGATTATCAACTCCTTGGGAAGACAAGAGATGATGCGGCTGGAGAAGCCTTAGACAAGATAGCCAAGTTTCTGGAATTGGGCTACCCAGGGGGTCCGGTGATCGATCGCCTGGCCGAGAAGGCCGATCCTCGTGCCTTCAGGTTTGGTCTGCCTCAAATGACCGACAGGAGCCTGGATTTCAGTTTCAGCGGGCTGAAGACAGCCGCTCTGATGAAAATCCGGGAAGCGAAGATTTCCAAGAAACATCCCCGGTTTAACGATTTTATCGCCAGCTTTGAACAAGCTATCATCCGCGCCCTGCTTTCCAACCTAGATCGAACGGTTAAAGCCTACAAGCCCTCCTCTCTCATTCTTTGTGGTGGAGTAGCCAGGAATAAAAAGTTGAGAATCCAATTCGAAGAATTTGCTCAGAAGCGTTCCCTCGCCAGTTACATTCCTTCCCCTAAGCTGTGCACAGACAATGCGGCTATGGTGGCTGCTCTTGCTCTTGAAAAGTTAAAGAGGCAAAAAATCACTTCTTTTCCCTTAGACCTCAACGCCTACCCTCGAGGCACTTCATATATGAAGTAACTCAGTCACTCAGTGACACAGTGGCTCAGAATTTATTTATTATGTTGATTTTTTTGATTATCTCTGAGTTACTGTTTTGAAGAAAATCGTATGATTTTGAACTATTTAATAAAAATAATCGTATCTATTTAGTGAATCACGGTTAGATTCATCGGGACAAATACACTTTGTTTACTCGTCGAATTTACAAACAGGAGGAGTAAGATGAAGAGAAAAATAATTTTGATATTCTTTACGATTTCAATCCTATTGATCAAGCCCACTCTTTCTTCGGGCGAGGAGCCCCTTTCCCTCTCCCTCGAGGAGTGCGTTCTCAAGGCATTACAGAATAATCTTCAGGTCGCAGTGGAAATCTACAATCCTGAGATTGCCGATGCCACCCTCACCCGCGCCAAAGAAATATTCATGCCACGTTTTGATTTAAGCTACGGAAACCGCCGAACGGAAGAACCCTCCTACTGGTGGATCCAAGGCGCTGAGACAGTCACCGGAAAATATAGGGACTACTCGGTGTCTCTCGTTCAACAAATCCCCACGGGAGGGAATTTCTCTGTTTCTCTCGCAGGAGATAAGTCCGATACGAACCAGGCCTTTCAACTCATCAATCCCCGCTTCGGAAGCACATTGCGCTTCGAGTTCGCCCAGCCTTTGTTGAAAGACTTCGGGTTTAAAGTCAGCCGGAAGGAAATCCTGATTGCTCAGAATAATCTGGAGATTTCACAGCATCGGCTTAAAACTGTTCTTTTGGACACAATCTACCAGGTACAAGAGGCGTACTGGAATCTCGTCTACGCCATCGAAGATCATAAAGTCAAGCAACAATCTCTCGAGCTAGCCAAGGACCTGTTGGCCAAGAACAAGAAAGAGGTGGAAGTAGGAAAATTGGCTCCGATAGAAATCTTGAATGCCGAAGCTGTTGTGGCCACCCGGGAGGCTGAAATTCTTCAAGCCGAAGCACTCATCAGGACCAACGAGGATCTCCTGAAAAACATCATCAACATTGCTGAGGAACAACAGATTCCGTCACAAAGAATCATTCCCTTGGATAAGCCTGGATTCATCAAGGAGAAGGTTTCCCTCGATGAAGCTTTGAAAAGAGCCTATACGCTCCGGCCGGATTTAGAGATGAAGAGAACAGAAATCGAGACGAGCGAGCTGAACTTGAGTGTGGCCAAAAACATGATGCTTCCTGGTTTGAACTTTAATCTGTCCTACTGGAGTCCGGGTATATCAGGGGATAGGGTCCTTTACCTGGATGACAATCCCCTGACAGGGATTATCGTCGGCACTGAACAGGGAAGTTCCACAGAATCGCTGACCGATGCCTTGAAGCTCACCTACAATAACTGGCAGGCTAGTATCACTCTTTCTATTCCTTTGAGCAATTTTCTGACCAGAGCCGAATTAGCCAAAGCAAAGCTGGAACTGGAGAAAAACCAGCTTGAGTTGGAAAACACACAAAAGCAGATTTTTCTCGAGGTCAAGAATGCTGTTAGGGATATCGAGACAAGTGTCAAGAGGGTCGAGGCCTTCGGAATCGCTCGGGAACTTGCGGAGAAGAGACTGGACGCTGAAGTAAAAAAGCTGGATGTGGGATTAACGACAAACTATTTCGTCCTTCAATTCCAAGAAGAGCTGGCGACTGCCCGATCGCAGGAGCTTAAAGCCATCGTCGATAATAACCTGGCCTGGGCGAAACTGGAGAAGGCGCTAGGCATAAGCCTGGATAAAAGAAATATAAAAATGCCGCAGTTCAAAAAGTAAGAAAAAAGGGGACACTTCTTTGTTTTAAATACATTCCCGTTCCTTCTTGTCATTCCTGCGAAGCCTGTGCCTGCGAAAGAAGGTAGCAGGAATCCAGGCTTGTTCCCACGAAAGTGGGAAACCAGAATAAAAAGAGGAACAAGGAAGTGAGACTGGATCCCTGCTTCCGCAGGGATGACTGGAATGAAAAATAGAATCGACCCCTTTTTTCCCCTTTTTCCCAGTTGCCAGTTTTCAGAAAAGAATGGTATCTTTTCTTAACTGACAACTGATAACTGAGTGACTGAGTCACTGAGTTATGATAATATTTAGCAAATGGAGATTTCCGCTGTCATCATCACACTTAATGAGGAAAAAAGGCTGGAACCGGCCTTAATAAGTTTGGAAGGGATTGCCTCAGAGATAATCGTCGTTGATGCTCTCAGCAGCGACAAGACGGTCAAAATTGCCAAAAAATACACAGAAAAGATTTTCGAGAGGAAGTGGACGAATTTCGCTGATCAAAAGAATTTCGGCAACGACCAAGCCTTATTTCCCTGGATTCTTTCTTTGGATGCTGATGAAAGGCTTTCTCCTGAGCTCCGCCATGAAATCCAATCTCTCAAACAAGACGAACCGCAGTGCACGGGATTTACCATGCCCCGGCAGGCCTATTACCTAGGAAAGTGGATTCGTCATTCTGGATGGTACCCTGATCGGAAATTAAGGCTCTTTCGGAAAGATAAAGCCCGCTGGGTCGGGGAATACATCCACGAAAAAGTTGATATTCAGGGAAAAGTCGAGAAGCTGAGGGGTTCGATTCATCATTTTACGTATCGCAACATCCAAGACCACATGGCGCGTATTAACTCTTTTTCTGATCTTGGAGCCAAGAAGCTTTATGCCGAGAAGAAGAGATGTCGATGGTATCACCTGGTTTTTCTTCCTTTCTTCAGATTCACAAAATCCTATTTCTGGCGAGGCGGCTTCCTGGATGGGTTTGCTGGCCTGGTGATTTCTGTTCTCAACGGGTATTCCATCTTCATCCGCTATGCCAAGCTAAAGGAGATATGGAAAAAAGGAGAGAGGATTGAGCCTTTTCCATATTGATGCGGGAAAAGAGTGGCGGGGCGGACAAAGACAATCTCTATTCCTTGTCCAAGAACTGAAGCGAAAGGGTTTTCCTGTTTATTTCGTTGTCCAACCTGGAAGCCCTCTTCACAAAAAGGCCTCCGAGGCTGAACTTCCTCTTCTTCCTATCAAAATCCGTAACGAGTTCGATGTGCTGTCTATCCTTCGGTTGTCTTTCGCCATGCGCCGCAGGAAGTGTCGTCTGGCCCATTTTCACGATGCCCATAGCGTGGCTGTCGGATCTGTCGCTTCGTCTATGGCCAAGGTGCCGCTGAGAGTCATCTCCAGACGAGTCGATTTTCCTCTAAAGAAAAACTACTTCTCGCGCAAAAAATACTTGAGTCAAATCGACGCCGTTGTTGCTATCTCTGAGGGTGTCAAAAAGGTACTCGTGGAGAGCGGTCTTCCGCCGGAGCGGATCGAAGTCATTTCTTCCGGGATTGACTTCACTCCCTACAAGGAGGCCTTATCGAGTGATTACCTCCGGAGAGAATTCTCGTTTGCAGAGGATGACTTCCTGGTGGGGATGGTGGCTCATCTAGCCGACCATAAAGGCCACAAATATCTCATCCGGGCCGCAAAGATCCTCAGAGAACACACCTCCAAAATCAAGATCATCATCGTCGGTGAAGGCCCCTTAAGGATAGAACTCACGAGGGAAGCCAAGGATTCTGGAGTCGAAGATTTTGTCTTCTTCCTCGGATTTCGTGAGGATGTCCCACGCATCCTATCATCTTTGGATCTTTTCGTTCTGTCTTCATATCTTGAGGGCCTGGGGACGAGTATCATGGATGCCATGGCCTGCCACCTCCCCGTGGTGGCGACCAGAACTGGAGGGATTCCCGAAGTCGTCACCCACGGAGAGACCGGACTCCTAGTTCCACCTCGAAACCCATCATCCTTGGCTAAGGCCATTCTCAGGCTCTATGAGAATCGAGAGTTGGCTTCGCGTCTAGGCGAGAGAGGTTACAGGGCTGTTCATAAAAAATTTTCCTCAGAAGCCATGGCCGATAAGGTGGCTTCTCTGTATGCAAGATTGGCTCGTAAGAAAGGATTAAATCTTCTTTGAGATGAACATAGACAGAATAGAGCTGTATCTTCTGGAACTGCCTTATGTTCATTTTTTTGAGACAAGCCTGGGCCGTGAGGAGAAGCGAACGTTCATCCTTGTGAAAGTCTTCGGAGATGGGATCTGTGGTTATGGGGAGGTGGTAGCTGATCAAAGTCCCCTCTACAGCTATGAGACTACCTCCACGGCTTGGGTTGTACTGAAGGAATTCCTGATTCCCCTTGTATTTGAAAAGTCTCTGGGACACCCGAATGATTTCTCCACCGAAGCCAGACGATACAAGGGGCATCCAATGGCCAAGGCTGGTCTTGAACTGGCCCTCTGGGATCTTCTGGGAAAAGAGAAAGGTCTTCCGTTGTGGGAGGTCTACGGCGGAGTGAAGGAGGAAATTCCCTCAGGTGTAAGCGTGGGGATCCAGGATTCTGTGCCCCAGCTCTTGGAGAGAATCGAGGCTTTTCTCCAGGAGGGATACCAGAGAATCAAGATCAAGATCAAGCCCGGCTGGGATATTCGCGTTTGTAAGGAGGTCCGGAAAGAATTTTCCGATGTCCCCTTTCAGGTCGATGCCAACGGAGCCTATACATGGGAGGATAGGAATTTGCTGAAGAAGCTGGATGCCTTCAAGCTCCGGATGCTGGAACAACCCTTTCCGGCCTACGATCTGTGGGACCACAGCCGCCTCCAGAAAAACCTCCAGACACCGATCTGTCTGGATGAGAGCATCGTCTCTACTGATACAGCTCGCCAGGCAAATGAAATGAAAAGTTGCCGCATCATCAACATCAAAGTCGGGCGGGTGGGAGGAGTTGTGGAATCACGGGAGATTCATGATTTCTGTCAGGAACATTCCATGCCTGTCTGGTGCGGGGGGATGCTGGAATCGGGGATCGGGCGGGCCCATAACATCCATCTGGCTACACTCCCGAACTTTCAGTATCCCAATGACCTTTCGGCGAGTAAAAGATATTATGCCCAAGATTTGATTGAACCACCTGTGGATATCACACCCCAGGGAACAATCAAAGTCCCGAATGCCCCCGGTATCGGGGTTATTCCCCAGGAGGAGCGAATAAAAAAGGCCACCCTCCGTCATGAAGTCTTTCGAAACCAGTAACTCAGTCATTCAGTTATCAGTCATCAGTTCTCAGATTAAGATAAGATTTTTTTTTGGCTATTAATGATTGAAAACTGAAATATGATAATTGAATCAGTAAGATAGTTCCCAGTTAAAGAAAAAAATATTTCTTTACTGATAACCGAAAACTGATAACTGACTACTGACCACTGAAAACTGACCACCTTTTTCTGTTGAAAAAATCTTGAATATCGAGTAAAACTTTGTTTGTCAGCATTCGTATACACAACGAGGAAAGGCATATGAATTTTTCTTTAACTTCCCGTTTCTTTTCCTCATAATGTAAGGTGTTATATAAAGAAAAAAAGACGTCATGAACATCAGGGGAGGGACGGGTTCATATAAATTGTCATCGCGTCTAGAGAAAATAGCGGATGTGATGAATTTATTTTTTAATGAACATTACAATCAAAAAAGGAGGTGCGACATTGAAGGGAAAAACGATTATGACCCTGGGCGTATTCGTGCTGTTATTCTTGGTGAGTGTGTCTTTGTCACAAGAAAAGCCGAAAGCCCAGGAGAAAGCGGCTGATCTCATTTCGACCATGACTAAAGGTATGACAGAACGGCTCTCTACCGGTCTCCACGTCAAAAACGTTGTCGGCGATCCCGTCAAGGTAGGGAAGATGACAATCATCCCGATCATCATGGTTGAAGTCGGGTTCGGCGGCGGCGGCGGCGGTGCTCCTGGAGGTCAGATGATGGGAGGCAGTGGTTTCTACATCAGCGGAAACGCCAAGCCGATAGGGTTCGTCATCATCAGCAAGGTCGGCGTGAAGTTCATCAGCGTGGGCAAGATTCCCCGAAAATAAGGAGGTTACGATGAGGATTAAACGATGTTTTGCAGTCATGACAGCCACGCTTTTTCTTTTCTCTGGTCTTCTTATGGCCCAAGGGAAGTCAGCCGTGGACGAAGCCTTTATGAGCTTTGACAAGATGATGTCAATCATCAAGGTCAGCTCTGTCATCGGCAAACCCATCCAAGAGGGAAAGGCGATTATCATCCCCTTTTCTAAGATTTCTTATGGCATCGGTGCCGGTGGAGCCATGATGGGCTACGGGGGAGGAATGGGAGGTAAGACCATCCCTCTCGGCGTTTTGGTCATCGAGGGAGATGATGTTCGGGCGGAACTTTTTCCACTGGAAGAAAAAAAGCCGTCCTTCTTCATGCAAATGTTGCCGATGCTGATCCAGTATCTTCCTCAAATAATGGGACAGAAATCTGAAGCTAAGGATAAACCACCCACTCAGAAGAAAGAGACAGAGAAGTCTAAAACGGCTGCAGGAGAAGGCTCTTTGGATCAGGTTAAAAAGCTCTTTGGAGAGGAAAAATACTCGGAGGCTCTGGGAGTCGTGGATTCTTTACTCGCTGCTGACCCGAATAACGCCGATCTCCATGCCTGGAAAGGGAATATCTTGGGCAGTCTTGCTTCGTCCGGGAATCCGATGGACATGATGAAATACGGCATGGGCGCCATGGAGGAATACGAGAAGGCCCTCCAATTGGATCCAGACAATGCCATGGCTCATTTCGGCCGTGGTGTGGGGCGCACGGTGGCTCCTCCGGGCTTTGGCGGGGATCTGGTCGGTGCGATCGAGGATCTTGAATTTGCCTGTAAGAAGGAACCCTTCCCCGAGGCCTACTATCACCTCGGATTGGCTTATAAAAAGATAGGTGAGATGGATAAAGCCAAGGAGGCGTTCAAGAAGGCTCTCGAATTGAATCCTGAGTATAAAGATGCCGCCAAGGCTCTGGCGGAGATCGAGTAGTCAAGAAGCAAAATTAGATTATCGATTGGAATAAATCGAAAGGAGATTTCTCTACGTCAGAGGACAACAAGAGGGCCCTCCTCCATCTATCATTCATCCTGACATTCTCAGTGTCATGGACTTCTCTATAACTTGAAAATATCCCAGACTGTGATATTTTATGGTTCAAACGTGAGGGAAGAATGAGGAAGATTACACAGCATTTTTTAAAGTTATTGTTCATCTTTTTCGCTGCGAACATGATTTTTACTGGTTCGGCAGCGGAAAATATGAAGTACGAAAAGCTCTTCCGTATTATTGAAAAAATTCAGCTTATCGATGATCATGCCCATCCTGTAGCTGGCCATGTCAAATATGAAGAAAGGGACCGGTATCCCACCTTGGAGCCTTTGATTGGGAGGCCATTCTGGCCTACAAAAAAAGAAAGAATTGGCGTTTTTGATACGATGCAGGCCGAAGCTCTTAAAAAGATCTATGGTTTTGATAAAGATGACGTTTCCGATGAAGACATGCCTGATCTGGAAAAGCTCTCCTTAGAATTCTGGAAGAGCGGAAAGAGACAAGCTTTTAACAAAATGCTTGATATTTGTGGGATTGAAAAAGTTTTTTCGAACTCAGGCTCAGCCAAGAAAGACCTCGATCCGGAGAGAGTTCTTTGGGTTCCGTTTGTCGATTCCCTGTTTTATCCCCTTGAACCATCACTAATAAAATCCATAAATGCCGACCTTAAAGAAGCCTTAACAGGCTATTATAAAAGAGTAGAAGGACTGTCCAAAAAGCATGACATCCAAATCATTGATTTGGATGCTTACTTGGAGTTAATCGACCAGCTTCTCTTTGATTATGAGAAGAATGGTGCGAAGGCCTTGAAAGTCGGGAGCGCTTATATCAGGACTCTTTGGTTTGACAAGGTAGATAGGTCGGAAGCTGTCGTGATTTTCAAAGAGGGTATGGTGGGAAAAATTTCGAGCTGGGAGAGGTATAAAAGACTTCAGGACTTTATTGCCAGATATATTTTCTTGAGGGCTGGGGAACTCGATTTGCCAGTTCATTTTCATACGGGATTCGGGGCAACGGCAACGTTGAAGAATCTTGATTCGAATCCTCTAAATTTGGAGAGTGTTTTCTCGGACATGGAATTCGAGAAGACACGCATTGTCATGCTCCATGCCGGCTATCCTTTCTGGGATAAACTGAAGCCTTTGCTTGAAAAAAGAAACATCTACGTGGAATTCTCTGCGGTCAACTGGATGATCTACGAAGACGAACTGTCGAAGATCCTGTACGAATGGCTTTCTTACCCGGGAGCTTCGGAGAAGATCATGTTCGGAAGCGATGCCGGAACACCGGTGTTCTTCTGGATCGCAGCCAACAACTCGAGAAGGGCTCTTTACATAGCCCTGTCCCAGCTTATTGACAGAAGGATCATAAATGAAGAGAAAGCCGTCATTATCGCAAAAAATGTGATGAGGGAAAATGCTCTTCGTGTTCATAATTTGAATTGAGGGGCGAGCGAATTCTATTTAAAGTAGCAATTCATTAAACAAAACAGCAAAGGCAGGTAATTTCATCTTGTAGTATTTGATGAGGTTATTATAATATTAATATAATTTATTATAAAGCCTTCAAGGAAAATCTTTACAGCCTAAAAAAGGCAAAAACGATTTTTTTTGAAGGAGAAGAATCATGTCAAAGCTAAACAAGAAAGATAAAAAATGGCTGGAGGAGAAATTCGAGGAGAGGGCCAACTTCAACCCGACAGAAAGACTCCTGTACAGCCATGAGATCGCTGCCATCCCAGGACTTTTTAGACCTCTGATCGGAAAAACAGTCCCAGACGCTGTGGTTCAACCGCAGAATGAAGAAGAATTGGTAGAATTGGTCCAGTGGGCCTCCGAGAACAAAATCCCGGTTGTGCCTCGAGGAAAAGGATCCTCTGGTTATGGAGGAGTCATTCCTTCTCGCAAAGGAATCGTGATTGACTTCTACAGGATGAAGGACGTGATTTCTGTTGATGATGAAAAGGAAACAGTAACAGTAGAGCCGGGCATCACTTGGGAGCAACTGGACCGGAAACTTATGCCCGAAAGGCTGACCATACGCCTTTACCCTACAAGCTACCCTTCCTCCTCGGCAGGAGGTTGGCTGGCCCAGGGAGGAGCCGGCATCGGATCTTATGAGTACGGTTGGTTTGCGGACAACGTGGTCAGTGCCCGGGTTGTGGTACCCAATGGCGAGGTCAAAGAGCTTTCTGGTGAAGATTTAGAGGTTATCGCTGACGCTGAAGGAACGACAGGACTCATCAGCCAATTAACCATTCGCATCCAGAAACTCTCGGATATCGGAGTTTCGGCCTTTGCCTGTCCGGACGCCCACAAGCTTTCCAAGATATTCCAAGAATTTATCGAGGAGAAGCTTCCCATCTGGTCTGTCGTTTTCATCAATCCGAGGATGGCTGAGATGAAAAACCGGGCGCCCGTGATGACTCACCATGATAAACCTGTTGAAGAAAAAGTGATCTTACCGGCAGCTTACGTGGCCACCCTTGCTTTTCGGGAGGCTGATCGGGATAAAATAATTCCCAGACTCTCTGAGATCGTCAAAAAGTGTGAAGGCGAAATCCTCCCCCAGAGAATAGCTGCTCATGAGTGGGAGAACAGGTTTAAGTTGATGGTGGTCAAGAGATTGGGGCCTTCCTTGGTTCCGGCTGAAGTGGTTGTTCCCCTCGGGAAATTGGGTAAGGTCATGGAGGAAATCGAGAACAAGGTCAACCAACCTGTCGTCAAGGAAGGAGTCATCATTCGGAACGGACGGGATGGAAACCCAGAAGCTGTCCTTCTCGGGTTTATCCCCAGCGACCAGAGGAGATTTTCTTACAACTTTGTGTTTGGTCTGGTGCTGACCATCATGAAGATTGCTCAGAAGTACGGAGGTCGAACTTACGCGACCGGACTGTATTTCACGAATAAAGCAGACAGTATCCTGGGAAAGGAAAGGACAAAAAGGCTCAAAGCTTTCAAGAAGGGGGTGGATCCGCGAGGGATATTAAATCCGGATAAGGTTGTAAACGGCAGTCTTGTCGGTAAAGCCCTCGGAGTGGCCACTGTCTTTGAACCGCTTGTCAGGCCGCTCGCCAATAACGTGGTCACCCGGGTGGGGGAGCGCCTTGAGAAATCCGTGAGAGGCATTCCTCCTGATGTGGCCTGGTATGCGTATGCCTGCTCTCAGTGTGGATACTGCCTAGATGAATGCGATCAGTTCTACGGACGCGGCTGGGAAAGCCAGTCACCGAGGGGGAAGTGGTACTGGTTACGGGAGTACATGGAGGGAAGAGCCAAATGGAACCAGTTCATGGTTGACACAATGATTGTCTGCACCACCTGCGAATTCTGCAACCTGCGCTGTTCGGCCGCATTGCCGATCGAACCGGCCTGGATGAAGCTTCGTGGAAAGCTCATCCATGAAGAAAAAGAGATGACGTTTCCTCCGTTCGAGATGATGGCTGCTGCCCTTCAGGCAGAGGGGAATATTTGGGCCGGATACCGCAAGGACAGAACATCCTGGTTTCCTAAAGAATTGTTGTCTAAACACGGTCCGGGAGTGAAGAGCAAGAATGTCTATTTCGCCGGGTGTACGGCTTCTTATGTCGAAAACGACATCGGCAAAGCCTCTGTCACTCTTCTCGATGCCGCCGGAGTTGATTTCACCTGTCTAGGAAATGTCGAAAATTGCTGTGGTACGCCCATGCTGGTAGCCGGCAAGTGGGATGTCTTCGAGGAGATAATCAGGAAAAACATAGAAACAGTTAAAGCCGCTGGAGCAGATACTGTTATCACTTCCTGCCCGGCCTGCGACATGATGTGGCGCCATACCTATGCTGAATGGGCCGAGAAATTGGGCATAGAGTATGACATCGAGGCCAAACACTACAGCGAGGTTGTCGCCGAGAAAATAAGGAGCGGTGAGTTTAAATTCACTCATTCCATACAGGAGAAAGTGACCTGGCACGACTCATGCCACATTGGACGTGTATCTGGGGTGTACGAAGAGCCCCGAGAGATCATCAAGGCAATTCCCGGTATTAAATACGAAGATATGGCTCACAATCGCCAGGAAGGTCACTGCTGCGGAGGTGTTCTTACTCTGATAAAAGACCCTCCGGTCGCTCATAATGTAGGAAAAATTAGATTGGATGAGGCCGAGGAGATTAACGCTGATACCGTTCTGGCCCTTTGTCCCTGCTGTGAGTTCCAGTTTCGAGTGACTAAGGAAAAGAAGAATCTTCCTGTCGGTATCCATGACCTGGCGGCGTTTGCCTGCAAAGCTTTGGGAAAGGAATTCGAAGACCCGAGTCCTGAAGTCTCCAGGCAGTGGGCTGTCTTCGAGGGCATGATCGCTTTGATGACGCCTCAAGGATTTGCGGACCTGATGTCCACGATGTGGCCCCAGCTCCTCGATGCCATGCCTCTGGGCATGGGTGGGATGATGCGGTTTGTGGGCAAGCTGGGGTTTGTCGGTGATGCCCTGTTCGCTATGATGAAACCGGTGTTTCCGGTCCTGTTTCCCAAGCTTTTACCTGGGATGATGCCTAAAGTGATGCCCACTATGCTCGACCGGGTGGCCCAGAAGGTACAGATGCCAGATTATATGTTAGAACAGATGCCCGAGATGATGCCCAAAGTGATGGATAACCTGATGCCGAAGATGCTTCCCGATGTTGTGCCCTTGGCTGTGCCCAAAATGATTGCTTTCCTTAGAGAAAAAAAAGACGGGGTCAGACCTTCATAACTTTCATTGTTTTATATTTGTCTGTAACTATTTCTGGATGAGGGACGATCATCTGAGGTTTTTCCGCTACTATCTCTGTTTATTGAGACTTTCCAGCATTTCGTATCATAAAAATTATAAAAGTTATGAAGGTCTGACCCCGAAACTCAAAACTCTATTTTGTCTTTCTGATCAAAATATCTCCACTGTAGGTGTTGAACACGAAATCTGGACCGCCGCCGTTTATCTTGCCCACGATGTACTTGTCGAAGCTGATCTTGTATCTACCTCCCTCTAAGCGCTCATCCTTCTCGATTTTTTGGACAGTTGTATCAATCTGTATATCGAAATCGCTGTAGATTTCTCCGTGTTCGGATTTCATCTTGACGGTCGCTTTGACACTGGAGGGGAGGGTGACATCGATATCGCCTGTCCAATTGCTGAAAGACATCGGCTTATCGGGAGTAACTTTGGTAAATGTTACGGTGACGTCTCCGCTAAAAGTATGAGCCACGACCGTCCCGGATATGCCCGTGAGGTTTAGTGCTCCGTTGTGATGATTCACCTCGATGTCTCCAGTGATGTTTTCGACTGTTATGTCACCGTCGGTGTGAGAACTGAGTTCGAGCGATGTCGAATATGGCACTTGAAGCGTCAAATCCACAGCTTGTCTCAACGAAGAAACATCCACTTCCATCTTGTTATCCTCTTCTTCGACCGACAGTCCTGTGACCAGGGGAGCTTGAATCAGACGCATCCCCTCGGTTTTCTTTGCTTTTTCTTCTTCATCTTTTTCCCTGGTTCGGGCTCTGGCGTATATTCTGTCGGCGCGTGAATATTTTCTTAATTGAGCTTCTTCATCGAGGTCCTTGAGCTTCCTGGTTATGGCTCTGGCTTCGATGATAACCTCCTTTCCGTTGTATCCTTTAACGGTGATCGAGCCTCTATGGACTCCGACTTCGAGGAATCCGGGCTTCGAGGGGTCGCTGAAAGCAACAGTAGCCCTGTCGGCCTTACCTTCTTGGCTGAAGGAAAAAACACCTGCGATCAGGACTAGACAACCCAAAACAATAACGATATTGAGCTTTTTCATTTTTTATCCTCCTATAATCATGATTTTCTTTTGGTGATAAGGATATCCCCGTTCAGGGTATCCATCTTGATTTCGGGTCCGCCTCGGCTGATGCGGACACCGGTGAAACGATCACTTTTGTAAGTGTATTTTCCCTGATGACGGCCTTGCTTGGCGGGTTTTAGGGGAAGGTATTCGAAGGGAAAGTCGGAGTAGGCGTCACCGTGGAATGTCTTGAGACGAAAATCGGCCGAAAGATTCTCACGGAAGGAGACTTTGATCGTCCCGTTGACCGTGCGGAAGGAACAGTCGGATTCTGGGTTCTGGCTGAAGAGAATTTCCACTTTTCCGTTGACCGTGTGCGCCTCCCCTGAACCGGCCACATCTGTCATCTCAACACGTCCGTTGACATTCTTGACCTCGAATTCGCCTTCTACGTGTTGAACTAGGATATTTCCTTCAGTTACGGTCTTGAGGTAAACATCTGTCTTGTAGGGCACCTTGATTTCGAAGTCGTAGTGAACTTGGTAGCCGGGATTCCGCCACTTCTTCCACTGTCCTCTTTTATCTTGGCAGCGGAAGGGGCCGTCCACATACAGGTCGATGGTGTTCCCATCTTCGGTTATCTCGAGTTGCACCTCGTCTTTGGCTTTCTGAATCCTGTCTTCGCTCCGGGCTTTTATGGTCTTGTGGACGAGGAGCTGGACATCTTGACCATCGTACCCTTTGACTTCGATCGACCCGAATACGTTGTCCACGACGAGTTCTCCGGATTGGGATGGATCCTGGAACTTCAATATTTTTTGAATTTTTCCCTTTTCTTCAAAATCATAACTCTTCGTAGAGTGAGATATCAAGGGAATCAGGAAGATGATCATTGATATCGCAAAGACTTTTCTCACTTGATTCTCCTTTCTAATAACTGAGCTCCTGGATGCTTTGTTCGGCTCGCTGTTTAACCTCAGGGGTGAGTTCCTCGTCTTGGATCAACTGCTTGAGAGCATCGATGGCCTGCCTCTCGCGAATATCCACCATTAGGTCGATAAGAGATACCTGGACCAGCGGAGAGTTTTGTTGAGGAAGGGAAGCCACAAGGCCCTCCCGCACCATCGCGTTGTCACGGAATAGGTAGAGAGCATCCACAGCGGCCAGACGGACGTTGACGTTCGGGTCGCTGTTCAGGGTGCGAAGAAGCCTAGTCAAAGTCTGAGGCTCAGGTTTTTCTATACCATAACTAAGGTTGATGCCCCTGATTCTCTCACTGGGAGATTGTTGATCTAGGAGTGAAACCGCCAGCATCTGGTGCATGTTCTGGACCTCCTGGCGGAGTTGAGCCAGTTCATGGGGAGCTTGTCCTCTGGAATTCAGAAAATAGCCTGCAGCCAATCCGGCGACTAGGAGTAAAAGGGCTAAGGAAAACTGGAAGGCGGGCCGCCTTGGCCACCAGCCCTCGAGCCAGCCTTCGACAGCTTTCCGGAAACGGCTGGGAGCCTTTTCTTGTTCGAGCTCCTGTTTGTGGGCTTCGAGCATGGAATAGAAGCGAGTACGCAAATCACTGGAGGGCTGTTCCTCCGGGAGCACACCCAGTTTAGCCCAGATCGAGCTTAGACTTTCCAACTCCTCTCTACAGGTTGAGCAATCGGCGATATGAGACTGAATGTTCTTCTTTGTTTTTGAGTCCATGTCTCCTGTGAGATAATCTGGGAATTTTGTTTGTATGTCTTGGCATCTCATGAGACTGTCTCCCTTGAGAGTTCTAGATAGATCTTGCCTAAGTCTTTGACAGCCCGGTGGATGTAAGTTTTGACTGTCCCGATGTGGCAGTCAAAGAGTTCGGCGATCTCTTTGTATTTCATGTTTTGATAACGGCTGAGGACCAGGATTTCTCTTTTCTTGAGCGGGAGTCTGGAGAGCGCTTGCCGCATCAAGGCGATCTCTTCTCCGTGTTCCACTTCCTCAGAAGGTGTGGGCCCCGGACTCACGGCCTCTTCCCATTGATCTTCGAGGGGGATTTCTTTCTTTTTCTTTCTTAGATGATCGATGTGGGCGTTGCGGGCGATTTGGTACATCCAGACCGTGAACTTGCTCCAATCATGGTAAGTCGTCCTGTATTTCAGTATACGGTAAAAGACATCCTGGACTAGATCCTCGCTTGTTCCCCTGTTTCCGGTTAAACGGAGGAAGAAGTTAAAAAGCTTCACGTGATGCTTTTCGAAAAGAATGGCCAGTTTTTCCACTTTTCCCTCTCGAACCTCTAACATGATTTGATTATCTGTTTGCGAATGGTCCACTATTGGTCCTTGCGTTAAGCGTTCACATATATAGACTTGCCATCTACTAAAAGGTTACACAAAAACAGAATTTTTCTCCATCTTTTGGGGTCAGACCTTCATAACTTTCATATTTTTAATTATAAGCGTCTATGTAGCTGGTTAATTCAGGAAAAATAAAACTTTTTGAACATCTTATCATTCCATTCCTTTTTTATTAAGAGATGTGAGAATTCCTGTTGATGGCAATTATAAAAGTTATGAAGGTCTGACCCCGATATTTTGACTTGGATGTGTGGGGGTGGTATATATCAGGTGATTTTCATCAGGCCGGAAGAACCAAATGATTGCACTTACTTATAAAAAGGCAGGTGTCGATATTGATAGAGCCGATGCGTTTATCAAGAGAATCATACCCCTCATACGAAAAACCCATCGCATTGAAGTCTTAGGAAAAATCGGGGGATTCAGCGGATTGTTCAAGCCTCGCCTCCAAAAAATAAAGAATCCCGTTTTGGTCTCCTCCACTGATGGTGTGGGGACAAAGCTTCTGGTCGCTGACCTTGTGGGTAAATACGATACGGTCGGTGTGGATCTTGTGGCCATGTGTGCGGATGATGTTGTCGTAACCGGAGCGGAACCCCTCTTCTTTCTCGATTACATCGCCTGCGGTAAATTAGACAAAAAAAAGCTTTTAGAGCTCATGAGAGGGATAACCAAAGGCTGTCTGACAGCCGGATGCGCCCTTCTCGGCGGCGAAACCGCCGAGCTGCCGGGGATGTACGCGAAGGACAAATTCGATCTCGCAGGTTTTTGTGTTGGGCTTGTCAGTCGAGATAGAAAAAGGCTCATGGAAAATCCCCCGAATTTTTCAGAAGATTCAAGAGAAAGGGCGAGTCAGCGAAAGGGAGATGTTCAGGACGTTCAACATGGGCATCGGGATGATCCTGATCATCGGTTCGAAAGCCGCGCCTAATGCCTTCTCCCTTCTCCATAAAATGAGAGAGAAAGCCTGGGTAATAGGGGAAGTCGTCAAGGGCGACAAAGAGTTGAGAATCCTAGGCTAGTCTCTTCCCTTTACGAATTTTTTCCACTCAAAGAGATCTGGTATTAGCTTATAGGTCCTAAGGGCTTCTGCCGATTGGAGTGAGATCTCACGAAGCCAGCTTCCGATAGAATCGATTCTGTCCTCACTGATTTCAACCATGGAAACTGCAGAGACGGAGACATCTGTTCCTTCCACCCGATCCTTTCTCTGAGACTGGAAGAGGAAATCGATCATTTTTATGTTCGGGTTGAGGAAAGACAGAGGTTTTATTCCATAACTTGCAAATGCATCCTTCCAAGAATCGAGAGCATACCCGAAATGGGTGCAGTTGAGACTCACATGAATAGGTTCATGGAGGTCTTTGACTTTTTGGAGGGACTCATCCACATAAGCGGATATCAGCATTTCGGTCTCATCACCAGCCAAATTCTTCTCGATATAGTTGACCAATTCTGGACAGGCTTGCGAGATAATTCGGTCTGGTAAAATCCCCCTTTCGACCAGTGTGTTTTGATATGTCCCCTCCTCGATAGTCGTCTGGGTGCCGAACACAATGACACTGGATTCAGGTGATGTTTTTAAGCTCTGCTCGATAAGCTCAACACCGGAATCGATGATGCCGACCACCGGGATGAATGTTTGCTGTGAAAACCCAGTGTCTTCGTAAAGGACAGACAGAGTGTTGCAGCCGATAAGGATAAGGTCCGGCTGATAGTTTTTCTCAAGACTATGGAGAGCACTGTCAAGAACCTTAACTTTTTCCTCCCTTGTTTTCAAGCTGTTGTAGCCCCCTTCGCTGGAAAAAAGAGCGTTAAAAAAAAGGAGGTCGACACCCTTGAATAAATTTGTTCCTTTAAATCTCTCTGCAGCTTCGGCGACGATGGACAGTCCTCCGAGCCCGGAGTCGGTAACAGCAATGGTGACTTTGTCCTTCTGGAAAAAACTATCGAGCCTCGCCTGAAGATCAGAGGAGGACTTTTTTTCTGAACACGATAAGGAGATGATAGAAAAAAGTAGGACTAGTAGGGGAAAATTTTTTTTTTGCATCATTCTAAGGTGATGGCCATTGATTCTAGACTATGGAATATAACATCGAGAGAGGAAGAGAGTCAATCTTATATCCACTTTCTTCTCTTTTTCGTTCCATCTGTCATCGTTGGAGGACAAGAAGAAGATAAAATTTATCATAGCTCCCCTGTTTAATTTGGCACGACTTTTGCTCCATTGATGTTGAAGGAAATAAACAGGGGATTTGCTATTTCGTCATTTATTGTCCAATCTTTTAGAAAAATAAGACTGAAAAAAGTCTCAGCTATTGTTGCCGGCATCATTTTCTCTTTTTTGCTTCAAAGCTCTGTTGAGGCCACAGAGAAAAAATACAGTTTTGGGTTTACTGTGGGAATAAGCCGCTGGCCATCTGATGTGTTTCACTATACGAGAATGCACGCCGACCGTTCTTTTACATCTACTTGGAGAAGGATGAATAGCTTAGAGCAGGAAATTACTTTGAAAACTATCTACAACCTGA
>CAYFXE010000007.1:39053-42570 GCA_964347035.1 uncultured Eubacteriales bacterium | reverse complement strand
AGTATCCAGTATAATTTCAGTCCTCACTTTGGTCTTCGAGGAGATATAAGCCATCAAAGCGCAAATTATCAGGCTAGGTATGCCTTGATTCCAAAAAATCCCGGATTACGAAACAGGTATACAAAACATTCGCTTCCATGGAGCGTAACTTCCGTAATTTTAAATGCTGTCTTTCAGGCGCGAAAATCAGGGGGGGCTGTCATTCCTTATGGATTCATCGGTCTTGGGTTCTGTCTGATTCAGGGAGAAAAAGAAAAAGAAGAGAAATTTGGATATATGATCGAGATTCGTTCAGCTGAGGATATAGCCGTGAAAGCAGGCGGGGGATTTAGCTTTTATTTATTCAAAAGCTTTCCTCTCGGGATAGATTTGAGAGCCTTTGTCACGGCTCTGGGAGCAAGTCTGTTTAGCTTTTATTCGTCGTATGAAGGAAGTGATATGGGGGGAACGATTATTGCCCAGGGGTGGAATCTTATATGGGGAATAGAGATTGGTGCAAGATATGGATTCTAACCTATCTCCCCTGTTCCCCCCTTAAATCCCCTTATTAGATTAGAAACGAATATAGAATTTCACCTGCTGATTCATCCGAAAGGGTGATTGTCCTGTCCGCGGTCCTCTGGAAGAATATTCTCAGGATATGAAAAAAAAGGAGAAGAGTCTATCCAAAGATAAGGTCAATCTCTGCCATTTTTAAGCTTCCAAGAGGTCTAAGGGAAAGTGAATATGGAAAAAAACGGCCGATATCCAAACCAAGAATTATCAGGACATAAAAAAAACAAAAATATAAAAGAGGAAGTTCTCAAAAACGAACAGCAATACAGAAGAATATTCGAATGTTCGCCCGAAGTTATCGGGATCGTGGATGGACAAGGGAATGTTTTAGATGTGACTCGTAGGCTCTACGACTGGCTGGGATACAAACCAGAGGAAATCATCGGAAAGAATTTCATGGAGCTGCCGTTATTGTCGGAGGAAAGTAAAAGCCTGTTAGAGAGAAATCTACATCAAATGATTCTTGGCGAAGATGAGCCTGTATACGAGCTCACTTTCGTGACAAAAAAAGGAGAGAAATGCATGGGGCAGGTTCTATCCAATCCTATCAGGGATGAAAAGGGGAGGTTGAAAAAACTTCTGGTGATGGCCCGTGATATCTCAGAGCGGAAGCAGGCCGAGGAAGCCTTAAAGCAGGCCGAGAAGGATTATCGAGGATTGTTCGAGAATGCCCATGATGCAATTTTTGTCTTTGCTCCTGAGAATGAGATCATTCTCAACGTCAATCCTCGGGCTTGTGAGATGTACGGATTCACAAGAGACGAATTCCTCGGGATGTCACTCGAGGACATTTCTAAGGATGTTGCTCTGGGCAAAACACGTATAAAGAAGGCTCTGGAGGAGGGGGCCTTCCACAGTTTTGAGACGGTCCATTATAAAAAAGATGGCTCCGAAATATATTTAGAGATCAATGCGGCTGTAGTGGATTATAAAGGACAGAAGGCCATTTTGAGCATTAACCGAGACATATCTGATCGGAAGAAAGCGGAAGAGAAAATGCGATTAGAAAAAGCTCATCTTGATCAGCTGTTTGAAAGCGCTCAAGAAGGAATCGTTATGGCGGATAGAGAGGGCAAGATTCTGAGTGTCAATAGCGAGTTCACGCGGTTGTTCGGGTATGACCGAGACGATTTACTGGGGAGAAATGTGGATGAACAGGTCATGCCGAGAAAGGAATTCCTGGAAGGACATTCGATCACCAAGAAGGTGGCTGAGGGAGAGAATGTGAACTTCGAAGCCATCCGTCAACGTAGGGATGGAAGTCTCATCCATGTCTCCGTTCTAGGTTCACCGATCATCGTCGACGGCCAAGTAATTGCTATCTACGCTATCTACCGAGACATCACAGAACGGAAGCGATCAGAGGAGAAAATCAAGGCTTCACTCCGAGAGAGGGAAGTCATGCTGAGAGAGATTCATCACCGGGTGAAGAATAACATGCAGATCATCTCCAGCCTCCTGAGACTGCAATCGAAACAAATCAAGAACAAGAAGATTCTGGATATCTTTAATGTCGGACAGGATCGCATCCGGTCGATGGCTCTGATTCATGAATCTCTGTATCAGTCTAAAGATCTGTCCAGGATTAATTTTGCTGATTACATCGAGCGGCTGACCACTCATCTGTTTTCCATGTACAGGATTGGAATGGAACGAGTTCAACTCAAAGTTAATGTGAACAAAGTCTTCCTCAATATCAACCAGGCTATACCCTGTGGGTTGATCGTTAATGAGCTTGTCTCCAATTCGCTAAAACACGCTTTCCCGAATGGTCAAGAGGGGGAGATCTCGGTCAGGATGAACGGAAACAACTGGGGAAAGACAAGCCTTATCGTCAAAGACAACGGTGTCGGTTTTCCCGAGGATCTGGATTTCCAGAACACTGAAACTTTAGGGATGCAGTTGGTGACGGATCTGGTGAGCCAGATCGAAGGGAATATTGAGCTATCTAGAGAGAAAGGGACCGAGTTTAAGATTGCCTTTTAATCGGTCGAGCGCTTTATCCTAAAATTTCTTTTCCCGCCTCTTTTATGATTCCCCACAGGAAACCCATCTGAATTACCCTTTGGACATAAAGTTTCCCTCCAGATTGACTCTGTGTTGAGCAACACTTAAAATGGGTTTCGTCTTTTCGAAGAGAGGAGGGTGTAAGAATGAATAAAATGAGAAGGGCAAAAGTTGTCATATTTTGTTTTTTCGCCTTGTTTTTCCTGATAAACAGCTTGTTTGTTTCTGAAAATAAAAGTCCTCTGGTTCCAGAAGACATCCTGCATCTCCAGAGAATCTCTGATCCTCAGATCTCTCCTGACGGTGATCGGGTGGCCTTTGTCGTCAGTCAGTTTGGTGATGATAAGAGGTCTGACTCGAACATCTGGATTGTGTCCAGAGACGGAAATTTGCTTGAACAACTCACCAAAAATCCTGGGTCAGACACTTCTCCTTGCTGGTCTCCGGACGGGGAAGTTTTGGCTTTTCTTTCCAGGCGAGACAATGAGAGGAATGCCCAGATCTATTTTTATGCTCTTAAGTCGGCTAAGTTAGAGAAGACGACCGAAGAGAAGAGTTCCATCAGATCTTTCAAATGGTCACCCGATGGTCAAATGATTGCCTATTTAATGGACAAACCTCGGACAGAAGAGGAGATTGACCGCCAGAAGAAAGGGGATGATGCGATCGTTGTCGACGAAGATTTTAGACAAATCCGCCTCTGGATAATGGATGTGGAGAGCCGAAAAACGCGAATCCTCACCGAGCAAGAAATGACCATCTGGCATTTTAACTGGTCTCCAGATAGCCAGAAAATCGTAGTCCTGGCCTCTCCTATGCCGACAGCAGAAGGTATGGAATACCAGAGTCATCTGAGCCTGATCGATGTGGCCAGCGGATACCACCTCTGGTCCGAGCGCTACGACCGCGAGCTCGAGGACGTCTTCTCCATCCAGGACGAGGTCACTCTTGCCAT
>CAYFXE010000007.1:29384-39043 GCA_964347035.1 uncultured Eubacteriales bacterium | reverse complement strand
TCCTCGTCACCAAAACCAACGCTCAAGCGCCCCCCTCCTTCTCACCGGACGGAGAATGGATTGTCTTCATGGGACCAGTAGGTGAGTTTAAGGAAAGAGGGATTCCCAAGATTATCTCTACAGAGGGAGGCGAATCCATCGATCTTCTTGAATATTACAAGGGTAATGTCTGGGATATCGTTTGGCATCCCAAAAAGGATGAGTTTCTGGCCTCTGTGGCTGTAGGGACGCGTCACAACTTGATCTCTGTCGACCGCCAAGAAAAGGTGAAGATGCTTTTCGAGATGAACCACTCGACTATTCCCTACTGGGCCAGGACCTGGACGATCAGTTCCGATGGAGAACACGCCGCCTTTCTCAGCGAATCACGCACAAGTCCTCCAGACATTTGGGTTTCTAGGACAGATGGGACAGACAGGAAGCAGCTCACTTTCTTTAATGATGATCTGAACAAAATAAAATTGGGTGAAGTGGAGGAAATCGAATGGGAAAATTCCAAGGATAAAGCCTTAGTCTCGGGTATTGTTGTTAAGCCTATCGGTTTTATTCCGGAAAAACGATCACCTCTTGTGGTCTGGCTGCACGGGGGGCCGGCTTATAACTGGAGTCTGGGAGCCCACATCAGCAACTGGGCTCAGCTGTTCGCTGCTCAAGGGTATATGGTTCTTCTCCCGAATTTCCGAGGCAGCTCAGGGAAGGGGATGAATTGGATGATGGCCAACGTGCGCAACTGGGGTGAAGGGCCGATGAGCGATGTGATGAGTGGCGTGGACTATTTGATCCAGAGAGGTTGGGTCGATGAGGAGAAGATGTTCGTTGGTGGAGGAAGCTATGGAGGCTATCTGACCTTCTGGATTATTGCCCACACTGACAGGTTTAAGGCCGCCTTCGCCAGAGCCGGAGTGGCGGATTTGACAACTGAGTATGCCCTTACGGATGAACCTTCGTTTTCCCTCGGTTATTTCGTCAAGTCTCCTTATGAGGATCCCGAAATCTACCGGATGAATTCGCCCCTCACTTACGCCTCCAAGGTTAATACTCCGATCCTGATTGTCCACGGAGAAAGGGATTTGCGGGTGCCTGTCTCCCAGGCATACCAATTTTATTCGGCTCTAAAACATTATGGAGCAAAGGTCAAGCTGGTCATTTATCCTCGAGAGCCGCACGGGATAAGAGAATACACGCATCGGATCGATGTTATGAACCGTGTGCTCAACTGGTTTTATAAATTTTTGCAATCGGTCCCCTATCCAAATTGACATCAGCATTTTCTTTTATATAAGCTTAAAAGGGAAATTCAATCGAGAGGTGCTCTAATGAGCAGTAAAACGACTTCCAACATTTACAAAGAGCAGAGAGTGGGTGTTTATGTCGATGTTCAGAACTTGTATTATTCGGCAAAGTATATGTACAAATCAAAAGTCAATTTTAGAACCTTACTCAGCGAAGCCGTCAGAGGGCGGCGCCTTATTCGGGCCATCGCCTATGTCATCAAGGCCGATGAAAAAGATGAGGGCAGTTTTTTCGAAGCTCTCAAAGGCCAAGGCTACGAAGTGAAGACCAAAGATCTCCAGGTTTTTTTTGGCGGAGCCAAGAAGGGGAATTGGGACATTGGCATTGCCGTAGATATGATCGAATTTGCACCCAAACTGGATGCTGTCATCCTTGTCAGCGGCGACGGTGATTTTGTTCCTCTGGTCGAGCACCTTAAACACGCTGTAGGATGTTTTGTAGAGATCATGGCCTTCCAGAAATCCTGTTCCCAAAAGCTTATGGAGAGCGCTGACAACTTTATTGATATGGACGTTAATCCGAAAAAATTCTTGATCCCAGGAGAAAGTCTCCAAAAAGGGAGGAAGCAAAAATAAAAATTTTGGTCGTCTATTATTCTATGTATGGACATGTCCATCGTTTGGCCGAGGCTGTCGTCGAGGGAGCCAAATCCGTCGATGATGCTGATGTCGAAATGTACCGGGTTCCAGAGACACTTACAGAAGAGATCTTGGGAAAATTAGGAGCTCTTGAGACCCAAAAATCTATGGCTCATGTACCTGTATGTAGTCTGGAGAGGCTTAGCGATGCCGATGCTATCATCTTCGGCACACCCACGCGATTCGGAAACATGTGTGGGCAGATGCGCCAGTTTCTAGATGCAACTGGAAATCTCTGGGCCGAGGATAAACTCGTCGGGAAAGTGGGTAGTGTTTTTACCAGTAGCGCCACTCAACACGGAGGGCAGGAGTCGACCATCATATCTTTTCACTTCACTTTACTTCATCTGGGGATGATTGTTGTTGGCTTGCCTTATTCATTTAAGGGGCAGATGAGGATCGATGAGATCACCGGGAGCTCTCCCTACGGTGCATCGACGATAGCCGGGGGGAAAGGCGAACGGATGCCGAGCGAAAATGAGCTCGAGGCCGCCCGCGTTCAGGGCACATGGGTGGCCAGTATTGCCGCTAAGCTGGTAAAGTAGGCCAAATTCGGCATCATTTATAGAGGTGAAGAATCGTAATCGGTGAGAGTCGTTTCTTTGGTGTTTCTGGTGCTTCTAATTTAAGAGAATTTTATTGATAATCATTTTTAAAAGAGCTGGAAGGAAAAATTAGAGAGGATGAGCAAGTCACCAAATAGAAATGATGAGTGGAAGCAAGAAGGTTGAAATGGGGGGACACTTGGTTTTAGCGGGCGGCGGACATGCTCACATGACTGTACTGGTAAATATCGACGTCTTCGTTAAGCGTGGTCATCGAGTTACCCTTATAGGGCCAAACCCTTTTCATTATTACTCAGGAATGGGACCTGGCATGCTGGGAGGAACATACAAGCCAGAACAGATCAGATTCCACATCAAAAAAACTGCAGAGAATCGGGGAGCGGAATTCATCCAAGGGAAAGTCAGGCATATCGATCCTGATGGACAGAATCTAGAGCTGGAATCAGGCGAAAAAATCTGTTATGACGTCGTCTCGTTCAATATCGGGAGCACTGTCCCTATAGATTTTTTAGGAGAGAGAGCCGAACATATCCTGCCCGCCAAGCCTATCGAGAATCTTTGGAGAGCGAGAAATCTCATTAAGGAGATGATAGGGAAAGGACCGATGAATATCAGAGTCGTGGGTGGGGGAGCAGCAGGAGTGGAAATAACGGGCAATATCTGGAGAGTCTTAAGTGAAGAAAGGAAAAAAGCTGAAATCACTTTGCTTTCCGGGGATGAGATTCTCTCCCGTTTTCCGCCGAAAGCGAGAAGTCTGGCCCTGCGGTCCTTCAAGCGTCGCGGGATTGAGTTGAGGGAAGGAGTTTATATAGATCGATTAGAGAATGGGCGATTGGTCTCCCGGGAAGGGCAGATGTTTTCTTTTGATTTAGCCGTTTTTGCTGTTGGCGTGAGACCCTCGACTGTCTTTAAAGACTCTGGCCTGCCCACAGATGGAGACGGAGCCTTGCTCATTAATCCTTATCTTCAGAGCATCAAGTACCCTCAGATATTCGGAGGTGGAGACTGTGTCAATCTCATGGATCGTCCTTTGGATAAAGTAGGGGTTTATGCCGTCCAGCAGAACCCGGTCCTTTACCATAATTTGCTGGCGGCTCTGGAAGGCAAAGAGATGCAGGCTTTCCATCCCCAGAAGATTTATCTTCTCATTTTTAACCTAGGTGATGGGAAAGCCATCTTCTGCCGCCAAAATCTTGTCTTTGATGGGAGAGTCGCGTTCTTTTATAAAAACTATTTAGACAAGAAATTCATGAAAAAATTCCAGGCTCGTCCCCTTGGAAATGGAGACTCAGTAAAATAAAGTTCATCACTGTACCTGCTACCAGCGTAAGCGTGAATCCAGTAAAATAAAGCTCATCCCTGCTCATTTTCCATCATCCCTGCTCACTTTCCGTCATCCCTGCGCAAGCAGGGATCCAGGCTTTTTCTCGCGCAGGCAGGAAACCAGGTCTATCTATCATGATGAGAGTCTATTATATCCCTGGATTCCCGCTTTCGCGGGAATGACATTTTTCCTAGCCCGGGGTTCCCGCTTATGCGGGAATGACGCAGGAATGTGAAAAAAAGGGGGCCATTCCCTTTTTTTTCTTAAAAGGCGGAAGTTTCCAGAGATCGAGGCGCCGAAAGTCCCTCCAATTTTTTCAGATGAATTTTTTCGTCCTCAGCAAGCTGGTAAAAAATATCTTTAGATTTTTTATCCTGGCTTTTGTCGGCATAGCGTGAATACAAGTCAAGAGCCTGGATTTCGATCATCATGGCCAGGTTGATGACATCCTGGATAGATTCTAGGGCCGGACGGTTTAATTGGATGAATTCTTCGGTCGTGAATCCGCCCTCCATGATCTCGGATGCTAGGCTTTTCTCGAATGACTTCTTATCCTCACCTGATGGGGCAATGCCTGAGTACAGTGTGAGTAGTTTCTTCTTGTGTTTTTCTTCAAAAGAAGCGAGCTTTTTGAAGAGAGAAACGAGATCTTCATCCTTTGCCTTGGAGGATAAATTAAGGTAGAAGCTTTCAAGACCCAGTTCAAGCCCATAAGCCAAGGTGATGATATTTTGGGGGGGGGCCTTTTCGTCGAAGGGTATGGCCTTGAATTCATAAGGACCGACAGCTTTCTGCCCCTGCCAGGATGCAATGCCCCCTTTGAGGTTCATGACAGCCTTAAATCCTTTTCCTGATAAGAGTTGGGCGGCCATCCGGCTTCGTCCGCCAACGGCACAGTAGACGATGGTCGGCTCTTCCTTATCGAGTTCGTCGAGGCGATCGGTCAGCTCAGGAAGAGGGACTAGCTTGGCTCCAGGGATGTGTTCTTTCTCATACTCATGAGGCTGCCGTACATCCAGGAGCACATATTTTCCTTCTTCATGCTTCGAGATGTAGTCCTTAACTTCGTCAGAGTTTACCGATTTAACTGGTGTGAGGAATTGCTTCCATCTCATTTATTTCTCCTTTTTTGGAGGAAAAACTCGTCTTTTTGGTTCGTTATTCAGATTTCTTCCATATGGTTTTAGCAGAGAGAATAAGCGATGTCAAAGCGTAAGAAGAGCACGAAACATGAGGTTTCTCGGGATAGATTTTGACTCAACAAAAACTCTGTGATATAAGCTTTTCTTGACTGGCCAGAGAGAAAAGATCTAAGAAATAAACCGGTCTCGATGAATTCACTTAAAGGCTTTTATCAACGTCATATCACTCTGTTCAACCTCATTTTCTTGCTGTTTTTCCTGTATGTATTCCTGTTCAGCTTGGAACTGATGGGCACCTCTCTCAAAATGTTCGGGAAAGGGCTGGCCGAGACTCTGATTGCGACCACCACCAACCCCTTGGTCGGGATATTCATCGGGATCCTCGCGACTTCTATTATCCAGTCTTCTTCGTCAACGACTTCGATTGTTGTTGGATTGGTCGCTGGCGGGGCGTTGAACGTGGCCAATGCTATCCCTATAATCATGGGGGCCAACATCGGCACCTCGGTGACGAATACACTCGTCTCTCTGTCTCAAATAAGACGCGATATGGAATTCCGGCGGGGACTATCAGCGGCCGTCGTGCATGATTTTTTTAATCTTCTTGCTGTTTTGGTTCTGTTTCCGCTGCAGTATTTTACAAATTTTCTAGGATATGCAGCCACATTCTTGGGAGAGAAATTCCAGAATATCGGCGGTCTGAAATTTTTAAGTCCGGTCAAGGCATTGACTAAACCTCCCGTTGAAATTCTAAAAGGCTTGATAAGCGACTATCCCTGGATCCTTTTAACTCTTTCTCTCATCCTGCTGATTCTGGCCCTCACTAGAATGGTGAAGTCTTTGAAGGTTCTGGTGGTTACAAAAGCCGAAGACTGGTTTGACCGTTACCTGTTTAAGACCGCCCCGAGGGCTTTTCTGGTGGGATTGCTGCTGACGGCCATGGTCCAGAGCAGCTCGATTACGACCTCGCTGGCTGTTCCCATGGCGGGCGCCGGTTTGTTGACTCTGGTGCAGATATTCCCTTATACTCTAGGAGCAAACATCGGAACCACAGTGACAGCGATCTTAGCTGCCCTTGTGACTGGCAATCTGGCGGCGATAATCGTTGCCTTTTCTCATCTTCTATTCAACATATCAGGTATCATCATCTGGTATCCGCTCAAGATTGTCCCGATCACAATAGCTGAGAGTTTTGCTGGTATAGTCACTCGACATAAATTCATTGCCATTTTTTATATTGTTATCGTCTTTTTTCTAATACCTATATTACTGATATCAATCTTTAGATAAGGAGGGGAACCTATGTTTAAAAAATGGCTGGCGATTTTCAAAAAAGATACATTGATGGACAGGGCTTATCAACGGTCCTTCGATATGCTGGAAATCACTCGGGCGATGTACATGGAAGCAAGAGAATCTCTGAGGAACAGGGAGGACAGTGAGATCGACTTGAAGGTAAAGGAGACGGACAAAGAGGTCAACAGCTATGAACGTGAAGTCCGGCGTATGGTGTTCAATCATCTGGCTGTTCGGGGTACGGCTGACTTACCATCGGGATTGGCCTTGGTCAGTATCATCATCGATATCGAGCGTATCGGAGACTATACCAAGAATATGGTGGAGCTGGCCCTTGACCATCCCGGAAAGCTGCGTGGAGGAGAATTCGAGGATGAAATCGCGCGTATCGAAGCGGCGGTGGAAGACAGTTTTATCCAAACTAAAAAATGTTTTGAAGAGGGAGATGCGGATTTGGCCCTCGAACTCCTGGAGAAATATGCCTGGGTCAACGATGCCTGTGATGATACGGTCGTGGATGTTGTCAAAGAGAAGGATGCCAATATCCGTCCGGGTGATGCAGCGGCGCTTGTCCTGTATGTCCGTTGGTTGAAACGGATCAACTCTCATCTGCGCAATATCACGACCAGTGTGGTTAATCCCTTTGACCGCATCGGTTTCCAGCCCAAAGAAAAGTAATTCACCACTAGTACATGCATTTTAATATGTAGTACAAGTCAAATTAGGACTACACCAATAAAAACACCAAATTCTATATGCCAGATATTGTCAATCTAGTATCTTTGTGATATTTTTTTCTGGGAAATGGGAAGCATGATATAGAAATGGCCATTATTTCTAGACGCCAGTTCCTGCGTTCAACTCTCTTCTCCTGCGCTGGCCTGATCACAGCCGGATCTCTTGAGAATCTGTGCGAAGAGACTTCGAATCGCATTGCAAAAATTGTGCGCCCAACACACCAGCGGAGAGTTCTCGCTGATTTGCATGTTCACAGTACTATAAATGACTGGAATCTGCTGTCTCCGCCTGCTGTTAGATCTCCTTTTCTCGCCAAGATAGCCGCCAAGTTTTTCAACAAGACTCGGGTCGACTGGAAGCGCTCTCATCAAGCCGGTATCGACCTGGTCTGCGAGGGTCACTACAACGTCATGGATGAGATCCTATCCATGCCCACCGATCCCTATCCGGAGGCACCCAAGAACGCCATACGGATGATGGACTTGCTTGAGGAAGAGCTTGCTGGTCCGGCTGCACCTTATGCCAAGCTGGCAAGAAATTACAAAGAACTGGAGGATTTGTTAGATGTCCCTCGAGGGAATCTAAATTTTCGAGTTGCTGTTATCCACACCGTAGAAGGCGGCCATTCTTTGGGAGGAAGTCTAGAGCCATTGGAATTATTCGCCGATCGTGGTGTGGCCCTGATGACCATCACCCATTTCTTCAACAAGGGCATCGCTTCTTCTGCCAATCCGTTGCCATTCTTCCCGGATTCAAACAGCAGCTGGCCGAATCAAGGATTGAGCGAGTTTGGAGCCGAGATCATCAAGGAGATGGAACGACTGGGTATCATCGTCGATGTCATCCATGCCACCTCAGCCGCCATCGAGGATGTCTTCAAAGTGTCGACTAAGCCTCTGGTGGCCACTCATTCCTCTGTGAGAGCTCTGGGCGATCATCCTTACTCCCTTTACGACGAGCATATCCAAGAAATAGCCAAGTGTGGAGGAATGGTGGGCATCATCCTGTATCCTTTCGTGCTCTCGAATTACAACAGTCTGAATATGGCCAAGGAATACGGATCTCTTCAGGATGTGGTGCGAACCATCCGTTATGTTACAAAAATCTGTGGCACACACAAGAATATCGGAATAGGCAGCGATTTTTCTGGATACATCACAGGTCCCAAGGAGATGTCCGATTTGAGTGAGATCGACAGGCTCCGTAAACTGCTTCTCCAAGAATTCGACAATGACGAAGATGTTGTCGAAGACATCATGGCCAACAATGTTATCGAGTTTCTCCTGAAGAATTGGAGATCGGGGCTTTAATCTAATGAAAAAGCCGCTCAAAATAAATCTTTTACTCCTTTGTTTCATCGCTGTCCTTCCAGCAGTGGCTTTTACCTGGGAGAGAGAAGAACATCGCATCGTAGCAGATCGGGCGCTCGAAGCACTCCTTGCCGACTGGAATCTAACTTTCCTCGGAAATAATCTCGCCCAGGAGAAGACATTTGGAGAAGTCTGTGCCCAGTTTGCCGGGAAGGATTCTTCCGCAGCCAGATATCAGAGAAGGGGAAAGACGATTTTAGAGCAACTCAATCCTTTATCTGCCGCTTTCTTAGAGAAGGTATGGAACGAGCACAGTCAGACAGTTTCAGCCAGAGCCCAAAAAACAGGCGATTCTTTGCCTCCAGCCTTTTCAGCCGAGCTGTCAGATCAGAATGTCATCGTCAATTACTTCCTCCATCATTGGGTTGCCTTTCGTTGGGCCAAAATCGCTGGTGAAGAAAAGGACAGGATGGATAAGGTTTTTGAACGGGCCTTGATCTACGAGGCCAGGGCTATGAGTTATCTGATGGACTCATTCGCTGCAGGGCATCTATTGGTACCTGTTGGTGATTCTTTTTTTGGGCTTCACCCAGTCAACAACAGGACGGCCTATAACTTTTACAGGAATGAAGGGGCATACGTCATCAACTCGCATGGAGATGTATGGCAGACCTTTGGCAATAAAATTCTTCAATGGCACGCGCCGACTTATCGAAAGGTTATGGAAGCATGTATGACATCTCTACGAGAAATTTTCCTCGTCTACTTTGTTTCCTCTGATGGTGTGGACATCCCAGAAAGTTTGAAACAATGGGGTCAATCAGTGGCTTCAGGTCTGACTCTAAAGGAGTTGGTGAATCAATGGACGTCGGCCAGAGAGGGTGAAGAGTATTATTCGAATTTCAAAATGCCGGCACTTCTCCTCTTGCCGATGCCTGTTTCTGCCTCATGGAGTGTGCGTACAGATGAGATAGATAAACATGGAATCCATAGGCGGCATCACTATCCTCAATTGCGTGATCCTGGATTCCATGATCCGTGTTTACATGGCATTGATCAGGAATTTCTTTATCCCCGGACTGCAGTTCCAGACTGGATGGTTCCTGATTTGTTGGCCAAACATAGTCCAAAGGAATTGATAAAATCTCATCCAGATATGGCCTCGGTCCGGTTTTATCAAACAAGACACTTTCCTCCAAGTTATAAGGGATTACTCTTTCGCTTGGGAGGAGGCCCAGCCTTCAAAAAAAGAGGAAGCGGTTTCGGAAATCAAATCGGATTGGGCTATGGGCTGGCTGATGATCTATTAGTGATTCATAAAGCCTCGATGGATCTATCCATTATGCCTTCCT
>CAYFXE010000007.1:7849-29374 GCA_964347035.1 uncultured Eubacteriales bacterium | reverse complement strand
CGCCGATTACTGCTCGTTCCCACTCTGGGATTCGGTCTAAAATTGCCGAGTCCGCTCCATCTGTGGGATGCCTATCATTTTGAATTTGGTTATGCCATCGGCTTGAGATCGCCATACAAGAAAGATGGTTTAAAGTTTGCCTTCGGGATTGAATTACCGACCATCCACCTGGGATTTACATATGCCGGTTTGACTATTCGGCTCATGTATCAGAGGTTTTCACTCGAACGAACTTTGCACGGGATTTTTCTTGATTTCGTTTTACATTAACGTTTCCTCTTTGCCGTTTTGACAACTTTCTTTTGCCTTTGATATAATCCGAACGGAAGGGACAGGAAATCAGCTAAATTCCATGAGGGTAAAATACCATCCATTTTTTTACTTGTGATTTAACTCGCTAGTGAGAAAAAGAAATGACTAGTTCAAAAAAGAAATCATTGTCCTATTGGTTGAGTTATCTGTTTCCTGACAAAATGGAAAAGGATCCAGGATTCAGTGAATACATCACCCGCCTAACCCGGAGCGGGATGATCATTGCAGGGACCTTGGCTGTTGTCGCTCCGATTATACACCTGGGCTCAATGGCTTTAATCCTCGGCCAGAAGCTCGTCTGGATTTCTCGACCAGAGATTAAGAATGTTGCCGCTGTTGCAGACAAAATCGTAATTTTCTTTTTAGGTGTTTTGGTAATAATATTATCTAGATTCTGCCGAAGACCTCGAAGTGGCCGAATTGTGGTTTTCCTGCTCATCCTGGCTACATGTATGGCTATTCTCTTCGACGACATAGTGAAAAGAGATGTTTCGTTATCGGCCGGATATCTAATCCTAGCCTTGTTGATCGGGATGGGCGCTGCTCCCTTTAGGTCGTGGCAGATCCTACTCCTCGGAGTGACGATAACTCTGCAATTCTACCTCGTCGCGCGTTTTACTCCTGGAATTTTTGGAGAAGCCCCTCTTTATGTGCAGGATGAGTCTTATGTGCTTCTGAGTTTGGCGGTTGTATTATGTACTGTGTTATCCAGCCTCATCTTTCACAGTCGGTATCGTCTCTACCGATCGAGGCAGAAACAAATTTCACTGAAGCAATCCCTCAAAGAACATGCCGAGGAGCTGGAAGAGACGAACATAAAGCTCCGTGAGACACAGGCCCAGCTTATCCAGAAAGAAAAGATGGTTTCCCTCGGCAATCTTGTGGCTGGCTTGGCCCACGAGGTGAACACACCTCTCGGGGCGATTAACTCCAACGCCGATACAGCCCAGAGAATTATCAAAATCATAAGCAGTATCGTAGAGGATAAGGAAGAAGGGCCTTGGACAGACGAGAAAAAAGAAAAGCTCAATCGAGCCGTTGAAGCCCTAATAGAACTCAACCAGTCCACGGCTATGGGCGCCTCTAGAATAGACAGAGTTGTTAAAGCGCTTAGAGGATTTGCCCGCCTTGATGCCACCGAATACCAGAAGGCTGACCTTCATCAAGGGATCGAGGATACGCTTACCCTGCTTATCGTTAATCCCGAGTTGAAGCTAGAAATCGAGAAGGACTTTGCTCCTCTTCCAGAGATCTATTGTAACCCAGGACAACTCAACCAGGTCTTCTTGAATATCCTGACGAATGCTATTGAAGCCACGAGTGGACAGGGAAAGATATGGATAAAAACACAGCAGGAAAAAGAGAACGTGATGATCATGATTAAAGACAATGGAAAAGGAATTCCTGAGGAAAATCTCGATAAAATATTCGATCCTGGATTTACCACTAAAGGGCCAGGAGTGGGCCCGGGCCTCGGTTTATCCATCTGTTATCGGATCGTAAACGAGCACGGAGGCGAGATCGAGGTGCAAAGCGAGGAAGAAAAAGGATCTACCTTCACCATCCGTATCCCCCTTCGCACCTCTGACGTTGAGGGCTGACATAAAAAAGGGGACTACCTATTTTTCTAACTCCCTCATAGCCAATGAAGCCAGATCTTCAGGTGTTTCATTTCCTCGCAATTTCCTATTTAAGGCCGCAGTAAACTCAATAAAGGCCATCGTGGTGTATGTAGCATATATATATGTCAAGTGATATCAAGGTTTTTTCCTGATTTGTTCCTGCTCCTGTCCTATGGTATAAACAGTATCAAGTTTGTCGTCAATAGTATTGATTGAGGAAAGTCAGATCGATCAAAATGAATATGACTTCCCGATTCATATTCGATCGTAAAGGAAGGTTGTAATGATGAAAATTCTGTATGTCGTCCCTGGCACTATGTCGAAAACTGAGTTTGGAGAGGAAGAGCTGGGAAGAAGGAAAAAGATCCTTCAAGACAAAGCAGCGAAAGAAACAGTTGTTGACATTGTGGATATTGAGAGCGGACCCAGCTCCATCGAATCTGCCTATGAAGAATATCTATCGATTCCTGAGACAGTAGAGCGAGTGTTGCAGGCTGAAAAAGATGGTTACGACGGCGTGATCCTGGGTTGCTTTGGTGATCCTGGGATCGACGCCATCAGGGAGATGGTGAAAATCCCTGTGGTCGGTCCAGGGGAGACTTCGATGGTGTTGGCCGCAATACTCGGACACAGATTCTCCATAATCACTGTGTTGGATTCTGTCATTCCATCTTTGGAAAAGCTGGCGAGGGTCATCGGTGTTAATAGAAAATTGACCTCTGTGCGATCTGTGAATATTCCTGTTCTCGACCTCAGGAAGGATGTTGAAGAGACCAAGAAGAGAATCCTAGAAGAAACAAAGCAAGCCATAGAACAGGACAGAGCAGATGTTATCATTTTAGGCTGCATGAGCATGGCCTTCATGGGTGTATCAGATGAAATCCAGGAGCAGTTTGGTATTCCAGTGGTCAACCCCGCCTATGTCTCTCTTAAGACTCTAGAAGCACTCATAAACTCCCATCTCTCCCACAGCAAGAAGGCCTTTCCTTATCCACCCAAGCTGGAGAAGAAATAATAGTTTTATGTGTTAGCAATTGAAGGAGTTGAAAGCAAATATTCGGGATGGATGATGCGCGTATTGAAGATTTGGCCTTCGACGAAGTCGACTTGCGAGTATGTCTGAGCTGGGGTCAGGCCTTATCCCAAGGTTTTGTGAGCTGGGGTCAGGCCTTATCCCAAGGTTTTGTATGTGTCCGCTGAGGCGATAGGTGCTTAATAGAACGTCATTCCTGCGGAAGCAGGAATGATAAAAAGAAAAAGGAATGACGACAAGAGGAGGGAATGACAAAAGGTGCAGTAATGACGGCTTAAATAAATGTTTCTTATATAAATATTTCTGATTGGAGGCTGATCAATGGGAATTCATAAAAAATATTCGGGTTATCAATCCTTCGATTATCTTGAGAAAGGGAAGGATTATAAGGAGTTTAGATTGGCCAAAGGAGATAGAGAATTTGAATCCCATCTCATCTCCCTCAAGCCCGAGCAAGAGAGGAGAGTCGAGAAGTTGGCTTCGAAGTGTATTATGATCTCCCTTCATGAACATCCACATCTTTTTCCGGCGAACATCGCCGAGACATTCGATTATGAAAGGCAAGCTCGCGTGTTCACAGCCTTTGAAGCTTTGGCCAATTCTTACTGGGATGCGGTATTTGATAATTTCATGGACGGAACAGCTATGATCACCTCCAAACATGGCTGGAAATGGTCGGACATCATCTATGACCTGGGGATGAGGTTCTGTGACCTGGCCCATCAGGATTTCTTGATCAAGGGTGAGGGTGTTAATGATATTTACAAAGCCCATGAGGAGGGAAAGATCGCTCTGGTCGCCTCCCAAGAAGGAGCGGCCATGATCGAGAACGAGTTGGACCGGATAGAGATTCTCTACGGCTTCGGAGTCCGGGTGATGGGCATAACCTACAGCGAATCGAATTGTCTGGGAACAGGTCTTAAGGAGCCGCGAGATGGAGGATTGACAAGCTTTGGCCATCAGGCTGTTGAGAGGATGAACAAGGTGGGGATGGCTATAGACTGTGCCCATTCCAGCGATCAGACAACCCTGGATGTCATCGCTGCCAGCAGGAAACCCGTATTCTTGTCGCACACGGGAGCCAGAAGCCTCTGGAACATCAAAAGGCTTGCTCCTGACAAAGTCGTTAAAGCCTGTGCGGATAAGGGAGGAGTCATCGGCGTTGAAGCCGCTCCGCACACCACGCTCACCCAAAAAAATCCGCTTCACAACATCGAGGCTTTCATGGAGCATTTTGAATACATCAAGGATCTGGTGGGAATTGACCATTTGGCTTTTGGTCCGGACACCCTCTACGGTGATCATGTCGGACTGCATCATGTCTATACAGAGGCCTTATCCATAGATCAAGCCCACAAAAGTAAAGAAGAAGACCAGGATGCGGCTCCTCAATTCGAGGAAGTGGAATACGTCAAGGGCATCGAAAACCCGACCGAAGCCTCCCACAACATTCTGAGATGGCTAGTGAAGCACGATTATTCGGATGAGGATATCGCCAAGGTTTTAGGCGAGAACATCTTGCGGATACTTAAAGACGTCTGGCATTCCTGAAAGTGAATCAACCAACAGAGAAATCCATGCCAGAAATGGAGTTTCATCATCAACAAAATTAAACTTCCTCTGATTTCCATCCTTCTCATGGCCATTTTTCTCGTCGGTGGAAGTCTGATGCTTATCTTAAAATGGCCACCAGGTCCCGGTAATCTGGATTGGGGGGTCTGGATCTTGGCCTATTTTGGCTATGCCTATCTTATTGTTGCCGCCGTCTTTTACGCGAAAAAGGGAAGATAGTCTTTTGAGGAGACCAAGCTGGTTATGAGTCTTACCATTCAATACATCCTGATTTTATCCATTTATTTTGCTGGGATGTTGGCTCTAGGATTCTGGTTTAACAGACGGGTTAAGTCCGACAAAGATTATTTTATCGCCAAGGGGAAGCTCGGCTCGGCAACCGTAGGATTTTCGTTCTCAGCCACTCAGATGAGCGGCAGTACCTACATGGGAGCTGTGGGGACAGAGAAAATCCTGGGATACAATTTCACTCCGGCGGCCGTATCATCTGCCGCTGCACCCTGGTTTTCCTACATCCTGGTCGGTGATCGGATGAGGAAGGTGGCCAGCCGGATTAAGAGTGTGACCATCGCCGATATCTTCGAGGCCCGCTTCTACAGCCACGCCGCGAGCCTGACCGCGACGATCATCATGCTCATCGCCTTCATCCCGATGATCGCGGCTCAGTTGAAGGCGGCCGGCAACGTCTTCGAAGTTCTGATCGGGATGCCGTACTGGATGGGGCTTTTCGTTTTCGGCGGCATCGTGATCCTATACACGGTTCTCGGAGGTATGTTCGCTGTAGCCTGGACCGACCTTTTCCAGGGATTGATCATGATCATCGGGTTCGCCATCCTGGCTCCCGTGGCGGTGAAGGCAGCGGGAGGTTTTGCCGGCATGCATCAACAGTATGCCCAACTCAACCCGGGAGCTATATCCTTTCTCGGTAAAATGCCGGCCTTGTGGGTTGTTTCGGCCTTTATTGTCTGGGGCTTTTTCCAGATCGGAGGATCGCCTGCCTCTGTGACGAGGTTCTTGATTCCTGAAGATGACCGAACGCTAAGAGGGGCCTTGGTGTATTCGGTACTTTTTCAGAGTTTTATCTATCTCACTGCGACTTTAGTGGCGATTGCTGGAGGCGTTTTGCTGCCCACTATAGAGCGTCCGGACCTGACCGTGCCGACAATGGTCTCCATGCTTTTGCCGCCGATCATCGGGGGGATTATCATCGCGGCCGTTTTGGGAGCGATGATGTCGACTATAGACTCTATCCTTCTTCTGGCCGGCTCGCTGGTGGTCGAGAATATCTACATCAAGTTCATGGGAAAGGACATAGACAGCCGCAAGGGCTTAAAGATTGCCAGGTTAGTGACACTAGGAATCGGTCTTCTTGCTCTTTTTGTGGCCATCAAGCCGCCAGCAGCCATCTTGTGGATTGTCACTATGTCTTTCAGTTTGATGGCCTCGGCCTTTACCTTTCCCCTTCTTCTCGGAGTCTGGTGGCCGCGCACCACCAAAGAGGGCGGTGTCTCAGGAATGATCGGTGGCGCTTTAAGCTGTATCGTCTGGTATGTCCTCGGCTATATGAAGTATCAATCCTTTGACAACTGGATCGCAGGGATATGGCCGGCTATCTTCGGGGCAATGATTTCTTTAGGTCTGGTCGTCCTAGTGAGTAAAATGACTCCTCGATCTCCCCAGAAGGTGATGGAGATTTTCTTCGATGATATTTTGATAGGGGACAGTCGTAAGCGGTATTCTACTAATCCTGCTGGTGAGTCCGAGAGCAGAGATCCGGAAGGGCATGAATAAAACAGAAATGAATGCAATAGTATCGTGAGGATAGAGAATTGAACGAAGTAAAAATACTGTCTACGCCCGCCTCGATCGATCAAGAAAAAGCTCAAAGAATTGCCTTAAAAGGCCGTCGTGGTTTAATAGACAGATTCTCCCAGCTCTTCCAAAAATCATCCCGTGAGCAGGAAAGTATCTTGAGATCCGAACTCGTTTACTATCCTCTTTGGCTTATCGGAGCCGAAGTGAAGTTCCTTCGTCCGTTTTCGAATCTTCGTGTCTTTTATGCTTTTATTGGAATTGATGGCCATTTTGGCTCGGTTAGTCAGGCGGCAGGAAATCCAGAGGCCAAGGAAATCTTCGTGGATGGAAATCGAGTCGTCAAGTGTCAAGTTGCTAAGGAGGATGTCAAGAATATCTGTATCCGGTATTTAGAGAACACATATGGTTTCAAGTATAAAAAGGTTCCTGAGGTGAAGGTAATCGAGATCAAGCAGGTCTATATACCCAATTTAGTTTTTTCCTGCAAAAAAGGAGCTAAAGAATATTTCAGGGCAGTGGATGTAGAGACAGGTATGAGGAACTACATGTTGGATATCAAATTTAAGGAATTATCTTATTGTAGTGATGATCGGTTGATATATCCTTCGGCCTGAAGCGGGGAACCGACCGTTGGAAGGGGGAATGTAAGGTTTCCCTTCCCAGGCTGAATCAGGACGATCTGTTTAGGTTCATGTTCAGGGCGGTTAGAAAATCACGGACTGTTTTTCTCCCGAATCCGAAAATATCGAAGTACTGTTCTTTCTGAAGAATCCGGCAGCGGACACTAATTTTATCTCCCATATCTTCGATCATGATCGACAGACGAGGCGGTGCGCTCTGAAGGGTATGGCGGCCTCTTTCAGCCGCGATGAACCCGGTCTCTCGGTCGACACTGTCTATCGTGAAATCGATATCATCAAGGGCCCTGACAGAGGCGTTCCAGACTTCATCGAAGGTGCGGTCTTCATAGAAGGTCATGTCTGTGTTGACGGTTTGTTTGAGACAGGCCACCATGGATAAGACCAGGAGCATTGGTAGTAGCTTTTTCATGATTTCCTCCCTCATTACATAACTCACTCGGTTCATCTTCTAAGCATTATTTAATCAGCAATAATTGTGCCAATTTGATTATCAGGGGAAAAAGCTGTCTGGAGCACTATCCTTTGTCCTCTTTAGAAGACAGTAAATCAGTTGTTAGTATTCAGTTCTCAGTTAAAAATAAGACTCTATTCTTTTCTGACAACTGATAACTGGCAACTGATATCGTTTGAATTTTGCTGTAAATTCGACTAATATCGAATATTCGTCAATTAACAATATGCCTAAAGGATAAGGATGTATGAAGACTAAACTCTCTGTTAACGTCCTATTCATATTCCTGCTCATCTGGCAATTTCTGAGTGCAGATGAGGTCGAAGACATCATGAGATCGATAAAAGGCGGAGATCTATTCGAGATGGTTGACGTGCTAACCGCACCCGAGATGGAAGGACGGCTCTCAGGCCATAAAGGATACGATGAAGCCTCCAAATGGGTGGCCGCCCGATTCAAAATGTGGGGCCTGAAGCCTGTCTACGGGAATAGCTTTCTCCAGCTTTTCAAGTTGAGCTACAACGAGATGCGAGAGACAACATTTTCCCTTATCCTTCCCCCGAAGAGCAAAGAAGAGCAGCCCTGGACCGCCGAGATGAAAATCTACAAAGATTTCTGTCCCACACTCTACAGCGGCTTTGGTGAGGTAGAGGCCGAGGTGGTCTTTGTCGGCTTTGGCCTGACTGCTCCAGAACTCGGTTGGGATGATTACCGAGGCCTTGATGTCACAGGTAAGATTGTGGCCACTCTTCGCGGGACCCCTCGCATAAAAGACAAGGATTTCTCTGGATACACCGAGCGGAAGGTAAAGATTATAAATGCCAAGAAGCATGGAGCGGTTGGGATGATCTTCATCAGCAGTGCTGTCGTCTCGGGTTCCGGAATTTATATCGAGGGACTTCCGATGGTCATGGTGGGGAATGAGGTGGCCAAACAGCTTTTTTCACCTAAAGGCTATGATATGGACAGCCTTAGAGCCTTGCTCAGCGATGGACATCCGCTTTCGTTTTCAACAGGTGTTAAAGCCAGGATCAAACACGCCGGTGCTCATCACCCGCAATCCGCTACTTATAACGTGGTCGGTATGATCGAGGGCTCGGATCCTGTGCTCAAGGAAGAGTATATGATCTTCGGTGGCCATCTGGACCATCTCGGACCATGGCCCGTTATTCATCCTGGGGCCAATGATAATGCTTCTGGCTCTGCTGTCGTGATGGGACTGGCCCACGCCTTCTCCCGGCTTAAAAAGCGGCCAAGACGTTCGATCGTCTTTGTTCTGTTTGCGGCCGAAGAAGTCGGCCTTTTGGGAAGCACATACATGGCTGAAAACTTACCGGATTTTCCTTCCAAGCCGATCATGATGAGCAACCACGATGTCAATGGTAACGGAACTTCTCTTTATATTTCTGGCGGTCAAGACTATCCTGAGTTATTTGAGATTCTGCTCGAGGTTAACGAAAGATACAAAATGAATCAGAGTATCGAAGCCGGGGGTATCAGGGCCATGGGAGGGGGCAGCGATTATGCCTCTTTTGTAGAAAAAGGCATTCCGACCTACTCCACCTGGGTGCGTGGTGGAGGCTGGCGGGGTATAACCCATACAGCCGGTGATTCGATATACGTCATCACTCCCAAGATAATCGAGGACATCGTCCGGCTCTACTTCGCCGCCGGCTACGAGTTTTTGAATAAAGAATAAGATAATCTCTTTAAGGCTCAGGACAGGATGATAATTCTCGTCTACCCGAGATGCCTTCCGAAAAATTGACTTCTAATATTGCCTGTGATATATGCTGCTCAGCCGAGTAACACGTAAAAATCGTCTTGAATTCATAAAGGAGAAAAGCCATGGCGATGACAAAAATATCAAAAGAGCGCAAGGAAAAGCTGACAGCGCTGGCCAAACTCATGAGAACGCAGAATACGCGACAAATATACATAACACCAGAACTGATCGACTGCTTTGATGCCGTGATCACACCCAAGGAGAACGAATTTCTCCTCCGGATGGGAACAGAACCTCAGACTTTTGATCAGGTCGCCACATTGTCTGATTTGTCCGAGGATCAATTTCGTCCTTTCTTGGAGACCATGCTCAGAAAAGGCTTAATCTGGTCAGAATTCACAGATAAGAATGAAGAGCTTTACGTCCTGGCGCCGATTCTCGTCGGCTGGTTTGAGATGTATCTCTGTGATGGGCAAGAAACGCCGGAAAAACAGGAATTTGCCCGCCGCGTCGATAAATTCGTCAAATCCGGCAAGAAGATCAACGTTTTTCCTCTCAGGAATCTGCTCAATTACAAACACAAACGAAAATCCGTTCCCCATACCAGCATTGTTCTTCCTAAACCGGCAGGCGATAAAACCAAAACAATAGAAGTGCAAATCGATCAGAGTCTAAAATCATCAGATATGGAGGTCTACCCTGCCAAGGATGTCTACGAACTCATCGAAAAATACGGCGATGAGAATAAGATTGCTTTGGTTCACTGTTTCTGCCGATTTGTGCATAAGACCGTGGATGAACCTTGTCGATTCGAGATACCGATGGAATCTTGTGTCGCTCTAGGAGACATAATAGATTATGGTCTTAAATACGGAAAAGGACGTTTGATATCTAAAGAAGAGGCCATCGAAATCCTCAAAGATGTTGCGGAAAAGGGAGCGATACACCAGGTATTCCACGAGAAGGATGACATCAATCGTCCCGAATTTGCCATCTGCAACTGCTGTTGGGACTGTTGTGAGGTCATCGGAGCCTACAACAGGGGACTCATTCCATTGCGATTCAAATCGTATTACATCGGCCAGATTTCAAACGGCGAAGCATGTACCGGTTGTGGGACATGTATGAAGTATTGTCCTGTCAGGGCTACCTCAGTCGTCAACAAAAAATCTCAAATCGATGAGGAAAAATGCATCGGATGCGGACAGTGCGAGATAAAATGTCCCGAAGGTGTGATCACGCTCAGAGAAGAAGAACGCGAAGTTATCCTCCCGATGCTAAAAATGTCTGAAGCCAGAATTCAAACATAGATGCATTGTCCCTACCATAGAAGAAGCCATCGCTCATGCGGCCGATGAATCCCCCGAAAAAATTATCGTTTTCTTATTAATAAGGAATTTTTCAAATAATTAACAAATAGTCGATAGAACGCTTGACATTTATACGCGTTTAATCTATATCTATTCGATAGATACTATAGATATAGTATCATATTTGCGTACGAAAGATCAGGATTATTTAATTAATAAAAGACACTTTAACTTCTAAAGGGGTTGAAGATAACTAGCCATTGAGAATTATATCAAAACTATGGAGGCTAAAAATGTTATCGAAAGTTTTCAAGAATTTTTCGCTTTTGATGGTCTTGGCCGTTCTGCTTTTGGCTTGCGGAAGTGATGGAGAACAGCCAGTGAGCCAAGTAGGCGTGGAAGAAAAGGCTGCGGAAAAGACTGAAAAAAAGGAAGAGATGACACCTGCTGAACTTGGTCAGAAGATCGGAGATCTTTATGTCCAGGCTTTGTATGGAGTGACCGATTTGTTAAAGGACAAGCCGACGGTTTCTGAAGTAAGGCCTAAGGTTGAAGAGATGAAGGAGAATTACGTGAGAAAACTTGTTGAATTAGGTATGAAGCGGGAAAAGCTGGATTCCTCTGAAAAATCCTCGGTTGACATTCAGATCCGTCTAAAACTCAACGCTGCTAACAGTAAACCTTGGTATTCGACTTACAATGAGATCCAGCAGCATTATTTCCAAAATCGAGACTTCCATAAATTGGTTCTCAGCTTTAACATCATCGGACAGTATGCCAACTTTGATCTTTTGAAGAAGCAGGAGCCAGAGGAAGCCGCGAGGCTAGGAATCGAATAGATAAAGATCCAGAATGAAGGCCTTATACAGGCCTTAACATTAAGAGCAAGCCAGACATGAGGAAGGATGAAAACGAGTACCAAAATAGATAGACAAATCCACAATACGTGGACTTCCCAATCAAGTATCTCTGCTTGAACAGAGGTTATCGACGTAAGTAAATCCACTTGTTATGGAGTTAAGAAAAATGAAAAGAGGATTTTTTGTCAATATACTTATGTCTTTTTTTCTTGTGTTATCTTGGTGTGTAATAAAAGCAGATAGCTCCTCGTTGATAGTTACACTCCACGTCGAAATAGAACAGTCACACGAAGTCGAGGGTATTCCTCAATGGGAATGGTCTGGGAGTTATGTCCACGCCTTAGAAGTATCAGAGGAGGAAATCGAATTGTTCTGGAATAAGAGCCGATTTGTCCCCCGAAAGCAGGCATTCTCTGAGGCACAAGCCAGTGGGACCGATTTCTGCCGGACTGGGGAGCCATCAGAGGAATACACGATTCAATGGTCGAGCAGACTGAACTGGGATACGTTCAATGAACCAAAGCTTTTGATCTTGGAAAAGGGAAAAGAAGTATGGATTCTCTACGATCTTCCGAGGGCGGTTGAGATTAGACATCCTGGTGCCCCCCCTTGTGGTCCTGTAGGCGGAATAGACCCGAATTCAATCCAGGAAAGGAATTTTTTTATTGGGGATCTCGAAGAGGATGCTAAGCAACAAGATGATCATCCCGTTTATGTCTATGACGAGAACAGGTTTTCCGGCGGGTTTTTCCTGTTGGCTTTTCCTAGGGAAGATCTAAGGGCAGGGAAGAGAATAAACAAGACTATACTCTATCAAGGCCAATATAATAAGCTCCGCATTCAGGTTGAAATCGGATCATAATAGTAATCGAAGCTGGAATAGAGAACTTATATATGAAAAAAAATAAGTGGTCATCGCACTCAGATGCATGGGAATGCTGAATTTTTCAGTGTAAAAGATTATTACATCTTAATTCCTGACTCTTTTTGAATTTGGGAATTCAACCCTGTCTCTTATCAAGAGGATTCATGGCATGAATTTTGCTGAAAGGTTTTGGGAATTATCATAACCTACAAAAAATAAACAAGAAATTTTGTGGAAATAAAACAGAATAAATCATGAACATAATATGTATCAGAGACTCCATACTCATCACAAGGATATGTATAACACTCCTTTTGAATATAAATTTGGGGAAGTTTATGTGGGATGACATTGAACTTTTTAAGGGTCATATTCGTATTCATAATAGTAGGAATGATGAAAACTATGACTCATCTTCATAAAAGGAGAGGTAAAATGAGAGTTAAATTCAAAATATTTGTTTTTATTCTGGCTTTGGTGTCCACCGCGTTCCTGTTTTACAGTTGCAGTGGTTCTTCCAATGCCCAGGATAAGAATGAAAAAGAGGAAGAAACCAAAATTCCAGTCGAGACGGCAAAAGTTACCCAGGGGTTGATAACGGCCTCCTACTCCGGTTCCAGCAGTTTAGAAGCCGAGGCGGAAGCATTGGTCGTAGCCAAGGTGAGCGGTGTTGTCGAGAAAATTTTGGTCGAAGAGGGCTACACAGTCAGAGCTGGACAGACATTAGCCAAACTGGATGATGAACAGTATCGGTTAGAGCTCAATCGGGCTAAATCTGTCTTGGAAAAACTGGAGAACGAATTCGAGCGGAACGAGTCTCTATTCAAGAATAAAATCGTCAGCCAGGAGGCCTACGATAAATCCAAGTCTGAATACCACACTCAGAAAGCCGCTTATGACTTGGCCAAGCTGCGGCTGAACTACACGGAAATAAAGGCACCGATAAGTGGCATTGTCACCAAAAGACTCGTCAAGGTGGGAAACATGGTCAAACAGGACGATCAGACGTTCCAGGTGACTGATTTCGATCCCTTGCTGGCCGTGCTCCATGTTCCTGAAAGAGAAATGAATAAACTGGAAAAGGGTTTGCCTGCTGACCTGACGGCTGACGCTGTTCCTGATACGGAATTTAAGGGAAAGATTTTACGAATAAGCCCGATTGTCGACGCGGGAACCGGAACCTTCAAGGTGACCGTGGAAGTTCGAGATAAAACGAGAAGGCTTAAACCGGGAATGTTTGCCAGAGTCCAGGTTGTTTATGATTCCCATGAAAACGCATTGCTCGTCCCGAAGAGCGCTATCCTCTCCGAGGATACAGACACATGGGCCTTTGTCATCACAGATGGCACAGTGAACAAGAAGAGAGTCAGCATCGGCTACAACAATTCGACACATGTTGAAGTCATTTCAGGACTCAGTCTCGATGACATTATCGTCACCACAGGTTTAAACAGCCTGAAAGACGGCTCCAAGATTAAAGTGATTGAACCATGAAAAAGATCATCGACGTTTCTGTAAGACGCCGCGTTACGGTGGCCATGTTCACCATCGCGGTACTGCTCTTCGGGTTTGTTTCCTTCACCCGCCTCAAAATCAATCTCCTTCCTGAACTTAGTTATCCCACGCTGACCATAAGAACAGAGTATGTGGGAGCAGCTCCGGCCGAGGTCGAAAACCTGATCACGAAACCCATCGAAGAAGTCGTCGGCATAGTCAAGAATGTCCAGAAAATAAGCTCTATTTCCCGCTCGGGTCAGTCCGATGTCATCCTCGAGTTTGTCTGGGGGATGGACATGGATTATGCCATTCTCGAGGTCAGGGAAAAACTGGATGCAATTGAGCTTCCCCTCGAGGTGAAAAGGCCGATCATCCTCCGGTTTGATCCTTCGTTGGATCCCATCATGCGCTTCGGTCTTTATAGAGAGATCGGAGAGGGTGCCGAGAAGGCCGTGGATGATTTTGACGAAGAGAACCTGAAAGACCTGAGACGATTTGCCGATGAACAGGTCAAAAAGGAATTGGAATCTGGTCTGGGGGTGGCCGCAGTTCGGATAAGCGGAGGCCTCGAGGACGAGGTCCAGGTCCTGATCGACCAGTTGAAGCTGGCCCAACTGAATTTATCCGTGGAATCGGTCGCCATGATTCTCGGCGCCGAGAATGTCAACCTCTCGGGAGGACGCCTCGAGGAGGGAACCCATCAGTTCTTGATTAGAACCCTCAACCAGTTTCAATCAGTCCAGGAGATGGGCGATGTCATCGTGGATTACAGAGATGAAATTCCCGTCTACCTGAAGGATATCGCCTCGGTCAGGCACAGCTACAAGGAACGCAAGGCCATCACCAGGATGAACGGGATGGAAGCCGTCGAGGTGGCCATATACAAGGAAGGCGATGCTAACACGGTCGCCGTCGCGCGCGAGGTGGAAAAGCATCTGGAACGAGTTCGGGACATCCTCCCATCAGATATGAAGCTGGTCAAAGTCTACGACCAGTCTGTCTTTATTCAACAGTCTGTCAACGAGGTCATTAATGCCGCCATCATCGGTGGTTTGTTGGCCATCATCATCCTTTATTTCTTCCTCCGGAATTTCTGGACGACCGTCATCATCTCCCTGTCCATACCGGTCTCGGTTATCGCTACGTTTAACCTGATGTATGGGGCCGACCTTTCTCTCAACATCATGTCGCTCGGAGGGATTGCGTTGGGGATCGGGATGCTGCTGGATAACTCGATCGTCGTGCTCGAGAACATCTCCCGTCATCGGGAGCTTGGGAAAGATATTAAAACGGCTGTGTTGGATGGGGCCAGTGAGGTGGGAACCGCTGTCACGGCCTCAACCCTGACGACGATCGCCGTCTTTTTTCCGTTGGTCTTTGTCAGAGGGATTGCCGGTCAACTGTTCCGCGACCAAGCCCTGACCATCACCTTTTCCCTTTTGGTGTCCCTCCTGGTCGCTTTGACTATAATCCCGATGCTTGCCTCGACGGAGATACGTCGTTTAGAAGACTTGGAAAGTTACGAGACGTCAAAGCCCCGTCGCCGATTCGGTCGGTGGTTGAGAGCGATTCGGAAGTTTATCTTCACGACGATTCCTGTGTTTATCTTGAAGGTGACTCTGAGATTCACCCGGCTTTTGAGTCGTGTCCTGCTTTTCATCATCAATCCTGTATTAAAACTTTTCAACCGGCTGTATTCGAAACTGGAGAGCATCTATCCCCGCTCTCTGAAGTGGTCGCTGGGCCACAGGCCGGCCGTTTTAGCTGTGGCCTTCGGGCTGTTCTTGATAACTGTTCTTCTCATTCCTTTCCTGGGTATGGAACTGATTCCGCAGCTCTCCCAAGGGGAGTTCCGGATAGAGTTTCGGCTGCCACCTGGAACACCCCTGCAGAAAACCGATCAGATCATCGCTTCTTTCCAAAAAGCGACCGGAGATGTCGAGAACATCCAGACCAGCTTCTCCGTAGCCGGGACTGGCGACAGGTTTGATGCTAATCCTGATCATGGTGGCGAGAATTGGGGTGAGCTAAGTGTGTCTTTGATTCCTGGTTCGAAGAGAGTGCATGAGGAAGCTGCCATGAGGGAAATCCGGCAGGCGATAGAGGGATCACCCGGCGTTCAGTATAAGTTTTACCGGCCAACGCTGTTTACCTTCAAGACACCGATTGAGGTGGAAATCGCTGGATTTGATATCAGGAAATTGAGGGAAGTCAGTAACGAAGTCGTCAGGCAAATGTCGTCATCCGGGCGATTTACAGATATCAAATCATCGATGGATGTCGGACATCCCGAGATTCAGATTCGCTTTGACCGGGAGAGGGCGGCCGCTCTCGGGTTGAGCGTCTACGAGATTGCCGATCGGGTGGTTAAAAAAGTCAGAGGTGAAGTAGCCACCCGGTATTCTTGGCGGGACAAGAAGATAGATGTCCTGGTTCGTTCCCGCGAGGAAGACAGGGCCTCGGTAGAAGATATACGGCAGTTGATCATCAACCCGGAGAGTGAACGCCCTGTGACCTTGGAGGGAGTGGCCAGGATTGTTGTCGGAACCGGTCCGAGTGAGATAAGACGCGTCGACCAGGAAAGAGTGGCCTTGATCAGTGCGAATTTGAAATACGGTGATCTCGGAAGCGCCGCACAGGAGCTAACGAGCATGATCAGGGATATCGATCTTCCGAATGGGTTGACTGCAGAAATCGCCGGGCAGAATGAGGAGATGAATGTCTCTTTCCGGTCATTGAGGTTCGCTCTCCTTCTTGCTATTTTCCTGGTTTATTTAGTCATGGCCTCTCAGTTTGAATCCTTCCTCCATCCTTTTGTCATCATTTTCACCATCCCCCTGGCCCTTATCGGAGCTGTATTTGCCCTTTGGATCACGGGTTCGAAGATCAGTGTGGTGGTCTTTATCGGATCGATACTCCTAGCCGGAATCGTGGTGAATAATGCCATCGTCTTGATCGACAGGATCAACCAGATACGCAAGCGAGGAGAGGAGAAGGTAACGGCGATTGTCGAGGCCGGAAAACAGCGCATGCGGCCCATCCTGATGACCATGCTGACCACGAGTTTAGGACTGCTGCCCCTGGCAATAGGCCTTGGAGAAGGGGCCGAAATCAGGGCGCCGATGGCCATTACTGTTATCGGAGGATTGACTGTTTCTACCTTCCTGACGTTGATTGTGATTCCGGTTGTCTACAGCCTGTTAGATAGGAAGCCATGAGAATAACAGAATTTTCCCTCCGCCGTCCCGTGACTGTGTTCATGGTCTTCTTGTGTTTTGTGGTCATCGGCTGGATTTCCTCTAGACTTCTGCCTCTCGAGTTTTTCCCTGATTTGGATGCTCCGTTTATCGTCGTTAACGTTCCTTACCCGAACTCGACTCCCGAAGAAGTCGAACGCGAGATCGCCCGGCCGGTCGAAGAAATCCTGGCCACTATAAGTGATATCAAGCGCATGGTCTCCGACTCAAGAGAGAATAACGCCAATATTTTCTTGGAGTTTGATTGGGGCATTGATATCGATGTCAAAGCTGTAGAAGCAAAAGAGAGGATTGAAGGCATCCGCAACCAGATGCCACGGGATGTCGAGAGGATTATCGTCCAGAAATTCAGCACTTCAGACATGCCGATCCTGATCTTGAGGCTCTCGAGTAACCGTGACCTCTCCAACTCTTATGACATGCTTAACCGTGTCGTCAAACGGAGGATTGAGAGGCTGAAGGGTGTGTCGAGAGTCGAGATGTACGGTGTTGAGAAGAAACAGATTCTCATTCAATTGATAGCCGATAGGATCATCGCCCACCAGATCGACCTCAACCGCTTATCTCAGATTCTTCGGAACAGCAATTTCATGGTCACCGCCGGTCAGATCACGGATGCCGACCGGCGGTTTACAGTAAGGCCAATGAATGAAATCCGGAGTGTCGACGAGATAAACAACTTGATCGTCGGTGATCATGGTCTTCGACTCAAGGATATTGCTCGAGTGAGCTTTGAGATGCCTGAGTTGAACTACGGACGACATCTCAACCAAACCTACGCCATCGGTCTCAATGTTTTCAAAGAAAGCGGGGCCAATATCGTGGATGTGGGACGGTTGGTGAAGGCTGAAGTCGACAGAATCAGTCGAGATCCCAAGATGGAAGGGGTCCATATTTATTTTATGGATGATGCTTCCGAAGGAGTCGTCAGCTCCCTCAACGAACTTCTCAAAGCCGGACTGATGGGAGCCGGGCTGGCTGTCCTTCTGCTTTTTCTCTTCCTTCGTCGATGGTCGAGCACGCTGATTGTCATCCTGGCTGTTCCGTTTTCCCTCCTTGTCACTCTGGCCTTGATGTATTTTGTGAATGTTTCTCTCAATATCCTCTCGATGTTGGGGCTTCTCTTGGCTGTGGGGATGTTGGTGGATAACGCGGTCGTGGTGACCGAGAATATCTCCCGTTATCAAAAACTCTATCCCAACAGGTCCGACAACACAACCGTAGCTGTAAATGAAGTGGCTTTGGCCATAACCGCCGGAACCGCCACGACAGCTATCGTCTTCCTGCCCAATGTTATCGGCGGTAATGAAATCACGATCTACTTGAAGCATGTGGCCATTGCCTTTTGTGTAGCTCTCGGGGCCTCACTCGTGATGGCTCAGACCATCGTACCCCTTTTAGCCTCCAAGATAAAATCCCGTAATAATAACAAATCACTCTGGATTGATAAGGTTATCGGTCGGTACAGAAAGATCTTGGACTGGCTGCTTCATCATCGAAAAACTTCTGTGGCCATTCTGATGGTAACCCTTTTCAGCATTGCCATCCCGGTCATGTTCGTCAAGAAAGATATGTTTCCTCCTCAAGAAGACCGGAGAATCCGGCTGCACTACAACATCAACGACAATTTTACCGTCGAGAAGGTGGAAGAGGCTGTGGATAGGATCGAAGATTATCTTTTTGCCAACAAGGACGAGTTCGAAATCGATTCAGTATACAGTTATTATGAAGGTGGATACGCCATGTCCACGATCCTTCTCAAAAAAGGAAAAGAGGCCAAGAAGCCTCAAAGAAAAATCCAGGATGAAATAAGTGAACGGCTGCCTGAAATCGCGGTCGGAGAACCGGGGTTTGAGTTCAGGCGATCTGGTGGAAGAACAGATGATCTCAATGTTTACTTAATCGGCAGCTCTACCGAGCAGCTAATCAGACTCTCTCGTGATGTCGCCTGGGCTTTGGGAAAGGTTCCGGGTTTTCGCGATGTTCGATCCCGGGCCTCAGCCGGAAATAAAGAGGTTCAAGTAGTGGTTGACCGGGATCGGGCTAGAAAATACGGTTTCTCTCCTCAAGAAGTGGCCAACAACATCGCCGTCGCCATGCGTGGTGTCTACCTCCGGCGTATCCATGACGAGGAAGGCGAAATCGAGGTCAAAGTCGAGTTTCAGAAAGAAGACAAGAGAAACCTGGCGCAGTTGCAGAATATTAAACTGTTCGCCGATAACAACACTCATATCAACCTCTCTACGCTGGCTGATTTTACGATCAAGCAGGGTCCTCCGGTTATCCATCGGGAAAACCGGGTCACTTCCATAGGTGTCTCGATCGGGCTCAAGGATATTACGGTCAACGAAGCCAAGGAAAAAGTACGTAAGGTCTTGGATGAATATGAGTTTCCGGCCGGAGTCAGTTGGGACTTCGGACGGAGCTTCGATTTCGAGAGTGAGGCCGCCAAGACCATGATGATCAACACGCTTTTGGCTTTGGCCCTGATTTATTTCGTGATGGCGTCGCTCTTTGAATCCCTTGTTTTTCCGGGTGCGATATGGACTTCTATCATTTTCGCAATCGTAGGTGTCTGGTGGTTCTTCCTTATCACAGGAACCACTTTTTCACTCATGGCCTGGATTGGAGTTTTAATACTCATCGGTGTTGTGGTCAACAACGGGATCGTCCTGATCGACCATATCAATCAGCTGCGAGCACGAGGCAGCGGGCGCTACGAGGCCATCGTCCAGGCTGGGGGAAACCGGATTCGTCCGATTTTAATGACTGCAGGGACCACGATTTTGAGCTTGATTCCCCTCTGCTTCACGACCATAGAAATCGGTGGGAACGGCCCCCCTTATTACCCGATGGCCAGAGCCATTGTCGGTGGATTGGCTTTTTCGACATTAGTCACCTTGATCATCCTGCCCACCATCTATGTTTTGCTGGATGATTTTAGACGGTGGGCCATGAGAGTTGTCCGCACCGCCAAATCTTAACAAATAAACAGGGTAAACAGGGGACGGTTCTATTTTTATCTAGATTCTCACTACCTGCCTACGCAAGCACAAGCTTCGTGGAAACAAGCCTGGATTCCTGCTTCCACAGGAATGACGAGAAGGGAAAAAATAGGACCTTCCTCTTTATTGGAAAGGATTTTGGCTGATCACAGGAACCGTAATTTTTGAGATAAGTCGCCTAATTATGATAAAAAGACGTATATCTAATTAAATGGACTATGAAGATTCCTACGACCCAAGGAATAACGATGGAGATTAAACATATAATAGAAATAACTTGGTTTGATGGATGACTCAGATGCTTTCCCTTATCACCAAACTTATTATGTCGTACGAAAGGGCGGCACTTTGGGGAACGTCCCCCTTTAAGATTGGACTCCTTGTTATAGGCATTCTATTTTTAGGATTTCTATCTAGCCTTTCCCCAGAACAAGAAACAGCGGACTTGATCATCAAGAACGGTCTCATCTATACGTTTTCAGAAGAGAATCCAGAAGTCCGAGCTCTAGCAGGAAAGGATGGAAAGATTCTCGCCTTGGGGTCGAACAAAGACATAGAAAATTACATCGGCCTCTCAACCCGGGTGCTGAATGCGAGGATGAAACTGGTCATCCCGGGCTTTATCGATGCCCATTGCCATTTTTCCTCAGGGGGACATTCGCTTACCATGCTGGACATGACTGATGCCCAGTCGGTGGAGGATATCCAGAAAAGACTTGCAGCCAGGATTGGCGAAATCTCTGAGGGAGAACCAGTGTTTGGGTTTGCATCATATCCCAATAAGGCTCTTTTCAAGGGACTGGGCTGGCCGAATAAAGACATCCTGGATGAGGTTTCCCACAAAAATCCCGTCGTGATAAGGCGCAGAGGTGGGCATGCTGTGTGGGTCAACAGCCTTGTATTGGAAAAATCAGGCATCACTAAGGATACGGAAGTTCCTGAAGGAGGAGAGATTGTCAAGAACCCGAGGACAGGAGAACCCACTGGAATCTTGAAAGAGGCAGCTTCGAGCCTTCTTAAGGTTCGTGATAAGCCAAAACCCAAGAAGGACATTGAAAGAGCGTTGAAGCATGCTGCCAAATTAGGATTGACGAGTATCCACACAGGGTCTTACTTGGAGGAAATCGAGATATTTAAACAACTCAAAGACGAAGGGAAATTAACTCTCAGAGTCTATGCCTGGCTTCCTGTAGGTAGGATAGATGAGTACATCGAGAAGGGTATCAAACAAGGTCAGGGAGACGAGATGGTGAAGGTAGGTTTCCTGAAGATGTACATCGATGGGACCATCGGCGTTCGCTCTGCCCTGATGTTCGAGCCTTTTGCTGAGGAACCCGGGAATACTGGTCTGGCTCAGTATAAAAAGGAAGATTTCTTCGCCCTGGTCGAAAAAGCCCATCGGAACAGGTACCAGATCGGAGTCCACGCCATCGGGGATAAGGCAGTTCACTGGGTCCTGGATGCGATCGAACAGGTGATGTTGACACTGAGCAAACTATCCCAAGATCTGATGCTTTTTTCTCTACCCGAGTTCGGCTATTTCAACCTTCCTGAAGAGT
>CAYFXE010000007.1:0-7839 GCA_964347035.1 uncultured Eubacteriales bacterium | reverse complement strand
TGGTAAAAAAGGATTACACCACCGGGTCGAGCACAACACCGTAAACATCCTGGCCGATACAAAAAGATTCAAGGAATTGGAAGTTATCGCCTCCATGCAACCGACCATAACCGGAAATGAGATGTACAAGAGGGTGAGACTCGGAGTGGAGAGGGCCAGGCGGGTCGATATGTACAAAACCCTCCTCCATAACGGCGCTATGCTGGCTTGGGGAACGGATTGGCCAGTGTCACCTTTAAACCCGATGTATAATCTGCAGGAATTAGTGGCTCGGTATTATCCGGAACAGAGGCTGACGATGTACGAAGCGATTAAATATTACACATATGGCCCGGCATATGCTTCTTTCGAGGAGGATATAAAGGGGACTCTTGAGGTAGGTAAAATGGCCGATATGGTCGTCCTCTCCAAGAATCTTTTCGCCATCGATCCTAAAGAGATCCCGAAGACTGAGGTGTTATACACCATCGTGGGCGGAAAAATCGTGTATGATAAGTCGGCAACGGAGTGAATTTAGCATCACGCGAGTTTAGATAATTCGAGCCTATCAATATTTTTCACTGGATACCTCACTTCCGACATTTTCGGTTTAGCCAGAATCAATCTCTTGACTTTGTCTTGGCTTACCCCTATTTTGGAAGACAACAAGGTTGGGCTTATGAAAAAGAGGCTCCCAATCCCCCAGAGATACTCAAAAATTTGGGCATTATTTTTGGTGTCCATCACGGGACTCATAATCATGGGGACTATTTCTTCTTGCGATTGGTCTTCTCACGAAAAAGAGGTCAAACCGGGGAACCGAATTGGTTCGTTCTTCCCGAAAAACCGAAACCGACCGTAATCCACATCCACGGCGGTGCCTGGCTGGAACAGGACAAGGAAAAAGAAGTGATGTATTTCCTCCCTTATCTGGAGCAAGGCTGGCACGTCGTGAACGCGAACTACCGGTTAGGAGACAACACAGCTCCTCAAGCGGTGGACGATGTGATGTGTATCCTGCGCTAGGTGAGTCAAAATGCCGAGGAATACAAGTTTGATATAGAGGCCATTGTTTTAACCGGTATCTCGGCTGGTGGTCATCTGGCTCTGATATCAGCCTTTCTTAATAGTATCCCGGGTAGCCATCCCTGCTTCGTCGGAGACAGAATTAAGATTCGGGCTGTTGTCAACTGGTTTGGTATTACAGATATTGCTGCTCTTGAGTCTTACTTAAGGATATTTCCGTCTGACCTCAACTACGCTCGGCGATGGATCGGAGATGAGAGTCTCATCCCGAGGATCTCAAAACAATATTCTCCTGTAAACCACATCACTCCAGAAAGCCCTCCTGTTTTAACTTTTCATGGAACCAGAGATAGGGTTGTTCCATACAATCAGGCTGTTGATCTCCACGAACGACTGGACAAGGCTGGTATAACAAATCGGTTGATAACCATGCAGGATAGGAATCATGGGGGATTTACATCTGATCCTTCCACATTGATATCACTTTTTCCCTGTGATATATGTATAAGAGCCGAATCCTAAATTATGCCTGTCCAGTTAAACGCTGGTTTATATTGAATTTTCAGAAATTATAGGTGTTATCGAGTCAAGAATATTTCTCGCATTTAATCCTGAGTTTTGGTTATTAGTTTTAATTTAAGAGGGATTTCATGATCTGCCTGGTCTGGATAAACGGAGTTAAAAGGATCCAATACGGCCTCATACTGTTTACTATTGCCCTGTTTTTTATGAGTACGCCTGGTATTCATGCCCAGCCTCTGGAGGAATTTGACTCTCCTCCAGTAAAAATTACAGAAGGATGGCAGTACCGATGGGGGGATTCACCGGTCGATGAAGCAGGGGTGCCCTTTTGGACCTATCAGGAACTTGACTCCCCAGATTGGAAGTCGACCAAAGCCACAGCCCGGCTTCCCGGACACGAAGGAAGAAGAATTCTCTGGCTTAGGGCTAGGCTGCCAGAGGGAAAATGGGAAGCCCCCACGGTCCTGATTCCTCGTGTGTATTTGCTCTGTCATGTTTATCTGGATAGATCCTTGATCTATTCGTCTGGCGATTTTAAGCCAGATTTTGCCAATCGATTTTCTTCGTTTATCCCTGTCCGGTTCTCCTTACCGGGTGATTTTCAAGGAAAAACCCTTTTCATCAGGACTTATACTGACTCACCTGGATACCATGGCCTAGAAAGACCTGTGTTGGTGGGGACCAGTGAATCATTGCTTGTGTGGACTATTCATAGGGGATTGATTTACCTTATCCTTGGTGGTTTTTTCATTTTCATCGGGTTGTTTTCGCTTACAACCCTGTTCGAACGCGGAGCCCACAAAACATATGCTGCTTTAGGTTTCGGATTGTTCACAACCTTCATCGGCTTGGCATTCATCGCATCTCACCCTGCGACGTTGCTGTTGGTCCAGGCGCCCAAGTTCTGGTTCTATTCGCTGTTCGTTTCATTCTTCATCTTTCCCATTGGACTTATTCTTTTTGTCGATCAAGTCATCGGCGCGGGGTATAAATCTATCATCCGGCGGTTGTGGCAGATTCATGTGGTCATAGCGGTTGTCGCCCTTGTTTTAGAAGTCCTGAAAATAATGTCCCTGCCGCGCTGGTATTTTTTTCTTCAATATTTATGGATCGTGGCGATACTCATCATTGTGACAACGAGTATACATGCCTCCATAAAAGGGAGCTTTGAAGCCCGAATATTTACAGCCGGTGTCGCCTTTTTTTCTCTGTTTGCAGTGCATGATATTTTGAGGGGGAGTGAATTTGCCTTGATGCACTGGGGAACCTTCGGATTTGTTCTTTTGCTTGGTTACTTGCTGTTACATCGGTTTAGTGAGAACCGGATCCGGCTGCAGATCTATTCGAAGGAGCTCGAAGAAAAAACTCGAAAGCTAGAGGCGGCCAAAGTCCAATTAGAAGAGTACAGCCAAACCTTAGAGCAGAAAGTGGAAGAGCGCACAAGAGAAGTGCAGGAGAAACAGGCCCAATTGGTCCAGTCCAGCAAGATGGCGTCGCTTGGAAGCCTTGTTGCGGGTGTGGCGCATGAAATTAATACCCCGGTTGGAGCTATTAACAGCATGCATAGTACTCTGATGAAGGCGGTTGAGAATCTTAAAATGGAACTCGAGGAAAGGCTTAAGGAAACACATAAGGAATACAAGAAAATTGACGAGTCGCTAAAAATCGTCGAGGATGCAAATAAAGTTATCCAAGCCGGGACGGATCGTGTTGTCGATATCGTGAGAAGGTTGCGAAGCTTTGCTCGGCTCGATGAAGCGGAATTGAAGGATGCGGATATCCATGAAGGCTTGGAAGATACGCTGACTATAGTTCATCATGAGTTAAAACATAATATTACCGTTATCAGGAATTACGGCGAAGTCCCGAAGATCTCATGTTTTCCCGGGCGTCTGAATCAGGTGTTTTTAAATATTCTTATCAACGCCAAACAGGCCATAAAAGGTAAAGGAGAAATCACAATCTCCACTTATACCAGAGACAATAAAGCATATATTGAAATAAGAGACAGCGGCGAAGGGATTCCCGAAGAAAACCTTAGCAAAATCTTTGATCCAGGATTTACAACAAGAGGAGTCGGTGTCGGCACTGGATTGGGATTGTCTATCTGCTATCAAATCATCCAGGATCACCAGGGAGAAATTCTGGTCAAGAGCGAAGTAGGTAAGGGGACAACGTTCACCGTAGTTTTACCCATGGACCTTGAAAAAAGGATAAATCCAGATTCGAACAAGTTGTAAGTTTAGTCTATTTGATCCTGATACCAATATTTCAACCACAAAACTAGGCATATATCTTTATTTCTTTTAGGTTTTTCCAAGTATTTTCAGAGTACCAGATTTCAGTAAATTCCGAGATAGAATCCTTTTCTCTTCTAGTCATTTCTGCTGCTATCTGCTTTCTCAAAAGACCTTTCATGCTTCTGAAAGCGGCATGATCTTTAGCTGCGAAATCTTTGGCTACTCTTATGGCTTCCTGTTTCAGGTTCTCATAAGACGTTGTTTGATCAACAAGCTTCAGCTCCGAAGCTACTTCCGCAGAATACATTGCACCGCTAAAAAGCACTTTCTCTGCATTCTTTGAGCCGACACAGTATCTTAACATTTCGACACATCCGGCGAATACAGAGGAACCAAAATTAATTTCATTTAATGAGATTTTTGCTTTTTCAGTCACCATGATTCTATAGTCGCAGGCAAGGGCAAGCATGCAACCTCCGGCTATGGTGTGTCCATTGAGGGCTGCGATAATTGGTTTTGGATAAAGAAACATACGCGAGTAAAGTGAAGTGAATTTTGTTAAATATCTTAGGAAAGATTCTTTGGAATAGCCTAGGAATTCAGGAATATCAAACCCGAAGGAGAAGAATTTTCCCTGACCAGTTAGGATTATTGCCTTGACGGCGCTATCCTGTTCTAAGTCGTCAAAACAGCTGTTGATTTGCTCTACCATAGGCTCGTTTAAGGCATTGACCTTTCCTCGACTTAAAGTGATAGTGGCCAATCCGTTATCTTTTGAAACAGAAGCAAAATTCATGACGTCCTCCATTTGTTAAATCCACTCCAGTTTTTCGACTGTGAATTCGCTCTCCGCATCACCTGTGTTCAGAGTGGTTTTCGGCTCAAACATCAGAATATGAGCTTCTTCTTCAGCGATCGGCTTATGCTCGATGCCTCTTAGAACAATTGAAAATTCTCCTTCATTAAGCTGGATATCTCGATCTCTTAATTTAATTGTCATCGAGCCTTGTATAACCATAAAAAGCTCATCCTCATCATTATGTTTGTGCCAGACAAACTCCCCCTTTATTTTGACGAGTTTCACGTATTGTCCGTTAAGCTCGCCAACAATTTTAGGATTCCAGTGTTCATCGAAAAGTCTCAGCTTTTGGTGGATATTGACTTTACCCATTGTCTGACTCCTTTCGGATTGTTGATTCTTAAACAAATAAAAAAGGTGACAGTTCTATTTTTCTTACTGGATTCCCGCTACCTGCTTCCGCAGGCACAAGCTCCGCGGGAACAAGCACAAAGCTCCACAAGTATATCGTGCTTTCTCTCTTGCTTCAATCGGGACAATAAACATTTTCTTGATAGTTGCCTTATAACGCTATCCTGGTCGTTGACACTCAAGGACGTATTTGTTATACATCGAATGACAAAGCGCCTAAAATCAAATACATTTAACGATCGGTTGATATGCCCTGCGGGTCGCCCCGGGGAACTGATCGTTGGAAGGGGGAACGCGAAGCGATTTCCTCTTCAAGGTGAGCTAGATAGCCAGGGATTTTAAGAAAGGAGCAAGGATAATGGATCAAAAAATCAAAGACTTATACGATGAATACTCCAAAGGATTAATCGATCGTCGTGAATTCCTTAAGAGGTTGGCTGTACTCGTTGGGGGGACGGCTGCTGCTGTCACGCTTTTGCCTATAGTCGAAAAAACCCATGTGTTAGCCGAATTTGTTCCGAAGGATGATCCCCGCCTCCAGGTGGAATACATCACATACCCGGGTGAAACGGGCGATATGCGCGCCCATTATGCCCGGCCCAAAGGAGAAGAAAAGCTTCCTGGTGTGATCGTCATCCACGAAAACAGAGGTCTCAATCCCCACACCGAAGACGTGGCCAGGCGTGTTGCCTTGGAGGGATTTTTGGCCATAGCCCCTGATGCCTTATCACCTCTCGGGGGAACTCCGGAGGATTCGAGCGAGGCTCGATCGAAGATGAGAGAGCTTGACAGTCAAGCGACAGTCAAGAATTTCGTGGCTGCAGTCGAGTACTTGAAAACCCATCCTCAATCGACAGGCAAGGTCGGATGCATGGGCTTCTGTTGGGGGGGAGGAATGACAAACCAAGTGGCCGTTCATTCCCCGGATTTAAAAGCTGCGGTTCCCTTCTACGGCCGGCAGCCAGCCTCCGAATATGTCCCTAAAATAAAAGCTTCATTACTCCTCCATTATGCTGAACTCGATACTCGAATCAATGCGGGTATAGAAGCCTTCGAAGCAGCTCTTAAGAAAGCCTCCATAGAATACAGGAAATATATGTATAAAGACGCCAGACACGCGTTTTTTAACGACACAAGCGTTGAGCGGTATCATGAGGAAGCGGCCCAGCTTGCCTGGAAGCGGACGATCGAGTTTTTTAATGAGAAACTCAAGACCTAACGGCGTCTCGTAGCCTTGACGACTGACTGTCTTTCACCTATTCAAACAACATTTCTTGTATTTCAAACCACTGCCGCACGGGCATGGATCATTCCGGCCCACTTTGAGACTTGCCCGCGCTTCCGTGGGCTGAACGGGTTTCATTTGTTGTTTTGACGTCTGTCGATACCATTGATCGGCCACCTCTGCAACCCAAGGCTGGCAGTAGGTAAAAAAGCGCTTATAACCTGCACACAGGAAGTTAAGTCCCTCCTCACCGTCGGGTGTCCGGATAAAGCGGTTCTTCGGACACTCGCCATTGCACATAGCTCTGACCTCACATTCCTGACAGTAACGTGGTAAAGTCTTCAATTTGGCCTGCCCGAAGGCTCTTTGCTCTGGACTTTCTAGCATGTTTACCAGTGGCGTTTCCCGGATATTTCCCAGGTGATGTTCGGTATCAACGAAATGGTCGCAGGAAAAGAAATCTCCGTTGTGTTCGATGACGGGAACATCGCCGCAAATCGGCCGAAAGATGCACAGGGAATGCTCCTGCCTGAAGGCTGTTCGGGCTGCCTCCTCGAAGATCTGCACTTTGATCCGCCCGATATCCTGGTTTATCCACTCGTCGAATATGGTGCAGAGAAATTCACCCCAAGCTTTCGCGGAAACTGTGATTGGGCTGACACCGCCTTCGACGTCTGGCTGAGGTTCGACCATGGGCAGAAAGGTTAGGTAATGAGCGTTGATTCTCTTGAAGAACCGGTAGACCTCGGTGGGATTCTGGACATTATGGTCATTCACCACACACAGGATATCGCAGTAGATTTGGTGCTGCTGTAAGAGTTCGTACCCACGCATCGTTTGTTCGAAAGTGGGCTTTTGGTCCTTGGTAACGCGGTACCGGTTATGCATTTCTGGCGGACCGTCGAGGCTAAGACCGATAACAAAGCCCTCTCCGGCTAGAAAGCGGCACCACTCATCATCCAGGAGGGTTCCGTTGGTCTGCATCCCGTTGGCGATCCGCCGGTTCGGAGGCTGATGCTTGCTCTGAAGAGCCACAATCTTGCGAAAGTAGTCAAGCCCCAGGACGGTCGGTTCCCCACCATGCCAGGAAAAGCTGATCACCGGCTCCGGGGATGCCTCGATGTGCTGGACGATGTACTCTTCCAGGATGTCGTCGGGCATCCGGAACGACTCGCCCTTCGGATAAAGCTGTTCCTTCTTAAGGTAGTAACAGTAGTGACAGTCCAGGTTACAGATGGAGCCAATTGGCTTGACGAATACCTGAAATTCGTGCGAAGCTTCGGCCATAATTGTGTCTTCTTTCCTGAAAAAATTTATCACACTTTAAACGCCAACTTCAAACGCCTGTATTTCCATAGAGTTGAGCAAGTATAGCCAATCTACTTTTTACGTACTGAAAAATCTTCCCGCGATTTAGGCATTTGACCTCGCCGTTTTGCGTGTGATATGTCTATTCCAGGACGTGAACCGGTTGGGCCATGGATTGACATCGAGGTGAAGCCAGAGCACAGGGCGCTTCACTCGGCCCTGCTCCAAAGACACACATTCCCCCCATTGACTAAACGCGGATGGAATAATCACCTTGTGTGTCGTCAAAGGATTTGGACAACAGCAATTGATTAGCTAAGCTACGGTTT
>CAYFXE010000006.1:30095-85612 GCA_964347035.1 uncultured Eubacteriales bacterium | reverse complement strand
AATATCATGAATGGTCCAAATTTAGCTGAAACGAAACAGTCAGGAGAAAATGATTGGATTATAACTGTAGACCAATGCGGCCCATATATCGAAGGAGGAGATTGCCCACCCAGCAAAATTGGAGCATCAGGTAGATACATCGTTTTTAAAGAGACTTATTATCGAGGCATCGAAAAGTGGAAAGGAAAATCTGGCAAGGGCAAGTCGTATATCGACTCTGAATATCGTGAGGCTCTTGGTGGGGCAACCAGATTTAAGTTTATAACTCGATGAACCCGGGTTGAAAAAACCAAAGGCAAACCTTCACACAACTGATTATTTCACACAATTTTAAAATCAAATGGACACATTTTTTAGGCTTTCTGCATTTGACAGATTTGTATATTGGAGTTAAATTCAGAATGTGATACTTAAGCCAGAGGGGGAGTTATGAAAAAAATTGCATCATGCACATTTTTGTTTATCATCTTTGTTTTGGTTTCGCCATTCGAGGTTCAACAGAAACAAATTGATGAAGAAATCGCATATTATCCTCCATCATCAACTTCTAGTAATGTCCAATGGGTAAGAACTTACGGAGGCTGGAGTGATGATTGGTGGGGGCAGGTGATAGAAAAAAAGAATAGTAACGGATATATTCTCTTCGGTTCTACTAGCTCATTTGATGAATGTGGTGGGCCTCCATATGATTTAGGATGTGGAGATATATGGATTTTAGACCTTTCTCCAGATGGGAATATTATCTGGCAGAAGACTTATGGAGGTCTCTGGGCGGATTCACCTTATGGAGGTATGCAGGAGACCCGGGATGGAGGGTATATTGTTGCCGGTTACACAAGATCATTTAGCTCCCCTATCGGCGAGCATGATTACTGGATTTTAAAACTCACCTCCAACGGGGATATTGAATGGCAATACGCTTATGGTGGCCCTGATATGGACTTTCCTTACTCTATTCAGCAAACTGAGGATGGAGGGTATATTGTTGCCGGAGCTACATTTTCTTTTGGTGAGGGAGATGCAGATTGCTGGATTTTAAAGCTTACCGCATCTGGGGATATTGAATGGCAAAAAACTTATGGTGGAAGTGAAAGCGATCGTGCTCATTCCATCCTGGCTGCGGATGATGGGGGGTATATTGTCACAGCCTACACTGATTCCTTTGGGGGAGCGGAAAATTATGATTTCTGGATTCTAAAGCTTAATTCTAAAGGAGATATTGAGTGGCAGCGGACTTATGGAGGAAGCGAAGGTGAATTTCCATCTCGTAGATTTGATAAGACCAGAGATGGTGGGTATATTGTCGGAGGTGAACGTTGGTCTGCTGATGGTGATATCTGGATTTTAAAGCTTACCTCAATCGGGGATATAGAGTGGCAGCGCACCTATGGAGGAACCTCTGATGATTGGAGTGGTCGAATTCGAGAGACTAGTGATGGAGGATATATTGTCCAAGGCTATACTAATTCCTATGGTGCAGGATTGACAGACGGGTGGGTCTTAAAGCTTGACTCGAATGGGGATATAGAGTGGCAGCGCACCTATGGAGGAAATATTGATGATTATGTAGCTGAAATTCGAGAGACATCAGACGGAAGATATATTGCTGCAGGGAACACGACATCTGGTCGTTCTATGGGGCATGATCTCTGGATGTTAAAGCTTTCTGACGATGGGAATATTTATCCCTTCTGTGAAATAATAGGAAGTTCAAATGCAGTCATTACGGATACGAATGTTTTTCCTTTGGATACAGATATAACTCCTAAGACAACGGATGTTACACCACAGAGTACAAATGATACACCTCGAGAGTCCGAAGCAACAACACGCTTGCTTTGCATGTCTATACCAGATGCTCCCACGGAACTGGAAGCTAAGGCGATATCTTGGAACAAAGTCAAGCTTAAGTGGAGAGATAATTCCCCCGTTGAGGAAGGATTTATGATTGAGAGAAAGAAGGGGAACAAGGGAAGATGGGAAGAAATAAGAGTGACAAAAGTTAATAGAAGACGATACACAGACAAAGGATTAGAAGCAGACAAGCTGTACAGATATCGTGTTTGCGCTTACAACACAAGCGGCTATTCAGCCTACTCCAATGTGGCAAAAATCAAGACCAAAAAAAAGTGATCTCCGTATATTTATCATTTTGATTAATCAAAATTGAGATCACCCATATCCCCCAAAGTAAAGTCAGCCTAAGATTATCCTCTTTTAGATTTGCAGAACATGGTTTCTTATTGACTTAAACGACTTCTCCCCACTACGTATATCTCTTTTTATAGACAAAATAATGTGATGCGGAGATTCTTCAGTGCTGAAATGTACCACATGATGCCTGAAAGTCCATTCCTGTGAAGAAATCACTAAAAAAAGGCAATACGACAGTGGAAAGAACCTATGATATACTCTCCGTTAAGAATAATCTCGCCATGATCAAAACTGACAGAGAATGGAGAGGAGATAGGAGGCAGGGAGGGAAACGATGAAAAAGTCTCATATCGTCCTTACTATTCTTTTACGATATTCTCTATCCATAATAGACATGCAACTGTCTATTTAGTTCAGGTAAAAAAAGAAAAGGAGATATGGTGATGAGAAAATCACAAAATTCACATGAATCAAAAAAGTCACTTTTATGGCCTGGATTTATTTCGTTATTTCTCGCAGCGGCCATCGGGTTTGTTGCCTGCTCAACCGGATATCCTCCTCCTCCCGAGACGAAAAAGGACGAAGTCGTAGAAGTCATTCATGGAGTAGAATTTATTGATCCGTACCGCTGGTTAGAAAACCAGAATAGTCAAGAAACCCGGGCCTGGATCGAAAAACAGAATGCCCATGCAGAGTTAACCGTACCCGAATCAGACCTTCGAGCCTACCTCGAAGAACGCCTTCGCCAGCTCATGGATGCAGATGATGTCAGTTCGCCGACCCGGCGGGGCGACCATGAGTTCTTTTCCATGCGGCGTGTGGGTCAGGATCTCTCCGTGATCTACAAGAGGCCTATTCCTGTCGATGACAAAAAAACGCCTATTGATCCTGCCGGCGAGTACGAAGTGTTGATTGATCCTCATCCTATGAGTACTGATCAGACAACAAAGGTCAGCATCCGGTCCATCTCGTCTGAGGGAAAATTGATGATTTACTCCGTCAGGGATGGAGGGCAAGATGAGGTTGAGCTCCGAATCCTGGATGTTAAGACCGGGAACGATCTGCCAGACAAATTTCCTAATGCGCTGTATGATGAAGTCTTTTTCGACAAGGATAACCAGGGATTCTACTACGTGCGCCGCTCGCGTCAGACAGGAGCTCGCCTTTATTATCATGCCTTGGGCACGAACATCAGCGAAGATAAAAAGATCTTCGGAGAGGGCATTGGGCCTGACAAGTTTATCGGTGTTGATATGGTCAACGATGGACAATACTTGATCTACACCGTCAGCCATGGGTGGTCGCGGACAGAAGTGTATTTCCAGAATATCAAGAATGGCGGGCCGGTCAAAACTATTGTCGATGACGCAGAGGCCCGATTTTATTCCCAATTTCTCAAAGATGAGCTCTACATGCGGACAAGCCTCGATGCTCCGAATAATCGGATTGTTGCCGTCAACCTCTCGCAGCCGGCGAGAGAAAACTGGCGGGAGGTCATCCCCGAGAGTGAAGACGTGATGCAGGGATTTTCCCTGATCAATGAAAAATTGTATGTGACCTACACGCATAATGTCAGCACCCAAATAAAGATCTACGATTTAGACGGAACTCCCGCTGGAGATATACCGGTTCCTGATTTTCATTCGGCCAGGATACGAGGGGCCGGAAAAGGCAAAGCTCTTCTGACCCTCACCTCGTTTAAGATTCCCGAGATTGTCTACGAGCTTGATCTAGAAACCGGGGAGCGAGAGGTTTGGAAAAAACGTGATGTCGATTTCGATGTCCGAGCAATAAATGTTAAACAGGTCTGGTATCCCTCCAAAGACGGCACGCGTATCCCTATGTATCTGGTTCACCGTAATGATCTCGAACTCAACAACAAGATTCCTACGTTGCTCTACGGGTACGGTGGTTTCAACGTCATCCTGATGCCCCGGTTCAATGCCCGGGCGGTCGTCTGGGCAGAGTTAGGAGGAGTCTATGCGATAGCCAATCTCCGAGGGGGAAGCGAGTTTGGCGAACGCTGGCATCGAACTGGAATGCTGGAAAACAAACAAAACGTCTTCGATGATTTTATCGCTGCTGGAGAATGGCTGATAAAGGAAGGCTACACCAATCAAGATAAATTAGCTATCTTCGGAGGGAGTAACGGCGGACTTCTCGTGGCCAGTGCGCTCACTCAAAGGCCAGACCTATTCCGAGCTGTTCTGTGTGACTTCCCTGATCTGGATATGGTCCGCTTCTATACCTTTACGGAGAACAACAATCTTCCGGCCCTTCATGAGTACGGGAATGCAGCTATCCCCGAACAGTTTGAGTTTCTCCGTGCTTATTCGCCCTATCAGAATGTTAAAGATGGCACAAAGTATCCGGCTGTCATGCTCACCTCGGGTGACCTCGATACCAGAGTGCCGCCGCTGCAGGCACGTAAGATGACAGCCCGCTTACAGGCAGCGACGGCTTCCGGCTATCCGGTTATCCTGCGGTATGATCCTAAGTCAGGACATGCGGCAGGACGGGGGAGGCCGTTCAGGAAGATGATCGATGACATAGCCATGGAGCTTTCCTTTTTACTGTCCCAGTTGGGGTTTAAAGATAGCGACCTTCCCTCTCATTCTGTCAAAGTTGATGTATCACGGTAATAAGTAATAAAGTTCAGAGTTTGAACTTCACAGAGACAGTAAAAACAAGCTCCTTTGGTTGTCCGTCTTCAACATAAGGTTCATATTTCCACTGTTTTACGGCTTCGATGGCTGCATGATTGAAGATTTTGTCGGAGCTTTTGATGATCAATATCTGCTTAACGTTGCCCTTTCCATCAGTCCGGACGGCTAGAGATACATAGCCTTCGAGCCCTTTTTCCTTTGCTGCGTCGGGGTAGACGGGATCGACTTTCTTAAGGAGACGAGGGGGATTGATGGTGTTCCAGGCTTTTATGGCGCCTTTTTCGAGCTCAGCGCGTTTCTTCTTAAGTTCTGGAGGCTCAGGTGGCGCTGGGGGAGGCGGAGGAGGAGGCGGCTTAAGCAGCTCAGGAGGCCCTGTCACGTGGAAGGCGCAAAAATAGGGTTTTCCCTGCCGGTCTTCGAACCCGAAGATGGCGGTGTGTCCTCCATGCAGTATCATTGACGTCGTCAGTACATTCTTCGGCTTTTCTCCGATCATTTCGTTAAAGAGCACGAGGAATCGGAAATCGGGTTTCACTTCCAGGAGCCGCAAATAAGTCATAAAGGCTTTTCCGTTCAAGCGGAAGAAATGACGAACAGAATCGGCTGGGATAGCGGCTCTTTCCACTCCTATCATCAAATCGGCTTCAGTCAGAAGACTCACATCCTGGAGGTTAAAAACTCTTTTAATCTGTTCTTTTTCGGCCTTCAATTCAGAGGCGGTCAGTATGTTGGCCGTTATCGTCGACTGAATGTAGGAAGAGGTGATAAATTCGTGAGAGGCGAGAGCTCCGTGCCGGGCTCCCTCATAAACCCGGAGCTTCAATTCGACCTGTGTTGAGGCCTGAAGAGATAGACAAGAATAGATAAGAATTAGAATCCCTTGAAACATTAGCTTTTTCTTTTTCATGGCGTGTCTCCTTTGCTCAGTTTTTCCACCCAGACAAATGTTTTGCTGTTATCCTGGGTTTGAAAAATTATGGCCTGGGCAGGCTCTTCGTTGAGATTTATATAATCGATGGTAAGCTTAACGGCTATATCATTGAGATGTCCTTTTTCGTTAGAGCTGGTCATGATAAAGATGATACTCATAGTCAGGGCTAAGGCGGCGGCAGAACCCAATGCCCAGCGCCAGGCTGGATGGAGGATGACTTTTTTCCTCTGTTTTGTGTGTTTAAGGTCTTTTAAGACCTGGGGCCAAAGATTCTTCACTTCTTTTAGCTCGTCTTTTGGTATAGTCGCCGACCGTGCCTCATCGATATCGGCCAGGTCATTCTGGCAAGCGTCACACTTCAAGATGTGGTTCTGGATTAAGGAATATTGTAAGGATTTTATGGGAATGAGTTTGAAGAGAATTTTAATTCTTTGACAATGTCCCATTGTTTTTCTCCCTTAACAAAGCTTTGAGTTTTGTCCGGGCTTTATATAAGTAGACATAGGCTGTTTTGTATGAGCAACCCAAGACAGAGGCAATCTCTGAACCCGAATATCCCTCCTGGGACCAGAGATACAGGGAAATCCTTTCCCTCGGGTTTAAGCGATTTAATAATTTAAATTCTATCGAGTGAGAAGAGGATTGAGTTTCTGGTTGAACAGCATTTTCAGCCGGCAGTTCTTTTCGAAATTTACTGAGCATACTGGCAGAACGCTTTCTTTTTCTCAGATGGTCCAGACATTTATGAAATAGCAGTGCATAAAACCAGTTTTTAAAGCTCTTCTGGAGATCAAATTGAGCGAGATTCTGGAAGGCTTTAAGGAAAGCCTCCTGGCAGACATCTTGGGCGTCTTCGTGGTTCATCAGAACATTCAGGGCAACCGCCATTGCGTAATCTTTGTACCTAACCATCAGTTCTCGATAAGACCCTACGTTTCCTCGAAGGCAGTTTTCAATAAGATCATGATCTTTCATCGAATCGCTTATCATTATATAATACGCCTCAATCTCAGAGATGCTTTATCCTGTTTAAAATATTTTTTTCCTGAAAATCCTGAGAAGCAAGAAAAAATTTCAACCTTCTTCCTTCCTGTTGCGTATGTATTATTGAAAAGTTATATGTATTGACTATACGCCGCATGGAGGTTTCTATGAAACAGTGTCATTTATGTTTAATTTTAATGATTTTCTTGATTCTGTCTGGCTTGTCCTGCCAAGAACAACAGGATCTCGGGTTTACCCTAGAAACGGAAATACCAAAATTGATGGAAAAAGCCGACATCCCTGGTTTGTCTATCGCCGTCATCCGGGATGGAGGGATTCACTGGTCTGGAGCCTTTGGAGTGAGGAGCCGCAAGACAAACGAACCAGTGGATGAAGACACCATATTCGAGGCGGCCTCCCTTACAAAAACCGTCACAGCCGTGGCCGCATTGAGACTCGTGGAACGAGAAGAACTCGATCTGGACACACCTTTAGCCGAATACCTTCCCTATCCGAAGCTGGCTGGGGATGAACGCTACAAAAAGATAACCGCTAGACATGTCCTTACCCATACGACCGGACTTCCCAACTGGGGAAACACTCTTATCAGGGAGCCAGGAAAACTCTATGGTTATTCGGGAGAAGGCTTTTTGTACTTGGGCAGGACGATCGAGAAATTATCTGGAATGTCTCTGCAGGAATTTGTAGAGAAAGAGATCTTCGAACCGTTGGGAATGGGACGTTCCAGTTATGTCTGGAATGACCTGTATGCTGAAAGCGGGGCGACTGGTCATGATCGCCATGGATTCGCCAACCAGAGAAGAAGAAACACTGATCCAAACGGAGGAGCGAGCTTGCTTACTACAGCCAAAGATTACGCGACTTTTATGTGCTCGATCATGAATAGCCAAGTCCTGAAACCAGAAACCATCGATCAGATGCTGACTTCGCATGTCAAAGCGACGAAGCGAAAGAGAGAAGATCGCGAAAAACTGGATGAGCATATCTCCTGGGGATTCGGCTGGGGGATTCAGCCAGGAAAAAAGGAGAATGGTTTCTGGCATTGGGGAGATAACGGCGACCTCAGAGCCTATACTGTCTTCTACAGGAAAAGAAGAGAAGGTCTCGTCTTTTTCGCCAACTCCGAGAATCTGTTCACGGTGGTAGAGGACATCATATCTCTTGTTCTGGATGAGAGGCAGTATCCTTTCGGCTGGCTGACTTACCAGCGAATTGATGATCCAGAAAGGATTGCCTCTATGACAGTTGAGAAGGCATTCCTTGGAGAAGGAGCAAAAGCCGGGCTGGCGAAATTGGAGGAAATGAAAGAGCAGTATCCTGAGGCCTTCACGCCAGAAAATCTGAACGGCATTGCCCGTTATCTCTCAGGGCGGGATAAACATGATGAGGCAGAAGCGATTTTTAAACGGATTATTGAAGGAGACCCGATGGAAGTTATCGCCTGGGCAGGACTTGGCAGGCTTTATTTTGATACGGGACGCTACATGGGATCACTTGAATATCTAGAAAAGACTTTAGAATTAGATCCAAAGAATTCATTAGCTAAAAATTCTATTCCCTGGGTCAAGGACTTGATAGAGGCAGAAGAGAATCCGGTTAACGTGGAGAAGGCATTGCTCGCAAAATATGCCGGGGATTATGGCCCGCGGCATGTGCGCCTGAAAGAGGGGAGGCTGTACTACCAGCGAGATGGGAGACCCGAGTACAAACTTGTCCCCTTAACACAAGACACCTTTGCGCTTGAAGATTATGGAGTTTTTCGCCTCAGGTTTGTGATAGAGGAGAGCGGGGAAGTGACAAAGGTGATCGGCCTTTATCTTGGCGGACGGACAGACGAATCGGCACGGGATAAATAATGCTGAAGGTGTTTATTCAGCGCCGATAGGCTACTTTCTCGCGATAATTTAGAAACCGTGGATTTTCAAGCTTATGATTTTGCGAGGGGATAGCTTCTCCTCCCATTTCTTCTGAACACGTTCAATAAATTCCTTATCCACGTCATAAATCCGGAAGCTGATCAACTCTTCTGAAGAAATGTCTTTATAACCGAGAGAGTGAATGTCTTTAATATAGCTGGCCGTCACATCATGAATGGCGAAGGAAATGATTTTTGAGGGGGAAATGTCTTTATAGCCCAAATTGCGAATGATTTTCACAAAATCTGTGCTCACATCGTGAACGGCGAAACTGATAAGCCTCGAGGGCTCAAGGTCAGAGAATCCGAGAGAGTTCAATTCTTTTATGTAATCCACAGTCACATCATGCACAGCGAAGGAAATGAGCTTTTCAGGAGAAAGATTCTTGTAGCCCTGTTTCTGGAGGTTCTGGATATAGTCTGGGTCGACATCATGAATGGCGAAGCTGATCAAATGAGAAGAGCTAATATTTTCATGTCCCAAGGCATGGAGGTCTTTGATGAAGTCAACGGTGACATCATGAATAGCAAAGGAGATAAGCTTTGATAGGGAAATATCTGAATAGCCCAGTTTAAAGACCTCCTCGATATACTGTTTGTTCAAATCCGTCAGACAGAGAGTCAGCATCTTATTCTCTGTCACACCATCAAAGCCTTTCTTCTCAAGATCGTTTCCAAACTCAGCATTAGGGACGAAAGTGAAGGTGCCAGAAGCTCTATCGCCGTCAAATTTTCCTGTGAACTCGATCGTTCCAGCTTCACGAATTAGTCTAAAGGATCCGCTTTCTCCCCAGACAAGACCGGTGAAATCGTTCGTCTTGAATGTCTGACCGAAGTTCCAATCGTCCTTGAATCCTTTATCTTTTCGCATACGCATCCGCATCTGGACACAATCGTCCTCGAGTTCGGCTTTCCATGTGCCTTTTAATTCTGCGCTGGATAAGATGATGGCTGAACAAAAGCAGATGATGACGGGAAATGCAATCAACGCTTTTTTCATAGATTCCTCCTCATGATGAAATTGAGTTCATCAATATATACAAGATTTTTAGAAGAAGGTTGACAGCGAAAAAAGGGATTGGCCTCAACAGTGATGAAGTTGGTCAGTAGATCTGCCCAGAAAGAGATATCGTTGTTAACTGACTTATGGAATTACAGTGTGGCTGAATGACGGATGGAAGCATCCCCAAAACCGTGATAGGAAGGTATTTGGGGATGGATGAAGCGACCATTGAAGACCCCGACCCAACCTAACCCAGCCTTCGGATTTCGGCCTTCGAGGGTAGTCGACGAAGTCGACCTGCGAGTATGTCTGAGCTGGGGTCAGGCCTTATCCCAAGGTTTTGTACTCGAGTTAAGGCAGAGATACAGCGCTTCCGGACGACAAGGCCTGACCCCAGCAGCAGCCGAGAAGGACGAAGGGAGAATGGCGTTAAAAATCTGAAGGGGAGCAAATCCATTCCCAAATACATATACCTAACCTTCCATCAAGGAAAAAAAGATGCTTACATGACGGATTTCCAATTTTCCAGGGTTATAAGACATTTAGTATGATTACGATTATTCCCGAAATCGAGGAAGTGATAAGGACAGCCAACCGGGTAAATCCTCGATCAAGAATTCTGGCTAAGCGGCTGGAAAGAAGAAATCCGAGTATAATGCCCGGGAACAGGAGCAGTCCGGCCTGGATTTCTCTTAGACCAAAACGGCCGATGAGGGCGAGGGATATAATTGATATGATGGCACCAAATATAAATATAACTGCCAGTGTTCCTCTTATGCGTGGCCCCTCCTGTTTTTGATAGACCAGAGCCAACGGAGGGCCTCCGATAGATGATGTGGTTCCCATAAGTCCTGAAATAGTTCCTGATCCGAGAAGGTTCATGGGACTAGGGGAGAGATGAACTCCAGCTAGGCTGATGAGCACGGCCAGCAAAACCATGGCTCCAAATAATAAGGAAAGGTTTTCACGAGGGATTAAGATCAGCAAACCGGCTCCAAGAGCAGCCCCGACAATGCGCCCGGGAATAGCCCAGAGGAAGCCTGCTTTATCGACAGACCTGATTTCTCGATTAGAAATCAGTATATTAAGCAACAAAGCAGCTAAAAGAAGTGGCCCGGGGATGAAAACAGGGTCGAGAAGAACCAGCAAAGGGACACAGACAAGGCCTAGGCCGAAACCCACCGAACCCTGAAGAATGGAACCTGTGGTGGCGATCAAAAAGGCCAATAAGGAACTAATCATGTCCAGCGGAAATTCCATTATAGATGCATCTCCGACAAGAGCAGATTTTATTGAAGGAACATCATAAAGATTTGAAGAGGAGCAAGTCAAGGGAAGAATAGAAGAGACATTCCCAGAATGGACAATAATCATATGTAAATAAATTTTACATCTGTTATGAAATTAAACAGAAAGACTCCTGAAAATATAGTAAAATCCCTATCGTAATTGGCACATAATTTGCTATTCTAACCGTGGGGGTATTAAATAATCATCGATGATTTTAAATAAAACAAAGGCTGCTCAAAAAGTCATCTTTATTTTTTTTATGATTCTCATCTGCGGCGGGAATCATTTGTATCCTCAAACTGGTAAAGATCCACTGGAAATTGCCAACCGCATGATGTTTCTCCAGAATCATGAGGGGGCGGCTAATTTTTACAATCAGGTGGTAGAAAAAAATCCCATGATCCGAGGCATTAGATCAAAATTGGGATATGCCTATTTCAAGTTAGGGGAATATGAAAAAGCGATAAACTCATTGAAAGAGGAAATCACTTTTTTTCCTAAAGACTATGAAGCCTACACCCTTCTTGGATTTGTTTATTTTAAACAGGATAGATTCGAAGAGGCTGCGGAAGTCTGTAAGGCTCATAACAAAAGATTTCGCAGCTATATTCAGAAGAAAGCTCTAAGAAAGGGATTTAGATTTCCATTTCAGCTGCTCAGAGATAAATGGCTTCAGGGTGTCCTCAAAGAAATAAAAATGGAAGATCCCAATATCGGCTTGCCGAATTTCATCCTGGGCCTCTATCGCAAGAAAAAAGGTAACTTTTCAGAGGCCGGAGAGCATTTCAGGTTGGCGAAAAAATGGGGATATGATCCTATAAGATGTACTCTTCAACAGATAGATATTGAATTAGAGAAAGAGGACTGGGACAAGGCGTTAAATGAGACACAAGAAGCTCTAATGCTCAAAGGACCTCAGGCTGAGTTTTATTTCATTAAAGGATATATCCACTATAAACTCAATGATATCGAAAATGCCACTTTATGTTTTGAACAGACCCTAGAGATGAAGCCTTATCTGGTGGAAGCCATGAGAAACCTGGCTATCTTATACGACAAACAGCATAAGTATGAGAAAGCGTCACAGTTATTCGAAAGGTTTCTCAGGATTTCACTGCACGATGTTTTTGAAAAGTATGATCTCAAATATTCCTTGAAAGACTTAGAGCTGACCAAAAATCTCATCGACAAAAGTGAATTAGAATACACTTATCCATTAATGAACCTCGGCCCGGTTGATTATGAGGAGATTAATGAATCCGCTTTATTCCTGTTGAGGGATGGAAAATTACGGGAAGCTGAGGCCCTTCTATGGAATTTTTTAGAGATAGAGGATAAAAGTCCCGAGATGAATTATAACCTTGGACAGCTTTATAATGCCTCCAATAAATTAGATAAAGCCTTAAAATATGCGCTGCGGGCCGTTGAGATTAAGCCAGGTTTTAAGGATGCCCACGACTTGATGGGAAACGTATATTTTAAGATGCATGATTACGAACGATCTGTAGAATCCTATAAGGAAGTCGTTGCGATCCGTTCAAAAGATGCTATGGGGTACTATAATTTGGGATGTGCTTATCATGAACTAAAAAGATATGAAGAGGCTGAGGATTCCTGGAAGAAAGCGATTCAATACGAAAAAGGAAAAAAGGAAGTGAGAAGAAGAGATGAGATCTCAGAAGATGAGCTGGCCATTTCTTTGATCGTTATGAAGAGGCCAGTTTCTTTTCGGGCGCATAAGTCTCTGGGTAGGTTATATATTGAAGAGAATTTGTTGGAGGAGGCTTTAGGGCACTTTAAGAGGGCTGTAGAGCTGGAACCCAATGATCCTGAACCGTATTATGAGATCGGGAAGATCTTTCAAGCTCGATCTGGACAAGATGAAAAACTCATCGAAAAGGCTATTTCCCATTATGAGAAATACCTCTATTTAGGTGGGGAAGAAGAGGAAGAGGTGGAAAAGCGGTTGAAAGAGCTGAAAAAAAAGTAGTGTTGGGAAGATTTTTAGCTTATTGAGAGAGAAGAAGAAACTTCCTCACTTATTCCTGTGCAAGGAGACAAGATAGGCAAGCTTAGATGAAATTTTGGGCGAGATTTCTGAGGCTGACCATTGTCGTAGTGGTTTTTTTGTGTTGGCCGGTGGTAGCCTTTTCACAATCAGATTACATCCCTGGTATGGAAGAATTTCCCGATATAGACATTACCCGCTACGAACTTCGGGCAGAATTTCTCGCAGATTCAACAGAAGTTAAGGCAAAAGCGGTCGTAACATTCGAATTGAAAGAAGCTCAATTGGATTTTGTTATTTTCGAGCTTGATCGGAGGATTGAGATTCGATCGGTGAATGATAAGGAAGGGAACACTCTTAAATTCACGATGCCAGAGGGAGCTGACTACGTTGTGATTTATCTTGCCGAACCTTCGAAGAAAACAAAAAGCTGTATGATTCATCTGGATTATGTGTGTCGTTTTCCACCACTTAAGAGTAAGACAGGAGAGCAGGAACCAGACGATGAGTTAGGCCGGCATCGGTTTTTTTATCTGCGTAAGTGGTATCCTGTCAACGATTACTACTGCGACCAGGCTCCTGCCGATTTTGCTTTCACCATACCCAAAGATTTCGAAATATTAACCAGTGGACATGAGGTTTCCTCTGAGATGCTGGATGATAAAAAGATATCCCGATGGAGAAGCTTTGGGTCTTCCAACTACTACTTCGTGTTTGCCGGCCGCTTCAGAAGATATGTCTTCGAGGATCAAGCGCCCAAAATAGCAGTCTACATGGATACTGAAGAGCCTTTCACGGCAAAAGCCGCAGCGGAAAAGGCCAGAGCAATCCTGGAATATTATGGGAGCCTTCTCTGTCCATATCCCTATCCGATCCTATATCTTGTGACCGCGCACTCCAAAACGAGACCGGTTGGACTCAACGGCCTCACTTATATTGACTTCAATCAATTCTCTCTGAAATACATTTACTCTGATTGGACATGGAGTCATGAGCTGGCTCATCACTGGTTTGGAGGTGTGGTTCAGGCGAAGACACCGGAGGATTACTGTTTGCTGATGGAAGCTCCTGCTGAATATCTGTCCAGGTTGTATATTCGCTCGATGAGGGGTGAAGAGCGATTTAGAGTCGACTTAGAGGCGCAGAGGATGGCGGCGCTGGCTGGAAATGAAAGGGCTCCCATAACAAAATATTATACCCTGGAGAAGGGAGGGGAGTTTCTGTATGCCAAAGGGTCTTACATATTCCATATGCTTCGACACATCATAGGAGATGAGGGCTTTTTCAGGATGATGAAGAGTCTTATCCGAGATTTCTACATGAAAGCCGTAGAAATCCGGGATCTGGAGATGCTGGCCGAAAGAGTTTACGGTCAGTCTCTCAGTTGGTTCTTTGAACAATGGGTATACGGGACAGGAGTTCCCGAGTACGAGTTAGACTATCATTTTGATGAAGAGGAGAAAGGAGGATTTGAAGTCGAGGGGAAGATCATACAGAAACGGATTAAATTCCGGATGCCTGTAGAGGTCGTTGCCTTGAAGGGAGAACGAAAATTTGCGCACAGAATGATCGTAGAAGATGAAGAGAATCCCTTTCGGTTTGAGCTTTCTTTCAGGCCGGAATTGGTGCTGTTAGATCCTGAATTCAAAGTGCTGCGTTGGGATGATGATATAAAAATCTGGATATACACGTCGATGGGCCGGAAGCTGTTGTTCCGGAAGAAATACGAGGAGGCGGAGAGGCTGTTTGACCGGGCTCTCTGGATAGATCCTGCTCGTTCTTGGCCTGCATTAGAAAGAGGAAATACCGCTTATCGCCAGGATCAGTATGAGCTGGCTATCAAATATTACACACAGGCGCTCGACGGAGATTTAGATTTTCATCTGATGCCCTGGCCGCACGAACAAATCGTACAGGTATTGCACTTGTGGTTGGGTATTTGTCATGATTTGCTGGGAATGCGCCAGGAGGCCATCTCCTTTTATCAGAAGACGATCACCATGGGACGCCATCCCCGTTTCTATTTTTATTACGACAAAGCCAAGGAGTACCTATTAAAACCCGCCTCTAAGAAGGATTAGGAGAATAGGAGCTTGTTATGATTAGAAAATCTATCGTCCTAAGTTATTTTATAGGACTTTTTTGTATTTGCGCTTTTTTGATTTTTCCTCTGCAAGCACAAAAGGTCATGATCAAACAAGAAGATAGCGTGAAAGTTGTCTATAATCCCAAAAAACCTGTCCTCTTACCGGATATTCCCAATAAATTGATACTAACAGAAGATCTCCGTATCGGCGGAAAAAACAGGGATGAAAAATATATGTTTTCCTCATTGAATTCTGTTCATGCGGACGAGGAAGGAGACATCATCGTCTTTGATCGGAAGGAAATGTGCATAAAGGTTTACAACAGAGATGGCAAGTTTCTCAGAAAATTCGGGACAAAAGGACAGGGGCCTGGAGAGATTCAATCACCGTATAGATTCCATTTAGTTAGAGGAAAAGATATCACGATAATGGATCGGGGTAACAACCGTTTCTCTTATTACTCCAAAAATGGGAGATGTCTTAAAGAGATAAGCACAGGAAAATACCGTCCATTTCAAGCTTTGGCTGATTCCCGAGGATATGTTTACGGACATATCGTGACTTTAGGAAAAAAGATTACTCAAGATTTGGTGAAATTCGATCAAGAGTTCAAGCGAATAATGACGATCACATCAATGGAGATGCCCCCAAAACCTCCGCCAGCAGAACTGACAGAGCTCTATCATTTTCAGGTTATCGAAGACGATTCATTGATTTGGGGAAGAACCTTCAAATATGAATTGAATATCCATGACAGAGATGGGAAATTGATCAAACGAATTGTAAAGGCTTACACACCGATAAAAATTACCAAAGAAAATTTAAAAAGAGAGTTTAGGCGGAGATACCCGAACCGATCCTTACCCTCTCCTGTGATCAAAATTCCCGGTCATTGGCCCAAACATTACCCTATTTATAGCAATTTTATATGTGGTGATGAAGGTCGGATATATGTGCGAACCTTTGCAAGAGCAAAGCAGGATAAAATTTATTAAGATGTTTTTGACCCGGGAGGGAGATATATAGCAAAATTTCGTCATCCTGATAATGAACTGATAACTACGATAAAGAATAACAGAGCCTATTGCCTGATTAAGGCAGATGAGAAAGGGATTCCGGTTATAAAGCGGTATAGAATCGAGTGGAAATAGACAGCCAACATGCATTTTTTTAGATGCGAATTAAGAGTATATGAATCATCTTTGTCGCGATATTAAAATAGACGTGAAAGGGCTACCTTGACTATTCTATTTCAGAGTGCTAGATTTCTTTAGGGAATAACTGTGTAGAAATAATATGATGTAAAGGTAGTATCCCACTTGAATGACTCAGATGAAAAACTATAAAAAGAGAAAAAAAACCCATATAAATGAATCTGCTACACTCCACAATAAGTTTTCGGAATCGGAAAAGGCAAAGGTGAAGAAGAAAAAAACAGGTATAGATTTGAACATTCTCGAACATGCTATAGCATCCTCGATAAATGCCATAGGAATTACCGACATGAAGGGAAAATTGGTATATGTTAATGACTCATGTGTAAAAATGTGGGGTTACAACAGTAAAGAAGAGATTCTTGGGAGGTATTTACCAGAATTCTGGGAAGGAGAGGGAATCCAGAAGACCATCAAAGCGTTAAGTGAAAAGAGGCGGAGAACAGGAGTAGATATCGGGAAGAAAAAGGATGGTTCCTTGTTTAGTGTTCAGTTTGCGGCAAGTGTTATCGAAGATGAATCAGGTCAGCCAAAGTATATGTTTGGTTCATTCATAGATATCAGTGAGCAGAAAAACACAGAGCAGCAGATTCTTTTGGCTAATGAGAGGCTGCAATATTTGCTTTCTTCCACTTCGGCCGTTATTTATTCAGCAGAGATCAGTGGCGATTATGGAGCGACTTTTATAACCGATAACGTGACTCAAATGACAGGATACAAACCAGAAGATTTTATCGAGAAAACGAATTTCTGGATCAGCCATGTCCATCCAGATGATGTGCAGATCGTTCAAAACGAAGTGCCTCAGATATTCGATAAGGATTATCACACCTACGAATACCGCTTCAGGATTAAGAATGGGACATATATTTGGATGAGAGATGAGATGAAGTTGGTGAAGGATGAAGAGGGGAAACCACTCGAAATAATCGGCTACTGGAGCGAAATCACTGATAGGAAAGAGGCAGAAGAAGCTTTACAGAAAGCTCATGATATATTGGAACGAGAAGTGGAAGATCGAACCCAAGAACTTACGACTGCAATCAAACAGATGAAAAAGGAAATAAAAGAACGAAAGCGAGCCGAGAAGGAATTAAGACAGAGTGAAGAAAAGCTCAGAAGGTCCCAAACAAAGTTACAAAAACAAGCATTAGCTTTAGAACAAAAAAACATAGCTCTCAGAGAGATTATAGCCCAGATTGAGATAGAAAAAAGAAAAATAAAAGAGGATATAGCAACCAATGTGGATACTGTTTTATCCCCAATTTTAGAAGGGCTTAAGAATGGAAAAACTTCTCAAAAATATGTTCAATTACTTGAACATCACCTAAAAGGATTAGCTTCTTCATTCGGAAGCCGCGTCAAAGAAAACAGCACCAGGCTCACGCCGAGAGAGATAGAAATTTGCAGCATGATCAGGGGAGGGCTCAAAAGCAAAGATATTTCACGACTTTTAAGTATCTCCAACCAGACAGTAGAGAAACATCGAAAAAATATCAGACGAAAATTTGGTATATTAAACAGAGGTATCAACTTGATCGCTTTTCTGCGCGCGCTCTAAGCCTTGTTCGATTCCGCTAGCTCTAAATAGGTATTTTATACACCCATTATATACCCATTATTTACCTCTTGTTATTTTCAAATTTAGTTTATAAGTTAAAAAAGTGCGTACCAGAGGGTTCAGACCCCCTGTGCAAGTGACAATATAGGTGCCGGCTGTTGTCAGCAAAAGGGGGGTTGATGGGAACCTAATGGTAGGAGTCCTCTCCAGCCGGCCAAAGAGAACCAGCCCCATTATATTAAAGCCACTTCTTCTGTCAATACTTTTTTAAATTTTTTCATAAACACAAAAAAATTATCCGATTTTTGTACAGGCCTAACTTTTGGCTATCCTATCCATACAAAACGAACGATGCATACGTCCTGCCCTTCCATCAAATTCTTAGGAAGAGTCCCTTTGATCTTAGGATTGAAAGCACGGGCCCATGCATCGATGGGATAGCAGTGAATAGCATATCCGATATCTGAGGCATTCACTTCACGGAACACTTTTGCCCAAAGGCACTCGGTAAATTTTACTTCGAGGACTTTATCGGACTTTTCAGTAAATTCATAGGTAAGGGCCTTGTTGTACGGAGATGAGTTTAGGAAGCTAGTCATAAAATCAGCTAAAGCTGCCATGTCTTTTTTTGGTAAATCCTTCGTAACACTTCCGATGAATTTTTCCGTATGTTCAAAGGAAACCTTTTTTAACATCTCAATAAATTTTTCTTTCCCGATTTCATCTGCTAGATTCTGCAGATAAGGAACGAAATTTTCAGCAGCGAACTTAAAAACTTCTTCCACAGTCATTCCAGAATCTTCCAGGAATTTGTGTTTCTTTGCAGGGATTTCTTGTTTATCCACAGGATTTGGCTTCGCTAAAAGATGGCTGCATCCAAGGCAGAACAGAGTTCCTGCAGGCAGAACATTCTTAAGGAACTCTCTGCGGTTTGATACAAAATTTGATGTTTTGATAGTCATAAAACCCTCCTCTTATTTGTTGGTAGATACGAAGATAAAAATCCGCTTCATTAGCTGATGCAGATAATCTTCCCTATTACGGGATTCATCATATCCCCGGTAGTGACCCTAGGACTTATACCACAAAGTAAAATTTGATTCAAATGTGGCGATCAACTATTGCCTTGACACCTCATTTTCCAAACGTGTTGGCTCAAATAAAAATCTAACCGAAGCTCATATCGTTTACTCATCTAAAATCTAACCCAAATGCTTTACACCAGGAGGCATGAATATGAACACGAAACATCAACTCACATTGAAAGTCCTACCCAGATACCTCAAGGCAAATAGGAAAGAGAAGACGGGGATCTTAGATGAGTACTGTGCCAACACAGGCTACAACAGGAAATATGCCATCTGGAAACTCAATCTCTATCAGATGCATGAGAAAGATCGACCGAAGAAGAAAGTCAGGAGGAGAGATAGGAAGTACGGTTTGGATGTTGAGAAGGCATTAGAGAAGATATGGAAGGTCTGTGATCGGATCTGTTCAGCGAGGCTCCATCCTTTTCTTCCGGAGATGATATCTGTTCTTAAGAAGTTTGGTGAGATTCATGTATCGAGGGAGACGGAGGCGAAGCTTCTGATGGTCAGTCGGGCGACGATTGATCGGTTGTTGAGAGATGCCCGGAAGAGAGAGGGGTGAGGCTGCGAGGGACAACCAAGCCAGGGACTCTTCTAAAACATCAGATTCCTCTGCGGACAGGCAGATGGCAGGAGAGTGCTCCAGGTTTTGGGGAGATAGATCTTGTGGTTCATTGCGGGGACTCGACAGCTGGCCATTATGCAAACACCTTGAACTATACAGACATAGCTACGGCTTGGTCAGAGAGAGAAGCGGTATTAGGGCGAGCCCAGCCCAAGGTCCACGAAGCTCTAAAAGAGATTGCCCGGCGGCTGCCTTTTCCTCTGCGTGGGATCGATTCGGATAATGACAGTTCTTTTATCAATGATCAGATACTCAGATACTGTAGGAGAGAGAAGATCGTTTTTACCCGTTCTCGGCCATACAAGAAGAACGACAATGCCCATGTGGAACAGAAGAACTGGACGACGGTCAGAAAGATCTTTGGGTATGTCCGTCTAGATAGCCAGAAGCAGGTGGATATGATGAATATGCTGTATTCGGGTTCCTTGAGGGATTACACGAATTATTTTCAGCCTGTCCAGAAGTTGCTGGATAAGAAGAGAGTGGGCGCTCGGAAAGTGAAAAAGTATGATAGAGCCAAGACTCCCTTTCAACGGGTATTAGAGTCAGAGGAAGTCTGCGTCGAGATAAAAGAGGGGTTTAGGAAGCATTATATGGGTCTTAATCCTGTTGTGTTGCGCAGAGAGATTGAGAGAGGACTAGAGAGGATATTTACATCAGTTGAAAGGAGGCATGGCATAGATGAAAAACTATCTGTTTTTGATAAAACGGTGGCTTTACAGTAAAGTTAGATTTTAAATGAGTAAACGATACCTCGTTGGGTTAGATTTTAGGTGAGCCAATTCGGCTTATTGACTATTTTCCCTATATATAATATAAATATAGTATTATAAGTTAACAATATATGGAGGTTATAATGAATACTGGTATATTCAAGCGGGTTATCATTCTTTCTGTATTGGTGGTCTCGTTGCTCATCGGGAATGTCTTTTCCTATACCGAAGATAATGGTCAGGAAGTCCAGAAAACGAAAGAAAAGAAGGTTGAAAAGACAGAAAAAAACAAAGCAACCGAAGAGAAAGACAAGAAGGATCAACAAGACATCGTTTTGTACAACGAAGTCGTGGTGACAGCAACCCGCCCCGAAAAAACTTTATTTGACGTACCGAAGCCGGTGAGCGTTGTGAATAGTAAAAAAATCGAAGATCTAGCTCCGAATAACATTTCAGAACTTTTGCCGGAAATACCTGGAACAGATATAGTGGGCGTAGGAGCCAATCAGAGCCGTCCAGTCATCCGAGGACTTAGAGGTCAGCGTATCCTTCTTCTGACCGATGGCATCCGGTTGAGTAATACTAGGAGGACTCAAACTTTCGGAGAAGTGCCGGCTTTAATCGATATCTTTGGTATGAGTCGGGTCGAAGTGGTTCGTGGCCCTGCTTCGGTTCTTTATGGTTCAGAAGCTATTGGCGGTGTGGTGAACATGATATCCAGATTGCCCGAGTACAATCTCGATGGCACCCAGGTGTTCGGCAGATTGGGCTATCGCTACAGCTCAGCCGACAGTCAGCAAAAAGGATTTGCTGAGATCAATGGCCATCTGGGTCATCTCGGGTTTATGTTGAGTGGTACGTACCGCGATGCTGATAGTTATATGGCGCCATCTGGATCTTTCGGAAATATCACCCTAGACCAGGAGACACCTGTTAATGATACTGGAGTAAGAGATAACAGTTTCAATCTTTTCCTCGGGTATCGTTTCGCAGAACACAATGATATTTCCTTTAAATACGAATACTACAAAGCACGGGATGCTGGATTTGGGTATGTAGACCCAGCCGCATACTCTCCTGGCGATCCCACGATTCAGCTCATCTATCCCAGACAGAAAATGCAGAAGTTCACTTTGAGATTTGAGAACCGGGCGCTGAATTTTTTCCTGGCAGATGGCATAAGCTTAGTCGGATATAATCTCCAGAACTCCCGTAAATTCGACACGAATATCGCCATAAGTTTTTTCCCAGGAGCCGGGATGAATATCCGCTCCAGCAATTTTACAGATGTCAAGACATTCGGAGGTCGCTTCGAACTGACCAAAGTCCTATTCAAATCGCACATCCTGACATATGGGGTGGATTTTCTCCAGGATAATTCTGAAAACACAGACATCAACACAATGGAAATATTCGGATTTGGTCCGACCTTTGCTGAAGTAGATGATATCCCCAAGGTGCCCAATGCCTTTTTCAGGAGTTTAGGTTTGTTTGTCCAGAATGATATTCGTCTTTTCTCCCGATCCTCATTGATCTTGGGCTTGCGCTATCAGAATGTCCAGGCCCAGACAGAGGAAACGCCTGGGTTGGATGCTCCTTTTGTCAAGAGCACGGATAGCACATTAGTCGGATCAGCCAACATGATTTACGGTCTAACCGATGACCTCAAGCTGACCTTTTCTCTGGCTAGGGGATTCCGTTCTCCAAACCTTCCCGAGCGATTTTATCATGGTGTTACCCCAGACGGTAGCGGTTTCCAGGTTCAAAATTTAGAGCTGAACCCTGAGACGAGTTTTAATCTGGATTTCGGGATCAGGTATCGCCTGAAAAATCTGTATTTCGAAACCTCCTTTTTCCGGAACATGGTTTATGACGGCATACAGATAGCTCCGACTGGAAAAATGATCGGCCGGCTTCCCGAGTACAGGAATGTCAACGTTGACAAGCTTAGTCTTTATGGAATTGAAGCTTTAGGGCACATGAAATTCGATTTTGGACTCACCCTAACGGCGAATTTCAGTTATATAACCTCCAAGAACTTGGCAAATCCCGAGCTGCCGTACTCAGATACCTACAGCTCAAGAGTCAATCTTAACCTCCGGTACACGTTCCCGAATGATCTTTTCTGGGTAGAGTACCATATCAGATACAACGGTAATCAAAAAGATGTCAGCTTGGTCAACAACCCGATCGGGGATATCATCCCTGGATTCACGGTTCATTCATTGAGAGCAGGCGTCACTCTTTTTAAGAACAGCCCATTCGCTCAGCAGCTGGGTTTCGTCATCGGGAATTTGACCAATACACTTTATTCCGAGTTTGCCAACGCCAGCTTCTTCCGCCCAGCTCCGAAGCGGCATATCGTCCTGACCTGGTCAACCCGTTTTTAAATCATATGGTCAGTAACTCGGCAACTCTGTGACTCAGTAAATCAGTTCTCAGCAAAAGGAGAGATTTCTTTACTGTAATCGATCTCTGATTCTTTTTTTTGTCATATTTTGTTGTTCGCCGCTAAACAGGGTAAAATAACACACAAAAAGTAACTCTTTCGATCTTCCCGTGTGTTTAATCCATGTGAAGGTCGTAAGGTGAACAGAAAATGCAAAATATTCCAAATCCTGAGATTAATATTGAAGAATATTATAACCGATACGCGCCAATGGTTCTCCGCAGATGCCGTCAGCTGCTTAAGAATGAAGAGAAGGCAAAGGATGCCATGCAGGAAGTATTCGTGAAATTGTTAAAGCACAAAGCACATTTGAGGGACCAATATCCAAGCAGCCTGCTTTTTAGAATCTCCACAAACACCTGTCTGAATATTATCAGGGACGAGCGCAGTCATCCTTTGGTGTCACAGGAGGAAGTCCTGGCGGGAATCGCCTCTTACGATGAAAGCGAGGACAGAACAGTGATGAGAGATGTGTTAGATCGGATCTTTCACAAAGAAAAACCCTCTACGCGTGATATCGCAGTCATGCACTTTGTCGATGGAATGACCCTGCAGGAAGTCGCCAATGAAGTCGGCCTTTCCCTCTCTGGTGTCCGCAAGCGGATAAGAGAATTCCGCGCCCGGGCAAAGACCAAGAAGGAGATCTATTATGACCATTAAAAAGCTAAACAACTGGGAGCTCGAGCGCTTCCTTCTGGAGGAATTGCCGCCCGAGAGAATGAACGAAATAAAAAAACTTGCTGAGGAGAATCCTGAAATACAACAGAGAATCACAAGTCTCAAGCGGTCCAATAAGGACATCCTGAAACAATACCCGTCTGAATCAATGATTCCTGATATTCTAAGGCGGTATGAGGAGGGCAAGCGTCAGGAAAGAATCAGGGTAAGGACCAAGCCGTTCGGATGGCAGCGCTTCCTGTATGCTGTGCCCGCTTTGGCAGCAGCTTTGCTTATCGGTTTTGTGGTTTTTTTTAACAGAGGAACTCTTCCACCTGATACACGTATTAAAGGAGAGGAGGAGATTGATTTTACCAAAGCTCAAATCATCATCTACAGGAAGATCGCCGATGAAGTCAGCATACTCAAGGACGGTGATCAGGCCGCAGCCGGAGATCTTCTCCAGATCGCTTATGTCCCTGGCGAAAAAGCCTTTGGTGTCATCTTTTCCATCGACGGTAACAGGGTGGTGACGTTGCATTTTCCGGAGAGACAGACGGCTTCGACAGCCTTGAAACAAGAGAAAAAAGTATTACTGTGGAGCTCTTATGAGCTCGATGAAGCACCTGGTTTTGAACGATTTTTCTACATCACTGCGATGGAAGACATAGATGTTCAGAGTATCCTTAAAAAGGCAAAAGTTCTTGCTGAATTACCTGGTTCGGCAGCAGAGGGAATTCTCGATCTGCCCCAGGCTTACACCCAGTTTTCCATCCTACTGAACAAAGGAGAAGAGCAATGAGAAGATCATCGGTTCTTATCGGGATTTTGGTCGTTTTTGTCTTGAGTGGGATGAATCTATCAGCCGGACAGGCCACACAGAGTGCTGTAACCAAACGATATGCCGTGGTTATGGGGGCCAATCAAGGCGGACAGGAACGGGTGAAATTGCGTTATGCTGTCTCGGATGCAAAATCCATTCAGAAGGTTCTAGAAGAGTTAGGCGGAGTGGCTCCTGAGGACTGCCTGTTACTGGAAGAACCAAACGTCAAAACGTTTTACACGGAGATGGGCAAACTTCAGGAGAGAGTCAAAACCGAAAGGTCCGAATACAACCGCATCGAGATCATCTTCTATTATTCCGGACATTCGGACGACGAGAACATACTCTTGGGGAACGAGAAAATTTCTTACCAGGACTTTCGTGAGACCATCAACAACATGCCGGCAGATGTCCAGATCGCCATCCTCGATTCCTGTGCCTCGGGAGCTTTTACGCGGATCAAAGGCGGCAAGAAAAAGCTTCCGTTCTTGATGGATGAGGCCTACGATATGAGAGGTTATGCCTTTTTGGCGTCGAGTTCGGCGACCGAGGCTTCGCAGGAGTCTGATCTCATCAAAGGCTCGTTTTTTACTCATTATCTGACCTCGGGCATGAGAGGTGCAGCGGATATGAGTCAGGATGGTCTGGTGACATTGAGTGAAGCCTACCAGTTTGCTTTTAACGAAACCCTGGCTGAAACAGCCAAAACCATGAGCGGTCCCCAGCACCCGAACACGCATATTCAGATGACGGGAACAGGGGATGTGGTGATGACCGACATCAGGAAGAGCTCGGCGGTATTAATCTTGGATTCGGATATTTCGGGGCGCCTTTTCATTCATGACAGCAAAAACCTTCTCGTCGTAGAATTGACAAAGCCGGTGGGCCGGAAAATCGAGCTCGGTCTTGAAGAGGGAGAGTACAGGATTATAAATATCCTCGAAGGAGAAATTTACGAATCTAATATTTCGCTCCAAGAGGGAATTGGTTATGAGCTCCGAGCAGCAGGATTTACCAAGACCGATATTCAATACACAACTCCTCGCGGAGACAGAGCTATCAAGGCCCGAAGAGAGACTGTTCTTAGAGGCAAGCTCAGAATCACTCTATTTGCCGGGATCGTGTCTAAAATCACGAGCATGTATGGAGGCACGGCTGTCTTTACGGGGGGAGATTTCGGTCTGACCTTTAATAACGTTTTTTCGGTAGGTTTTGCTGGCTTCGGAAAAACCAACTTTACTCCAGGCTTGCCCGGTTGGGGAGGTATCACCTTTGCCTATGTCTTCCGTCCTGAAAAACAGCTGCATTTCCGGGTCACAGCTCTGGCGGGATCCGGAACAGCAAGGACGGGAACCATTTTTTATATATTTGAACCTGGTGTCGAAATGGTCCTCAACCTGTCCCGGATTGTCAGGATTCAGGCCGGACTCAGCCTTCCTCTCGTGGATAAACCGGATACCGGTCTGGATAACGTGATGTTCAACGTCAGTTTTCAGTTCGGGAAATAAATGAGATCAAACAGTCTTTATGACTGTTTTTCAATACATAAAGGGCCTTTGAAATAAATTTTCAGAGGCCTTTCTTTTCAATTGGTCATTTACTTAGATACTCCTTGGCTCAGCAATATCATTCTTTAATTTATCTTAAAAATATTCTTTCTGAGATCCTGTTTTACTGGTCTCCGGGTAACACTTCTCATGGTCTGTCGTGTTTCATTAATCTGGAGATGAATAAGACAGGAGATTGAAATGATAAGAAAAAAATTCTCTTTTGGCACTTTTATTTTGTTTTTTGTGGTAGCCCATCTAAGCGGCTCTTTGTTCGCTGTACCGGACATAACTGAGGGAGAGCAATTCCTGCTGAAGGCTATTGAAAGTCCGAGAAGTTCTGCCTTTGTAATATTTAACGCTGATATTTCCGGGAAAATCTTTATCCATGACCTGGAGAATCTGCTGGTTGTGGAGCTTTCTAAGCCGATTGGCCAGGAAATCGAGCTCGGACTCGAAGAAGGGCAATACACAATCACCAATATCGTTGGTGGTGATGTTTATGAATCAGAGATGATCCTGAAAGGTGGGGAGAGCGTGGAACTAAGACCAGAGGACCTGAAAAAAATAAAATTTTTCGCACCACCACCAGAGGAAGAAACTTCAGCTCCAATCAGAAAAGAAGCCCTGTTAGGAGACAATATAGAAACACATTTTTTTGGTGGTATCGGGACAAAATCCACGAGTATCGATGGAGAATATGCTGTGCTCGTGGGAGGTAGTATCGGACTGACTTTTAACCGTTCTTTTTCTGTAGGCTTAGCTGGCTACGGTAGAGCTGTTTCTGAAAATGGAGCTTTAGAGCTTGATGTCGATTTTGACCCAGGTCAGCCTGCCTATGGAGGCGTGACTTTTTCTTATGCTTTTTTTCCTGATAGAAAAGTTCATCTCAGGGCTGGAGCTCTTTTTGGATCCGGTAACTATTATTGCCGAGATTTCTTTATTTTCGAGCCTGAAGTCGATCTTGTCCTGAACATTTCCCGGATAGCAAGGGTGAGATTTGGGATGAGTATGCCGTTTACCAACAAAGAAAATGTCGGGTTGGATAACCTGATCTTTAATGTCGGTTTTCAATTTGGGAAATAAAAGTATAAAGAGAGGAAAAACCAAATGAACAGAAATGTTTCAAGACAATATGAGGTAATCATTGTCCTGTTATTGTGTGGAACCGGACTTCTGTTTTTTAGCAGTTGTCAGGAATGCAGGCATGATTCGGTGTTTGGATCAAGGCTTGTTGTCGAGCAGACTCGCAGTGTGGCTCCTTTTAACAGCATTGAGATTATGGGAAGCTGTGATGTGTATTTTGTCCAATCCGCCACCCAAGAACTGCGGCTGGTTGGCGAAGATAATATTTTGCCGTTGATACGGACTTGGGTGAGAAGCGATGGAACATTGGTCATCGAGAACAGAAAGAGCTATGAGTCAAAAGTAGGAGTGCAGGTCTATGCGTCGATGCTGGAAATTCGAGGCTTCTACATCTATGGAGCAGCCATCGTTGAAGGAGAACAGCCTTTTCATTCCGAGGAGTTGAATTTGGTGATCGGCGGCTCTGGTGATATGCGGATGACTGTTGCAGCTCAGAAAATTATTACATCGATCTACGGCAGTGGTGATGTTTTCTTGGGAGGCAGCACAAAGCTCCATGACATCAAGATTTTTGGATCTGGTAACGTGAACGCTCTGGATCTTATAACATCCAGAACAGAGATAACCTTAGCAGGTTCTGGCAACTGTCACGTCTATGTCAGGGATGTTCTGGATATCGTGTTGATTGGAAGTGGGAATATCTATTTTAAAGGTAACCCTGGAGTTATTAATTCTCATATCTCCGGAAGCGGTAACCTAATCAAGTTGGAATAACAGGACACAAAAGAAGTCAAACCTTTTTGGCCACGGCAATCAGACGCTTTGCTTCAGGTCCGTATGGATTCCCGTCAAGATCACCAAACAGACTGATCTCTTTAAATCCTGCCTCGTATAACCGATCCTTCAATTCCTGGCCAGAATAGACCCGGAGATGGAACGCGAATCGATAGACTTTTTCTCCCTTGATGATGATCCACTCGTTCTTTATCCGTGACCAGTCTTCAACGATTTCGTGCCGCTCGACGAGCAGAGATCCGTCGGGCAGGTCTTTCGAATGGATGGGTTGGTAGATCTTGGCCAGGATTTCTTTGCCGGCCACATCGAGGATGAAGAGGCCTCGAGGTTTTAAACTCTGGAAGACATTGCTCAGGACTTTCTGGTCGTCCTCTTGGGCATCAAAATATCCGAATGAGGTAAACATGCTAAGGATGAGTTCGAAGCTCTCTGGACGAAGGAAATGGCGCATGTCTTATTGCCTCCAACTCACACGGACGTTTTCTTTTCTGGCCCACTCTCTTGCTTTCCTCAACAAGAAAGGGGATTTATCGACTCCAGTGACGGATAATCCTCGTTTAGCCAGGAGGATGGCGTGCCTCCCAGGGCCGCAGCAGAGATCCAAAACTGAATTACCCCGAAATGATGTCAGATTCAGGATTTTCTTCACTTCCTCCTCGGCTTTCTCAAACTGCTCTGGGGCGAATAAAAACGGATAGAGTTATTTCCAGAAATCTTCGTCGTCAAACCACTCATCCATCAGAATTTTCCTCTTATTCAAGTTGACAGAATGTGATGTTATATTATTCAAATTAGGCCCGGGTGTAAAGATGCTGACGAAACTAGGATTTTCAAACACGTATTAATGAGTTAGAATACACCCACACAAGGAAGGAATGAATCATGAACATGGTCCTTTATGAAGATAGCTTCAAGTACGATAGTTTGGTTAAGCTGTTAATGATTTTTCCGCTTATTCTACTCCTCATCCTTGGTATTTTGTTCTATATTGATGCTCATACTAAAGACATATTCCCTGGTGAGCCCGCATCTGAGACAAGGATTGCGTACCTCGCCTTATTCGCCTCGGTGCCGTTTGTCTTGCTGGTTTATTGGCTCGTTTTGCCTCGAAAGATCTATATTCTTCAAGACCGGCTAAGACTAAAATATGGAGTATTTTTCTGGAATATTCCTTTTGAGACGATTGAGTCCGTACAGGCGGTTCAAGGATTACCCCTCTGGGTTATGAACAGCTCTGTTACCTCTTACAGAACTCAGGTCGAGATCGTCAGGAAAAAAAGGTTGAAAATCAGGATATCACCGAGTCGGAGGGCTCAATTCCTTGAATACATGAACAGAGCCCTGGCCGATTGGAGACGATCTCATGGAGATTGTGATTGACAAAGGGGAGCTGGCACCTCTTTGTTGGCTCTCGTTCATTGGATAGTTATTTTCTCCGTGCTGACGGCCACATTATTTTCTTTATGCGGGTCATGATTCTTATCCTCTTCATCAACAGCTGCGATCAAGTAGTAATCTCCAGGATCTACAGTTTGGGGCAGGGTGGAAGTCAGGATGACGACCTTTTTCTTGTTGCTTTTTATCCTTGGAAGACCAGAGTGGCCTATTAAAATGTCTTTTTCGTCTAGTGCCTCATTTTCTGAAAAATAGAAGGATATTGATGCGGCATTTGATTTTTTTTGACTCAGGTTCTCGACTTTTACCAGCAAATTGACCTCTCCGCCTGCTGGAACAGTTATGGATCCAAACCATGTCTCGAGAGCAGCCAAGTCGAAGATCTCGAACTCTTTAGCGTCAAGAATCATATCCATAAGGGTGAATGATTCTGGATGTTCGACCTCCAAACCTTGATCTGTGTCTACTACCTGAACAAACACCATCTCTAGATTAGGCATGATCATGATTACATGCCCCTTATATCCAGCAGCGTAAAATAGACGTCCTACTTTGGCCAGATGCTTCCAATCTTTGAGAATCGGAGTTTTTTTAGCCATAGTCCACCACATGAATCCGTATCCACGACCTTCTAGTTCTTTATATCCTAAAGAGGCATCTGAATAGGATGTAGTACTTTTTTTTACCCATTGTCTGGTGATAAGCTGCTCATTTTTCCACCGGCCTTCCTGGAGAAAAAGAAGGCCGAAACGGGCCCTATCTCTGGCTGACATACGAAAGATGTAGGCCGGATGAAGAGAGTACTGAAGTTCATAATAGTAATTACAATAACTGACTTTGAAATCCTGCATACCTATCGGGTTGGCGATTCTTCTTTTGAAATCATCAAAGATCTTCTTCCCGGTCTCCTGCTCGAATATAGTCCCGAGCGCGTTGAAATCCCAGTTGTTGTAGTACCAAAATGTCCCTGGTGGATGGCTTCCCCGGGGAGGCCTGAGCTCCCTCATCTCTGGGGTTTCGGCGGCAGCCTCATGGTAGATGCCTGACCTGGCTTTGAGCAGATGGATCACTTTTGCCTGTTTTTCTTCCTCCGTCAAGGGAGGGGCATCATCGATATTCAGTTGCGCCATGGTTTTCTGCAGGTCTATATGTCCCTCCTCAACATGAATGCCGTACAACGCGCTCAGAAAACTCTTTCTGATGGAGTGGCATAAGAATGGGTAGGTTATCCTTCCCCACGCGACAAAAACTTTTCCCTTATAAACAATGAAAATCGAAGCAGCAGCCGGTTTCAAAGTTTCCCAGTATTGTCTGGCAAGCTCCATTTTTGCCGAAGAAAAGCCGGCCTCTTCAGGCGTTTTGAATTTTTGCCATTTGTCCTTCGATTTACCTGTTGCATCTCCTTGAGAACTCAGTGAGAACGAGATAAATATGACAAAAAGGCAGAACAGGATTCCCCAGAATTTCAAGAGACTTCTAGACATAATTACTCTCCCTGCTCTTTCAACAATACCCGAAAAAAATATGCGAGTCCAGAGCTGCCGGGAATATTGCCTTTACTGTGCTTTTTCCCTTCACCCTTTTTCTTTACTTTCTTTTTTTCCTTCTCCAGTCTCTTCTTGAGTCGTTTCAGATTCTCTTCAGCGCTTTTCTTAAGCCTTTCCAGGAAGGCTGTATCCCGCATAGTATCTTTGGGGATCATTTCCAGAGTCTTATTGTAGAACTTTATGGCCAGCTCTGTTTCTCCGGTTCTCATGTAGGCTTCGGCCAGGCTGTCGTATGTGTTGGCTGATTCGGGGAAGGTCTTGACGTTGAGCTTAAAGAATTTTATAGCGTCTTCATTCCGACCGGAGTTTAAGAGGGTGTATCCGAGCGTATTAACGGTTCCTTCATCGATGTCATCTGGATATTTTTCTCTCATCTCAGGAAAGAGTTCAATGGCTTTCTCCACACCCTCGGTTTTTATAACCCTCGACCAAAGCATTATGGGAGCATCGTAGCGGGCATAATCCAAATAGGAAAGACCGAGGTCCTGGCCACCGCCGATAGCAAGCTCGACAATGTTGGGACCGATGCTCAATCCGTTAAAGCTGTTTGTAAAATAGACGACGCCGATTTTATGTTTTTTGTAGGCAACGATGTAATTCCGGAATATGCCGTAATCGCCCCACTGCCAGAACCCATCACCGTTTGCCGTCCGCTGGATGCCAAATCCGAGGCTCCAGTAAACGTTCTTTTCGACATCAATCTGGGGAGTGAGCATGTTGGCGATGGTTTCTCTCTTAAGCCCGACATCATTCAACACGGCTATGACGAACTTCGCATAATCCTTGGCCGTTGTGTACAGGCTGGCTGCGGAATGGGCCTTCATCCTTTTCCTGAATTTGCCGGTCGTGTCGCCAAAAACATTGTGGCCCACTGATGACTGGATTTCGTAGCGTTCCTGCCAGACCATGCTGCTGTTTGTCATCGCCAGCGGTTCAATCACCATCTTCTTCATGGTTTCGCTGAGGGATTCCCCTTTGAGATGCTCTATGACTCTCTGGAGGAACATGTAGCCGTCTGCCGAGTAGCGGTATTTGGTTCCCGGCTCAAAATAGATTCGAAGAGGCTTTCGGGGGCCGCCGTGGGGGAGACCGGAGGAATGGCTGAGCACCATCCGGGCGGTTATCGTCCGGAACCAATCGCTTTTGAAGCCTTCAAGATCTATGGGGTGGGCTATGTATTTTTCCACGAGGTATTCCTCGGGGACATACTCGAAAAGCGGCCTGTCTAGGTCCAAATCACCCGCTTCAACCAATTTCATCACCAGGTAGGCAAAGAAGGGTTTGGTGAGAGAGGCCGCTTCGAAAATGGTTTCCTCGGTCACCGGTTCTCCGGTTTTGATGTTCTTGATTCCGTAAGCACCCGACCAGATGATTTTTCCGTCCCGTATGACAGCGATAGACAGCCCAGGCACATCGCCTTTTTTTATCAAGTCCGGGATGGCTTTATCCAGTTTTGAGATTAATGCCTTCTGATCCACTCCTGTTTTTAGCGGAGCTGTTTCTTGGGATAGGATTTGATTGCCTGCTAATAAAAATCCGATGAAGGTGATTAGCCAGACAGAGTTTTTGATGATTTTATTCATTCTTAATCTCCGTATGATAATGTTTAATATAAAGATAGATATTTTCACTCCTAAATACGTGGTCAGGAGAAAATGGTTGTAAACATTCTCAAGATTAATGCTATTATCAATTTTATCTTTAAAGGTGACAAAAAATTTGATTAAATGATGATCAAAGAATAATTTCTATCGAATGTAGATGACACTCTGGATTTTTCTATCTGGGATTTTGGCTCCAGCCCTTTTCTGGATCGGCTATTTTTACTACAAGGATCGGTTTAAGCCAGAGCCTTTTAAATACATCGGGACGGCCTATATACTGGGTATCTTTTCAGGATTCCTCTGTTTTCAATTCTTTAAACTGCTCCCCCTTATAGGAATCCCCGAAGATCCTAGCGCATTGATGGAGAGTCACCGGATTCAATTTCTTGGTTACAGTGTTGGTGTAATCGGAGTATTAGAGGAAGCATTTAAATTTTTGCCTTTCATTCTTATCATCATGAGGTTTAAATCCATCGACGAAAAAACAGATGGCATTATCTATGCTTCGACGATTGCCCTGGGATTCGCCAGCTTTGAAAATCTTTGGTACTTAAGATATATGGAGGGGCTTGAGTTTTTAGGGCGGGCATTCGCCTCTCCTTTAACTCACACCATTTTTTCTTCTATCTGGGGATACACCTGTGGTATGGCCCGGATTCTCGATAAATCGCTTCTCAGAGCCTCTCTCGTAGGTCTTTTATTTGCGGCAGTCACTCATGGCTTGTTTGATTTCCTTACGACTTCTTCTGCCCTGAGAGTTATATCCGCCGTGCTCATCCTGATCATCTGGATTTGGAGAATGCGGGTTCTGGAGAGGTAGGATTCTGGCTTGTGCACACCTATCTAGAAAATCGAACATTTACATCAAATGGAAAGTACCGATTTGATTTGAATCGTCGAGGCTTTTAAAAAGAGCGCACTAATCGAGCGTGGCCCATTCCGGCGGCACGGTTTCCATCAGCCGGCTTTCCTCCGGCGAAATCGACAAACCAGGCCCCGGCAAACGCATCTGTCACTGTATCGGACGTCCATGTGCCCAGTAAGTCTTTTTGAAATATAGGGTCGATAAAATTTCCATTCTTTTTTTTCGATTCCAGGAGCGAGGCCGATTCTTCGACTGTCGGCAGCCGCCAATCCGAAAAACCGGCGAATTGATCGGCGTTGCATTGTTCGACATATGCTTCAACTTCCCGCCATGTCATTCTTGATGACTCGGCCTGCTGCCACATAAGTCCCGTGTCCTGGTCCACGACCACTTTCTGGCCGTTAAGCGTTTGGACCTCGTATTGATGGCTGAAAGTACCTTTGATGTTTTCGCCGGGACAATGGAAACCTTTGTCTCTGATCATCTGGAGAACTTCTTCCGGTGAGAGTTCTGCTGGCTGGCTACGCAAAGCTACCTTTTCAATAACTTGTTCCGTAGCTTTTTCCGCTTGTTCAACAGGTTCTTCAGCGGGGCCCTTGCAGGTGACGAGGATCATCATAAAGAGGATTACCGATAGCGTCAAAATTTTGGACTTCATAATTACCTCCTTTATTGTGGTCCGAGGATTCTTTTAATTAGTTTAAGTCTATAAAACATTATCTTGTTAATGACAACTAATAGTTTTTAAGGATTATTACAACGGGAGATGTTCCAGAAGGAAGTTCTAAGAAATGATGAATCAAGGAATTAAAGCCGCTATAAGATACCTCGCATGTAAACCTAAAATAATGTTAATAAACTGGATTTAATGTGGTAGGATACAGGGCAAGATTTACGTGCCTCAAACGATTGATTAGGAGGAGTAATGAAGAGAAGAGAATTTATCGAAAAAACAAGCTGCGGGATGGCTGGAATCCTGGCCGCCGGAGCAGCGGTGGCTGCGAGTCAGGAACCCCCTCCGCCTCCGAAGAGGAAGAGGTACAAGATTGAGGTCGAAATTTATGAGGTGGGCAAAAAAACAAGATGTTATAAGGGAGGAGAGAAATTTAAGTATCCTGAAGACAGAGGCAAGGTTTGTCATTGGCTCCAGGACAGCATGAACGCTGCCATTCGGGTCCTCCAATACGGAGGGACCTTACCCTGGCTTTATCCAGGGACTCCCTACGAGAAAGTCATCAATAAGAACGGAGTCACGACAGAGTACATTCGATGTCCTGATCCGAGTGAGGCCGGAGTCGTAGCCAAAATCACAAGAACGGAGATACCGGGATGATTGGGGACGTTTCCCAATGAATGACATCCGTCTGATTCACTGGAAAAGACAGGAAGCTGAAGAAAGGGCAAAGAGGCTTCAAGTTCTTGGTTACGATGTGATAAGCGAAGCGTTTGATCGAGATGCCCTGCGCAAAATGAAGGATAACCCTCCTGCCGCAGTTGTGATCGATCTGTCGCGGATGCCTTCCCACGGTCGAGATGTGGCTCTGGCTATCCGAATGTCCAAGCCATTGCGACAGGTGCCTTTGGTTTTTGTCGAGGGGGATCCGGAAAAAGTTTCCCGCATCAAAGAGCTCTTGCCTGATGCCACACACACCGACTGGAGGAATATCAAAAGTTCTTTGAAAGAAGCCATTTTGCACCCACTCCAGGATCCTGTGGTGCCGAGCACGGTCTTTGACCCGTATTCCGGGACTCCTCTAGCCAAGAAGCTCGGGATAAAAGCTGATTCGATCGTGGCCCTAGTCAATGCTCCTAAGAATTTTAAAGAGACACTCGGAAAACTGCCGAAAGGAGTTGTTTTTCGCAAGTCTGCGACGGGCCGAGCTGATTTGACTATCTGGTTTATCACGTCTCGAAGCACTCTTGAAAGCCGAATTTGCCAGATGACAGGTCAGGCTAAAAAGGGCGGGCTCTGGATTGTCTGGCCTAAGAAAGCCCCAGGGGTGGAAACCGATCTTTCGCAACCCGTCGTGCGGCAAGTCGGTCTGGCGGCCGGTCTGGTGGATTTTAAAGTCTGTTCTATCGATGCCACTTGGACCGGGTTACGATTTTCCCTGAGCCAGCCCAAAAAAGAATAAAAAAAGAGGATAATTCCCCTTTTTTCGTCATGATTTTCCAAATCTAATTTTTACCCCGATACGAAAAGAGAATCCCGAAAAACCGATTTCGGCTTTCCTCACATTCCTCGTTCCTGGGAGGTTTGGCTTTTGTTCTGATAATTCCAGGCCTAAATAATATTTTCCAGTCAACCCATTGAATTCTTCCGCAGCCCAGAATGTTCCTCTTTCTATCTGTCTTCTTTCAAAGGAACCGGTAGAAACGTTTTCGACATCCCAGTCGTTAAATCGGACATATCTTCCCGATCCTTCGGCAACGAGAGCAAAGGACTCCGTGACGTCAAACTCAAACCCAAGACCACCATGAAATCCGATATTGCTGTCTGTGGCTTCGCCGTCTGATAATTCCCATCCAGTTTGATCAAAAAACGATTCGAATTCTTGCCGCAGTAGAAATTTAACCTTCGCTGCATAATACCCGATTCCTGCCTTAAAAAAGACGTTTATCCTGTTGGCAAGCGGCAAAGTGTAATAACCGGTAAGACTTATAGGAATCACCGTGTATTCTGGATTCCAGGATATGGATACCCGCATCAAAGGAGCCAGGAGAGAGAGCTCGGACATGCTGTTTTCAGTTCTTCTCATGCGTCCAACGCCTAAGCCCACTCCAAAATTGTCAGAGAGATGGAAGACGATCTCTGCTTCCATATCAAAGCCCCAATTGGCCCTTTTCAATTCGCCTGTTTGAGATAGTATAAGTACAGATGCGAGATCTGTAATCTCAGAATTCAAATCGTTGATGAAATCATCCATATCTCCGCCGGTGGAGTTCCCGTATCCGCCTGATAACTTCAGACTGAACTTCTGGAGGCTGTCTTGGGGCTGGGCAGAAGCTATAAAAAGAAATATGCCTAGGATTGTGAGGGAAACAAAAATGTATTTTTTTTTCATGTGTACCTCCTTAGATAAGTGATGTTATTCTGACGTTTTAAAAAAAATTCCTGATCATTTTTCCATATTCGTCCTTCGTAGTTTCTGTAAAACATGACCTTCCTATTGATTAAAAACGAAATAAAGGAAAAAGTGTTACTTTTCTCTCTTTATCTTGTCATGCATGGATAATGCTTTACAGGACAAAGACAGTTCGAGCAATAATCATGCCAATCCGTATTGCTCTATTTTCCCCTAAGAGGGAAGTTCCTTAGATGTCCTTTATGAATGACAAGTGTTAAAAAATGGGACTCTCTCTATTTTTGACTTTTTGGTAATTCCTTGGGATTGGCGTGACTCTGTGCTATGATACTTTTTTCATTGTACCTGTTGTTAGATAGTCCAAATTTTCATCAAGAAGGAGACATTGAATGACTAACTCCACAGATCGAGATGTCAAGCACTGGTGGCGCTGGTTGATCCTTCTTGTGGTCAGCCTGGTCATGTTCGGCTCGTATTACATTTACGATGCCCTGAGCCCGATTAATGAATATATCCAGCAGTCAATGGGCATCGATAATGCCAAATTTGGACTGCTCTTTTCGCTCTACGGCTTGCCAAATCTTTTCTTTCTGCTTATCGTGGCGGGTTTTCTCCTCGATCGCTTGGGGATTAGGAAAGCCGGAACTTTTTACGTTTTTCTTATCCTGCTCGGTTCCCTCATCACTTCCCTTGGGGCGGGAAAGTCGTTTATCATCATGCTCATCGGCCGGATGGTCTACGGATTCGGCTCAGAAGCCACTCTCCTGGTGACGAATAAGGTCATATCCCGTTGGTTTAAAGGTAAGGAATTGGGGTTTGCCTTTGGCCTGAATATCACGGTCATGAGGCTTGGAACCGTCCTGGCTATGAACACGTCTGCCCAGATAGCCGACGCGACCGGCACGTGGCGCTGGTCGGTTTGGACGAGTACGATCATCATGTTCGTCTCCTTCATCCTTTTTCTCGCTTACCTAATGATAGATAGGGATGTGGATAAAGCGATTAAGGCCGGAACAGAGGAAAAGATAGTGGTCGGCGATATATTCAAGCTGAACGCCGCATTCTGGTTTATCTGCTTCCTGTGTGTGACGTTTTATTCGGCTATTTTTCCGTTTGCCAACCATGCACCTCGGTTTATGCAGATGAAATTCGGGATGACAGCGGCCAAGGGAGGCCTGTACACATCACTCATCATGACGGCCTCTATGATTTTCACGCCGCTCCTCGGCCTCTTGGTTGATAAGCTTGGATATAGAGGGAAGATCATGATCATCGGATCTTTATTGATCGTACCGGCCCACCTGTTGCTCGGGCTGACATATCTCCATCCGGCTGTTTCTTTCATCATGCTTGGCATCTCCTTTTCGCTTGTTCCAGCCGCCCTCTGGCCGGCTGTACCCATCCTCGTCAAAGAAAAATTTCTCGGGACAGCCTTCGGGATTATTGCCTGGGTCCAGATGTTCGGGCTAACCCTATTTCCGTATCTCGCGGGGAAGGTTGTGGATGCCTCTGGCGGTGATTACACCAACATGGAATTGATGTTTGCTTCGCTAGGATTCTTGGGTCTTATCTTCTCGCTACTGCTCCTAGGTGCGGATAAAAAGCTGAAGCTAGGTTTAGAACTGCCGACAAAAGAAGCCCAAGCCATGGCCGACGCTTCTTAACAGCGGCGATCTTTACCCTTCAATACAAGATTTGGGTAAGGAATTAAAATCTAAATCCATGTACAGCCGGCTGATCGATGAAACCATTTTCTTGACCGTCTCGTAGATGGACTGGGGGATGATAAGCTCTGCCTCAGCAATGTCCTCTATGTAGACATTGTCGTAGAGGTAAGCAGGGATGTCGCCTTTAAAAAAAATATCTGCCTCCCATGCCTTCTGGACAATTCTCCTGGTTTTAAAATTTTCATCCGAGACACGGAGATCATCCCCAGAAGAGATGTAGAATCGAAATCCGTGGTTGGAGGTGATCTTCGGGCTGAGGTTGGCAAACATGCAGAGAAATTCACCGACAAAGGCGGTTCCTCTCAACGAAAGCTTATAGGTGCCGATTTGACTTTTCACATAAGGCTGGATGAGGTAGAAGCTTCTTTCAAGATCAAGGTTTCTGAGTTCAGAGATATTCTCGATCAGCCTGAATCCTTTTCCCCCTCTTCCCAGTCTCTTTTTCAGTACGAACGGATTTCCCTGTCTGAATAGATTCTGGATATCTTCCAGATTCTCCCGATCATAAATTTGGGTGGGGATCATTGGGTAATCCTGATAAAGAAGAAAGTACTGGATCCACTTATCCTCAAGCCTCAGGGCTGGTGCTGGATTTCTGGGCAGTGAACCTTTGCCATCCATCCAGATTTTTAAGGCCCGTAGGTCGTCCATACTAGGAAGACTGTTGATATAGTCATAAAAATATTTCCCAAAATTTTTTCTCGATAGTGAGTTAATCCTGTCAAAAATTCCAGAAGGTTGGCCGTATTTTAACCGATGAACGAGGTCATATTCCGAAGCACCACCCGGCACACCTGTATTAACCTCGCTTAAAAATAGCGTCAGATTTTCGTCGATCAAGAAATCCACGCCAATATACATGTCTCAGGATTTCTCCCTATTTCATTTATTTTTGGTAGAGATAGATGAGATGTTCTTCGCCGTCTTCGGCCATCATCACCACAAAATCGATCATCTTGCTCGCCCATCCGGGAACAGGGTAGCTGTGTGTGACTACATAAGTGCCGCCTCTGAGCTGTTTTTCCAGCTGCGGGCGGAGCAGTTCATTGATTTCCGTCAGCATGTATAGAGCGACGACAGTGGCTTCAGAAAAATCAGCTTTCAAGACATCTTGGAGGCGGAATTCCACTTTGTCTTCAACGCCGGAGGCTTTAGCGTTAGCTCTTGATTCCTTTATTCGACGGTTGTCAATATCAATCCCGACTCCCTGTGCCCCTAACTCTCCGGCTGCTAAGATCACGATCCGACCATCCCCACAGCCAAGATCATACACGATGTCGTGTTTATCCACACAGGCCAATTCGAGCATTTTTCGGACAACATCCATCGGTGTGGCCACAAAAGGAACTGCATCCTCCATATCGGCTTTCTTGTTTGTGTCCGCATAGACATCTAGTCCGTTATAGTCATCTAATCGAAATGAGTACGTTCCTCCAGGATTAAGACGGTAAAGAAGTGGCTTACCATCACGGTAGAAGGTGAGATTCAAAGCCACATCTCCAGGGTAGTGGTCTGTATTCCCGGCTTTGATGACTTTTTTTACAGGCTTTTCGCCAGGACGATCTTGTTGGATGACATATTGAATGACTTTTTGAGTGTTGTTCCGTATGGTTGTTTCAGATAACTTTTGATTAGCGGATGCCTTGTCATTGGACTCATTCTTCCGGATGCTGAATTCTTTTGGCAGGCTGAGCTGGAAAAAGTTGAAAATGGACAAAGTTAAGATGACCAAAGTTCTTATGATCACAATATTTTTTCTGTTTATTTCTCCACTGTTTAAAACCTGATCCTCCTTAAAACATAAACTCTTGATAGAAAAGATACAAATATCCTCCAATATCACTCACGATTCTGTTTGATTTCATCGAGTCTGGCCTTAGCCTTTGGTGTCCTGAGCCACTTCCAGACCGTTTCGAGTGTCTGGCAAGGATAATCATCGCAAAAACCACAGTTTTCGATGGCCTTTCCCACACCACAGATCCTCACTTGACATTCAGCGCAGATACTGGCCAACCTCTTTCCTGGTGAGGCACATCCATCACAAAGGATATCAGAGGATTCAATCTTGTGTTTGGCAGTTGACCAACGCTTTGCTGTCTTCTTCAAAAGGATCTCATCTTCTTCCTGAGTGCCGATATAAGCCGGACACTCCGTACAGTTGAGCCCACAAAAGGCAATGATCTCATCTGCCAGATAATCCTCCTCAATCATCGTTCAGGGATTCATAGACCCAAGAACTATCCATTTATCGATAAACTCCCGGATAGCATTCAGCTTGTTATTTTACCTCTCATGAGTGCCTATCACAATGTTCGATATTATAAGCATCTCCGATTCCGTGATATGAAAGCAAATGAAGATGTATGGATTGCATGGTTTTGGAGATGCTTCCTTTAATATTCAAGCAGTATCAATGCTTGTGTCTGTGATGGGTATCCGGCCAGTGGCCGTGGATATGTTCTATCTCATGATGGGTGTGTTCATGGGTGTGAGGCTCTTCGACTTTTTCTGAATGGGGATGAAGATGGTGGCCGTCATCATGGGAGTGGGTATGAGCATGTCTCTGGCGCGAATGAAAATGACGATGAGAATGTCGCTCCACCCATATCAGATAGACGCCGATAATCATGAGTCCTGCCGCCGGAAACATCACCCAACCCAACCACTCTTTAAGGACGACGAGAGAGAATACTGCTCCTACAAACGGAGCCAGGCTGAAGAAGGCTCCGGTCCTTGAGGATCCCAAGCCTTTAAGGGCTTTGATGAAAAGCACAAGGCTCAGGCCGTAGCTGAACGACCCAAGTAAAAGGGCCAGGATAAGGACCGACTCGATGGGAATCTTCATCCTTAATAGAATGGCCAGAAGAAGGCTGGTGGTCCCGGCAAAAAACCCCTTGATCTGAGTGATTTGAATAGGGTTTTTGTCTGAAATCTTACAGGTCAAGTTGTTATCCAACCCCCAAAACATCATTGCTGCTGTGACCAAAAGAGGTCCCTTCAGTGTGAAGCGGCCCAATTCTGGATCCCAGCTCAAGATGATACCAGCCAGCGTCATGCAGGTTAGAGCCAGCCAGAATCGCGTTCCTGTGTATTCCTTGAAGATGAGCATAGCAATCAGTGCTGTCGTCAGCCCCTCCAGGTTCAGTAGCAGGGAGGCGGAGAAGCCAGAAATGAACTGTAATCCAAACATAAGGCTTATAGGCCCCAGGATTCCTCCGGAAAGAATAGCGCCGAAAAGCCAGGGGAGGTCCTTCTTTTCGAGTGGAGCATTTTTTTCAGGAGCTGATCTCGAGGCTTTCCGGCCCACTCTATAGATCGTCAGGCCGGCGAATGAGCCCAGATACAGAAGCCCGGCCAGGGCCACAGGGGAGATATCCTCGACGAGGAGTTTTGCCAGGGGAGGGCTGAGGCCAAAAAGAGCAGCGGAGAAGAGGATGAATAACAGAGGTTTTTTTGGCACCTAGAATTTCTTCCTCAGGGAAAGACCGATGTTTCTCCCGGCAGCCGGAAAGCCGTATCGTTCCTGATAATCTTCGTTCAGAAGATTCCGGATGAACAGGACGACTTCGAACAATCCGGCTATAGGATACCGCCCTTCGATATCCAGCCTGGCGTAAGCATCTTGAGTTCGAACCCGGAGATCCGTGTTCCACAAGGTGTTGTTGTTGTAAATGATTTCCTGGCTGGAGACAGCCTGAACAAAAAAGGCTATGCTGGCATTGTTCCAGGCTTTATACTGGACGCCGAGGTTGAACTTATGCTTAGGCAGTCCAGGGATCTGATCGAAGTCACGGTCTAGCGGATTGACGAACAGGCTGACGAACGGATCATCTGCTGTTTCGCTTTTCTGGTAGGTGTAATTCAAGAAAGAAGACCAACCTCCGCCAAACTGGTGAGCGACCTCAAACTCGATCCCGTAGATTTTGGCCTGTTCGATGTTATAGGAGACGAAGTTGATCAAGTCAAACTGGATGTAATTGTTGATATGATAGTAATAGGGAGAAATTTCGACCTTGGTTTTAGTGGGAAGAATCGTCCGCCATCCTCCCTGAATCATCAGACCATCTTCTTTGTCGAAGGAGAGTTGGCTGGTGTCCACTCCTGCATCGTCGGGGTCATAGTGCCAGTAGTGTTCGGGTGGGGTGGGCATCCTGAGCGCTCGAGCGAGGCTGAAGTACAATACACTGTCCTCATTGTAGTTGTAGACAAGTTTAGCAGAAGGGGCCCATCCATCCATCTCGATATCAGGAATCAGCTCGAACTCACCCGAAGGCCCTGAGATTCCGTTATAGGACATATACCGTATACCAGGAACGATGGTGATCCTACGATCCAGGAGCCGAATCTCATTCATGATGTAGAAGTCGAAAGTTTTGGCCGCAACATAGTATTCATTCCGGAAAGAGCTGCGGAAATCGTCTGAGAAATTCGTATCCCCATCGTCTTTTAAGTGAGTGTAGTCAAACCCAACAGAAATATTCTGGTTGGGAAGAAAGTGTTGGTAAGTCGCCGAAAATCCTTGGGAGCGATCATCATAAAACTCCTTGTGAAAGATTCTGTCCAACCGGGCGCGCGTGTTGAACGACTCGCGGTTTCCGTGGTTGAGCCAGTAGCGGATATTCAACAGGCCATAATCCTTCAAGGCTTGTTCGTAACCAAAATCGAACGTCCATTTTGTCTTTTCCCACCAGCTGCCTGGCTCAGGATAAGCGCCCATACCTCCATACATGTATTCGCCGTCTGAAGCAGGGTATTCAGAATCGAAGGCTGTGGAATAATCAGGATCACCGGGATCTTTAGAAACTCTGTTGGACACAATAAATCCCTTTTTTAACCGAGAAAAGTTGACATCGGTGGTCAATCGACCAGCAAACGGAAAATCGTAGGCGAGATGGAAATCCACGTTGGCGAAGTCTAAATCACCGTTTTTCAGGTAGCCATCACTGCGGGCGTAGCCTGCAGCCAAAGCATATTCGAAAGACCCAGGCTTGTAGGCATGGTGAAGGTTCAGACTGGCAGTCGCGTAACTGGCTCCAGAGATCTGAACCTCGGTTGTCGGGGCCTCCCGGGGAATCCTTTTGGGCACGAGGTTAATGATACCGCCCAGAACATTGCCGTATCGGGGATCGCCGACACCTTTGACCACCTCGACTCGATCGACGTTTGTCAGAGGGATCATCGTCCAGTCAATGAAATAACCCCCGGCAACACCAGAAGTGTTGAGTAAACGTCCGTTCTTTGTCACCCGGATACGTCGCGATCCCAATCCACGAATTTTGATCGAATCGTCATCAACGGCTGTGCCGATCTCCTGAATCCTCTGGACATCAATGCCTGGTTGGCGCTCCAGGGCAGTGTCCAAGGTTGTTCCGATACTTAACGGGAAAAGTTCGGGTTTGACTACAGTCATGTTCGGGATTTCGATATCACGGATGTATTCGATGACTTCGATCTCAATCATGTCGAGCTGAAAGAGTTTGGTTTTTTCCTCTTTATCCTCGGTTTTTTTCTTTTCCTTCTCTTTTTGATCTGCCTTTTCTTTCGTCTTAGACTGTTTGGAAAAAGCTAGGTTTGTTGCTAAAAAAATGATAAGTAACATATTTATGATTTTGAAGAATCTCATCAGAATACCCTCTTTGTTTTGTGGAATATATTTTACCTTAGAGTCAATAAATTATCTAGGTTAATAGGTCATTTTAAAAACTCAGTAAGATAGCATGTTTGCTCATAAAATGTCAAAATTCCAGAGGTGGGGTCAGGCCTTGTCGTCCGGGTGCGCTTTATCTCTACCTTTACCCGAGTACAAAACCTTGGGAAAAAGCCTGACCCCACCTCACGTCAAAGCTTGGAATAGGTGAGATTTAAAGCTTAAGACGAGCGTCAATAAATATACATTCTATTGACCTATTCCTCCTCAAGAGGTATTATTCTAAGGAAGGGATATCGGCTTCAATAAAGGCGGATACTGAGGATAGGAGGTCATCATGTCTGCTGAAGAAAAGCCTAAAATGACAGAAGAAGAATTTGTGAGAAAGGCCATCAAAAAACTTCGAGGCAATTACAAAGGGATTCATAGTGTTTACAGCGGTTTTAATGCTGCTTTTCAGGAGTATTTTGGTAAGAATCCCATTGAAACGACCCAAAGACTTGCCAGCGAGGATAAAATCAGGATACGTCCAGTCAAGGGAGGAGTGGTTTTATATCTTCCTGAGGATGCTCCCAACAGCCCGCAGAATGTATTAAAAAAGATCCTCGAAGACGACGAATAATAGTTCTCCGCACACCAGATAAGACAGTAACACAGTGATCAGTAACTCTGTAACTCAGAAAGAAAGGAGAAAATATTCTTATTTTGCTGAGTTACGGAAAACTGAGTAATAGACTGAATGGATAAAGAGATAAAGAAATATCTGCGTAGTTTTGAGTTTGGTGAACTTCATCATTTCAAGAACATGGGAGTCTTTCCTCTTTTTACCTCTCTTGATGACTCTCCCGAGTACCTCACACTCAGAGAGGCCTTGGATCAGCAGTTGTTGGTCATTACTGAGGTCAGCAAGGAGGGCTCGGTTCCCGATCTGAAAGCTATCAACAAAGCCGATAGCTCTATCCTTCTCCTCGACGGCGAAGAGGTGGTCGGGGCCAAGCAGAATCGCGTGCTTAACACGACGATTTTGTTGAAGGAGAAATCTGAGACTGTCATCCCAGTGACCTGCACCGAGCAGGGGAGATGGGAGTACACATCGAGAGAGCTCTCAGATTCCGGGACCGTCATGATTCCGAAACTCCGGGTTATGAAATCCCGCTCAGTTTCTCATACCCTAGAGGATTCACAGCAGTTTCGATCTGATCAGGGGACGGTATGGACTGGAATAGATGAAATGGCCGAGGAATCCGAGACACGTTCTCAAACACAAGCCATGAGAGATGTCTTCCAAGCAAAGATGAGTGATTTGGACGAGTATCTCAAAGCCTTCCCATCCATTTCCCACCAAAAAGGGCTGTTTGTCTTTATCGATGAGAAGGTCGTCGGGTTTGATTTTATTTCACTCGAACCAGCTTATACGCAGCTTCATTCGAAACTCGTGAAAAGCTATGCCCTTGAAGCCCTTATTCGAAGAAATCAGAAGACAGAAAAGCCTGGAAGAGAAGAAGCCAAAAAATTCATAGATGAAGTCATGAAGAGCGATGAAAAAAAATATGATTCTGTCGGTCAAGGACGGGATTATCGATTCGAAGGAAAAGAGGTTGTCGGATCTGCCCTTAAAGTCGGCAAAAAAGTTGTTCACCTGGCATTCTTCAGGATTACGGAGAGCGAGAAAGCAGGGAAAATAGCAGGATACCAACGAAGAAGAAGATTTCGGATAGCCTAGAACAAGAAAACAATTATCATAAAGAGTTGCCAGTCCTCGAGAAAAAACTCATTCCATTTTTTAAAAGAATTGACAAAAGGTTTCTAAAAGAATAGAAATAATTTAAGCAAAACTTAAAAGGTAATGGAGGGTGATATGTTTATGTTAACCACCTTTTTCTTTAATTTTCGACAAGATTTTCTAAGCGGTGAAATGAGTATTCCTAAGTGGTCTTTCTGGCTCTTAATCCTGATTATCCTGTGTTTAGTTGTCTTCCTTTTCATCAGAGACAAGACGTTGAGGAGAGGTCTTAAAGCGCTTTTCTCTGGTGCCAAGAAAAGAGTGGATCTCATACATCTCCAGAGCAAAATAAGACATGAAAACAAAACGAAAGCAGGCATTTTGAGAGAATTGGGAAAAAAATCATGGGATGCTGGGATAAAGTCCACCAGAACCGAAACACTAACCACAGAAATCAGCGCTTTAGAGGAGAAAAGAAAGAGCAATCTGCTGGAAGTAGAGAAAATTGCTGCAGAAATAGAGAAGTTAAAAAAGAATCAATCCGAGTTTGAACAGAGTCAAAAAGCCAAAATAAGTGAGCAGGAGGAAGCAAAGAAACCTCATGAAAAAGAAATGGGCCAGACAAGAGAAAACCTGAAAGAACTCGATAAAAATTTGAGCCAAACAGAAAGAGAAATTCGAAATTCAGGGAGGGATAAAGAAGATGCGGAAAAAGAGATTCGAAAAACAGAGGAAAACACGAAACTTTCAAATGAAGAAAAAAAATCCAAGAAAAATGAGTTAGAGGCAAAAATTGAAGAGGCGATAAAAAGAACAGAAGAGCTAGAGCCCAAACTTCCTTCCCTAAAAGAGCAGAAAGTCAAGTTAGAAGAGAAAAAAGAAAAAGTTGAGTCCGTCATCAGGGATTTTGAACAGAAAATAAAGGAGTTAAAGGAAGAAGGAAGAGAGCGGGCCCAAGAATATGAGAAGGAAATAAAAGATCGACAAAGAACGAAGAATGAATTTGACAAGAATAATCAGGAACTCGAAGATCAACAACGTATTCTGTTCGGGAATTTGGGCGAAAAATTGAACGAGCACAGAGTTGAAAACGAAGAGCTGGCCGATCTTTACTCCAAAATAGATAAAGTAGATAAGACCATTCAAGAACTAGAAAAGAAAGTCAAAGATTTAAAAGAATGAATATGTGATCCTTTCTCAAAATACGTTTATACTTGCCTGTTGGAAGAGATCACAGAGTCACTAAAGAGGACTTCGAGAAAGCCTCTGAGTAATATGGAAATCCAGAAAACACTTCTGCTCCTCAGCCAAACCCTAAAAGGACCAAAGCCTGGTTTAAAAGCCCAGCTCCGTATGATCACTAATCCCAGGCCAGGACATAAAATCTACGATGTTGTTCAAGATTCCTGCCTTCGAGCCGGAGTGCTTGTTTTGCTTTATCATTGGGAAGGTCGTCTTTACTTGGTTTTGACCCGTAGGACTGCACGCGTCGATCATCATCAATCCCAGATTTCTTTCCCCGGAGGTCAGCAGGAAAAGGGAGAAAGCTTCGAACAAACAGCTCTCAGAGAAGCCTGCGAAGAATTGGGGATTCGCCCCGGTTCGATCAGAATTTTAGGAGAGTTGACTCCTCTCTACATTCCCCCGAGTAATTATTGTATTTATCCGGTAGTGGCGACGATCGATGAGCGCCCAGAATTTCTTCCATCCGAAGAAGAAGTAGCAGAGGTGATCGAAGTGCCCTTCGATCACCTGCTCGATCCGCAGAATATCCATAAAGAGATATGGACCTATCAAGGAGCTCAACTGGAAGTTCCTTTTTACCTGTTTAAAGGGCATAAAATTTGGGGGGCAACAGCTATGGTGTTGGCCGAGCTTCTCGCATTATGGCCAAGATCTTAATCCTGAAATTTTTTCCTTCCATCACAAAAATGATTCCATAATGATAAAAAGGCACATGTTGACACGGCTTTTGATCCGTCTTGACCTCTGATTTTTCCAGTGATATAAGCTAAAGGGCAAAGGACTTATGCAATGAGAATCAAATGGATAATCGCAGTGTGTCTAGTGCTTATCGTGTATTTTCTCGTTTCTCCCCAAAGATATGAAACGGACAGTGCAGATATTCAGAGAGACATAAAAGAATATGTCATCCTTCTCCATGGCCTGGCACGATCTAGTCGTTCTATGTTAAGGATTGAAAAAAGTCTTTCTCTTGCTGGCTATAAAGTCATAAACGTAGATTATCCTTCGACAAAACATACAATCGAGTTTTTGGCCGATGAGATCTTAAGGGATATTGTTTCCCCTTATATGCAGGAGCCTCAGTCAAAGGTTCATTTTGTCACCCATTCAATGGGAGGAATCGTTGTCCGTTATTATCTGAGGCATCATGATTTACCTAATCTAGGACGAGTTGTGATGCTCTGTCCACCAAACCAGGGAAGCGAGCTTGTCAATCGCCTGAAGAACAGCTTTTTCTTTAAAAAAGCTATTGGTCCTCCTGGTGGACAGTTAGGAACAAAAGAGGACAGTCTTCCTCTAAGCTTAGGCCCGGTTAATTTTGAGTTGGGGGTGATAGCCGGAGACAGGACCATCAATCCCCTGTATTCTCTTATCATTCCAGGTCCGGATGACGGTGTCATTTCTGTCGAGCGAACAAAAGTGGCAGGGATGAAGGACTTCATCGTTTTACCGCATAGCCACACCTTTATCATGCAGAGTGAACCGGTTATCGAACAGGTGCTTTATTTCTTGAAACTCGGAGTGTTCAAAAAGAAAGAATGATGACCCAAAATGTTAGCCTACCCTTGTGGTTCGTTATTCTTGGAGGTGTCTTGGCTGTCCTAGTTTTGTTTAAGCTACTCGTATTACCCTTGTTCCGTTTGTATTTTAGGTGGCGGAGGATGAGAATTATTGATGATATCAACGAGCGTCTCGACCTTCGTCTCCCAGAATTTAAGCTCATCAAGCGGCAAAGACTCATCAATCGTTTGGTTTACGATGCTCAGGTCTTGAAAGCCGTGAAAGAACAATGCTTGGAGACTGGAATTTCTGAACAGGAAGCTATACAAAAAGCAGAACGCTATGCCAGGGAAATCGTGCCTGCCTTTGACGCGTATCTTTATTTTCGGTTCGGGAGTTGGCTCGGCCGTATTTTCTCCAAGCTGTTGTACCGTGTTCGGGTTGGGTTTGCCGATGAGAAGGGTTTTCAGAAGGTTGATTCCCACTCGAGTGTGGTCTTTGTCATGAATCACCGCAGTAATATGGATTATATTCTGTTGGCCTATCTGGCGATAAGGCGAGTCGCCCTGAGCTTTGCTGTGGGGGAGTGGGCCCGCGTTTGGCCTGTGAAACATCTTGTTCGGGCAATGGGAGCGTTTTTTGTTAGACGTGGCTCAGGGAACATCTTGTACCGTAAAGTGCTTGCGAGATACGTCCACATGGCCACCGAAGCTGGTGTTGTACAGGCTCTTTTCCCGGAAGGGAAGTTAAGCCGAGACGGGCGTTTGGGCGATCCGAAAATAGGCCTGCTGGACTACATGCTGCGCAGCTTTAATCTCGATGGAGGTCGTGACCTTGTCTTTATTCCAGTGGGTGTCAATTATGACCGTGTCCTTGAGGATCGATCTCTCCTCGTTACAATGGATCCCGAAGCCAAGCAGAAGTCAAAATTGAGCGTCATCAAGACAGTATCGCTCTTTGTTTTGCGGAATTTTTGGCTCATGTTGCGGGGAGGTTGGTACCGGTATGGCTATGCAGTCGTCAATTTCGGAACGCCCCTGTCCATGCGGGAGTATGCGCAAGAACATAATATTGATTTTCTAAAGCTGGATAAGGAAGAGAGAATTGACAAAGTCAAACATCTGGCTCAAACACTTATGCACGCTGTAGGCCAGGTTGTCCCGGTTGTGCCATTATCCTTGGTTTCGACTGTTTTTATCGAGAATTCCGAGAAAGCCTTGACCGAAACCGAGATCAAATCTTGTGTTCAGAGACTCCTATCTGAGCTGGAGAGAGAAGGATTGTGCGTTTATATTCCTCGTAGGGATCTGGATTATACGATCGAGGTCGGTCTGCGCCTGCTGACTCTAAGGCACATCGTTCAGGAAGATCATGGATCGTTTCGTGTCGAACCTGGCGAGTTGAAAATTCTTCACTATTACGCCAACACTATCGCCCATCTCAGGCAGAGACCATCTTGATGGACCCTATCTTGGATATTAGATCCCCCAGCTATCACAACGAAATATCGGTGTTAATTACGACCAATTAAAGTGGCTATCCGGTTCGGTCGTTTTGACTTCGAATTCGGATAAGCGGCCGATTAAATTTTTTTGGCGGAAGAACTTTTTTATTTGGATCGCTTTCTTAGTACTGAATACGCCTAAGAATTGTTTTTCTCCAGACTCGTCGTAAAGGTATAAAACTTTTTTACACTTTGCCTTTTTTAATGCTTCTTGTATCTCAGCACTGTAATCTATTTTTTGAGGCGTCTGCATAATGCCCTCCTTCTTTCGAGTTAAGCATGTGCAAAAAACATGCCAAGTTTAATCAGAATTGCTTTAAAACCAAAAGTATTTAATTTCGTATGTAATAATTAGAATACATAATCAATCTGAGATGAATCCGACAATGTTGTTTTTAATATTTTATTTTTTGTTGCATTATCTGGTAAAATTTTTTTGCAATTCCAAGATAACAGGAGGTTTCAGATGAGACACCATTTTCATTCTTCAAAAGTGTTAGCTTTGATCCTTGCTGTCTTGCTTTTTTTTATTGTTCCATACTCTGGTGTGGCCCAAGATAAAATCACTAAGATAGATGAGTTGATGCAGGTTTATTATGATTATGGGAAGTTTAACGGCACTGTCCTTGTCGCAGAGGAAGGCAAGGTTATCTACAAGAAAGGATTTGGAATGGCCAACAGGGAATGGAAAATTCCGAATAAGCCGAATACCAAATTCAGGATCGGGTCGATCACCAAACAGTTCACTTCGATGCTGATCATGCAGTTGGTTGAGGAGGGAAAGGTCGAATTAGAGGGCAAATTGACAGACTATTTGCCGGATTACCGCAAGGATACAGGAGATAAGGTTACCATCCATCATTTGTTAACGCATACCTCTGGAATCCCGAGCTACACCAGTCTCCCGAACTTCTCCCAAGACATTATGAGAAATCCCTATTCGATAGATGAGATCATCGAAAAATTCTGCAGCGGAGATTTCGAGTTTCAATCTGGTTCCAAGTACAGGTATAACAATTCCGGATATTTTATATTGGGGGCGATTATCGAAAAGGTGACCGGTAAAGATTATGAGGAGGTCCTCAAGGAGAGGATTCTGGACCCCTTGGGGATGAAAAACACAGGCTACGATCATTATGAAACGATTATCCCTGATCGGGCTGCGGGATATAATAAGACCTTTGATGGGTATGAGAATGCCCCTTACCTTGATATGATGCTTCCTTTTGCTGCCGGGGCCCTGTATTCGTCGGTCGAAGACTTGTATCTTTGGGATCAAGCCTTGTATACCGAAAAATTACTCTCCAACAAGATGAAGGAAACAATGTTTAAGCCGCATGCCGCCCCTCTTGGGACAAATTACGGTTATGGTTGGTTTATTTTGAAGCGGAGCTTTCCGAAATCCAAAGAGACGGTCAACATCATCTCGCATGGCGGCGGAATCAACGGATTCAACACCTTGATAGAGAGATTGGTTGATGATAAACACTTGATCGTCCTCTTCAACAACACGCCGGGCGTCTCCCTTTCCGAGATGAGCCAGGCAATTATGTATATTCTTTATGACAAACCTTATAAGCTCCCCCTCAAATCCATCTCCGAAGTGATTTACAAGACTCTGATCGAGAAAGACCTGGAGGCCGCGATTAAACAGTACGAGGAATTCAAGAGAGAACATCCCAAAGAATATAACTTTCTGCCGATCGAGCTCAACAGATTAGGATATCATCTGTTGGAGAAGAAAAAGAGAATCAAGGATGCAATAGAGATCTTTAAGTTGAATGTTAAAGTCCACCCGAAATATTCTAATGGTTATGACAGCTTGGCCGAGGCTTATATGATTAACGGAGATAAATTGTTAGCCATCAAGAACTATGCCAAGTCTTTAGAGATGAACCCGAACAACCAGAACGCTGTGGAAAAACTGAACGAGCTCATGAAGATGGAAAAGAAGTAATCTATTGCCAGTTATTAGTTGTCAGTTTTCAGTTACCAGTGATCAGTTACCAGTAAAGAAGAAAATCTTGTCTTAAACTTAAAACTGATCGCTGACAACTGGTAACTGAATCATTTTTTCTTCAGCAGGATTTCTTCGAAGAATTTCAACGCTTCATCACCACCTACCTGACCTAACCAGAAGATGGCTTTTTTCCTCACGGAGGGACTCCTGTTGGTTTTGGCGATATCGATGAGCATCGGGATAGATCTCTCTTCTGGAAGTTGGCTTATGGCAAATACAGCGCTGTCTTTGACTTCGATATCCTCGTCATCACTTTCCACCACATCCTTCAACGCTTGAGCTGATTTTTCAGAAGCTTTTTGACCCAGCCAAAAAAGGGCGTTTTTCCTGACTTCTTGATCGGTATCTTTTTTGGCAATGTTGATCATTTCTAAAACGGCCTCTTCCTGGTCGCTGAGACTGAGGGCAAAGACAATCTGTTTCTTGACCTCTCTTTCTTTTTCTTTCTTGTAGATGTCTTTGAGAGCTTCCAGACTCTTCGAATCGTGGTAATTTCCGAGCCAAAAAATTGCGTCTTTTCTCAGCTTGTTTTCATATTTTCCCTGAGCAACATGACGGAGGAAATCATAGGATTTGGGAGTGTCATGGGTGCTGATGATGAAGATCAGTGTTTTTTGTAAGTCGGAACTACCCCTATCGAATCGACCTTCTAAGTACCGGAAGCTTTCCTCGGTATTCACATTGCCGAACCAGTAGATGGGTGCTTCGGCGAATTCGTAGGTACGATCTAAATCACAATCCTGTGGAGAAATATTATGCCCACAAGTCCTGTTTCATCTTCCGAGCTGTAACGGATGCTTCCCTTCTTCTTCCATTTGGAGGACCTATCCAGTTTGATTTCGTTTGCTCTGATGAGCAGCCGGAAAGGTTCTGAGGATATCCAATCCGGGCCTATATGCATGCTGTGATGACTCTGGTACGCGTATCCTGTAAAATAGAAATCTCCTGTTTTAAGCTTCATGAAATCTTTTTCTGCTGTGGTGAATTTATTCGTCAACGAGATGCCAGGTTCGTCCTGCCAATAGACTTTTCCCTTCAAAAACCCAGTTTTTTCTGCTCCTGCTAAAGGGGAGGCGATCCAGATTAAGATGGCAGCAATCGCTGCTATTTTGGCTGTCCTTTGAACGTTTCTCATAGTCCCTTCCTTTATGACTATTTTTTCTCGATAATTTCTTTCAGAAATTTGGCAGCTTCTTCGCTCTTGGATTGTCCCAACCAAAAGATGATCTCTTTCTTCAACTCGAAATTCTTCTCTTTCTTGGCCATCTCGATCAGCTTGGTTACAGCTTTTGGGCCCAGTTTTCCTTCCATGTGTTGGCTGAGGGAAAAGATGATTTTCTTTTTGTTTTCGACATCATCTGTTTTGCCGTACAGATCGAAGAGGAAATTGAATGATTCCTCGCTTTCTTCCTGACCGAGCCAGAAAATGGCCTTTTCTCTGGCTCTTTTATTCCCATCATTCCTGGCGATATCGAATAACTTATCCCTGGCCTTTTTGCTTCCGACTTGAGAGATAGAGAAGATCATCTCTTCTTTCAGTTCTTGATCTTTTTCCGCATCGTAGAGTTTAAGAAGTCTATCAGCAGAAGCCTCGTCTTCCATCTGGCTGATCCAGAAGATGGCCTTTTTTCTATTCTTTTTGTCTTTGTCGTTTTTGGCGATCTCGAACAGTTTCTCCCTGGCCTTTTTGCTTCCGACTTGAGAGATAGAGAAGATCATTTCTTCTTTCAGTTCTTGATCTTTTTCTGCATCGTAGAGTTTAAGAAGTCTATCAGCAGAAGCCTCGTCTTCCATCTGGCTGATCCAGAAGATGGCCTTTTTTCTGTTCTCTTTGTCTTTGTCGTTTTTAGCGATCTCGAACAGCTTGTCAGTGGCCTTTTTACTGCCAATCTGAGAGATAGAAAAGATCACATGTTCCTTTAACTTAGGCTCAGTGGTTATTTCATAAATGTTGAAAAGAGGTTCGAGCGCTTCTTCTTCTCCTCTCTGGCCGATCCAGAAAACGGCAAGTTTTTGTATTTTCTCGTCTGGGTCTTTTGTGGCCAATTCAACCATGAGGGGGACGACTTCGGGATGTTCTGACTGGCTCAGGACGAACACGGCTTGTTCCCTGAGCTTCGGGTCTTTTTCTTCTTTAACCATCTTAACCAGGATAGGAAAAGCTTTTTCCTCTTCGATGCTGAGGAGGGCATCCAGCGCTACCAACTTCAACTCCTGCTCGGGAAGAATGACGTCAACATACACGTGTTCCGGATCTACAACTTTGATACTCCCGTTGATATATTTTCTGTAGGTGCTGAGTCCTTTCTTTACCAGATCCTCCGCGATTTCAATCCTGAGGAATTTGGCGTCGTCGGACCAAGAGCTCTCCGAATATCCCTCGATGAGCTGGTTGAGGTATTCCAACGCTTGTTTCTGGATCTCCAACTGGTTTTCCAGAACCTCCAGAGAAAGGCTGTGTTTATTCAGGCTGTAGCCCATCCAGTAGAGGGAATCATCCAGGAAATCACTCTCCTCTAGGTGCTCAAGTATGTACTTCAGAGATTCGATGGCTTTCTCCCAATCTTTCTCGTAGATCCACTTCTTGGCTTGCTCATATTTTTTACGAGCTTCTTCGTTTTCTTCTTCCTTTTGGGCCATGATTAGGCCTCCAAAAAGCAGGAAAAAGATTAATAACATTGACACAAGTTTGATGTATTTCATCTCAAGACCTCCTTAAAGTGTCTTTAATATTTCCATCTTGAAAAGGATCTCCCTCTCATGGATGAGATCCCTGATCAAAAAGGGAGTCCTAGTATCGTCACTGTCCAGGTTGGATATTTCCTTGAGTACAAGATCTACATCATCCAGGAAGGAAAGGAGCGAGGGTTGTGTTTTGGCAATGATGTTCCTGAGGAGAAGATTCTGGAGGAGAAGGCTGCGGGCCACTCTTTTGTCCATGACAATGGTTCCCTCGCTTTTTTCCGTTGGGGAGTAGTTGGCGTATTCCACCATAACCGGCCCTAAGTCCTCGAGATATTTCTGGAGAGACTGGTCGACATAGGCTTGGCTGACTTTAAGCCCGATGGTGGGGCCGCCAGCTGAAGCAAGCCAGAACCGGCCGATGATAACACCAGCGATAAAAATGATTAGCACCACGACGGTCGCATAAGTCCATCTTGGAAAAAGAAAGAATTTTTTCTTCGACTGCGGCTTCTGTTGGATGTGAGAGTCGATCCGCTGCCAGCTTTTTTTCCAATCTGCTTCGGGCATGGTTTCGACTCGGGTCTTAGCCAAGATTTGGAAAACTTTTTTTGTATAAGCGAAATCTTCAGCACAATCAGGACATTCCTTGATATGCCCTTCTAGTCCCACTCTCTCTTTGTCCCCAAGCTCGTTGTAGTGGAGAAGAATTATTTGTTCTTTAAAGTTCTTGCATTTCATAGTTATTCTCCAAAATCAGGCTTTTAAGACTGTCTTTCATTGAGTGCACGGCTCTGAAGAGCTGTTTCTTGACGCCTCCTTCGGTGATGTCCAGGTGTTCAGCAATTTCTCGTATTGTCAGCTGTTGATAGTGTTTAAGGACGAACACCATCCTCTGTTGATCTGATAATGTTTTCAGAGTTTGATTGATCTTCTCCCGCAGTTCAGACTTTTGTTGGATGAGAGCCGGGTCTGAATTCGAATCCTCAGAAGATATGATTTCCAGGTTGTCTAAAATAGCCTGTTTATTCTTAATCGCCTTTGAACGGCGGAGGTGGTCGATGCTGCAGTTAATTCCTATCCGATAAAGCCATGGCGAGAAGCGTGCTCCATCCTGAAAGTTGAATTTAGGAAGAAAACAAAAGGCCTTGATGAAGGTCTCCTGGAGGATGTCTTCGGCATCTTGAGGATTCTTAGTATAGTGATAGGCCAGAGCGAAGATTTTGTCTCTATTCTGGTCAAAAAGAATTCTCAAGGCTTCTCTGTCTCCTTCTTTAGCCAAACGGACTAGTGTTTGCTCGTTCATACTTCTTTTATATACCAAAACGCAGATTAATGCATTTTGGTTGACATGA
>CAYFXE010000006.1:28736-30085 GCA_964347035.1 uncultured Eubacteriales bacterium | reverse complement strand
GGACAGGCTTTGTTATCTTGGTGGCCTTGGACAGATTGCTTATACCTTTATCCATTCTTTTCGATAAAGCCTGATCCAATTGAGGTTGAAAATACCGCTAAAAATTAAGATAATTAAAAACCAAAAAAGAGGGCTGAATCGGTGTTATTTAAATTCAGACGAATGTTATTGAATCGTCAAGTCACCTTGACCATGCTGATCGTGTCGATGTGCAGTTCTGTAACCTTAGCGGTTATTAACTTAGAAGACCAAACTTCATCAAGCTTGATAGGGGCACCAAAATCTGAATCTGAAAAAGAAATAACCCTGCGGAATACAACCAATCAAATTGTTCATTATGCCTACAAGCCAGCAAATTCTTACGAGGAGCCGATAAGACGAACCATAATGCCTGGGGTTGTCGACCGCCTTATGAGTGCGATTCCGTTGGACCTTGACTACCAAGCCGGCGGTACGACCATCATAACCAGGATTGAACCTGGAATGTCCTACTCGTTCCGCTATAACGAGGAGGATGATCTGGAGCTCTTCGAAGGGTCCCACGGGAGGGAAGATGCACCCGATTTGGCTCCTTTTGTCCCGACGCCGATGATCGTGGTAGAGAAGATGCTCGAATTAGCCAGCATCGAAAAGAGTGATGTCCTCTTCGACCTTGGTTGTGGTGATGGGAGAATCGTGATCACGGCTGCAAAGAAATACGGCATCAGGGGAGTCGGCATTGACATCGTTCCTAAGCGGATAGAGGAATGCATCATGAATGCTGAAAGAGAGCAAGTGGAGGATCTCGTCGAGTTCCGACTTGAGGATGCGATGAAGACGATTTTCTCCGAGGCCACGGTCGTCACACTATACTTGTTGCCAGAAACTAATGAGCTGTTGAGACCACATCTGGAAAAACAGCTCAAACCGGGATCTCGGATTGTTTCTCATGACTATCATATGCCGGGGTGGGAAGCGAAGAAGATTCATTTTGTGACTATCATGGATGAACAGGGTCAGGAACACTACATCTATGTCTATATAATCTAGAGAAAAGCGACTATCTTTCTCAAAGGAAAAGGAAGATGATTTGACTGGGTTTTTTTCTCTGTTTAACATATAATATACTAATCATCTAGGAATTGTCGTGATGAACGCACTCTTTTCTTGCAATCATGAAAAGGCTTTATTTGTTTACCTTGATTATCGCTTCTTTCCTGTTCATGAGGGAAGAATGGATGTACTCAAAAATTCTTCAGAATAAGGACAGTAAAATGAGAAAAACACATAAATACACCAATCAACTCATTCATGAGACAAGCCCTTACCTCCTGCAACACGCGGATAATCCTGTTGACTGGTATCCCTGG
>CAYFXE010000006.1:21470-28726 GCA_964347035.1 uncultured Eubacteriales bacterium | reverse complement strand
AAGAAAAGCAAAAAAAGAAAACAGGCCGATTTTTCTCTCTATCGGCTATGCTGCCTGTCATTGGTGCCACGTAATGGAAAAAGAGTCTTTCGAAAACGAAGACATTGCAGACGTCCTTAACGAGCACTTTATTTCGATCAAGGTTGACCGGGAAGAGCGTCCGGACCTGGATGAGATCTACATGGCGGCTGTCGTGGCTGTATCTGGGAGCGGCGGTTGGCCGATGACTGTCTTCCTGACTCCTGACCTCAACCCCTTCTTTGGAGGCACATATTTTCCTCCGGAAGATAGATGGGGCCGGACAGGCTTCAAGAATGTCATCATTAAGATCAGCCAGTTTTGGCATGACGAGGAAAAAAGAAAAAAGCTTTATCTCGATGCTGATATGCTGAAAAACATGGTTGAAAAAAGGACATCTGCGTCTGTCTCCCAAGATAAAGATGCCGAACCGAGCCAAAAGCTGCTCGATAACGCTGTCCATTATCTAGAAGAGACATTCGACGAGGAGTGGGGAGGATTCGGCGGGGCTCCCAAATTTCCCTCATCTCAGGCCATTTCGTTTCTTCTCCGAGATTATTATTATAAAGGGGATAAGAATTCGCTTAAAATGGCTACGTTGACCTTGGACAAAATGTATGAAGGAGGGATGTACGACCATCTCGGCGGAGGATTCCATCGCTATTCCACCGATAAGATGTGGCTTGTCCCGCATTTCGAGAAAATGCTTTATGACAACGCGCAACTGGCTGTTGTCTACCTGGAAGCCTATCAGCTCACTAGCAACAACCGGTATGCCCGAATAGCTCGGGAAATCTTCGAATATGAAATGGATAAAATGACGGATGGCTCAGGAGGATTTTATTCAACAGAAGATGCTGATAGCGAAGGTAAGGAAGGTGTTTTTTATCTTTGGAAGTTTGATGAGTTAGAGAAGCTACTCAGTAAAGAAGAGGCCCAAATATTTGCAATGTTTTATAATGTGAAAAAGAATGGAAATTTTTCCTCCCCAGAGCCATACCATTTAGGACTTAATATCCTGCACCTCCAACGTGATCTATCTGCCGTAGCCAAAGACCAAGGGATGATGGAAAATGAGCTTGAGAGCAAGCTGCAATCCGTGAGAGATAAACTGATCAAAATCCGAGAGCAGAGGGTGCCCCCCGGTCTGGATGACAAGATCATCGCCTCCTGGAACGCATTGATGATTTCGGGTTTGTCCCGAGGATTTCAGGTCCTCGGGAATAAGAAATATCTTCGGGGCGCTGAGAAGGCCGCATCGTTTATCATGGGGAAAATGCGAGATAAAAACGGCAGGCTTCTCAGGACATTCAGGAAAGGTAAAAGCAAATTGTACGCCTATCTTGAAGATTATGCTTATTCTGTGCGCGCCTTCCTCGATCTCTACGAGGCGGGATTCGATGAACATTGGCTGTTTGCCGCTGATGAATTGGCGCAGGAGATGATCGACCAGTTTTGGGATCAGGATAACTCAGGTTTTTACAATACCGGAAAATACCACAAAAACCTGATCGTCCGGACCAAATCCCTGAATGACGGGGCTATTCCCTCACCGACAGGAGTGGCTCTAGAAAGTCTCCTGCGTATTTCTAAGCTTCTGGATAAGGAGGATTACTTCAAAATGGTTAAACAGACACTTCAAACCTTTCACCTCTACATGGACCGCATTCCCCAAGGATATCTCAGCCTTCTTATCAGCGTGGATTTTTTAGTCCATCCGGCCAAAGAAATCGCCATTGTCGGCAAACGTAACTCTAAAGATTCTCAAAAGCTCTTAAGGACAATTCATGAGCATTATATCCCCAACCGAGTCATCGCCTTTATCGATCCTCAACAGGATAATGCGCAGAGTTTAACGGAGAGAATTCCACTCCTGTCCGGCCGAAAGATGATCGAAGGACAGGCCACGGCTTACGTCTGTGAGAACTATGCCTGTCAGCTTCCTGTGACAACGCCTGAAGCTCTGCTCGAGCAGCTTTGAACACATCAGGTTCAGACGATCCTAGGCCATCCGAGCAGAATGGTTTATCAAGGAGCGTTTTGTGTGTTTGGCCGAAGTTCTAGAGAAAGCCTTCAAGCAGACCAGCGTCGGAGGACATTAAAGGAACTAAAACCGCAGCAAAGCGGCTATATCAAGATGAAAATTGACTTTGTCTTATTTTGTGTGATAATTTTTATCTAAATTGAATATGAACAGGAAAAAGGGAGGGAAGCTGAAGCTTTCTTTCTCTAGCTTGAATGGCAAAGTTTCATTGCAATGTGAAACAGAAACTAGGAGAGGGCTTTCTACAGGAAGTAAGTCAAAGGATGTAAGGGAAGCAAAAAACTTTTTCGAAGAATTGGATAAAATGTTGATTGTGGAAAAACAATCTAAATATATAGGGAGGTTATTGTGAAAGAACTCGTAGAATTAATTGCCAAAGCGTTAGTGGACAATCCAGACAAAGTCAAGGTTTCCGAATTACAGGGAGAACAAACATCAATCTTAGAATTGAAGGTTGCTCAGGAGGATTTGGGCAAAATTATCGGAAAACAGGGAAGAAATGCTCAGGCAATCAGAGTTATTCTCGGTGCTGCAGGGATGAAGCTGAAAAAGAGAGTTAATCTTGAGATCGTAGAAAAAGAATAACTAGGTAGCTGATCCTGGCATTAATTAAGTTGAAGATGCCAGGAAAAAAGACTCATCTTTTAAAACACTCTGTTTAGCTGGATTACTTTCCTCGATGATATTTTCCCTTCCCCTCACCTTTAGAGGCTAAGGAAATAATACAAAATTAATCCTGAAAAACACCCTTAAAGGCGATTGTCTCTACAGAAATGTTCTGGCAGTATTCGTAGTATCGAAAAGATGAAATAGATATGTAAGGAGGGCCGTGCCAGTTGGAAAAGGAAGAAAAGAGCGGGTTAAAGGGTTGGATTCTTAACCTCGGCCCTCCTTAAAATCCTCTATAAGACTGATTGATAATTCCTGTTAGTAGGTTAGTGGAGATTTGCACTCCCGCTCCTGATCCTTCTTAGCTAGATGTAATTCCTTTTATAGGAATAAAACACAATTGTCAAGCAAAAGTTTTATTTTTTTCACAAATTTTTTTTAGACTTAATCAGCATTTTCCAGTAATGGTAGCAGCTGTGTGATCTCTATGAGAGGGGTGAAGAATTCGGAGATGACTTGGTATATTTTGTAAGGACTTCCTTCAGTTTAGCAGCCACAGGAGGGGTAGACAGCAGTTGCTCGGATAAAATTTCTTTGGGGCTTATCCCTCTATTCTCGTAGAAGGCCGCATTCGCCTCATGGTCGATACGGAGAGAAGCACCCTTTATAGAAATGCCAGCGAACAGTCCACGGCTCCGTTGGTATGAATAGATCTCCGCCTTGAGGGCGATATCCGTGCTGGCTTCGGCTCCCCGTCCAACAGGTCCTGCCGCCACACTGGCATCGGCTCCCAGAGTGAATTTACCTCGAGTGATGTTTTCAACACTCCTTTTGCTCTTGAACACTAGGATGAAGTCCGCAGATTGAACGCCGATCTGCCAGCCAATGCTCCCTCCTGTGATAGCGATGAAAGAGGGATTGCTCCATTCACCATCTGAAGTTTGAACGACTAAAATGCCTTTGCCGTGCTGGCCGCCTAGGACATAAGCAGCCTTGAACACACGGGGGATGATGGCAATACCGAAAGCGTTACGCAGCAAAGCCGTCGGAATGCTTTCCTCAGGAATATTCATGATTTCCGTCATCACATCGATAGCGTCCTCAACACGTTTGACTGTCGGGGCTGGAGAAGCTTCTTCCTTTTGGCCGCTTATTGTTGCACAGGAAACAAGAAAACCTAGAAGGAGAAGTCCAGAAATTAAACAAAGTTTTTTATTGGTTCTGATCAATCTATCCTCCTTGGATGCTGATTGTTAAGAAATCTTTTTTATTTTATCGGATTTTTAAGAAGATTTCATCTTTTTTCCTAAGGAAAAAGCCAAGCCGAGGAAACGACCGATTCCATGGTAGGTTCGATTTTCTGGAGCAAATAGGATAGGTTTTACTTTTTCGATATCGGGGAAATTTCCTTCGTCCAAAACAGTTAAATCAGCCTTGGTATCGATGATTTCACCGATGAATTGTGTATGCAAACCGATCTCGAAAGAATGAAGCAATCTGCACTCTAGGATGAGCGGAAACTCCTCGATGTAGGGCGCATCCACGTGTTCACAGCGAACAGCGGTTAGTCCGGTCGTAAAAAATTTGTCTTCTCTTTTCCCTGAAACCATCCCGACGTAATCAGATTCAACCACATATTTCTCAGAGGGGATATTGATACTGAAGGCTCTTCTCTCGATAATACTTTTGTAGGAGTAAGTCACCTTCCTCAAGGAAATAGCAATACAGGGAGGGCTCGAACAACAAATTCCTCCCCAAGCCACCGTCATCACATTGGGTTTTCCATCCTTATCATAGGTGCCCACGATTAAAACAGGAGTGGGATAGATCAAGGTTTTGGCCCCTAAAGATATTTTCACAGTATTCCTCCAACCACCTAGGTTTATGTTTAAAAAAGAAATTGTCTGATATTTTTTCGGTTTTAGCAAATCCTATCCATTTCGACATGATATTATCCCTTAACATTTCCAGCTTATGCAGAGTATATTAATGTGGATGAAGAATGAAGATGAATTGGTCGAGGCTATTCTCGAAGGCGACCATCGATCCTTTGAACGACTCCTCCAGCCTTACCGCCAGGGACTTTTAAACATGGCCTATCGAATGACTGGCAATTTGGAAGAAGCTAAAGAAATATGTCAGGAGGCCCTGATCAGAACCTTTAGACATCTTGGGACATTTAAAAGAGGAAAAAGTTTTAAAAGTTGGATTTATCGAATAACAGTCAACTCGGCATATGACTTCCTGAGAGAGAAGAAAAAGTATCATGACTTGATAAAGCGTCAGAGGAATTCAACCGACAGGATTTCCCTAAGCCCGGAAGGACAATATCTAAAAAAAGAGATTAAGCTGAAACTCGAGCGTGTTCTTCGCGCGTTAACTCCCAAAGAAAAGATCATTTTCCTTTTGAGGGATGGGAATGGCTTCTCCATTCAGGAGACATCAGCGATTCTTGGTTGCTCATCTTTAAGTATCCGGACTCATCTCTCTCGGGCACGTCGAAAGATTAGAGATCAATTCAGAGAATATTACGGAAACAAAGGGGTCATCGAGTGAATTGTAAAAAGGCAAAAAAAATGCTTCCCCTTTTGGTCGGGTTAGATCTCTCTCGGAAGAAAATTTCTGAAATCAAGGCACATCTAGGAACATGGTCTGAGTGTCAAGAAGAATATCAATCTTATGTGTTGTCTCTAGATAAAACAATGGAATGGCTTGCTCAAGAAAGAATGGATTGGAGGGACCAGGAATGGCAGAGCGCCATACGAGGAGCTATCGAGGAGCAGCCAGCTCGATTTTCTCCTCTCATGCCTTGGCCGTTTAAAAAATCATGGGCTTATGCCGTGATGGCCGTTTTGATCGTCGTCCTCACTCTTTTTGTTGTTCGGCCATACAGATACGATTTTGATGACAGGAGAGAAACAATGACCATCTCTAGGGAAATTCCTTCTGTCGCTTCGATGGATAAGGCTCAGCAAAAAGTTGTCTCGATGACCTTGGTTTCGAGGGAAACGGGACTGAAGATTGCTTGGTTTTTCAATAAAGACTTTGATTTTGAGGAGGAAAAATGAAAAAATCCGCGATAATTTTTATGTGTTTTTTCCTGCTAACGGGAACAACTCAGCTTCTCTTTTCCTTGGATGAGAAGCCTGAAGTGGTTAAAGAAATTGTGAAGATCAAATACATGCATGCCCACGAAGCTCGCGAAGTTCTGAAACAGCATATAAGTCCCAAAGGAAAAATTCAAGTCATTCCCAGCGAGAATCTCCTGGTGATCGAGGATATCCCAGTCATAATGGCTAAGCTTCGAATGATTCTGAGGGAAATTGACGTCCGTCCTGCCGATTTACAGTTCACCGTTGAACTCATCCTGGGTTCCAAGAGACCTGGGGAAATAATGGAAATTGACACGGAGCTAAAATCCGATCCCGTTATTAAGGAGTTGAGCGGCCTGTTAAAATACAAATCCTTCAAGCTGTTGGATTCGTCCCTCATCAAGGTCCAGGATAACGAGCGTTCATATCAAAGAATGGGTGGAGGAGGGAAAAGCTTTAAACTCAACCTGTTACCCCGCTATATCAAAGAGGAGAAGGATGAAATCCTTCAAGTTGAGTTGAGACTAGCCGAGCATCTAGGAATCACAAGTGAAGGAAAGGAAAGCACGTTAACCCTGATCGATACAACTTTGACCCTTAAGAACGGTGAGAGAACCGTGGTCGGTGTCTCCAAATTGGATGGAGGCGATAAGGCTTTAATCCTGATTGTTTCCGGATTAGTCATTAAATAACACATGCCGGTTTTATTTATTCTCTGGAAAATGAAATCCAATTAGAAACGGATAAAGCAGTTCCTTTTTTTTATTTCTGGATTCCTGCTTCCGCAGGAATGACATTTTAATACTAATAACAGTCCTCAAAAAAAGCCTGGCTTCCTTTTTTTTAAAAAGCAGTCTGTCTATATCTATTGTGGTTTTGACTCCCTAGGGTGGCTGTGTTATAAGCTTTCTCGAGGGAATTAGCCATGAATGTGTTCCGCCGCTGGCTGATCATGGCCTGTTTGTGTCTATCCGGCGGTATTATCTATCTCTTACCCTATTTGCGAGAGGTGTATTATATCCCGCTCCAGGAGGCGCTTCATCTGACCAATACTCAATTGGGTGTGCTGATGAGCGTTTTTGGTGTGATGGCGATGATTTCCTATTTTCCTGGTGGCTGGCTGGCTGACAAAGTTGGTCCAAAGACCCTTATCACCATCTCCATGACTTCGACTGGCCTAGCTGGTTTGTATTTTGCCACATTTCCCTCCTACAAAATCTGTATTGCGATTCACGCTTTTTGGGGTGTTAGTGTGACTTTTACATTTTGGGCAGCGCTCATCAAGGCGACAAGAAGATGGGCACCCCCCACACAACAGGGGAGGGCCTTTGGGATCCTGGAAAGCGGGAGGGGGATGGCCGAGGTTATCAGTTCTACAGCTTTGCTGGCTATATTTGCCAAGCTGGGAAGCACAGCCTTTGGCCTGTCTAGGGTGATCCTCCTATTTTCGATCATGGATATCTTGATCGGGATTATGGCCTGGTTTGTGTTTG
>CAYFXE010000006.1:0-21460 GCA_964347035.1 uncultured Eubacteriales bacterium | reverse complement strand
TGTTTGATGATTCAAGACGCGATTTATTAGAAAAACCAACAGAAAGGATGAAGATCGGGCTCCAGGATATCCTTAAAGTCATCAAGATGCCTGTGGTCTGGCTTATTTCCCTTATTATTCTTGCGGCATACAGTGCATACTGGGGATCCTATTATTTCACACCTTATGCCACCGATGTCTTCGAGATGAGTGTCGTTTTTGGGGGAGCACTGGGTGTGGGGAAGATGTGGATAAAAATATCGGCCTTGGGTGCCGGTTTCTTGGCTGATAAGATCGGTGCTTCCCGGACAATTGCTTGGTCCTTCGTGATCCTGATCGCTAGCTTCGCGATTTTCATCCTGGCTCCTGGCAGTCCCAGCCTTGTTTTCATACTGATTACTAATACCATCATCGCATCTGTTGCCATTTTTGCCTTAAGGGGAGTTTATTTTGCCACATTCGAAGAAGTGAGCGTCCCCCTCGCTGTGACAGGAACTGCTACTGGAGTCGTTTCGGTTATTGGCTACACGCCCGACATTTTTATACCTCTAACCGGGGGAGCCATGTTGGATGGATATCCTGGAGCTTTAGGATACCGGTATTTTTTCCTTTTTATTTCTGGATTGTGTCTTCTGGGTTTGTTGGCTGCGATCATTATCATGAAAAAGTTTATCAAGAGGAGGGCTGATTAGATGAGCAAGAAGGATAAAGGAGAGCGCATCTTGCCAAAGAATCCCTTCCCTCGACTCACTCAGGAGCAATGCCGTCAGATTCATGAGGCAAGCCTGGAAATACTCGAAAGGGTGGGTGTGCGTTTGGACCTTCAAGAGGCGATCGAACTGCTTAAAAAGGCTGGAGCCAGAGTCGACGAGGAAAACATGGTTCATCTTTCTTCTCCGTTGGTAGAGAGAGCGTTGGCTTCTGCTCCCAAGAACGTCGTTCTTCATGACCGGCTTGGGAATCCGTCTATGAGGCTTGAAGGTTACCGGTGTTTCTACGGGCCTGGCTCAGATTGTCTGAATATTTACGATCAGCGCACAAGAAAGCGTCGCAAAGCTCTACTGAAGGACACAAGAGAGGCTATCATTCTCTGTGATGCCCTGCCAAATATCGACTTTGTCATGTCTATGCTGCTTCCCTCTGATGTGAATATGACAACGGCTGACCGTTATCAGATGGAGGCGATGCTGATTTACACGACCAAGCCTATCATTTTTGTCTCTTATGAATATGAAGGCTGTCCAGATTGTGTAGAAATGGCAGAAGCTGTGGTTGGAGGACCTGCGGCCTTGCGAGAGAAGCCGAACATAGCCTGCTACATAAATGTCGTCTCTGGGCTGCACCACAATAAAGAAGGGCTCCAGAAACTTCTCTATTTGGCCTCGAAAAAAATCCCGGCTCTGTATATTCCTTCCTCGACAGCAGGGGTTACAAGTCCGATTACACCCGCAGGCGCTTTGGCCTGCGATAATGCTGGATCACTCGTAGGATTAGTCCTTTCTCAGTTGAAGCAGGAAGGGGCTCCGATGATTGTCTCCGGTATGCCTCCCGGATATCTGGATATGCGGACCATGGTCTCGACGTATTGTGAGCCGGAGAGAGGAATGACCCAAGCTCTGGCTCACTATTATGGGCTCCCGATGTTTTCCTTAGCTGGCGCTTCAGAATCCAAAATCCCAGACCAGCAGGCCGCAGCTGAGGCAGCCCTCAGTTTGATGGTGGCCACCTTAGCTGGAGGTCAAATCATTCACGATTTGGGCTATTTGGAATCTGGGCTGACTTTTTCCTTTGCTCAACTGGCTCTGTGCGATGAAATCGTGAGCTGGATTAAGGGTTTTGTTCAGGAAGTCAAGGTCGACGAAGAGAGCTTGGGTGTAGATACGGTGGCTGATGTTGGTCCAAAAGGCCAATTCTTGAAAACAGGACATACCCTCAATCATTTTCGGGAGAGGTGGTACCCGCAGCTTTTCGAACGGCAGACATTCGAATCTTGGCGTGATAAAGGTGCTAAAGGCTTGATGGAACGGGCAACTGAATTGGTTGAGTCCATCCTGGCTGAACATAAACCTGAGCCCCTTCCAAAAAAAATACAGGAAAAGCTCCGGAAGATTGTATTAAAGGCCACTGGGTAAAAAACAAAGTGGGGGTCAAACCTTGAATTTTGACATTTTGTCATGGTTCATACATTTTGTCCTAATTCAAGGTCTGATCCCGATTTTGTCAGGTTCCCTCTCCAACCTTGACTCTAAAGCCACAGTTTTGTAAAAAAGAATTAGTTCAAATTTCACGAGCATTCCATCTCTCTTCTTTTGAAGGAAGGAGGTTCGAAAATGGTCAAAATGGATGAATCTCAAGAAAGAACCTGGGCCATGTTGTGTCACCTGTCGGCGTTGGCTGCGTTTATCTTTCCTTTGGGTAATATCATCGGACCGCTTGTTATCTGGCTCATAAAAAAAGATGAATCAGAGTTTGTCGATGATCAAGGAAAAGAATCCCTGAATTTCCAGATTTCATTCACCATTTATTGTATTGTTGGGGCGTTTTTGATCTTGTTTATCATCGGGATTTTCCTTCTTATCGCTTTAGGCGTTCTCTTCATAGTGTTGGTCATCATCGGTACAGTCAAAGCGAACTCCGGGGAAAAATTCCGTTACCCCCTCTCTATAAGATTTATCCACTAGAACCGCAAGAAGTACACAGCCTCAATTCAAGATTCTTATCCAAGATGCATATCTTCTTTCATGAGGGACTCGATTCTTGAATGAATGTTTATCCCGTTTTTACAAGAGGCGTTACAGGTAGGACAGGACAAACAAATATTTAGTCCTTTCCTTTCAGGAAGTTCAGCGATCGTCATTCTTGCTTGAATTTGATTACCGTACCCATTGGCATACATATATGCTCTCATGAGATGGGGGATTTCAACTCTATGAGGACAGGTGGCTAGACAGGCACGGCAATTCTGACAGTAGAAGATTCCTCTGAGTTTAGCAGCGAGAGAAAGATCTGCTTTTTCTCCTTCGGACAAAGCCAGGTTCTCCATAACGTTATAGTTCATCTCAAGCTGAGCAAATGTCGTCATGCCTGGGATGGTTGTGCAGACATTTTCGTCATTTAAAACCCATTTTAAAGCGGCTTGATGGTTGATTTCCACCTCGCTTTCTTGCTGCAGCCGCCTGCCACCCTGGGTTTTCATGGCGATAACTCCAACTCCTTTGGAAGCTGCATGCAGAATGGCCCTTTTGACTTTATCTTTATTTTTTTGCAGATAATGGTAAGCTGTAAGGACAACATCATAAACTCCCGAGTCCACAGCCGCTCGGATGACCATAGGCTCATTCTTATGTGTCGAGACTCCTATGAACCTCGCCTTTCCCTGCTTCTTAACCTTGGTGAGGGCCTCGATCAGAGGCTCGTAGGTGGCCATCTGAGGGCTGTAACAGCTGTGGAGATAAAGGATGTCCACGTAATCTGTGCGAAGTCGCTCGAGGCTTTTGTCGAGCTGTTTATAAAGATTCTCTCCCGTTGCGGCAGGCTCTCTTTCCGTGCCTTTTAGGAGGAATTTATTTTTCTCATTGTCCCTGGCAAAGCGCATTTTCGTGCCCACGTAAACCTTGTCCCGAATTCCTTTCTTCTGGAGAACTTCCCCGATAACTCTCTCGCTGTTACCTCTGAGATACAGATGAGCTGTATCCAAATGGTTGATTCCCATATCAAGGGCTTGGTTTATCAGATCAGGACTGTCCGAGTTCATAACCCCGAAACTCACGATTGGAATCCTCAAACCTGTTCGGCCTAAAGTCCGGTAGATAATTTTTCGAGGTTGAAGTTGAGCGGCATCATCGGCCTTAAAAAATGGAAATGCAAAGCCTGTGGAGAAGAGGCCGATTGTGGTTGTTTTGATAAAATCTCTTCGTTTGAATTTCTTATCCTCCATAAATCTTCCTCCTTGTACTCATTAAAAATTCCTTATAATCTCTATATATTATATAATATATCTTAAAATTTTGAAAATAAGAAAAAAAATGAAAAAATATAGGCTCTGGAAAATAAGGAAGATTTTCGTATAATTGTCTGGGAGAGCGATGAAGTGTTCTGAATGTCAGTATGAAAATCCTGCCGATGCGAAATACTGTGGGCAGTGCGGTGCCTCCTTTCTATCTCATGACAGCGTCTCATCTTCTGAGACTGAAACCGTAGAACACTCCTTGAAAAGAGGAGCAGTCTTTGCCCGCAGGTACGAGGTCATCGAGCAGTTAGGGAAGGGAGGAATGGGGAGTGTCTTCAGAGTCATGGATACCCAGATCAACGAAGACGTTGCTCTCAAGCTCTTAAATCCCGAAATTGCTGACGACAAGATGACTATAGACCGATTCCGGAACGAGTTAAAGATGGCCCGCCGCATATCGCATAAAAACGTCTGCCGGATGTATCATATTGGAGAGGAAGAAGGAATCCAATACATCACCATGGAATATGTTCCAGGGGAAAACTTAAGGGATATGATTCGGATGACCGGACAGCTGAGTCTGCGAACTGCCATAAACATCGCAAGGCAGGTTGGTGAGGGGCTGGCCGAGGCCCATAGGCTGGGGGTCATTCACCGCGATTTAAAGCCCTCGAATGTCATCATCGATCGAGAAGGAAACGCCCGGATCATGGATTTTGGGATCGCCCGGTCATTAAGAGCAAAAGGAGTGACTGGTGCCGGGGGGATGATCGGTACTCCTTCCTACATGTCACCCGAACAGGCTGAGACAAAAGATGTCGACCAGAGGTCGGATATCTATTCCTTCGGAGTTATCCTGTTTGAAATGATAACCGGGAGGTTGCCTTTTGAAGGGGATAGTGCCCTAAGCATCCTGATGAAGCACAAGAATGAGCCTCCTCCAGACCCGAAGAATTTCAATCCTCATATCCCTGAGAATTTGAGTCAGGTGATCTTAAAATGTCTGGAGAAGAGGAGGGGGAATCGATTCCAGACGGTCGAAGAACTTCTCTTCGTGCTGAACAAAGACTTCCCAGGCTCACCGGAAAAAATGAAAGTAGAAAAAAAGATCAAAAAAGTAAAAAGGCTGGAGATGAAGAAAGGCGTTCTTTACGGAGGAGTTTTCCTTATCGCAGCTCTTATTGTTTTAGGTGGAATCTTGTTCTTTAGAGGTCAGCAGGAGGCTTTAGATTCGATCGCCGTGCTCCCTTTTGAAAATGTTAACGCTGATCCTGACATAGAATATCTCGGTGATGGTATCACCGAGAGCATCATCAATAAACTGACGCAACTGCCAAGCCTCAAAAAAGTCATAGCCCGAAGCACTGTCTTTCATTACAAGAGAAAGGAAATTAATCCCAGGGCAGTGGGTCAAGAACTCGGAGTCGATGTCCTTCTCATGAGCCGGTTAACAAGGCGAGGCGATGAACTATCGATCAGCGTCGAACTTATCAACACCTCGGACAACAGCCTCATCTGGGGCAACCAGTACAGAAGAAAGATCGCCGAAATATTCGATGTTCAAGAAGAAATATCAAACTCGATTATCGATAATCTTCGGTTAGAGCTGACAGGAGAGCAACTGGACCGGATGGCCAAACGATACACCGAAAATCCCCTGGCTTTTGAGGCTTATTACAGAGGACGTTATTTCTGGAACAGGAGAACAGAAGAAGATCTGCAGAGAGCAATAAGTTATTTCGCCAGGGCCATTGAAATTGATCCTAATTACGCTCTTGCTTACATCGGGCTGGCTAATTCATATCTTCTCCTTCCAGAATACGGAACTTTACCTCCGAAGGAGGCTTATCCTAAAGCGAAGCAGTCTGTACTGAGAGCCATCGCCATTGACGACAGGACGGCCGAAGCCCATGTCTCTCTCGCCCAGCTCAAAAGGAGATTTGATTATGATTGGCCGGCGGCTGAGAGAGAGTATAAACTGGCCATCGAACTTGATCCTGGGTATGCAACCGCTCATCACTGGTATGGTTATGATCTGATGTGCTTGACCCGCTATGACGAGGCTATCCGGGAGATTAAGCGGGCTCATGAACTCGATCCTCTCTCTCTCGTGATAAACAGGAACTTAGGACAGGTCTACTACCGGGCCGGACTCTATAACCAAGCCATGGAAACCCTGAGCAAAACCCTTGAGTTGGATTCAGGTTTTGGGGGTACACACTTTTATATCGGATCAATCCACCTCCAGAATGAAAGGTATGAAGAGACTCTGGAAGAGTTCCGGAATGAGTTGGAGTTGGCAAAGGGTTGGAGCTCGCGAATTGAAGGTTGGATCGCCGTAGTCTATGCGAAAATGGGCCAGAGAGAGAAGGCACAGAAAATTCTTGATAAACTCCTGGAGAGAGCACAACAGGAATATGTATCGAAAACCATAATTGCTATTGTCTATTTTACCCTTGGTGAGAATGATTTGGCTTTTCAGTATCTTGAAGAGGCCTATTCAGAATACGACAGTTGGCTGCGTTTGATTAAAGTCGATCCAGTATTTTCAAATGTACAAACCGATCCCCGATACCGAGAGCTGCTACGAAAAATGAGCATAGATTAAGAATGATTAGATCAACAGACTCAATAGGTGGAGAATAAGAATGAAAAAATATGGACTCTGTGCTCTCCTTATAATTTCTGTCACCATGGTTCTTTCTTCCTCGAATGGTTCTTTCTATAAACCAGGAACTCTGAAAGAGGAGAAAGGGCTTCGTCGACCTCTCAAACCTCCCTCTCAAGAAGGAATCGAGCCTCATTTCTGGAAGGTGTCAGAAGATATCCTCCTGTATTATTTTCAAAGCGGAAAGGGCAGACCCGTTCTGGTTGTTCATGGCGGTCCAGGATTTCCTCCTTCAGAAGCATGGGAAGGATTAGAGAGGCTCACGGATAATCACATATTTTATTACTACCATCAACGGGGCTGCGGAAAATCCACTAGACCTGTTGATACGTTTGATTCATCCAACTATCTTCAGAACATGGTCGATCTGAACAAGATTTTGGGAATCTCGACTCAGATCGCTGATATCGAGCGCATCCGAAGGATCCTCAAACAGGAAAAAATCATCCTGATCGGACACTCTTACGGCGGATTCCTGGCCGCACTCTATGCTGTCGAATTTCCAGAATACGTGGAAAAGATGGTTCTCATCGCTCCAGCCGGGGTTCTTAAAATGCCCATCGAAGAGGGGAGAGGTTTAGATGCTTTGAAAAAATATCTTTCTGAGGAAGAGAAGAGTGAGTTTGATGATTTTCTAGCTCGATATTTTGATTATGGGCAGATCTTTTCTAAAAACGAACAAGACTTGGTCGCATTGAATCATGGGTATCTACAATTTTACGAAGCGGCTTATAAGAAGATTGGGCTGATAATTCCAGACCAGGCAGGACAAAAGCCTGCTGATATCGGAGGGTGGATGGTTCACGCCATGTACTTTTCCCTCGGTCTCAAATACGACCTCAGGGATGAACTCAAAAAGATTAATGCCCCCGTTCTCGTCATCCATGGGGAAAAGGATATGATGCCATCTAAAGTCAGTCAAGAATATGTGGACTTATTCCCTGAAGGGAAGTTGAGTATTGTTCCTGGAGCTGCGCATTTCCCCTTCCTTGAAAAACCTGATAGGTTTGCAACCTTGGTGGGTGATTTTTTATTTAAGTTATGATATGTATACTCTTTATTTGAAATTCATACTAAAAACCAGATTTATCTATGTATAAAATGAATCTTTTTTATTTGTTTTTCGTATAAATATTTGGGAGAAAACAGGTTATGGAATGCCCACAATGCCATTTTGATAATCCTGCCGATACCAGATTCTGCGGAAAATGTGGCACATCTCTTCCTGCCTCAGAAGATATCTATGTTTCTCAGACAGAAACTCTCGATACTCCTTCGAAGGGATTAAACCGGGGAAGGACGTTCGCTCAAAGATATGAAGTGATCGAAGAACTTGGTAGTGGTGGAATGGGGAAGGTCTACAGGGTACTTGATAAAAAGATCAACGAGGAAGTGGCCCTAAAACTCATTAAACCTGAAGTGGCGGCTGATAAAAAGACGATCGAACGTTTTGCCAACGAGTTGAGAATGGCGCGACAGATTTCGCACAAAAACGTCTGCCGGATGTATCATCTGAGCGAAGAGGAGGGAACTCACTACATCACCATGGAGTACGTGCCAGGAGAAAACCTTAAGAATATGATCCGGATGACGAAGCAGCTGAGTTTGGGAGCCTCTGTCACCATTGCCAAGCAGATTTGTCAGGGTTTGTCCGAAGCGCACAATTTGGGGATTGTTCATCGCGATTTAAAGCCATCGAACATCATTATCGACAGGGAGGGCAAAGCTCGGATTTTGGACTTTGGCATAGCCCGCTCCGTTAAATCTAAGGCGATAACAGGACTCGGAGGTTTGATCGGGACTCCGGAGTACATGTCACCAGAACAGGCTGAGACAAGGGAAGTTGACCAGCGATCGGATCTCTACTCCCTGGGTGTCATCCTGTTCGAGATGTTAACGAGCAGAGTCCCGTTCGAGGGAGACACACTTTTGAGTGTTGTTATGAAACACAAGAGCGAGAAGCCTCCGGAACCCAAAAAGATTAATCCTCAGATTCCGGATGATCTTAACCGAATCATATTGAAATGTTTGGAGAAAGACAGAGCAAAAAGATACCAGAACGCAGATGAGCTGTTCATGGACTTATCAAAATTAGAAGAGCGGTTTCCGATGGCCGAAAAAATCCTGCCCAAGAGAAAGCCGATCACCACCAAGGAATTGACAGTCACGATCGGATTGAAAAAGATGTTCCTTCCTGCCCTCATCGTCCTCGTTGTGACGGTCATCGGTGTCATCCTCTGGCAGCTGCTCTCTCCAAAGGAAACATTGGCCATCCCTTCTGATAAACCCTCATTGGCCGTCATGTACTTCAAAAATAACACCGGAGATCAAAATCTTGACCATTGGAAGACTGCTCTATCTGACCTGCTGATCACGGATCTTTCCCAGTCAAAATACCTCAGGATTTTGAGTGCAGAGCAGCTATTCGATGTTCTCAACCGCATGAATCAACTCGACACGGAGAGCTATTCTACTGAAGTTCTGAAAGAAATCTCTGATAAAACCGGGGTGGAAAGAATACTGGTGGGGAATTACACTAGAGCTGGGGATCTTTTTCGAGTTAACGTGACTGTCCATGACGGAGCCACAGGTGAGCTCGTCGGATCAGAAAGGGCTGAGGGAAGAGGTGAGTACGCTTTTTACGAGATGGTGGATGAGTTGACGAGAAGACTTAAGGAAGACTTTGAACTGACCGAGGAAGAGATCACCACAGATCTCGACAATAAAATAGAGAATATCACCACCAGTTCTCCTGAGGCTTTCAAATTCTACAGCATGGGCCGGCGATATCATCTTCAGGCAGATTATGCGAAATCCCTGTCCTTCATGCAGAAAGCCTTGGACATCGATCCAGAATTCGCCATGGCCTACCGGTCTGTGGCTGTTTCTTTCCACAATATGGGATACAGGCCGGCTATGCTGAAGGCCATCCAGAAGGCTTTTGAGTTGAGCAATCAGGTATCAGAAAGAGAACGGCTTATCATCCAGAGCGATTATTATAAAATGAAAGAGGAGACATACGATAAGGCCATCGAAGCTTTTAAAAAACTTCTTGACATTTATCCTGAAGACAGCATCGGCAACACCAACCTGGGGATTACCTACTTTGCCTTAGAACGATGGGATCAGGCCATCAACCATTCTAAAGTTAATATTCAGAATAAGTCAGGAACACTCATTTCCTACTGGAATCTTGTCGAGGGTTATATGGCTAAAGGTCTGTATGGCATTGCCAAAAAAACTTTGGAAGAAGCTCTCGAGTCTTATCCTGATAGTGCCGGGCTGTATTTCAAATTGGCTTTACTGTACACCTGCCAAGGAAATTATGATCTTGCCCTGGCTGAATTGGATAAGGCATCAAAGTTAGACAAAAGCGCCGAGATCCAGAGTGTTTTCAGGAAAGGAGAGAATTACCTGCTGAAGGGAGATATCGGTAAAGCTCAGCAGGAGTTTGGTAAATTTGTGGCTGGGACAGGATGGAGTCGAAACGGTTTGGCCCTTTTATATCTTGCTCAGGGCCGGTTAAATGAAGCGATAGAAATTCGGAGAACAGAGCCTTTGCCCCATGAATGGCTCGGTCGCCTCTACCTTAAAACGGGGAAATTTAAATTGGCCTTAAAAGAATTCGATGAGATGAACAAAGAGGCCTTACTCGTCGAAAGTTTATTCAATCAGATGCGGGCTTTACACTACAAAGGACTGGCCTATCTTGGGTTGAAATCCATGGCTGATGTGTCAGAAATAGCTGCCGAGCTAAGGCAGATGATCCAGAAGAGTCTAAGCCGGAAAAGAATTAGATATTATTATCATCTGATGGGAATGGTCGAATTGGAGAATGAACGGTATGTGGAGGCCATAGATTATTTCGAGAAAGCTATCTCACTGCTGAGATCTCCATATGACATTGAGGTGGAGGACCATCCGATGTTTATCGATTCTTTGGCTCTGGCCTATTATAAAACAGGCGAGTTGGCGATGGCTCAAGAGCAATACGAGACGATTCAATCCTTAACCTATCATCGAATAAGGGATGGGGATATTTTCGCCAAGAGCTACTTCATGCTGGGGAAAATCGCCGAAAATAAGAAGGAAAAGTCTAAAGCCATCGAGTATTATGAGACATTCCTCAACCTCTGGAAGGATGCCGATCCCGGGATTCCTGAGCTCGACGACGCCAGGAATCGTCTAGCCGCCTTAAAAAACCAGTAGGGTAGGCGATTAACGAATAATAATAGTCATAATATTAGGCTTGAATTTTTCTCCTAAACTTTTTTGCAGTCAATCCGTATTGATTAATGTATGATACTGAGTAATTATTGCACGAGCTTTTATATTAATTTTTTCTAGTAAGGTTTTAAATAATTAGGAGGTAAGAATAATGAAAAAAAATTTTTCATCGGCGCTATTGAGTATTTTTCTGTTGAGTCTAATAGCTCCTCCAGGAGGGGGGCAATCAGCTGATGAGGTCAGATTGAAGATGATCGAAGCTATGGGAGGAGAGGATGCCCTTAAGAATATCAAGGACATGACCATAACGGGAACGGCAGAGTTGACGATGCAAGGTTTGAGCGGAACCATCACTGTCTACAAAAAAGAACCGAACAAGAGGCGTCTCGATTTTGAAGTTATGGGTATGGTCATTACCCAGGCTTATGATGGTGAGACAGCCTGGATGGTTAACCCTCAGACCGGCGCCATTGAAGACATGCCTGAGCAAGGAGCAGCTGAATGGAAAAGAGAATCGATGCCCGTTATTTCCCTGCTAAATCCTGAAAAATATGACATAACTTTTACCTATATAGGAAAGGAACAGGTCGAGGGTAAAGACCATTTTATTCTCGAACAAACCTATCCTGACGGGTTTAAAGCAACAATCTATTGTGATTCTCAAACTTATCTCGTAACAAAAAGCAGGTCAACCGTGACGGGGCCGATGGGAGAAGTTGAGGTTGAACAATACAGTTCCGACTACAAAAAAGTCAACGGGATAACCATGTCCCATTCTTCTGTCCAATACCGGGATGGAGAGGAATATTTAAAATTCACCATTGAAGAAGTGAAATTCAACACGGGTCTGGAAGATTCTTTGTTCGAGAAGAGCGAGTAAGAAGTCCCGACCGTTACTCACGACAGGTCCTTTATTCCTTTCTATTTTATCGAATTTTTGATAGCTCTACGGCCAAATTCTGGATGTGAGTACTATTTTCGAGTTTTTCCCTCCAAGATCGAGGAATGGAATCGAAACCTAAATAAGCCCCGGAGACTGCACAGGCCATAGCCCCAAGGGTGTCTCTATCACCACCGTTTAAGATGGCACAGAAAAGACAATCTTCAAAAGACTCTGGATGGCTTAAGAAAGAAAAGAGAGCAAAAGGCAGGGATTCTTGGACAGCCACAGACCGGCCCAGAACATCGGCCGCCTTTGGGGGAGATGCTTTTTTGGCTAGTAGCTGCTGAACTCCCTGCAATTTCTCCCTCATTTCTGGAGTTTTGGCGAATTCGATGAGTTCAGTTATGAATCTCTCTTGGGGAAATGGGTCTTCCGGTTTTAGCGGAACGGCGAGGGCAACAGCTTTGGCTTGGACAGCGGCTCCATCTTGTCCGACAGGATGAGCATGGGTGAGGACGGCAGATGCACATGCCTTTTCATATAGAGTAGATTCATCGTGGAGGACGAGCCCGATCGGAGCAATCCTCATGGCTGCCCCGTTTCCGAATGAGCCCTGACCACCAAACAAAGTCTGAGCCGCTTGTGTGCAACTCATCTCCGAACGTTCGACCATCGAGAATATTGTGGGGGGACCTGGGCCATAACCCCGCCATGGTTCTTCATTAAAACTGGATATAAACTTCTCTTCAAGATCGAGCTGATCCAGAAAACCCATTTTAATGATCGACTCGGCTATGCTTATGCACATGGCTGTGTCATCCGTGTAAATGAGTTTTTCGAATTTATCTATCTTTCGGCGCAGGATGTTTTTGTCGCGGTAGCGAAAAGCCAACTCGCCGATCGCATCACCGAGCGCGCTCCCGACAATGCTGCCTAGGAATTTCGTCTTAAGATCAATCATGGGACGTTCCTCTAAGTACCACCCTTGCTACAGAGAGTATAGAATATAAAATGTCTCAAGTAAAGGAATTATATGATAGCAGATAAACTCTAGGGGGACATTTTGGTGCACGTTCCTATAATAAAAAATTTGGCAGATCTAGAAGAGAGAGATATATTAGAGAATGGAGATGAGAAAGGAGTTTGATGGTTTTCTTTATAGGAGGTTTCCAACCGAAAACAATCTACGTTGATAAGCATCCCAGGAATTGCCCTGTTTGTAGCCATATTTCTGTCTATCACAAGAGGATTGACTATTATCTGAGCCTGTTTTTTATTCCTCTCTTTCCTGTTAAAAAGGGCACTTCATTCCTTGCCTGCAACAACTGCAACTCGATCCTTGATGAAAAGGGGAGGATATTCAGGGGGCAACAACCTGAAAACAAATGTTCATTTTGCGGAAGATCTGTAGGGGAAGACTTTATTTTCTGCCCTTACTGTGGAAAGTCTGTGGGAAAAGAACATCGATAGAGGAAAAATGAAAAATTCAAACGCTTAGAGTCAACTTTAATGGGTAACTGGAAATCTATTATTAATTCAGATCCGATCCTGTGGCTTCTGGAAGAAGAAAATCCTTCTGTTCGGTATATAGCGATGGCTCAAATCCTCAGGAAGTCTGCAGAAGGTCGAAAGGTTCTCGAAGCCAAGAAGAATATCATGAAGACCGGGATCGTTCCCAAGATCTTGGCCAAACAAAAACAGGGAGGACATTGGGAGAATCTCGAGGATTTTTACATGAGAACCAAATACAAAGGGACGGTTTGGCAGCTCATTATCTTAGCGGAACTCGAGACAGATGGTCGAGATCTGCGGCTTAAAAAAGCCAAGTAAATGGATCACTCTCAGGGCGATTAGGGTAATCAAGGATTATTTTATCAGTCAATAACAAACGGATATGAAAAATCTGTGTAAAAGGAAAGCCCTCCTCTTAGTCATCCTTATGGTCGTAGTGATTTTTCCCTCATGCAGAAAAAAAACCGATCGGGAATTATTCCTAGAGATGATGTCGGACATTGGAAAATTTGTCGAGGATAAAGACATAAACAAGATCATGCCTCTAATCTCTGAGGATTATTCCGATTTCCAGAACAGAGGGAAAATGGAAACCATGGACATGCTGAGGAGTTATTTTCGCCAATTCAGGGGGATTGTCTTTAACGTGTTAAGCAGTCACATCGATGAGCTGTCCCCTGAGGAAGCGTCCATCCAGACAGATGTGTCTCTGTCTTCAGGAGGAGTAAAAATATTACGTAAGTTGGTCAGAGTTTCTCCAGATAATTACCGGATTACGATGAAATTGAGAAAAAGAAATGGTCAGTGGTACATTCGGTATGCAGAGTGGGAATATATCAGTCTTGAAGAACTCTTTCCAGAGTCATTAGCTATACTCAAAAAGATTCTAAAGACAGATTAAGCCTTAACATGTTCCTTTTTCTTGCTTGATTGACAGAAAGCCGGACCTTTGCTATATCTTTCCAGTCCATATTGGCCACCAAGAGAGAACACAGCTCAGCCCAAAATAAATGATAGATAACAAAAAGGAGAGAAATTGATGGAGAATTCATTTCCCAGTATTAAAAATATTTCGGCAGATATCATCATCATCGGAGGGGGTCCGGCAGGCCTTGCCGCCGGCCTTTACGCCTCAAGAGCAGGTAAAAAAACGATCGTTCTGGAGGGGAGAGCTGCATCCAGGTTATCGATTGGGTACAAAATCGAGAATTATCCTGGATTTATCTCCATCGACAGCCAAGAACTGTTGGGGAAATTCAGGGGGCACGCCGAACACTTCGGTGCCCAAATTATTACAGGTGACGCTGTCGATTATAACCTAACAACAGACCCGAAGTATGTAACAACGCGCGATACGCTGATCGAGGCCAAAGCGGTCATTTTGGCTACGGGCAGATCTTTGCCGCGTTCGAAGATCATTCCTGGAGAAGAAAGGTTATTGGGAATGGGAGTCAGCTACTGTGCAACCTGTGATGGCCCCCTTTACCGTGGTTCAGAAGTGGCCGCCATGGGAAATTCAGACGAAGCGGCTGAGGATATCCTGCATCTCGAGCAGATGGGCTGTAAAGTCTACTGGGTTAGCGGAGATAAGGAGGGATGGAAGGTGAAGACTTCGTTGCTCGAGAAGATAAAAGCCAAGAAGATATCTTTTCATCAAAAAACTGAGATCAAAGAAATTGTCGGGGAACAACGGGTTGAAAAGATCATTATCGAGAAAGAGAATCAGCAGGAGGAGCTTGCTATTGCTGGCCTTTTCATTTTCCGGGATATACCATCGGCTCCACTTTTCAGTAAAGCTGGAATCGAGATCGATCATAAGCAATGTGTCAAGGTGGATCGTTTTCAGAGGACGAATTTAGAGGGAGTATTTGCCGCTGGCGATGTCACCTGCGGAGGGCTCCAGGTTGTAACCGCAGCTGGGGAAGGCTGTGTCGCTGCGATCCAGGCAGTCAATTACCTGAGGAAGAAAAGTTAGGGATAACAGGAAAGGACCTCGCTCTTTATCCCATCCCAGAGAAAGTGACCATGAAATATTTTATAACCGATGCTACAAATTTAATAGGAAGACACGTTGCCAGAGTGTTGATCGAAGTTTATATATTTTTTTAAAGGAGATTCTTTGAGATACTCTAGAGGGAAACTCAGGGCTTGCTCTATATTCATTCTTCTTTTGTGCCTTAGCAATTTTTGGCAAACTCCGATGGGATTCGGTCAAGTTGCAGAAAAAGAAGAAGAAGCTAAAAAGAGGGGGGGATGGATTGCCCTTCCCGTTATCTATTACACACCAGAGACGAGTCTGGCCTTCGGTGTCGGTGCCATGTACTATTTTCGTCTTTCTGGCCAAGACTTAAAACAGCGTCCTTCGAGCATGAGTACTCTTTTGGTTTACACCCAAAAAAAACAATGGATGATCATTCTATCACCCCAACTGTATCTGAAAAATGAAGACTATTGCATTCAAGGAAATTTCATGTTCAGCAAGTTCCGCTCTAAATTTTGGGGTATCGGTAATGAGACATCCTCAGAGAACGAAGAGGATTATTCGTATCACATCGTCGATCTCTTTATTAAGTTACAAAGAAGAATACTTTCCAGATTGAATTTTGGCCTGCGGTATGAGTACCAATATAATAATATCATCGAGGTCGAAAAAAAAGGATTGCTGGAGACCGGACAATTCCTGGGCAGCGATGAAGCAAAAGTCTCAGGGCTGTCCCTTCTTGCTAATTGGGATTCTCGAGATAACATTTTTTCTCCATCGAAAGGAAGCTTTTACCAGTTTTCGGCAACATTCTTCCGGAAAACCCTAGGCAGTGATTATCATTTTAACAGGTATAATGTCGACCTGCGGACATATTTCCCTATTTTTACATCCCATGTTCTGGCTTTCCATGGCTATCTCAATTTTATTACGGGCGATGCTCCCTTCCAGATGCTCTCTTTCCTCGGAGGCCCCTTGATCATGAGAGGTTATTACCAGGGCCGGTATCGAGACAAACATGCTGTGGTCTTTCAGATGGAGTATCGCATGCCCCTGTGGAGGCGACTTGGCCTTGTCGGTTTTACGAGTGTGGGTGACGTATCGGACAAGATCAGCCGATTTTCACTGAGGAATGTCAAAGCCACATTTGGGGCAGGCCTCCGCTTCGCGCTCAAACCCGAGGAAAAACTGAATTTCCGGTGTGATCTTGGTTTCAGCAAAGACTCTGTCGGTGTTTATTTCACTCTTACTGAGGCATTTTAAGGTAGTTATCTGGAAATGCTTCTGGTGTAAAAAAGTCTTTTTCTGTGTGGCTGAATAATCAATCCTATATTTAATTTAAAAATAATGATTGTTATCTTAACTGATTTCCTATATATATACATTAATCTAAGGTATTTACGACTAAATATATAATGATCCGTTGACAGCTAGAGAAGGAGAGAACGGCGAATATTGATGGGATGTGATGAGAATGAAGCTAAGAGTGCAACATGGACACACGAGAGCAAATGTGATGATTAACAGGATAATTTTAATTGCCCTGCTTATAGGGGTGGTTCCCTTTTTGAGTTTTGCTCAATCGGAAAACAGCGATAATTTCAGCACTTTCTGTCTTTCCTTTGAAAACGACACGTTTATCGGGACAGACCGATATTATACAGGTGGATTCAAGCTGGGATGGATGTCAAATGACTTGAAAGATTACAGGCACAAACCTCTCCTCAAGTGGCTGCCTTTCGTGAATAATGAAGAATTTCAGCACGCCATCTTTGTATCCCTTCGTCAAGCCGTCTATACACCCGATGATATCACCCAGATTGAATTGATCGAAGATGATCGCCCCTACGCCGGCATTCTCTACCTCTCGGTAGGGATCCACAGCATAGGCCAACGCTGGATGGAAACCTGGGAATTTAATTTGGGAGTCATCGGACCTCATTCATATGCTGAACAATCACAAAAATTAATCCATAAAATTTTTAACGGAGATACAGCAAAAGGCTGGCGACACCAGCTCAAAGATGAACTCGCTATGGAGCTGATTTATGAACGCAAATGGAAGTTGTTCCGGACAGAATCGAGCAAAGGACTGGGCTTTGATTTGATTCCACACTTTGGAACCGGTTTAGGAAATGTTTACATTTACGCCAGTACAGGAACACAGATAAGATTCGGATGGAACCTTCCTGATGATTTCGGACCATTCATCATTCGACCTGGTGGGGATCGTAATTTTGGCCTCAAGCGCAGAGGACGATTCGGGATTCATGTGTTTGCAGGCGTTGATGGGAAAGCCATCGCCCGGAATATTTTTCTTGATGGAAATACAATCCGCGACAGCCACAGAGTCGATAAAAGACCTTATTCTCTGGATATTATGCTCGGTTTGGGGATGAGAGTCGGTCAATTCAATATAAGCTACGCCTTTGTCTTCTGGACGAAAAGGTTCAAGACTGAAGCAAATGAGCATGTGTTCGGAGCTGTGAATTTAGCCTTCTCTTATTAAAGGCTAATTAAGTTAGAGGTTATTTTTCGCGGATATAGATACTTCCTCCTGATGAGCGGAGGTAAAGTTCAGGCCCTCCACCGTTAATCGTCCCGTATAAGGATCTTTTGTCAATTTTTCCCTTGATGGTCATCGGGAAATCTGTGTGGACCCGACCTCCAGAGGTCTTGGCATTGATGTCCACGGCGACGTCATCTTTCATGTAGACCGTAATCGATCCTCCTGAAGTTGACAGCCGACAACTGGATGCTGGTTGGCTGGCGATATAAGCTTTAACCGAGCCGCCGGATGTATGGGCTTGGATAGCACCCATAACTTCTTCAACTGTGATGCTGCCACCAGAGGTGTGGGCCTCCACCTCACCTGATGCCCGGGCAATCTTTATGCTTCCTCCAGATGTGTGGATGTCAATATCGCCATCAACATTTCCAATGCCTATGCTGCCACCAGAAGTTTTTCCATAAATGTCGCCGACGATATTGTCAAAATCCAGACTACCGCCAGATGTCGTGCTCCTAACCCTGCCTTCTGTTCCGTGGACAGAAATGCTTCCTCCTTTCGTTTTCAGGTCTGTGTTGTAAACGCGAGGAACGGAAATAATATACTTGACGCGAAGGTGCTTGGATATATTATCCCAGAACTTCTGCCAGCCGTGTCGTTCGTAGTCTGATCGGATGAAGACATCATTTCCTCTTTGATAGATTTCGATTTCAAAGTCCTTGAGTATCTTTTCGGCTTTCTCTTTACTGGATGTGCGCACTTCTTGTAGGACTCTGATGTCAACGGCATTTCTTTCGACAGCCTCCACTTTGATAGAACCAAGATCCGTCTCCACATTTAGAGTTCCTCCTGGGCTTACCGAAAAGGTTTTGGTGATGGTTTCCTCGATGCTGCCGTCGACCGATACAGTACACATAATGGTCGCAGCTGCGATAACAATAACCATCCATCTTGCCCTTAGGATTGGAAGCTTCATGTTCTCCTCCTTGTGTAAAATTTTTGGATAATATAACAATATATTAAACAGATTCCTGTTTGCTGGACCATATTCACTTTAATAATACGCATATTCGAGGGAAAAGGTTCGCTGTTTCGGGCCTTCCTCCTCAAGCCGGACATCTTCTTGTTCTCCAGTATGATATCACGGCTCGATTCCCTGGAAACGTCTGGTTAAGAATCGAGCTCGATAAAACTGTTGTTGATCTTGGCTTTGGACTGAGGTATTATCTTCGCAACTTTGTTGTTCGGTTTGATACAGGGATTAGCGAGGAGAGCATAGGATTGTATTTTTACTTTGGTCATGTTTTTTGAACAAGAACGCCAGGAGTCGATGAGGGAAGAGAGGAACATCTTTTGTTTCTTCCTTTTGGCTTATGGCTTTGTTTATGCCTTTTTTCACATTATGCCTGCTTATCTGCCCACCTTCCTCAGCAGACCTTTGACATGGGGAGATGCCCTTGATTTTTTGACACCGTTTTTTGTCATTCCTTTAGCCTACCTGCTCTATTTCATGGCCAAAAGAGTCTTACGTTCCTCATATAATTTAGAAAGAAGCCAAGGGCTTGTGGCTAAATTGCTTTTAGCTGGAGGATTTCTCCTTTACGTTGACGGTCACGGCCTCCACCTCTCTTCGAATTCAATAGCCAGACTTCTGCAAAATCATAAGACATCAGAATTATTCCAAGCTGTTTATCTGTATGATGAAGTCATCAGCCATTTTATGTGGCATGGCGGGGTATTTATGGTTTCCCTTGGATTGATCGTTATGGCCAGGAATTTACCTTTCGAATCCTTGAACGCGGGCAATCTCGCTGTGGTAATGACAGGAGCTGTATTCTATGGTTTCAATTTTACCGTGAACGGTATCGAGGGGCAGACGGTAATCTTAACTTTTCCTGCATCTTTCTTGGGTTTCCTGTTTGCCTTGATATTCTACTTGAGGGAGAGGAAAAAAGGTTTTCATAATCCCTTTTTTCTCTTTTTTTCGATGGCCTATCTTCTAAGCGTGCTTCTCTTTGCCTATTGGGGATTCAGCCATTCAGGATTTCCTCAGTTTAGTGAGCTAGGCTGGATTAAGTAGTTGTCTGCTTTTATCAGGCTAGCTCAGCGAGGGTGGCTGTGAGGAATTTCCAGAAATTCTCCACTGAACTTATCTGAACTCTTTCTTCGGGCGAATGGGGATGTTCGATAGTCGGACCAAAAGAGATCATGTCCATACCTGGAAACTTTTCTCCGATAATCCCACACTCTAGACCAGCGTGAACAGCTCCCACCTTAGGTTCTTTGTGATATTTCTTCTTGTACACCTTTTTGAGAGTCTTGAGGAGCTGAGATTCGAGATTTGGTGTCCAGCCTGGATAACCTTCCGGTTGGTTGATGCGTGCTCCGGAGAGCTGGCTGACGGCTTCGAGCATGTTCCGAGTCGCATCCAACGCCGAAGCGACAGAACTTCGGCTGGAGCAGACGATTTCAGCTTGTTTGGCGTGGGTGTGGATTATGGCCAGGTTGGTGGATGTTTCCACGAGCCCTTCCATCTCTGAATGCATGGCCATGACCCCATGGGGGAGGCCGATCAAGAGGTTGAGTAGAGTTCTCTGAGATTTTGGTGTGAGGGTATTCATTCTTGTTCCTGAGGATTTCTCAAAAGAGAATTTTGCGTCTTTCTCGACCGCTTGATACTCGGACTTAATTTTTTTGAATTCTTTCCTTAAGAAAGAAGAAAATTTTGCTTTTTTTCTACTGTCAAGATAGAGGTCAGCCCAGGCTTCACGTGCGATGGCATTCCTCTTGTTTCCTCCCTCCAGGCTGACTAAGGCAAAGGAGAATTCTTTTTGAGCCAACCAGAGAAGACGCGCCAGTAATTTGATGGCATTGCCCCGGCCTCCGTCTATATCAATACCTGAATGTCCGCCTCTGTAGCCGAACAATTTGATTCTGTAGAACGTTCCTTTCCCTTTCTGTCTTTTCAAAGGAAGGATAATTTCTGAATCGGCTCCACCGGCACATCCGATGGTGAATTCTCCCTCTTCCTCACTGTCCAGGTTGAGGAGTTTTTTCCCCTTCAAAAAGCCTGATTTTATTTTTGTTGCGCCTGTCAAACCCGTTTCTTCATCGACTGTGAACAGAAACTCCAAGGGACCATGAACTGCTTTTTTGTCTTCCATTAGAGCAAGCGAAGCGGCGATACCGATGCCGTTATCTGAGCCTAGAGTCGTTCCTTTAGATTGAATCCAATCGCCTTTTATAACAGCCTGGATGGCATCTTTCGTGAAGTCATGGACAACGTCACTGTTTTTTTCACAGACCATATCCAGATGACCTTGAAGGATGACAGTCTTGGCTCTTTGATGTCCGGGTTTTGCACTTTTCCGGACGACGATGTTTCCCACTCTGTCTCTCTTCCACTCTAATCCGAGGCGTTCGGCCACGGAGATGACGTAATCGCCGAGAGCCGTTTCGTTCCCTGAGCAGTGGGGAATTTTTATGATTTGAGCAAAATGCTTCCAGAGCAGAGGAGGAGCTAGCTGTTCAAGTTTTGATGGCATATCGACCTCCCTAAAGGAATTGCTTCAATCCAAAAAAAGACAGCCCATGATGACATAATTTTAACCTCGATGCAAGAGAAAAAGGTATGGGGTCAGACCTTCATAACTTTTATAAATCGGTTAAGCCTGTAAAATATATTGAGTTCCAAGCATTATAAAAGTTATGAAGGTCTGACCCCATTGACTTTGTCTTTGGGCTTTCTATAC
>CAYFXE010000005.1:71638-91289 GCA_964347035.1 uncultured Eubacteriales bacterium | reverse complement strand
ATGGGCAATGTCTACCGTGTTGAGGATAAGAAGACAAAAGAAGATATTGCCTTAAAGTTGATTAAGCCTGAGATCGCATCGGATAAAAAAACAATTGATAGATTCCGCAATGAATTGACTACGGCTCGCAAAATAAGACACAAGAACGTCTGTGGAATGTATGATCTTGGTGAATATGAAGGAGCTCACTTCATAACAATGGAGTATGTTCCTGGTGAGGACTTGAAGAGCCTTATACGAAGGGTAAAAATCGACATAGAGGCAGCGATTAAAATAGCCAAACAAGTGTGTAATGGCTTGGTGGAGGCCCATAGATTAGGCGTAGTCCATCGAGACCTAAAGCCCAGCAATATTATGATTGATAAAGAGGGCAATGTCCGAATTATGGACTTTGGGATCGCTCGATCGCTAAAAGCAAAGGGGATAACAGGCTCAGGAATAATGATAGGAACACCTGAATACATGTCCCCAGAACAAGCGGAGGTGAAAGAAGTCGATCATCGGTCTGACATCTATTCGTTAGGTGTGATTCTTTACGAGATGGTGACAGGGCAACTGCCATTTGAAGGTGATACGCCTTTAAGCATAGCCATGAAGCATAAAGGTGAGACACCGAGAGATCCCAAAGAATTAAATGTACAGATCCCTGAAGATCTCAGCCGAGTTATAATGAGATGTTTAGAGAAAGAAAAAGAGAAGAGGTATCAAAGTACAGGAGAAGTCCGTTCTGAATTGAAAGACATAGAGAGAGGGATTCCCATAACAGAGAGGATTGCTCCTAAGAAAAAGGCCATTACATCGAAGGAGATAACTGTATCATTCGGTTTAAAGAAACTTTTTATCCCTGCCTTAGTTGTTATCGCTCTTATAATTACAGCAGTAGTAATGTGGCAGCCTTGGTTACAAAAGCAAGGCGTTTCTATCTCATCAGATAAACCATCACTTGTTGTGATGTATTTTGAAAACAACACTGGAGATGAAAGTTTAGATATCTGGAGAACTGCTCTTTCTGATTTATTGATTTCAGACCTTTCACAATCGAAGTACATAAAAGTATTATCCAGGGATAGATTATTCGGTATCCTAAGCCAACTGAATCTCGTAGAAACACAAAGATACTCTTCTGAGAATTTAAAAGAGGTGGCTTCCAGGGGAAAAGCTTCGCACATACTGCAAGGGATATTGACCAGGGCAGGTGAGAATTTCCGGATAAATACAACCCTTCAAGATTCAAACACAATGGAGATCATAGGTTCTAACAGGGTGGAGGGAAAAGGTGAAGAAAGTTTTCATTCTATGGTTGATGAGTTGACAAGAAGGATCAAAGGAAATTTCAAGCTCTCTACAGAAGATATAGCAAGCGATATTGATAGACAGGTGGGAGAGATCACAACGAGTTCTCCTGAAGCCTATAAGTATTACATCGAAGGATCAAAGTATCACAACAAAGGTGATTACCGTACAGCTATCCAATTTTATAAGAGAGCAATAGCCATTGATAGCGAGTTTGCTACAGCGTACAGATCTATGTCAACGGCTTATAGTGGTCTCAGCAACTGGGATGAGAAGGAGAAATACCAACAGAAAGCATTAGAATTGAGCGATCGAGTATCGGACAGAGAGCGCTATCGAATCCGGGCAAGTTTCTACAGTTCATCAGAAGAGACCTATGATAAAGCTATCGAAGCATTCAATAAATCACTGGAGATTTATCCAGGTGATCTGGCTGCAAATAATAATCTATCGATATTGTACAGGAGTTTAGAAGAATGGGATAAGGCTATTGAACGACTTGAAGTGTTAATCAAGAATAAAGAGTCTTCCATTTTCCCTTATGCGAATCAAGCTGTAACCTATCAGGCAAAGGGATTATATGATAAGGCCAGGAAAATTCTTGAAGATTATTTACATAATTTTTCAGATAGGTTTCATATTCGTTTGGGTTTAGCTGAAACTTATCTTTGTCAGAGAAAATATGATCTTGCTCTCGTGGAAGCGGATAAAGCTTTTTTCCTTGATCCAGATCTTTATCTTAATTACAGATTAATCGGTGATATTTACCATTGTAAAGGGGATTTGATTAAAGCAGAAGGAATATATCAGAAGCTTTTGGAAACAGAGGAATCAGCAGCTATTTTTGAAGGGATAAAGGGATTTGGGGCTTTATACTTATTGCAAGGCAGGTTTAAAAAATCACAAGACCAGTTTGAACGAGGAATTGAACGGGTAGATAAGCTTGGCGAAAAGCAATGGCGATGTGGTTTCCATTTAGATTTAGCATACAATTATCTTAAATCAGGACAGCCAGAGAAAGCTTTAAAGGAATGTATGCAGGCATGGAGCAGCGCTGTTGAAACAAAAAGCGTAATTGAGCAGAGATATTCTCTACATTATAAAGGACTTACATACCTTGAGATGAAAGCAATAGATGAAGCCCAAAGAGCAGCAAGTGAGCTCAGGGAATTGATTGAAGGAGGTATGAACAAGAAAGCAATAAGATATTATCATCACCTGATGGGTCTAATAAATCTTGAAAGAGAGAATTTTTCCAATGCAATTAAATGTTTTGACAAAGCTTTGTTTTTGATGCCTTCTCAATATATTCCAGAATGGGAGGCAATACGACATGATCAAGCACTATTTATTGAACCTTTGGCTTTAGTTTATTTTAAGTCAGGAAATGTAGAGAAGGCTCGAGAAGAGTACGAGAAGATAATCCTGCTCACGATAGGGAGACTAAATCATGGCGATATTTACGCCAAGAGCTTCTACATGCTGGGCAAAATCTACGAACAGCAGGGCAATACAGCCAAAGCTATAGAACATTACTCAAAATTCCTCTCCCTCTGGAAGGACGCAGATCCAGGTATAGCTGAGGTGGAAGATGCGAAGAAGAGGCTGGCTGGGTTACGGGATTAGGCTTTAATCGCCGATTTAAATAGAAAGAGGAGGGAAACATGAAAAAACTATTCACAATCATTCCGTTGGTCATTCTGCTTTGTTTTACTTTTAGCTGCCAGCAGGGTGAAGAGTTAGCTAAGGAAGCTGTGGTAGATGTTGAGGCTGAAAAGCAAGCAATTAGAGAAATGGCACAAAAGGCTTTTGAAGCAAAAAGACAAAAAGATGTTGATGCTGTATTAAATGTCTATGCTGAAAATGCTATCATTCTGGATGAAGACGAACCTCCATTTGAAGGCTTAGAAGCTATCCGAGATTATTACAACAGTTGGCTTCCCGATGTAGTTGATACAGAAGGTGGATTAAAGAAAATTGTAATCTCAGAGGCTGGAGATATGGCATGGGCTCTTGGATGGAATCGAAATTTATGGGAAGAATCAGAAGGTCGTATTGAAGTTGAAGTAAAGTGGTTAGCTGTATGGGAAAAGATTAATGGTGAATGGAAGGTTGTGGCTTTAAGCGCCAATAAGACTAAAACAACCAAGGTAGAGGAGAAATAATCTTTACTTAATAACGAAAAAAGGAATGAAAGATGAAAAAACTTTGCATGATTCTACCCTTGGCTCTGATTCTATGCTTTATGGTGAGTTGCCAGGACAAGGAAGCGATGGCAGAATTGGAAGAGTTCAAAACCCAGGAAGACATTGAGGAGCAGAATAAGAAGATTGTAAGGCGTTATTTTGAGGAGGTTGACAAGGGGGATGTTGAATCAATATTTGCTCTGGTGGATGAAATTTATGCTCCTGATTGTATAGCCCACTCAGCAACTTCTGAGAAACAAGGTATTGATGCAGTAAAAGAACATATTACATTTGCTTTTGAAACATTTGGAGAAATGAAGCACAATATTGAAGAAATCATTGCTGATGGGAATATGGTTAGTGTTAGATGTACATGCCAGGCAACACATAAAGGTGAATTTATGGGAGTGTCAGCGACTGGTAAGCAACTGTCATTTCCTGTTTTATATATGTTCAGAGTTGAGGAAGGCAAGATACAGGAAGATTGGATAGATTGGGATTCTCTATTCAGCTTGACAATGCAACTCGGCATGGAGCTTAAGCCGAAGGAGGGGGAGAAGTAGATTCTTCATAAAAAGAGGAAATGAAATGAAGCGAACCATTATTTTGATTAGTATATTATTGATTTTTTCCACTCTAACTGTTTTCGCTCAACCAGTAACCAGGCAGAGGACTGAAGAGTTTGAAAAACTGAATGTCTTTGTCGGCAAATGGCAAACTAAGGGGAAGGTTTATCCTGGTGAAGAAATGCCTACAATAGAAACAAAAGGAGAGCATACTTGTAAATGGGTAATGGGTAAAACATGGCTGATGTGGAGTACAGGCGAGGGGATGTTCTCAGGATACGGTTTTATAACGTGGGACAATGAAGAGGGTAAATACAATTTCTTTTGGTTCGATAACTTGCTGACACAGCCTTCAGAATACCAGGGCAACTGGAAAGATTCCAAAACTCTCGTATTTAATGGCAAAATTCATTCTCGAGGAAGAATAACTTTGGCAAGAATCACATGGAAATTTATCTCTGAGAATGAAACAAAGACAGCACATGAGGTTTCTGTCGATGGCAAAAACTATAGAGTGAGATTTGAAGGGACTTGGAAAAAAATGTAAGGACGGATTAATTGAAAAAACTTTGCATGATTCTACCCTTGGCTCTGATTTTATGCTTTATGCTTGGCTGCCAGGACAAGGCAGCGATGGCAGAGCTTGAAGAGTTCAGAGCCCAGGCGGAGATTGAGGCTCAGAATAAGGCTATTGAAAATCGTATGTGGGAAGCGTGGAGCAAAGGAGACTTTGAGGCTTTTAAGGAGGTGGTAGCTCCTGACTATGCTTACTACTTGCCATCAGGAAGTACCAAACCTCGATCCCAAGAAGAAGTAATAGAAATTGGAAAGATGCTTCATAATGCTTTTCCTGATATTACTTTCAGTATTGAAGAATTGATAGCTGAAGGGGACAGAGTTATAGTCAGGTTTATCGTCACAGGCACTCATGAAGGAGAATTTCAAGGCATCCCTGCTACTGGGAATAAGTATGAACATGGTGGAATTTCAATAAGCCGCATTGAAAATGGAAAAGTTGTCGAGCAAAGGAAAGAAATTGATGAGCTGGGCTTAATGAGGCAACTCGGCATGGAGCTTAAGCCGAAGGAGAGAGAATAATCCATTCATTGATCTAGGAAAGAAAAATACGACACTGGAAAATCTGTTAAAAAAGGGGGAAATAATATAAGAACCATGAGTCAATCGCACCATAAAAGGTCTATTTCACGAATGCTTCAAGTTGAAGCATAGCTTTACCCCGAGCTGCGATCAATGCTTGAATATCCCCGAAAGAGACCAGGATGGTCTCGGGACGGACATCCAATTCTTCAAAGGAGAGGGTGATCTTTTCTCCGAGTTTCCCTCCCTCGATGGCTCTATGGATCAAGCTGGGAAGAGTCTTGATGCTGTTTTCCATCGGGAACCAGAGTTTTTCGTGGATCTGTTCTTGAATGTCGCCATGAAGAAGCCAATTCGCGGCCTTGACTAGGATGGTCTTGGTTTTGAGATCGAAATCAAAATCGTCGACGGTAAAGGCTTCGGCAGCCGTGTCATAGCGAGGCCGTCCCCGAAAATAGACTTTCCCCTTGGCGGTTCCTTCCATATCTATCTGGAGGATCAGGAACCCCTCACTGCCGTAGACTTTGGCTTCCCTGACCTTGACCGTTCGGCCCTTGATTTTAAATTCACGGCCCTTCAAATTTTTCTCCAGCACGTCGTTCAAGTCATCATACTTGATTTTGGCCAAGACGAAGATATTGAATCCCTCCACACCGTCGGTCTCCTCCTGGAGCGGTGGCAGTTCCTCGTTGATTTCGTATTCGGGATCAGTGCCGGTCAGCGTCCTCAGGTAGGAGTAAATCCTCAGTTTGAGATAGATAGTGCGATTTTTGCCTGTGAATTTGCCGGCGGAGATGCTCTGAGGATCGATTTTCAACCAGACTTTCTTTTCTCGACTGTTGATCAATATAGGCCTTTGGATTCCTGTCCAGACTTTGGCAATTTCTTTTTTCACGTCCAATCGTTCGGGAACATATCTATCGATAATCGCAGTCAGATGACTAATGCGGCTCCGGATGGCCTTTTCGACGATGCCGGTGATGCCGATAGAAGCCACAGCAATATTGATCTTAGGTTTTTTTATCCAGTCCAAGGCCAAAAAAGATGTCCTGCTTTTGAGCTTCCATTCCTTGTTGAGGGTGAAACGGCTGAGGAACTTTACCCTTAAGGTGAAATCTGTCTTGACCACGGGCAGGATTCCCTTTTTAAATTCTGTCTTCACGGAAAGGGGGACATTGTAGAAGACGTCGTGGCCCATGACAGCCACGAATATCTTTCCCGACCTCCTCACGTTCAGTTTGACTTTGTCTTTATTGTTGTTGTCAAATCTTTCATCCTTGTAGATCACACCCTTGATTTTTTCGTTGACGAGCTCTTCCAGATCGCTGACTTGATATACCAAGGGAAGGTTGATATCAGATATTTTGTTCTGGATTTCACCTCTCTGAACTGTTTTTGCCGGCGGTTCAGGATCGATCTTCCTGCAGGCGATTCCCCCGATTATCATCAGTGCCCCACAGGTTAGGATTATCAAGTAATACGAAAAATTCCCTGTTCTCTTCACAGCTAAGATGGATATCACATCCAAAAAATGGAGTCAATGCCCTGATTCAATCCTCCCTATCCGAGGAGGATATCATGGATCTAGCTTAGGCGATTGGAGCCCAGGCACCCCAGGCCCTCGAAGTGTAAATGACGTATTGACCACGAAGCACGAAGTATCGCCTCATAGGATAGACGAATGAGGAAAAGGGGAATTCTCATTATCATCAAAGATATTTGACAAGTAATAATATTACTGATAAATTATGCTCACCCTTAGGCAAAAGGAGGGGAAAAAGATCAATTATTTTTAAATTGTTTATATCGAAATATTCTGCCCAAATTAAAGGGCAATATTCATAGATCAAAACATACTTATTAAGCAAAAGGAGGATAAAATGAAAAAGTATTTTGGAATCTTAGTGGTAACATTACTATCACTTATATTTGTCACAGGTATGTTTGCACAACCAATTCAGGAAAAGAAATTCGAATTTTCTACATCAGCCTCAATGTGGAATGTTAAAGATGATGGAGAGACAGAGACTCTGATAAATTTACCAATAAGGCTTGGATTCTTTATTTTCAAAGGACTGGAAATCGAACCAGAACTGATACTGACAATACCTGAGGAAAGTGATGAAACAGGATACATTATCTTGGCTAATGTTTCCTATAATTTCAAAGCTTCAGAGAATATCATTGCTTTTCTTCTCGGAGGTGCAGGTTATGGTAATGGAACGAGATTTTTTGATGCCGTGTGGGACTATGATATGGGAGTGACTGCGTTTAACTTTGGAGCAGGGATAAAATATCTTGTTGGGAACACGGCCGCACTAAGGATTGAATATCGATTTACCAAATACTCAGGAGAAGAAACAAAAACTAGTATCTGGGGGACATGGACTGATAAAGTAGACCGAACTGATAATAATGTTTTCGTCGGTTTATCAATTTTCTTTTAAAGGTTCCAGCTCCTGATTATCAATAAAGCTGCAATCCCTGAAATCTCGTTTTAAAATGAATCCCAACCCAATTCAGTTTCCTGGACTACCTCAATCCGGGGAATAATACATACCCGATGAGATATTTATGGCTTCCTTAAAAAAGCACTTATTCTAAATTTTACTAAATATATAAATTTTATTGGAAAACTTGACATTTATATTATCCTTTGATAGACTTTTTTGACATCAAATTATTGATGAATTAAAATTGGCATTAACATAAATTGATTAAAAAGAGAGAATCTAAAAGGAGAATTTTAATGAACAAAACAACTAAGCTAGTCAGATGGACAATGGCAATAGTAATTGCTGCTTTTGTCTTGTCTATGCCTCTCCTCACCGAGGAGAACGAAAACGCCTCTAAAAAAGCTGAGGCTGAGATGACAAAAATCCTTGGCACGATTCCGATTATGTTTAAGGTCTTGCCTAGCTATTTGCGTGCTGGCGCATGGGAATGGTTTAAAGCTACGCAAAGTCCAGAATCAGCTATTCCAGCGAAATATTCAGAACTCATCTCACTCGGAGTAGCATCCCAGATTCCATGCGATTATTGCGTCTATGCACATACCACGAAGGCAAAAATGCTTGGCGCCACCGATGAAGAGATTCAGCAAGCCGTTGCAAGTGCTGCCAATACACGCCACTGGAGCACCATTTTGAATGGTACTGATGTTTCTCTTGAGGAATTCAAAAAAGAATGGGACGGGATACTGGCGCATATTAAAAAGCAAAGTAAAGCTAAGGAATAAGCCAAGAAAAAGTGATAATAGAGAATTTCCAGTAAATAGAAGGTAGCAAAACCGATCTAAAATTCTCTCTCAACCCAGTTTAGTTTCCTGAACTACCTCAATCCGGGGGGAATAAAGCCAGGATCATTGAATGATCTACTGAGCTAGTAGTACTTAGATTCCGGGTATATAAAGCCCATTTTTAAGCCTTAGAGCGATTCTAAGGGGGTTTTATACATTTCCCTATTGCCCAGTATCATGTTTATTATCCACACTTTAACCAAATTTTGACTTTTACAAACTAGCCTTATACAAAAATATAATAAATAGAAGAAGTATCAGATAGGCATGTTCCTCGCTTAAGAAATATCATGAGTGGTCCGAATTTAGCTGAAACGAAACATCCAAAGGATATGAACAGTCGATCAAGGTTAGCTTTATATTATATGAGATCCGGAGACCATAAAAATGCTCTAACTGAGATTGCCAGTGCTCAAGAACTGTTGCCAAATAATCCATATATTCTTAGTCCTGCTATTAGAGTTTATGAACTATCAAATAAACGCGATCAGGCTATTCAAGCTTTAGAAGACTATATTGAATATGGTGGCTCATTAAAAGAAATTCAGACAGACCTAGATCTTTCTGAGCTTCGAAATGATCCTCGTTATAAACAGTTGGAAAAGAATAGAGATCAAAAAAAATAGGTTCATTCAGAAACAGTATAATTTAGAGAGAAACATTTCGTATTATAATTATAAAACATAGATAAGTTAAAAAAGGCAAAGCCCTAGAGCATTACGAGAAATTCCTCGACCTCTGGAAGGACGCTGATCCTGGCCTCGCCGAGGTTGAGGATGTGAGGAAGAAGTTGGCTGGGCTGAAGATACAATAACGAGGAAGGGCGAAAATAAGTATACCTGCCACAATCGAGTTATATAATTTGACTCATTTTACATTCCCTGTTATTTTGTTGCTAAGGCATTTGAGGGGGAATAATCATGACAAAAATAAATAAAGAGACCGATTACGATACATGGTATATGCGAAATTATGCCAGGGGAATAAGTACTTTTTTTATATCGATTTGGGTGTTATTAGCGATTGGCTACGCCACAGACACCACATCCTACCAGGCTCCATCACACACAGATGAGGGTATATTTCTTTCGGCTCTTTTGTTAGTAACGTTGATTAGTGTTATCATCGCCTGGTGGCGGGAAGCGATAGGCGGACTTATGCTCACTATCGTAGGATTAGTAGCAATAGTTGTGTTCATGCTGACTAACAAACCCGAAGCTTATTGGATAACCCTGGTTACTGGCGCACCATTCCTCGTCAGTGGCATACTTTATCTCAGATGTTGGAGGAGAATGAAGTTAAAAACTCCTCAAGACATCCCGAATAAAGAAAGTGACGCCACTAGTTATTGTCCTAAATGCAAAGCTCAATACCGTGAAGGGTTTTTTAAATGCTCAGATTGTCAAGTTCGGTTGAAAAAATTCAAGAGGATTTCTCATTAAGTAAAAGGAGGGGTAAAATGAAAAAACTACTCACAATCATTCCTTTGGTCATCCTGCTTTGTTTTACTTTTGGCTGCCAGCAACAGGAGGAAGAGGGAATCACTGAAGAAAAAGCGAAAGCCCTTGGCGACATTTATGTAAAAGCCAGGAATGAGGTCGACCTGGCCTTGCTTGATGAGATTTATGCCCCAAATGTATTAGTGCATGATTGCAGCTCTCCTGAAGACATCATCGGTCTAGATACTTTGAAAGAGTATTATTCATATACACATAAAGCTTTCCCTGATTTACATGCCACAATTGATGAGACGATTGTTAAAGGTGACAAGATTGTCTGGGTGTGGACATTCACGGCAACCAATACAGGTCCTTTTCATACACCCCTTGGTGACGTCTTTGCAACAGGGAATAAGGTTCAGTTTTCAGGAGTCGCCATCGACCGAGTGGATGAGGAAAAGATAGTGGAGGAATGGGTTTATTTCAATGTGCTTCAGGTGTTGCAGCAACTCGGCTTTACAATTACTCCACCACAACCGCCAGAAGATAAAAAATTACCAAAAGCAATTCATTAACTCACACTCCCCCAACCCAGAATCAGCCTAAGATAAGCCTCGCTTAAATCTAATCAATACTGATTGAAGCATTTATCGTGGTTCAGCATCAGATTGGTGGTTTTAGGCTTGTTAGTTGCCCCTATTCTTTTACCGGAGTTATAATATAGAAAAACGTGAAGGATGGTTAAGATGAAAATACTAGGTTTTTTGATATTTATAACAGGTTTAGTTTTAAAATGGTTCACATCAATTAGTCCTGGAATAGCATGGGCAGTGATAATAATTGGAGCGATTCTCATTATTGCAGGATATCTTTTGAAGTCTAGGGCTAGTTGATGACTCAATCTGAAATTTATAGCCCATCAGAAAATTAGGCAGCATACCATTGTTTTTAGGCAAGGATGAAAGCAAAAATTATTAAAAGAAAAGACCGTATGCTCAGAGTTTCCTTTTTAATGTTTTTATCCTTTTCTCTTCTTGGTAATCCTGTGCATTATAGTCATTCAATCAATGTTGGAAATGGAATGAATCTGGAAAATAAAGAAAAGAATCTCATAGCAAATAAAATGCTTAAAAAAAGGTTGGAAGGTGATCAAAATTGCTTAATTTGGGAAGGGAAGAGAGTCTTTAAGAATTTAGAAGAAGCTGAAAAATATCATAAATGTCTTCTGGAGGAAAGGAAAATCCTGGTAGGAGATTTTTATGGAATAAATCAAACTGCCTACAGATACGTAAATATTTTTAATCGCTTGGGTTATATTCGATATAAGATTGCGGAACTTGATAAAAAAATCAAGATAACAAGACTTTCAATTTCAGAATTAAAGAAAAAATTAAGGAAATAAATTTTAACTTGTTTCTTTTGTTTTGCATTCTATATTTGTAATTAGAGGAGGATAGTATGAAGACAAAATTTAATATGGATTCCTATACAAAAATCATTCTCACAATTATTGCTCTTTGTCTTATCTGGATTTGCCTTAGGGATGTAAAGATATTTCCTAATCTGTATGCAGCCAACTCTGAAATTGTGGATGTGCGAATAAAGGCGGTGGAGAGAACACCAGGCGAAAATTGGGAACCTTTAGTGATAGAAATTTTTGATAATTTACCTGTAGACGTGAAAAATATTGTAGCTATTCCAGTAGAAGTAAAAAATCAGCTTTTACCTGTGGATGTAAAGAATGTAGACATGAAAAGGGTTCTTGTTCCTGTTGAGGTAAGAAAATAGCCATAAGGAGTTCAGCTCTCAGTTTTTTATGAATTTTCTTGATAATAATCTAAAACAAAATAGAGGCAGCGGAAACCAGAGACTCTGAAATCCTGGCTTCCCGATGAAGGATTGAAAGCAAAATGTTATTCCACCTCAATGGGGTAGACAGATGGGGGGGAAGGAAATTCTTTATTAGGAGAGAAAAAATGAAAAAAATAACGATTTTAACAATAATTGCTTTAACCCTTTGGAATTGTTCTACTTTCAATCAAAACTATAAGTTGGGCACTGAAGCTGCTCTCAATAAAAATTGGGATGAGGCCATCAAATACTATGAGAGGGGAGCGGAGGAAAAGCCCGATAACTCTTTCTATCGGCTTGCATTGTTTCGGGCTAAGATTTCTGCGAGTTATGCTCATCTGCATGAGGCTCGAAAGCTTGCCTCTCAAGGTAAAAAGGAAGAGGCCCTTGTTGCCTACGAAAAAGCCCTTTCCTATGGCCTTCTTGATAAAGAAATTGCTGAAGAAGCAAAGCGTTTCTCAAAAGGAGAAGACGAGGAAGATAAACCAAAGATAGCGATCGAACTGCCCGTAAAGCTTAAAGTCAGTGAAGAAAAAATTCAATTGAAAACTGTAAATGCCCAACTTCGCTCTATGGATTGGGACTCTTTACTAGCTCAAAACATAAAATATATTGGATATGTCGTTTCCTGTGAAAAGATTGTTGCTCTGATTATTATTGATGGGAATGCTTTAGCTGTGGAGAAAGGAGAAACAATTAGCGAGGGAGCAAAAGTTGGGGAGATTACGCCTGAAGAAATAGAAATTATAGGACCAGACTCCGAAAAAAGGAAGTATTCTTTAGAAAAAGGAAAATAATGAGCATGAACTGTATAATTCCAGAAAATTATCAACCTGTTCTCGATGTAATGGAAACAGAAAAAGCCATTAAACTGATCAAAGATTTTTTTCAAACAAACCTGGCTGAAGCTTTGAATCTGCGACGAGTAACTGCTCCATTGTTTGTGAGAGCAGGAACCGGCATTAATGATGATCTAAATGGTGTGGAACAGCCGATTTCATTCAAAATTAAAAATATGGACTATGCAAGAGCTGAAATAGTCCAATCTTTGGCCAAGTGGAAAAGATTAACGCTTGCCAATCTAAATATCGGCTTAAGCGATGGCATATACACTGATATGAATGCTATCAGGCCCGATGAGCAACTCGATAATTTACATTCTCTCTACGTTGATCAATGGGATTGGGAAAGAGTTATTTCAAGAGAGGAAAGAAATCTTAAATTTTTACAGAGTACAGTCAACAAGATTTATCAGATTATAAAAAGAACGGAACACTTTATTCATGCCCTTTATCCTGAAATCAAACCTGTTCTTCCTGAAGAAATCGTCTTTATCCACTCAGGAGAATTAGAAGAAAAATACCCCAAGCTATCTCCAGCAAAAAGAGAAGACGCTGTCTGTAAAGAGTACGGCGCTGTTTTCATCATCGGGATCGGCGCTTCCTTAAAGAGTGGTCAGCCCCATGATGGCAGAGCTCCAGATTATGATGATTGGACAACTCCCACAGAAATAGGTCCCGGGCTGAACGGAGATATCATTGTCTGGTATCCTGAACTCAAAACAGCATTTGAGCTCTCTTCAATGGGAATTAGAGTAGATCAACAGGCACTGGAAAAACAGCTGGAAATAACGGGCACAACTGAAAGAAGGGAATTGTACTTCCATCAGAAATTACTAAACGGGGAATTGCCTCTATCCATCGGTGGAGGTATTGGCCAGTCTCGGCTTTGTATGTTCTATTTAAAAAAAGCTCATATAGGAGAAGTCCAGGCCAGCATTTGGCCGGATAAGATGTTTAAAAAATGCCAGAGGAATAATATTTTTCTTTTGTAAAAGGAGGGGAAAAATATGGCTGGAATAAGACTTTCTCTATGGACTTTTTTACTTATCCTTTAAGCCTTAAAGAGTTTAAACAGCTTGCTAAACAAAAAATCTACCCTGCGTTCCCCAACGTATGGCATACTATAGATGATATGATTGTAGAGGAGGATTAAGGTAATGATACGAATACCGGTTCATGTAATTCATGGAGGAGAGTTTTTTGGAATTCCTGCAACTGGTAAGGAACTCGAGTGGACAGCAATTGCAATTTTTCAAGCAATTTAAGAGTAGACATATCACAAGGAATAAAAGGAATGAAGAGCAGCAAGAAAACATTACTTGAGTGCCTTCTTTGTGGCCAAGTGGAAGCAAAGTCAGAGCAAATCCGCTCACACATAGGAGGCTTCCCCATTTCAATTTTTGAATGCCCCCGATGTGGCCTTGCTTTCCAGCATCCTCAACCATCCCAAGAGGAGGGCACGAAGTATTTTAACTGGCGGTACAAAAAGAGCACTAAAGGTAAGAGTAAGGTCGATAGGTATCTCTCGAATCGTGAATTTACTATCAAAATTGCCCAGGCACGAATCGAATGGATCCGTTCAATAGCAAGCGCTCACCGACTCCTTGATATAGGTACAGGTAATGGTGCACTCATCTATGCGGCTCGTGAGGCAGGATTCGAGGCAACCGGACTTGACCTGTCAGAACAAGCAGTTTCCAAAGCCAAAGAGATGTTCGGGATAGATATCATACAAACAGATATCGTCGACTTCCCTGCTGACGAAGCCTATGATATTGTTACAGCTTTTGGGTTGATCGAGCACATCCTCGATCCCTTTGCTTTCCTTAAAGCTGCTTATAACCACATCATCCCTGGAGGAATCCTTATCATAGAAACAATGAATTACAATTCAATGCCGAGGTTATTACTGGGAAAACGATGGTATTTCTTTCTATACAACCATCTCTTCTACTTTACGCCTGAGACGTTGAAGATTTTCATTAAACGTAGCGGATTTGAAAATATCCAAGTGCATGACGTTCCCCCCGCAGCAAACGTCACCTTGTCAGAGAACTATCCCAATCTGGCTGGCGCATTATCCAAATGGGCACATAAAATCAGATTTGCAGTTTGCCACCCTCTCATAACCCTGAGTTATCCTCTTGTTTTAAGGACCGCTAAGAAAATATGGCCGCAGGATTGGAAAAGAGAAATATTGCTTATGACTGCCCGCAGGGCTGAATAATACACTCAAATTTTCAACTCTAAGAATCATCTGAGATTAAGCCTCTCTTCGATGTGTGGGGCTGACTGAAAAAAATTAATTTTGCCTTGTCTTTAACATCAAATTTTTCCTATGCTATTAGCTGAAAAAGGTTTCCAATGAGAGACAAAAGAAGCGGGAAAATTGTTATTGTAACTCATTGCATTTTAAATGTTCATTCTCTTGAAGATAATCTTGCGATTTATCCCGGGCTCGAAGAAGATGTCATAAAAATCCTTATTAAAAAAGGTGTGGGTCTTTACCAGATTCCCTGTCCTGAGGTTGAACTGGCAGGAATATTCAGAAAACCGCTGCCAAAAGAATCCTACGACCATTCAAAAGTAAGGGCTGTGTATCACAAACTTGCAGATAATATTACTCAGACATTGAGCTGGTATATAAAAAAGAACTATAAAATTTCAGCAGTCCTCGGGGCAGAAGGAAGCCCAACCTGTGGGATAGATTTTGTGGGTAAATGGAAAGAAAATATTAAAGGCAAAAAAGAATTCCCGAGGGATATCGAATTTGTCCCGGGTACGGGTGTTTTTATGGAAGAATTTAAAACTCTGCTCAATAAGATTGGTGTCCACCCAGAATGGATTGGAATTCCTGGAAAATCTCTCAGATCAATTAGACCAGAAGCCTTTGATGAAATCCTTAGAAAGCTCAATAAAATTATTTAATAAGATGGGGAAAATCACCGAAGATGAAATTTGGTTAATTTTCGTTTAAGGAGGAATCCGACATGCGTAAAGTCACATCATCAGCATCAATATTAATCATGCTTGTTTTTTTGTTGATGAGCTTCACATTGACCGATGCTGCTAGTCAGGATACTGAAAAATCTTCAACTGAACCAAAAGACCCCCGATTAAATCAAGGGCCGAAGAAAGAAGCTGTCGGAGAAAAGGTGATGGTAAGCACACAACTCCCGATTGTCACCGAAGCGGCTCTCAAAGTGCTGCGTGAAGGCGGGAATGCTGTCGATGCCATGATAACCGCTGTGTTCCTTCAGCATGTGAATGACTTTCACCAGGTATCCCATTTTGGGACGATGTCTGCCATCTATTATGAAAACTCGACTGGAAAATTTCATGTGATCAGCGCTGTCTCTGAAAGACCTCTTAGAAAGCCTGGTAAACGCGGCGATCCTTCCAAAGTCGCCATCGGGGGGGTTGTCAAAGGACTCGAAGCGCTAGCTAAACGTTTCGGAACAAAGCCGTGGGCATCCTACTTGGAAGCAGCAATCGCTTCTGCAGAGCAAGGTGTCATTGTCACTTCCTTCATGTACGGCATCAACTATGCTCTTTTTGAACGCTCGGATCTGATCAAAAATAAAGAAGCCCGAGAGTTTTACATGCCTGATGGTTTTCTTGTTCCGGTCGGAAAGCGCTGGAAGATGCCGAAGCTGGCCGAACACCTCAAGAAGGTTGCCTCAGAAGGGGCGGATTATATGTATACAGGAGCATGGGGCATTACACCCAATCAGCCGAGACTCTCGAGATCATGACTCGAGCTTTTGGCCGCGTCAACGACGAGACAAGATGGGCTATCAAGGATCCCCTGAACTTCCAGATTCCTTCCGAAGTTTGGTTATCAAAAGAGTATGGAAAAATGGGTGCCCAGTATGTCCGTCATACCATGGTGAAATCCGGAGTCGACCTTTCCTCTCCAGAAGAGCTCGAGGAGCCTGAGGAACAATCTTCTCTTTCTTTATTCCCGCGTTTTCCCGGAGATGAAAGCGCCTATCTCGGCAGCAATCATAATGTCATCGTGGATGCTGAAGGCAACTGGATATCGCTTCTCCATACAGTTCATGGGGGAGCACCGGGTGTGTTCATCGATGGAGTAAGAGCCACAGGAAGTAGGGCTCGAGCGTATACCACGGGTCCAGGACGTCGGCTGGTGCTTCCGATCACAGCCGTCATGATTGAAAAGGATGGCAAACCATGGTTAGCTATGGGAACACCTGGATCCCCTCCTCAGCCTGTTACTGAAGTATTAGTCAACATTCTTGATTATAATATGAATCCTAAAGATGCTGCCGATGCTCCCCGCTTCTGGGCGTTCCGGGGTAATGAACGGGTCCTCGAAATCGAGTCCCGAATCACTGATGAGGTCCGGAAAACCCTAAAAAAAAGAGGTGTAAAAATCAGAGATCTCGGACGCTACAACTGGCATACAGGATCTGTGCAGATCATTTGGCGAGATCATAAGACTGGAAAACTCCATGGCGTTACGGATCCTCGACGCCTTGGCTATGCTGCCGGCTATTGATATAACAACGATTGTTAGGTTTGTTCCTTATTGTTTAGCCTTGTCAGAAACCGGTGGTTTTTCGAATTGGAAATCCCGGCCCCTGATGTATTTTTCCAGCCATTGGAATTCCTTGTTCCACCTATAAAGCCTGTGTCGCAGTTCCCTCGGCCCATGTCCGGAGCGCGGGAAAATGACAAGCTCTGTGGGCACTCCGTTAGCTTTCAGACCGCGGTACATTTCAACACTCTGGGGCAGCGGGACTCTCCGGTCGTTCTCCCCGCATAGGATGAGTGTCGGTGTCTTAGCCTGGTGGACATAAAAAATGGGAGAATGCTCACGGTACGTCTTGAGAGGAGCATCCTCATCCCAAGGATTCCCTAAGAACCAGGGTGTACGGTATATCCGCACATCGCTCTGGGCGTACATGGATATCCAGTTCGATGCGCCCGCACCGGAAGAGGCCGCCTTAAACTTGTCTGTCTGAGTGACAAGCCAGTTCGTCATGTGCCCGCCAGCACTCCAACCTAAGGTCCCGAGTCTTTCAGGATCAGCGATCCCCTTCTGAACCAGGTAATCAACCCCTGTTAACACATCATCATCGGCATGAAGGAAATAATGTCCGACCATGTCACGGAGCACCTCATTGCCGTATCCTGTGCTTCCCCTGTAGTTGGGCTTAAAGACGGCATAGCCTCGTCCTGCCCGGGCATGAGCATAGCCATCAAAAGTGAATTTATCCGATCCCATCGGCCCGCCATGGGTATGAGCGAGAAGCGGATAACGTTTTCCTTTTTCATAATCCACAGGGTATATTAGAATTCCTTCCACTTCCTTTCCGTCCACACTCTTCCAGCGGACCGCTTCGTATTCGGCTAGCTTGAATTCCTTAATTTCTGGATGAGGATCATGGATCATCCGGGCGGAAAGGTTCTTCATGTCCATAATCCAGAATGTGTCTGGATTTTCCGGAGAACTCACCTCATAAAAAAGGGTGTGGATTTTGGGATTGTAATCGAAACTGCGGATGGCATGCTCGCCGTCGGTAATCTGCTTGAGTTTCAAATCCACGAGACTTAAAGAGAAAATTTCGCTGCGTACACCCATATTCGCGGTGAAATAGATAGATTTCCCGTCCGCCGACCAATCCGTATCGTACACTTCATAGGCGAAATCGGGGAGAAGCGCTTTGGGTGTTCCGCCCTCGGTAGGAACCGTAAAAAAATTAGATTGGTAATAGTAATCTTTTAATTTCGGATCAGAATCCGCTACAAAAAGAATCTGACTGTTGTCCGGGGACAGGGATATATCAGTCTCAAAAATTCCGTTCTGCGTGATTTTGCGCTTTAAACCGTCCTTGAGGTCCATGATCCAGATTTCAGAGTTGAGAATATCATCGTAAAGGGGGGTCGGAGCAGCGGTGAAGAGTATCTTTGTTCCGTCTCTGGAAACAGAAAAATTCCTGATGGTGAAATCGCCCTCGGTCAGGCGTTTTCCTTCTTTAGTCTTCAACTCAAAAATCCATAGATGCGTGGGTTTGAAATTATGCTCAAAAATGAAGGCATCATCTTTCGCTTTCTTCTTTTTCTCCTCCTCTTCGGTTAAAGGATCCTCGGCAAGAAAGTAGATCTTCTGGCCACACGGCGACCAGCGGTGACTCTTGATACGAGTTTTATGGTCTGTAAGCTGGATGGCCTCACCGCCGTGGTTGCTGAGCAGATAAATCTGATCTTCTTCATTCTCTCTCTTGGTGACAAAGGAAATGTATTTTCCATCCGGAGACCAGATGCCGCCCCCTTCTCCGTCTTCACCGTTTGTCATCTGAACCACATTCGTGCCATCCGCATCGAGCCGCCAGATGTGAGAGATATAGCGGTTCTTTTTCCAGTCGGCTTCACTCTGGGTGAAAAGAGCCTGGCTTCCATCGGGCGATAGCCGCAAATTGGATATTCCCTTAACATTGATCGCATCCACAAAGGTCATGGGTTTTTTTTCTCCGGCGTTCAGAGCGACATTCGAAATAAACAGGATGCATAAAAAGGCGAAAAGAGTCCAAAACGCTATTTTTTTTCTCATATTGACCTCCTGGATTTGAGTCTTTTTTAAATTTTTGCCTATGATATCAGAGTTTTCTGGATCATGGCAATTTGTTGTGAAGATATTTCATAACTGCTAAAACGAATTTTTTTCAGCAGAAAGTTTTTCTATCCGTACTTCATGAAGTTATATGATAGATTATTCCATCTAAAAGTTAACCTCACTACAGAATAAAACAAAAAATTCCGCGATCTCTGGAAAGCCGCTAATCCTAGAATTACTGAAATCGATGATGCCGGGATTGAACTCAGACGTGGACAGGCAGGCCATCATCCATACTATTTTTCTAGACCTGAAAAATGTTGAAATGTACAGAAGGAGCGGCCCTAATATTGTCGACCAAGTGAAAAGGAATATCGCATAGAGTCTCTAATATTCACTGTTTTCTAAAATGGACCTTTGCAACAGTGGTTTGTGCTCCTCTATTCTTATCCATCTCTGCAATAACAATAACCGTGTATGTCCCTCTTGGAAAGTAGG
>CAYFXE010000005.1:70108-71628 GCA_964347035.1 uncultured Eubacteriales bacterium | reverse complement strand
AATATCTGAGCCAAACCCAATCATAATTATTATATCTTGCTGTATACCAGTCAGTCGTATAAGTTTCGTAAAATCCCGGACCTATTATTATATAATGAAAACGGACATCAATAGGATTAAAAGTTGCTGTATAATCAATCCAAAAATATACCTGATCTATAGTACTAGTCTTAAAATGGTGATTGGGAATACCGTCCGAACCGGATACATAGGCGGCCAAACAAAATATTCCCGACTTGTCGCCCTGGGCTACTTGTATCGACGAAATCGGTTCTGGATCATCAAATATTGCCTTAGTTCCATGTCCTTCACTGACAACAATTTCCTGGGCTGTAGCTGAGCCAATCAAAAACAATGATAAGATAGTCAATAAAAATTTGTGTTTCATCTTATACCTCCATTTTTTCGGTCTTATCAAGATTGGGATTCATTGTCAACAGAAAATTACAGAGATTTCAGGTTAAAAAACCATTTATTCTCTTATAAACTTTTGATATTGTTTTTGTACATATAAAAATAGATTTAAAAGGAGGTTCCGATGAAAAACAAATTTTTCATCATTTTCACCGTCTGTCTTCTGCTTACAGGATTCACGACAGCTCAGGAAAATCTAAACAAAACCATCCAATTTCACTACAAATATGGAAAAATAATCGATGAGGAACCACCAGAGCCATCCGCTTTTCTTCAAGCTAAAAAAGTTGAGAGGCCAAGAATATATCTATTGAGTTGCTTTGCTTCCGGCGGAAATGGTGAAGAAACGTTCAGTAACTGCATCGACCTCTCAGAAGTTAGCTCGATATATTTATATACTGAAGTATTTGCCCTGCTTAAAACCAACGTGAGATTTCATATCGCTTTTATTGGTCCAGAAACTATCATCTTATCAAGCGAAGAATTTTTCGAGTGGAAAAAGAATGAGTGTTCTTTTTTTGTTGCGGAGATTGTTCCTGAAGAATGGGAGCCAGGCGTCTACACAATCGTCTGGATTGCCGAAATTAAAGAGGCTGGCGGGGGAGTCGGATTAAAAAAACAGTGTGTCGTGAAGTTTTATAAGAATTAATAAAGCTCTCTATCTCCTCATTTATCATCCTCCTGGACTAGAAAATCCATCGAAAAAATCATCCCTGAATTCCTCTTTAGGGGTGATTGTCATCTCCCTATAAGCTTTATCATTTTACCCGAATTTAACGCGAGGTGATACGTGAGGCTCGCTTTGTTCTATCTTCTAAGAATATTCGACTCCAATATAAAATCGATGAATACATCCAGTCAAAACGCATAATCCTCATCACGATATGGATGAATGAATTCATCCGAGCGGCCAGGCGAAAATTGAAAAGATAAACAAGGTAAAATGGAAAAGACAAAAATCTTGCTCGTCGAGGACGAAAGTATCGTCGCCCGGGACATCAAGAATATGCTGCTCCTATTGGGGTATGATGTCCCTCGAGTCCTGGTCACGGGCCGCGACGCGATCGAACAGACACGCAAGCTCAAGCCCGACCTCGTCTTGATGG
>CAYFXE010000005.1:50858-70098 GCA_964347035.1 uncultured Eubacteriales bacterium | reverse complement strand
GATGGATGTCATGCTCGAGGGAGAAATCGACGGAATCGAAGCTGCCTACCGGATATTTAAAGATTTTGATATCCCGGTGGTTTACATCACAGCTTATGTCGACGAGAAGACGATGGAACGGGCCAAAAAAACGGAGCCCTTTGGTTATATCGTCAAGCCTTTCGAGGAAAGAGAACTCCAAACAAGCATTGAAATAGCATTGTACAAATACAAGATGGAGGTGCAACACAGAGAAAGAGAACAATGGCTCACCACAGTGTTGAAAAGCATCGGGGATGCGGTGATCGTGACCAACGAAAAGGGCCAAATCACGTTCATGAATCCCCTCGCCGAGAAGCTTACCGGTTGGAAGCAAAGGAACATAATCCATAAGCCCCTAAGCAGTGTTTTCAGAATTAAAAACGAAAAATCAAGCAAAGCGCTCAAAATACCCCTAAGAAAAGTCATGGAAGGAAAAACTCCTACCCCACCCAACAATGTCTATCTCATCTCCAAGACCAGAAAGAAGACGCCCATCGACTACAGGTTGCTTTCTATCTCGAATAACAGACAAGGAGCTACTGGAGTCGTTTTAACCTTCACCGATATCAGCAACAGGATAAAAACAGAGAAAGAACTGAAACTCAGGAGGAAAAAATTACAAGAAGCCCTGGAGGCCACGGTTCAGGCTATGGCGTTCACGATCGAAACGAGAGATCCCTATACAGCCGGTCATCAGAGACGGGTCACAAGACTGGCCTGTGCTATCGCCGAAGAAATGACTCTTCCAGAGCATAAGATCGAGGGGCTCCGTATGGCGGGAGATCTTCATGATATCGGCAAAATCAGTGTTCCAGCAGAGATCCTCAGCAAACCAGGACCCATTTCAGAAGTGGAGTACAATGTGATAAAAACTCATCCTCAGGTAGGTTACGAGATCTTGAAAACCATTGAATTTCCGTGGCCCATTGCCCAAATCGTCCACCAGCATCATGAAAGAATGAACGGAAGCGGTTATCCTCTAGGTCTTCGCGGAAAGAAAATTCTCCTAGAAGCGAGAATCTTGGCCGTGGCTGATGTGGTCGAGGCGATGGCCACTCACAGGCCTTATCATCCAGCTCAGCCGATCGAGATGGCGCTGGATGAAATCTCGGATAATAAGGGAAAATTATACGATCCTGATGTCGTCGAAGCCTGTTTGAGACTTTTCAAAAAGAAAGGCTTCAAACTCGGATAAAATCAGCAACATAGTAACTCAGTTACTCCTCAGATAAGTCTTTTTTTTCCTTTTTAATCCCCGTTTTTTGCTTGAAATTCCGGCCCACTCCTAGTAAAAAAGAAGAGTGAAAAAGGTCTATTCCCATCTTCTGCTTGTGGCTTCGATTATCGCCTGCATAGGGGGTATAGCAGCTTTTATCTTCCTCTTCGTCCTCGACTTCAATATTTACTGGCTTATCCTCTCCCCCGTCATTTTCGCCATATATCAATGTCCGGCTGCGTATTTGTACTGGCTTTGGAAAAAGAATCGTTAGTCAACCCAAAGAGCTCCAGAAAAATGTCCTTGCTGAAGAAGTCTTCTCTTTTACCAGAAAGGGCATCGTACACGACGAAGTTATACCGTCCTCTTCTTTTAAAATAAACGATCCAGAAGGGATAGCCAATCTTCCCGAGTTCACTCACTTCATCCAAGTGGTATTTTTTCTTAATCTTGAGGCGAGACGTCATAGCCCCCCATTTGAGTTCTTCCTTCAATCTTGTTAACGCTCTGTCTTGATCAAGTGCATAGTCTGGAAAATCCCTCGAGCTGGAGTGAAGAGCTTGAGGCCAGCTCACCCGCCTGACTTTGCCTCGCACAGCATCGCAGATCACATACAGGCTTTTTGTTTTTTTCGCGCTCCTAAACTCGAGCTTAAAAAGATAGCAGGGAAGATAGTTCTCCTGGATTTTGATGATTTCTTTTTTCCTGTTTAACAGAGATTTTCTGAACGAATCCCTTATCTCGCTCTCGTTCGTCAAAGGATTGATGAGCTTCATCCCTTAAATTTCTGGTTGAGAAAGATGAAGACCCCCCCCATCAGGACTAATAGCCCCCCGGCCACGAGGTTGACGACCTTCCCCATCATTGTCGGAGGGAAGATCGATGCCAGAAGGATAAAGCCGCCCATGATCAGCCAGAACATTCCGACGATTTTTAAAGGAGAATAGATCTTCTTCATCTATCTTCAAAAAATAATATACAGGGCAATCTGGAAGAGGATCAGGACAACAGCCCAGATTCGTAAATCACGCCAGTTCTTCTTGGTCGGGGCTTCTCGGAGTATATATTCCTTCGGCCGACGAAGAACCCAGAACAGAAGGAGCAGGTAAAGACCTCCAACCAGAATCTTAGCATAGAGTAGAGGGATGCGACTCAAAAAACTCATCCCTCTGCCTTCCTTCTCAGAACATTTTGGGCCTCATCATCCTTTTCCAAGTAACGATAGACGAGTCCTCTTAATTTCTCAGGTTTTTCGGGAGAAGTGCCCAGACTGACAATAATATTGATGAAGCCAGAAACCACGAACGACCACCAAGCCACATACAGAAAGTTTATCTTAAAGGCAAACATCAATCCTGCTGCTGCAACTCCGCCTGTCAACCCGAAAAATCCCCCCCATCTCGTGGATCTCCACCACAATATTCCCAAAAGCAAGGTAGCCAGAGTCGGCCCTTGGAACAGGGAAAGATAATTCTGCATGGCTACGTAGATTCCTGGAAATTTATCCGTGACCGGGGCAAACAGAACGCCGAATACGACAAAAACTCCTGTCAGTATACGGCCGACAAAAAGGTAATGCTTGTCTGAGGCTTCCCTGCGGATAAAGCGCTGATAAATATCCCGTGTCCACAGAGTGGAGGCAGAATTGAGGGTGGAGTCGACGCTGGAATGGAGAGCGGCCACGAAAGCCACGAACACAAGGCCGGCTAATCCCGGAGGGAGAAGATTTTTTATCACCCAAGGAAGGGCCTGGTCAGGATTGGCAATCTCAGCTGGCGAGGCAAACACCAAGGCAAAAAAACCGGGCAGGACAACCAGAAGAGGAATCATGGTCTTGGGAAAGGCAGCAAAAAGCATCCCCGCTTTGGCATCCCATTCCGAGCGAGCTCCCAGAGTTCTCTGGATGATGGACTGGTTGGCACACCACCAGGCTGGAGAGAGAACTAAACCGAGACCAAAAATCATTCCTAACCAAGGATATTCAGGATTATCCAGGGGAAGAAAGAGCCGGAGATGCTGGGGATGGGAAGCGGTCAATTTCTCAAAAAATACCTGAATCCCTCCTGCCCTCCAAAAACCGATCACAGCCATGGAAATTCCCCCCACGAACATAACACCCAACTGAACAACATCTGTCAGAACGACGGCAGCCAAGCCCCCTGTGATCGTGTAGATACCGACGATGATAGCCGTAATGAGAATACTCAACCTCAGGGGCCAGCCAAGGTAGGTATGGAGCATCAATCCGCTCGCCCAGAAAAAGATCCCGAGGAGCATAACGAAGAAGACCCCGTAGATGATGGATTCGATCGTCCTGACAGCTTCGTTGTAGCGCTTCCCCAAGAACTCTGGCACTGTGTAAACACCCTTTCTCCAAAAATAGGGTACGATGAGGAAAGCCGAGACAATCATGGCCGGAATGGCACCCAGCCACTCGTAGTTGGCCTGAGCGATCCCGAAGCGAAAAGCTCCACCCGCTCCTCCCATGTAGTCGTAAGCCCCGATGTTGGTGCCGATGATCGAAAAACTGATGACCCACCAGGGCAGCATTTTCCCGGCCAAGAAGTAGTCTTCGGTAGTTGTCACGTATTTCCGGAAAAGGAGTCCGAAAACCAGAATACCTCCCATGTAGAAGATGATGATAACAGTGTCGATGAAGTGGCCGGATATGATCATCTTTTTAGGGGAAGTTATCAGATTTCAATCCTGGCCTATTGTAAAGAAACTCTTTTTTTATTGTCAATGATTGCAGAATAAAGAAAATGGGGTGGAAGGATTTCTCTCTTAACGAGCCTGCCATTGTGCGCAAGGAAAAAATTGGAGTTTTTTTGTCCTAATTCAAGGGCTGACCCCATCCTTGAATATGGAATGCTCTATGGATGAAACAAATGAGGGTTTGTCTTAATAGAAGAGCTTCGTCCCCAAGAAGATTAGCTTTCAGGCATGTTGGTCCTGATAAAATTTATGAGTGGTTCCTTACGAAAATAGATATTGTATCTTTTCACCTTTTCATTCAGTGTTGTGTATTTAATTCCCAAAAATCTCGCTGTTTCCCTCTGATTTCCGTTAAACTTAACAAGAGCCTTAATGATTATGGCTCGCTCTATTTCTTCAATAAATTCCTTGAAATTTATATTATCGTTCATGAATACATTCTCGATGAAAAAATCCATAAGATCCTTATTGTATTTCTTTTTCGGACGGCTTTTATGATGGGATTGTAGCTCAATATCGTTTAAGTATTGGAGAATTCTGTTGAGATTTAGGCCGTGCATCAAAAGGTCATTTTTTTCTATCTCTAATCCTTTTTGTCCTTGTGGCATTCTTGCACCTCCATTCAAAATCGTAGATGACTTTTGATATTGGTTATTTTTATAATGCAAAAAATATGCCATGCCCCTCGTGTAGGCCTAAAAAGATAGTCTCCTGAGTGAAAAAAATATATTTCTATTCCGGGATATCGTGTATTCAGAAAAAGCAGATGAATTAACTGTCAGAAAATAAAAAAGATAGATATCTCAAATTAAATTACCTGAATATTGTTGTGGAAAAAAATATCCGAGAAAAAACAGGAAAATTTAAAAGCCACTTCTGTATTCGCACTATAAGAATTCAGTAAAGTAAGAATTTTTTTACAAAGTGTATAAAAATTTACCGAATTTCTGGAATTGTTACTTATTTATATTATTTTCTTTGAGTTGCGATTCCATTTTGATTTCTGAGCGTCTAAAAATTAGACATATTGTTTGTTCATAAGTTACTGCTTGGCAAGTTGAGATGGAGGCGGCAATTTCACTAAAAACGTTAGTTTGAGAGATGGGGAACATCTTTATACACATTTATTGACGCCCTGTTTTTGAATTGGTAAGATTTCTTAACTCAAATGCTCACTCATTCATCAAATAATATTCGATAAGAGGGAAAAAATGAGATACTTAAACAAAGCCATTTTTCTTTCTCTCATCGTCTTCTCGCTCATCACACAAGTACCAGGTCAAAATGACCTGGAAAAGCGCATCCAAGAGCTTGATACTTTACTCGACGATTCTTTTTCCTCTTGGAAGATACTTAAAGAAGATGTACCTGGCGGTGAGAATCCGAACCTAGATGACTCGAAATGGCCGTCTGTCAGGTTGGGCACTACTATCCAGGATAAAGTTGTCTGGCTTCGTCATCAATTCCAAACTCCGGAAAACTTTGCTGGTGTTCATACTCAGGGCAGTGAAATATCCCTCTCCTGCATTTTCAGGGGCCTTGGAGTCTTCGAGGGACAGTTTTTCCTGAACGGAGAGATCAAAGATAGGTTCACTCTGGAATTCGGAAACCAATCCCGACTGATAAACAAAGACTTCATCCTCTCCTCTGAGGCCCAACCAGGAGAGAAGATATTCGTAGCCCTCCGGATCAAAAATATGGGCAGGCTTCCCTTGATCAAGAAAAAGGGTACGGAGCCAGGAACCTTTTTCCAGCTCCGCGAGGCTCATTTTCGAATCAAAGAGGCCCAAGATTCTTATAAGACGCTGACTCGGTTCCTCCTGGATCTCAAAATCGGAGCCATGCTGGCTGACATCCTTCCCGTCAGTATCGACCGGAGAGGAACTGAGCGTCCCGTTTCAGCACTATACCAGAAGTATTCATCTTCAAAAGAGTTTAAGAATCTCAAAAAAAAGTTCGAAAAAGCTCTGATGGAATTTGACTTAGAGGCTCTGCGCCAGGGAGATTTGTTAAAGGTTAGAAGCTCCCTAATCAAATTTTATAAAGAGGCGAAGTCCTTCACCCGATTTTTGGATAACTATACGCTCCATGTCGCCGGAAATTCCCATATCGACCTGGCCTGGCTGTGGCGATGGCGGGAGACTGTGGAGGTGGCCAAGGAGACCTTCTCCACGATCTTGGACAACATGGAAGAGTATCCGGACATAGTCTATCTCCAGAGTCAAGCCCAGGCCTATCAATGGGTGGAGGATTATTATCCGGACGTCTTCGCTCGCATCAAAAAGAAGGTCAAAGAGGGTCGCTGGGAAATCGTGGGCGGCATGTGGGCTGAGCCGGACTGCAACCTTATAGATGGCGAGTCTTTCATCCGTCAGATCCTGTACGGAAAGCGCTATTTCCAGAAGAAATTCGGAGTGGATGTCAAGATCGGCTGGAATCCTGACTCTTTCGGCTACAACTGGAACATGCCTCAATTCTTCAAGAAGAGCGGCATCGATTCCTTCATCACCCAAAAGATCAGCTGGAATGACACCACAGTCTTTCCCTATTTTCTCTTCTGGTGGAAGGGAGTGGACGGCTCGAGGGTCTTGACTTATTTTCCCCCGACCGGTTATGTCGGGCGCCTTCGAGCAGAACGGATGGTCAACGGACTCAAGCGATTTGAAATGAACACCGGACTGCGGGAGGCTCTTATCCTCTACGGACTCGGAAACCACGGGGGCGGGCCCAACCGGGAGATGCTGGACCGCCTCAAAGGATACGACGACCAGAACATGTTTCCCAAGGTCAAACACACGACAGTAGGCCAATACCTCAACCAGATTATAAAGCAGGAACCAGATATTCCTGTGTGGGATGATGAGCTCTACCTGGAATACCACCGGGGAACCTACACGACCCAGGCTGAAACAAAAAAGCTCAACCGTAAATCCGAAGTGCTCCTGGCCAACACGGAGAAAATCTCCTCCCTCGCTTATCTCTTCGGGAAATCCTACAAATCAGAGCCCATCCAGAACGCCTGGAAAACGGTGTTGATGAACCAGTTCCACGACATCCTTCCAGGTTCGAGTATCACGCCTGTCTACAGGGATGCCAGAGAGTCCTACCTGGATGCTCATCGAGATTTAAAGAAAATCTTGAGGGAAAACCTTATCCACCTGGCTCAAAAAATCGACACAACCAAGGGAGAAGAAGGCCAACCTCTTCTCGTCTTCAACTCCCTCTCCTGGCCAAGACACGGAGTCGTCAAGGTGAAGCTTCCTGCCTCGATCAAAGGAAAAATCTCTGTGTGGGACGTCGGAGGAGAAGAGGTTCCGTCTCAAGTCATATCCGATAAGGAAGGGGATATGCTTTGGTTTGTGGCTAAAAACATCCCTTCCCTCGGGTATAAGGTCTTTAAGGTAAAAAAAGGAAAAGCCTCTGCTCAAGCGGTGTCGTTAAAGGCAGAAAACTCTTCTCTTGAAAATCGCTATTTTTCGGTCCACCTCCACCCTGAGACCGGGAATATCATCTCCATCTTTGATAAACTTGAAAAACGGGAAGTCCTCTCACCCGATGCCTGCGCAAACGAGCTTCAGCTTTTCGAGGATTTGCCTGATCAGTGGGATGCCTGGAACATCGGCTACACGGGGCGGAGCTGGAAGCTGGATAAGGCCGAAAGCATAAAAATCCGTCACAAGGGACCTGTTATGGCCTCTTTGGAAGTTAAAAAGAGCTTTCTCGGACTGTCCAAAGCTCGCCGCGGACCGACCGAAGATTTCCCCTCTTCATTTTTCACTCAGGAAATTATCCTGTACGAAGACCTCCCTCGGATTGACATCAGGATGATGGCTGATTGGTGGGAGGAGCATGTGCTTTTAAAGGTGGCTTTCCCGGTTGACATCCGCAACGACAAGGCCACATATGAAATCCCCTTCGCCTATGTCCAGAGGCCAACCACCCGCAACACAGATTGGGAGAAGGCTCGCTTCGAAGTCCCGGCGATCCGCTGGGCTGATTTATCCGATTCAGCCTATGGTATAAGCCTTCTCAACGAATCCAAGTATGGATACGACATCAAAGACAACGTCCTCCGGCTCACCCTGCTTCGCTCGCCGACTTGGCCTGACCCGATGGCAGACAGAGGAACACACCGCCTCTCCTATGCGCTATACCCCCACAAGGGAGACTGGAGAGATGGGGATACATTCCAGAAAGGATACGAGTTCAACACTCCTCTGCTGGCCCTGTTCACGGACTCCCGTTCAGGAGAGCTGCCCCTTGTTTATTCATTCCTCAAGGCATCCCCCTCCAACATCATCCTCTCCACAGCGAAGAAATCCGAAGATAGGCAGAGTCTAATCCTGAGGTTGTACGAGGCAGAAGGCCAACCTACACAAGCCACGATCGACATCTTCCGTCAGCCCAAGAAGATTTTTGAGCTGGATCTGATGGAAAATCGTCTTCGCTCTCTTCCTGTGAAAGGTAATGCTTTGATCCTGGAGTTCGGAAAGTCGGAGATCAAGACAATCGAACTCGTTCTTGAGTGATGGATACAGCGACAAGGGCGGTACTTTCGATCCGCTTATCGCCTTGGATCCACCGAAAAAAAAGACTATGAAATGCACTCTTGTGGAACAAGGATTTAAGCCCGGAAGTTGTCTTACCAAAGATAAAAAAGAATCAAAGAAAGCCTGCGAGCTCACCTTAAGACAAGAAGGCCGTCAATGGTCGCGTCTTATTAAATCGGCTCACCTCTCGCGACCGGAACATTATTATTCTATCTACCAGTCCGGGTGTAATCATACCTGTCTTAAGTGCCATTCCTGGGAATTCAGCCAGGTAGTTAATGGCTCCTGGGTATCTGCATCAGAAATCGGTGAGATCGCCAAATCCTACGAAAAAATCGTCACGGTCTGGGAACCCAGGGAAAGAGCCACCATGTGGCATGCCACGGACCTGTGTCGAAGCTGCGGCAGTTGTCTGATCTACGGAAGGACAGGGGGATTATGTCCAGAAATGCTGGACAGGAAGAATATCGTCCTCAGCCCTCAAGGAATCGGCCCGGCTCGGAATATCATCGCTTTTACGGGAGGGGATATCACCTGTTGCCCAGACTTTTACTGCCAGGCTGCAGAGAACATCAAGACAAATTCGGAAAAAATGTGGGTCCTGGTGGAATCTAACGGGTATGGATTATCTCCCCAGAATTTGGATAGATTGAAGGCCTCAGGAGTCGATTCCTTCTGGCTCGATCTAAAAGCCTATGATGACAGAATCTATCAAAAGCTGTGCGGTACGACGAATGAATGGATACTGAAAGCTCCGGTCGAGATCATGAAAAGAGGGTTTGTCCTGGAAGTCCTCACCCTCTTTATTCCCGGCTGGGTGGAGGGTGATCAGATAGAAAACATAGTTCAAATCCTATCCGATTTGGACCCTGAAATTCCACTGACGATCCTTGCTTTCTTCCCGGCTTATAAGTTGAAATCAGTCAAGCCACCAACGCTATCTGATATGGTCAGGATTTATCATCGGGTTAGGGAAAAAGGGCTGAAGAATATCAAACTCGGAAATTGCGGCGTGTTCGCAAGAAACAAAAAAGACTGGCAATACCTTATACAAGAAATCGGAAAAAACAATATCGGCTAAGGATTCTAACCTGAGGAATATTCCTAGTTAAGACCTAAAGCCCAGGAAAATCAGGAAGGCGTTCGTTTTCCTTGATTGAGATTCCAAAGGATCATTGACGATATTTCTTATTCCCAGATGATATCTGCCCTCGATAAAAAGAAACAAGCGTTCTTGAAGCTTCAGTTCGAAGCCTCCACCGATAACGACCCCAAAATCAAAGCTCTGCGTTCTGTCTTTTAAATCGACCGGCTCCTGATCTCCGGACACAAGCTCGTGGGAAGTGATAAAGGAGAACTCCACACCAGCGACCGCATAAGGCGAAGAATCATACAGCAATTTGCTCCGAAAGAGTAAGGGCACACTCACCACACTCAGGTTGTATTTCCACTGTGAACCTTCCTCTGCGGATTTAGCTTTGCTTCCTTTCTGGAAATACAAGACATTAAATTCAAGGAGCATGAGTGGGTTTAAGTTTCTCTCGAAGCCAATACCTCCAGCGAAACCTGATTTGTAGTCCCACTCCAATCCATCTTTGTCTCCAGAAACATTGTACTTTGATAGATTGAAACCCCCCATGATTTTAAAATCAGCATGAAGAGTGGTGGTCAGGACTAGAACGAGAATAACAGGCAGGCATTTCTTCATCTTCTCGCGCTATCCTTCCTTATGATAAACCATCGAGCTAAGCATGAACATCAAAAGCTTTTGATACCAAAAACGATGAGGAAGGCATGGGTTTTTAGCGACTCTAAATCCTCTATTTCCTGGACGATGTTCACCAATCCAAAATGATACCGGCCTTCGATAAAAACAGTCTGAAACTCACGGATTTTAATCTCGAAGCCTATTCCCAGCACCACGCCAAAATCAGCATTCTTTGTTGATTCTTTAAAGTCTATCTGACTTTTTTGGTTTTCGCTTTTCCTTTCCTGCTTGTGAGACATGACCAACGAAAATTCACTGCCACCGAGAAGGTAAAGCGGGATACCCTTCTTGAATTGGAACCTAGCTAATACCGGAAAACGCAATGTGTTGAGGCTGTAAGTTCGTTCCACATTGGGCGCATTAGGAGCTTCCCCACGACTTCCTTTCTTCTGGACGTACAAGGCATCGATTTCTATCGCTATCTTTCGACTCTCGAATAAGTCAAACTCAAACCCAGCCCCGACACAAAATCCTGCCTTATATCCCCATCCTTGGCTTTCACCCTTTGTCGAGGCAGCATACTTCGATAGGTTCAATCCGCCCATGAGCTTAATTCCGTCGGCATACAGGCTTGAGACGGAGATAATTGTCAGGCCAACAATAAGTATTTTTCTCATGAAACTCATCCAACTGCTTTTGTTTATTTCTTCAGTTTCAGCCCGTACTTCTCGCTTATATCAAGTGGAGGCATGGGCCCATCGAGCGGCTTTTTGTCTTTCACGTACCAATCGTACCAGTCCAAGATCCTGTAAATCGCATCGATTCTTCCCGGCTGCCGCTGATTGCCGTGTCCTTCCCCTGGGTATTGAACGAGCCTGACGGCAGGATGATCGTTCATCTTGAGTCGGCGATGGTATTCCAGACTCTGGGATGGACTGACGCGTGTGTCTCCAGTGCCGCCGAGGATCAACACCGCTGTCCGGCTCTGGTGAGCCCAGTAAATCGGGCTCCTCTTCAGGCTCATCTCCCATCGATCCTCGAGCTTCTTGCCGAAATGCACGTACAGGATTTCATAAGGAATATCCGTGGTCCCAGCCTTGCTGATCAAATCCGAGATTCCCACAAACATGCATACAGCTTTGACGTATTTTGTGTAGAATGAAGAAAACCAGGCAGCGGCATACCCTCCATAGGATCCGCCTCCCAATCCCACACGTTCTGGATCGGCGATTCCTTTTTTGATAAGCCACTCAATCCCATCGGCGATGTCATCAAACTCCTTCCCGGCCGGATCTCCGAATCCCTGTAAAGCCCGATCAACACCATAACCTGTGCTTGTTCGATAGTTGGGATAAAAAACAACATATCCTTTTCCTGCCAGAGTCTGGCCGGGGCGGCTGTAAGACGTGAGCCAGCCGTTCGAGTAATGAGATTCTGGCCCTCCATGGACGATGACCACAAGAGGATATTTTTTCCCGGGTTCATAATCCACCGGATAAATCAAAAGCCCCTCTATCTCCAATCCGTCGCGGGCACTGTAACGAGCGATTTCCTGTTGGCCAAGCTCTCTTTTTTCGATCCATGGATTTACGTTTGTCAGTCTCTTGACCGTCTTTTCTCCTCCCCAGTAGTAAACATCTCCAGGGACTTTTGGCGTGCTTCCTCTCATGGCAAAATGTTTGAAGTCTCTGGTGAGGGAAGGATTTGAGAAAATAATCCCTGTCTCTTCAGAATGAAGGATGACCTGTCGCTGTCCTCCTTCGACACTGACAGTGTTGAGTGTAGGCCAAACACCTTCAGCAGCACGGTAGATGATAGTTTTGCCATCCTTCCAACCAACCCAGTTGATGTGTCCCATGAAGTCGGGCGGTGTCAGGTTTTTCGGGTTTCCTCCGGTTACAGGAATCACATAAGCCTGACTAACAGCATGGTCTGCTCTCTCTCTGGCAGCGCCGTAAACAATCCAGGATCCGTCAGGGCCGAAGGCGTAATTTCCAAGTTTGCCCGGGTTGTTGGTGAGCCGAGTGAGTTTCTTTGTTTCGATATCGAGAAGATGGAGTTTCTGGAACATGTACCGTTCGTCGACAAGATTATAAGGAGAGATCGCCGCAGCAATGGTCTTCCCATCAGGGCTGAACTCAAAGCTCCAAACAGTGATCCCTTCGGTCAACCGTTCTAATTTACAGTCCTCGTCTATACTCTCAGCAGAAGTGATATAAAGATTGCGATGTTTTAGACTTTCCTCAAAAAAGACGAAACCGAAACCTTTCTTTTCCAGCTCCTCTTTTCTTTCTGTCTTGGGAGTTGCAGCGATATAAGCAATCTGCTTGCCATCCGGATGCCACCGGAATGAAGAGATGTGACTCTCGGAGCAGGTGACCTGATAAGCCTCTCCACCATTGACGGGGATGGTCCAGACCTGGGTCTTGGCTTTTTCCCCTCTTCTGGTGAGAAAAGCGATCATCGATCCATCCGGGCTCCAGAGAGGCGAGGAGACATTGGTCTTACCTGTTATGAATGGATGGACTTCCCCTGTTTTGACCGAAACAACATAGAGTTCACTGTAGGCTCCCCCAGGCTTGTCGCTCGCTTCCCTCGGCACAGACACAGTATAAGCAATCCATTCGCCATCAGGGCTTATCTCCACGTTGTTGCATGTTTTAGTTTTTAAGACATCCTCGGCCGAGAAGATCTCACCGGTTGAGCACTCGAGGGGAAATAAAAAAAGGAAAAGAATTCCGAAAACCGTTGCGACACGGAAAAGCGTTTTGCTCAGAGAATTATTTTGATTCATATGATTTCGCATCCCTCAATCCTCCATTAATGTTAGTCTGATATTATGAATAAACTATCGAAATTTCAACCCTGGCAGCCTCTCCTTAACCTCTGCAATCTCCAGATAAGAATTTCTCTATAGACAGAGGACGTCCATCTAAAAAAACGCCCCCGACGGGATTTGAACCCGTGTTGCCGCCTTGAAAGGGCGATGTCCTAGGCCAGGCTAGACGACAGGGGCGCTTATGGTTGGTGAGCCGTGCTGGACTCGAACCAGCGACACCCGGCTTAAAAGGCCGGTGCTCTCCCTCTGAGCTAACGGCCCGGTTTAAAAAAAAGAATATTTATAAATGAAATAAAAGGAAGTGTCAATATCAGCTGATGGGCTCAAAATTGACAATGACCCATCTTCCCTGACGATCGATGCCTAAAGCCTCGTCCCTGAGGCTGTAATTCCTAAGGTAAAATCTGTACGTCTTCTCTTCGTCGTCTTTAGTCACAATTTTAACATCGACTTCCTTGGATGAGACCTCACCCGTTAGATCTCTTATATTGGCGAGATCTCTTTCCCCCAAGGAGAAACTTGTTATCTCCTCTTCTCTGGCTGAAGTGGCCTTGGCTTCGTTATATCCTTTCTGCAAATCTTTATGTTCGGAATAGACTTCCTCATACTTGGCCTTGAGATCATCCACCTTTTTTTGGGCAGCTCGTCTGGCCGCTCTCGTGCGGGCATTTTCCAGCTCGAATTCAGCCTCATCTAATTCGTCTCTTGCGTCAAGAGTGACGCCGACATGGTCTTCCAGTTTTTTCTTGAATTCTAATTCTTGTTTATTCAAATATGGAAGATTAGCAGGGACCACCATTTCTTCACCGACCTGGACAATCTCCCAAGTGGCGACCTCGAGAGCAACTGGCTCCAAGGCCATGGTTGACATCGTGGTCAAGTCATTCAAAGAAATGGCATGAAAATATCTCTTGAGAAGGCCCTCTTCAGGTTTCTGCGCACAGGTTTGCAGGATAAATGCGAGGAAAATAACGGCAAGAATAAACGAAATTTTTCTTCTCATTCTTCCTCCTTTTTGTCTAGTTTGGATTTTGTTTTCCTAATTTTACTTTTTTTTCAAACAAAAAAGCAAGCCTAAATAAAAGGGATTCTGGAAAAAAATCAATATGGTGATATTTTTTGCTTTTTTGTATTGACAACAATATTTATTATCAATAAAATTGAGTGTAATTATAAGATTTTCAATACTTTTCCTATAATTACACTAAGTTTATCTGGTGCGGAAAAGAGCGCATTTTAGCTAATGCCGCTTAAAAACACCCACTGTCTTATAATTACAACCATAAATTTAGGAGGTGAAAAATGGCTGTTAAAGTAGCGGAAGAATGGTTCACCATCTGTGCAGGATGTGAGGTAACCATCCTTGACATTGGCGAACCACTTCTTGACCTTCTACCCCAGCTTGAGTTTGTCCACATGCCCGTCATCATGGATCATAAATTATTTGGACAGACAGGCGATCAATCCGGCCCAGAGATTCCTGAAGCCGATGTGGGAATTATTTCTGGCGGAATCCGGGTGGAAGAGAACAAAGAATTAGCTGAGGAGATGAGGAAAAAGTGTAAAACACTCATTGCTTTAGGATCTTGTGCATGTTATGGCGGTGTACCAGCTCTTGCTAATCAGTTTACAGTTGATGATCTTCAAGAAAAGGTTTTTCGAGGTTCTGTCTCCACAGATTCGGCAGATACACCGACTCAGGCAATATCACCTTTTACCGATAGGATTTACGCTCTACATGAAGTCGTAGATATTGACCTCAAGCTGCCCGGCTGTCCGACAACCCCTGAAATGGTCGCTGAAGCGTTGACTGCACTTTTAGAAGGAAGAGAAGTCACCCTTCCATCAAAGAGTGTTTGTGATGAATGTCCCACTATCAGAAAAGAAAAAGCCGTGGCCAGTGTGAAAAGACCCCTTGAATCCGTGGAATTTGAAGTCGGGAAACCCTTGGATACTGTTCGCTGTTTTATGGAACAAGGGTACCTGTGCAATGGCCCCGCCACAAGATCAGGCTGTGGGGGAGCAGAGAAAACACCTAGATGCATAAAAGCCTACATGCCCTGTCGGGGATGTTTTGGCCCTCTCTCAGATACCGCCAATCCGATGGTTGATATGATGGGAGCTCTTTCCTCTATAGGCCTCGATGTCAAACAAATACCAGATCGTGCGGCGACTTTTAACAGGTTTTCAGGGGCCGGTCGTTTGCGACCTTTACCAAAGAGGAGTTAAATCATGGGAAAAACACTAACTATTCAACCAGTCACAAGAATCGAAGGGCATGCCAAAATTACTATTCAGCTTGATGATGCCGGAAATGTCGAAGACACTCAAGTCAATGTCCTTGAACTAAGAGGATTTGAGAAATTTTGTATTGGCAAGCCTGTCGAAGAAATGCCGAGAATCACAACGCGGATTTGTGGGGTTTGTCCCTGGTCTCATCACAACGCTTCAGCCAAGGCGACTGATGCGGTTTTTGGCGTGGACCCTCCTCCTGCTGGGAAGAAATTAAGAGAGTTGTGTAACAGCATTGCTTACATGGAAGAACATATCCTCCACTTCTACTTCTTAGCTGGAGCAGATTTTGTGCTGGGGCCGGGTGCTGATTATTCGGTCCGGAATGTCATCGGAATTCTGGGTGAAGCTCCAGATATCGCCAGAAAAGTTGTCAGATGCAGACATATGGCCGCCAAAATGCTGGAAAAAATTGCTGGAAAAGCCATCCATCCTGCCGCCGCAGTTCCAGGCGGATTCAGCCGTCCTTTGCTAGAGGAAGAGAAACAGGAAGTGAGGACAATGGCAGACGAATTACTCGAGTTTTCTAAATTTTCCATTTCATTTGCCAAAGAGAACCTCTTTCCGAAATATCTGGATGTCGTCAATTCCCTGGCCGTCCTTAACACAGGATTTTTGGGAACCGTGACTGAAGATGGTGCTCTTGATCTTTACGATGGAAAGCTGCGGATGATGAATGCCGACGGTTCTTATGAAGATTTCACATACGAGCAGTACACCGATTATATCCGCGAGCATGTTGAACCCTGGTCCTATTTGAAGTTCCCCTACATGAAGAAAGCAGGTGAGTTTTCTATGGACCTGGATAATCCAAGTGGGATTTATCGGACCAATACACTGGCTCGAATGAATGTCTGTGATAAGATTCCTACACCTTTAGCTCAAGCTGAGTTTGAAGAATTCAGAGAAAAATTCGGTCGCCCTGCTCAACAGTCCCTGCTCTTCCACTGGGCAAGGTTAATCGAGTTACTGTATAACGCAGAAAACACGATTCGACTCCTTGATGATCCCGAGATCACCAGTACTGATATAAGAAAGAAAGTAGAACCAAGAGCAGCCAGAGGGATTGGCTGTGTGGAAGCTCCCAGAGGAACACTGATTCATGACTATGAGACAGACGAAAATGGTCTTATGACCAATGTGAACCTGATTGTCGGTACCACCCATAATAATGCGGCCATAAACATGTCCGTTAAAAGTGCAGCCAAAGACTTGATCAAAGACGGCAAATATGACGAGGAAATTCTCAATACGGTCGAGATGACGATCAGGGCTTATGACCCCTGTCTCTCCTGCGCGACACACCAGTTGGATGGAAAGCTCGGTGTAAAGATTAATATTGTTGATCCTGAAGGGAATAAATTAGCTACCTATTCCAATATCTAATAATCAAACCTAGCAACTCTCGAGGCTGACTGAGAGCCTGCACTTAGGTGAACACGAACACCTAACATTCCAATAGTTGTCCGCCTTCAGAAAATTGGGTGATTCTTTCGAGTGAGAAATGGACCCGTTTCCTGTCTACTGTCGAAAAGAAATCCTGATCGCTGGAGTGGGGAATAAGCTTTTCGGTGATGACGGATTCGGACCTGACATCATCGAATATTTGGAGCGCCACTACGACATCCCAGAAAACATATGTTTATTGGACGTGGGCACAGGTATAAGAAATATCCTTTTTACCATTTCATTAAGTGATGTTCGCCCGAAAGTTATCGTGGTCATAGATGCTGTAGACAAAGGGAGAAAACCGGGTGAAATTTTTGATATTTCCCTGGATGAGATCCCCGAAGAAAAAATCGATGATTTCTCAATCCATCAAGTCCCCTCTTCCAATCTTTTAAAAGAGCTGCAGGATTTCTGTTCAGTTAAAGTCGATGTCAAAGCCTGCCAAATTCAGACAATCCCAGAAACGATTGAATCAGGACTGTCAGAGCCAGTTAAAAAAGCCGTTCCCTTGATGGCTCAAAAGATTGCAGAGGAATATTTCTGAATAAATAGTGACGGTTCTATTTTTTTGTCCCGATTGTTTTACCATTGACTTCTGGATGCCTGAATAGTTACGATGTCTGTGGTTATATTCGCCTTGAAATTATAAGCCCCTGAAAAATAAAATGACTTTAAAAGAAATCAAAAAACTCCTTCAAGCCGAAGTCATCTGCGGGGAAGGTAGTCTTGACTTAGAAATCATGTTCGCTGGAGGATCTGATCTCATGAGTGATGTCCTGGCCCTTGGTAAACCAGGAATTCTCCTTCTGACTGGTCTATCCAATGCTCAGTCTGTCAGAACAGCAAATATCATCGATGCTAAAGCCATTGTGTATGTTCGAGGCAAAAAACCAGACAACGAGGGAATCGCATTAGCCAGGGAAAAAGGAATTCCTCTTCTAACGACCAAGTACATGATGTATACAGCCTGCGGCCTTCTCTTCAGTCACGGACTTTCCGGAGTCAGCAGTCTCCCCGACAAAAAATGATGATGAGCGATGAAGTTGTACTAACTCAAAAATTTGAAATCACAGGTGGAGATTTCAGCAATGCCGGAAGAGCTTCGACTGATATCAAAGAGCTTCTGCAAGAGATCGGCATCGATCCCTCTATTATCCGTCGCACATCCATTGCCGCTTATGAGGCAGAGATGAATGTCGTCATGTATGCCCAGAGAGCTATTCTCATGTTGAATATTACGCCAAAAAAACTCCATCTTGAACTCGAGGATGAAGGCCCTGGAATCGAAGATGTCGAGAAAGCAATGCAGGAAGGTTATTCCACAGCCACAGACGAAATGCGGGAAATGGGATTTGGAGCAGGGATGGGGCTTCCCAACATAGAGAAAAACTCTGACAAATTCGAGATTTCTTCAACTCCTGGTAAAGGAACATCTTTAAAAATAACGATGTGCTTGGATCAAAAAGGAAAAAAATGAATCAATACTTCCATTCCATCCGGATTGATACCGAAAAGTGTGACGGCCGAATGAAATGTTTACGGATTTGTCCCACTCAAGCTATAAGAGTCAGAAATGGAAAGGCCGTAATCATCGAAGAAAAATGCATCGATTGTGGAGAATGTATCACAGTTTGTCCCCACAATGCCATCGTCCCTTTGACAGATCCCTTCGGAGAACTCACCAAATTCCGCCATACAGTGGCCATACCTTCTCCTGCTCTGTATACTCAATTTGGAAGAGAAATTTTACCGGAGAAAATCCTTTCAGGCATTAATAAACTAGGATTCGATGATTCATTTGATCTAGCGGTTACCTGCGGAGAAGTCAGCTTCGCCATCCAGGAGTACCTCCGAGAATATAACGGGCCTAAGCCGCTTATCTCCAATGTCTGTCCCACTATTGTTCGTTTGATCCAGGTTAAATACCCAGCCCTCATAGACCAGGTTATCCCTATCGAGACACCGAGAGAGTTAGCTGCCCGGGAAATCAAAAAGAAAAAATCGAAACAACTCAAACTTGAGGAAAAAGACATCGGCACTTTTTATCTCACTCCATGTCCTGTGAAAATGATTTCTATAAAGCAGCCCGCAGAAAAAGGGAAATCTTTTATAGATGGAGCCATCTCTATCTCGGATATCTATGGGCCTCTTCTTTCTGCCATGGAAAGCATAGAAAAGCGAAGCTACAGGAAAGCCTTGGAGAGTATCTGCATTCTTGGGATCGGATGGGCCATGGTCGGAGGCATATGTCGAACTCTGAGGCTGAAAAATTCCCTTGCTGTCTCGGGATTGGGTGAAATCTTAAAAGTCTTCGACGACATTGAACGGGGGAAATTAAGAAATATTGACTTCATCGAAGTTGCGATTGACGTAGACGCCCCGCTCGTAGAGCAGGCTGCCCATCGCGCCGTCACCCACCAGGCCGCCGTCGGCCATCGCCTGCAAAAATG